>CBFHNZ010000036.1:0-24834 GCA_965657415.1 Puniceispirillaceae bacterium (SeqCode) | reverse complement strand
GTTTCTGGCGCAGCCGCCGCTCTATCGCATGACGCAGGGCGGCACCACGCTCTACGCGCTTGACGACGCGCAGCGCGAAGAGCTGGCCGAGAGCGGCTTTGACAAGCGCGGCAAGATCGAGATCAGCCGCTTCAAGGGACTTGGCGAGATGCCGCCGGGACAGCTGAAGGAAACAACGATGAACCCGGCAAGCCGCCGGTTGCTGAGGGTTGACTTGCCGCGCCGCGACAGCTCCGGCGCTGATGCCCGCCGCGGCGTCGACCAGCTTGTCTCGACGCTGATGGGAAAAAAGGCGGAATTGCGTTTTGGCTATATCCGCGACCATGCCGAAGAGGTTCTTGCCGACCTCGATGTCTAGACCCTAGGCATCCAGGCTCGCCAAAAACCTGTTCAGATGCGCGGTCACCGCGTCCGGTGCCTCCATTGTCGACAGATGCCCGACATCATCGAGGATCACCAGCTCTGACTGCGGGGCCAGCGCCGCCATCTGGCGCGAGATGTCCGGCGGCGTCAGCGTATCGAGGCTACCGCACAGCACCAGCGCCGGCACCGCCAATCCGCGCAGCGTATCACTCTGGTCACGGCGGTTCAGAATGGCCTGCTGCTGCCGGATGAAATTCTCGCGCCCCACCGCCTCGGCCATGGCGATAACCCGCGCCACCAGCGCCTCATCCTCCATCGCTGCCGGCGACAGGAAGCTTTTCATCAGATGCCGCGTCACGCCGCGAAACCTGTCACTTTTGGCCATCTCTATTGTCGCCAGGCGCTGCTCGCGCCGTTCCGGGGTGTCGGTGCCGTAGGCGGTGTTGAGAAGCACCAACCCGGCAATACGGTCTGGTGCCTGCCGCACCATCTCCATCGCCACATACCCCCCCATCGACAACCCGACAGGCACCACCGGTCCCTTGACACGTGACAGGGCCCGTGCCGCCATCTCGGCAAGACTGTCATGGCCAAGCGTATCGGCCATCACCGGCACCGCGGGAAAGTCGAGGCCGACGCTCTGTGCGGCAAACAGATCGGCCGTGCAGACAAGGCCAGGAATAAATACAGGTGTCGGAATTTGTGTCATCGAGAAGAATCCTGTTTGGCCTGTTTGGCCCACCTGGCCGGTTCGGGGACGGCAGCCATGAGGGTCCGAAATGAGGGTCCGAAATGAGGGCCCTAACGAGAAGCAGAAAAGAGAGGCAGTAATAAGGGGCCGCATTACGGGCCGCAATATGATTGACCTTTGCGTGTTTAATCTGTAAGACCACCCCAGACTAGCCCAGCGCGAGAGCGCCGATCAACAGAACGAAACTGTTTCGAGACCGTTCATTGACCATCGACCAAGGGCTTTTTCCCCGTGCAAATTGACAGATACGTAGATAGATACGTTGACAAACACGGTCATGAACACGGCCATACACACGTTGCCAAAGGACGCTCCCGTTGAATTTTTCTGATCTTGGCCTTTGCCCAGAGCTAAGCCAGGCTGTCGCCGACCTCGGCTACACAGCCCCCACCCCGATCCAGGAAAAATCCATCCCCTATGTGTTGATGGGGCGCGATATCCTTGGCTCGGCGCAGACCGGAACCGGCAAGACCGCCTCCTTCACGCTGCCAATGATCGAAATTCTTGCCGCCGGACGCGCCAAGGCGCGGTTGCCGCGGTCGCTGATCCTGGCGCCAACCCGCGAACTGGCCGCCCAGGTCGCCGACTCATTTGAAAAATTCAGCACCTATCACAAGCTGTCGATGGCCCTGCTCATCGGCGGTGTCAGCTTTGCCGATCAGAACACCGCTCTCGATAAGGGTGTTGATGTGCTGATCGCAACACCCGGCCGACTTCTTGACCATTTCGAGCGTGGCAAGGTGCTTCTGACCGATGTGAAAATTCTTGTCATCGACGAGGCTGACAGGATGCTTGATATGGGTTTCATCCCCGATGTTGAGCGCATTGTCGGACTGCTGCCGCCGCTTCGCCAGACATTGTTCTTCTCAGCCACACTGTCGGACGACATCAAGAAGCTGAGCGACAAGTTCGTATCCAACCCGAAGGTCATCGAAGTGGCGCCGCCGGCATCAACCGCCGACACAGTCGCCCAGCACCTGATCTGGACCAGCCCGCGCAGCAAGCGCGAGGCGCTTCGCGACCTGCTTCGCAGCGAGGATGTGAAGAACGCGGTGATTTTCTGCAACCGCAAGCGCGACATCAGTACCTTGGTTACCTCATTGAAACGGCATAAATTCGACGCTGTCGCGCTGCATGGCGACATGACCCAGTCGGCACGGCTGGAGGCGCTGCAGAAATTCAAGGATGGCGAGGTGCCGTTGATGATTGCCTCCGACGTGGCAGCGCGCGGCCTCGACATCGTCGGCCTCAGCCATGTGTTCAATTTCGACGTTCCCGGAAATGCCGAGGATTATGTCCACCGCATTGGCCGCACCGGCCGCGCCGGGAAATCCGGGCGCGCCTTCACCATCGCCGCCAGTGAGGATGACCGCAAATATGTCGGGGCAATTGAAAAGCTGATCGGCAAGGCAATCCCGCTGACCGAGGGCGGCGAAGCTGCACCAACAAAATCTGGCGATAAAAAGTCTGACAATAAAAAGTCTGACGATAAAAAGTCTGGCAAGACGGACACGCCCAGGAAGGCTGGCCAAAAGTCGGACCGGAAGTCTGAGGCCGAGCCCGAAAAGAAGTCTGATACCAAGGCTGAAGCCCGCACCGAAGGGCGTGGCAAATCACGTCGTAGCAAGGAAACGCACGCAGGCGAGTTGCCCGCACCGCCAGACTGTAAAGGTGATACGCTGCATGATACGGGGCATGTCCCCGCCTTCCTGCTACGCTAGACGATCATCGACGTTCGTAAAAGCACGCTACAGCGCCTTCTCGACAACCTCTTTCAGATCGTTTGAACCTGCACCAGCCTTGATGGTGGCCAGGGCCATGCGCATCATTTGCTGGCGCGGTTCATCATAATTTGCCATCCGTGTCATCGGCAGCGCCATCCGCGCTGCAATCTGCGGGTTACGCGCGTCAATCTCGACAAGTCGTTCAGCCATATAGCGGTATCCGGACCCGTCAGCGGCGTGGAATCCAGGTGTGTTGCCAGCCATGAAGGCACCGAGAACGGCGCGGATTTTGTTCGGGTTTTTCGGATCGAAGCCCGGATGCTGCATCAATTCATCCAGCCTGACCAGTGTCGCACCGACCGATGACATGGCTTCCATCTGGAACCATTTTTCCATCACCAGCGAATCCGCCTGCCAGCGGTCATGAAAAGCCTGCAACGCCCGTGCGCGCGCCGGATCATCAGAATGGATCAGTGCTTTCAGGCCACCTTGCGAAATCGTCATATTGCGGTCCGACACCATGTCTTCGGCGGCAGCCACCGCGCCCGCATCACCAGCCGCAACGCCAAGCTCTACAAATTGGGTCAGCAGGGCCCTGCCACCGGCACTGCCAGCCATCCCGCCACGGGACGCAATCGCCGCACCAATCTCCGGTGCCAGTGCCCGCCCCAGCGCGGCGAGCAGGCCACGGCGCGCAAGGAACAGGGCGACCGGGTCGGCCGGGCTTCGCGCGGCTTCGAGGATCGCAATTCCGGGAAGACGCAGCGTGCCAGCCTTGAATTCGTCGAGAAGCGCGGCATCCTCAATGATACGCCGATAACCTGCGGCAAGAGGTTCGAGTGCCACCGCCTCACCTGCCGCCAACGACAGGATCGCGCCGGTGGCCAGCATCTGCGCCGAATCCCAGCGATTGAACAGATCACTGTCATACGCCATCAGATGCAGACGTTCATCATCGCTCAGGTCATCGACAAGCCGCACCGGTGCCGAAAACCCGCGCAGCAGACTTGGTGTCGGGGCGCGACCACTCCCGGTTTCACCTTCAAACCGGAACGCTGCCTCGGCGCCATGAAACAGCAGCACATGCTCATCCCGCGCCGCAATTTCGCCGTCCCGGCGCAGTTTCACCGGCCGGCCATCATCGCCGACGAAACCAAGTCGAACCGGCACCGGCAAGGGGTCACGCGGGGTCTCGGCGGCGGTTTCCGGCGTCGTCTGCGCAAGATGCAGTGTCACCCCGTTGGTATCGCTCTGGCGCGACACGGTCAGCGTCGGCGTGCCAGCCTGGCTGTACCAACGAGCGAAGACAGACATATCGCGATCATTGGCGTCGGCAAGTGCGGCGACGAAGTCATCGCAGGTCACGGCGGTGCCATCATGACGCTGGAAATACAGATCCATGCCGCGGCGAAATCCATCACGCCCAAGATAGCCCGCCATCATGCGGATCACCTCGGCTCCCTTCTCATACACAGTCGGTGTGTAGAAATTATTGATCTCGCGATAGGATTCGGGCCGGATGGGATGCGCTGTCGGGCTGGCATCCTCGGGGAACTGCGCGGCCCGCAGCAGGCTGACATCGCCGGCACGCTGCACGCCCTCATCATGCATGTCGGCCGAAAAACACTGGTCGCGATAGACCGTCAGCCCTTCCTTCAGCGTCAGCTGGAACCAGTCGCGACAGGTCACCCGGTTGCCGGTCCAGTTGTGGAAATATTCATGTGCGACAATGGATTCCACCCGGTCAAGGTCTTCATCCGTTGCGGTTGACGGGTCGGCCAGCACGAACTTGCTGTTGAAGATGTTGAGCCCCTTATTCTCCATCGCGCCCATATTGAAATGGCTGACAGCAACGATCTGGAACAGGTCCAGATCATATTCCAGACCATAGGTGTCCTCATCCCACTTCATCGACCGTTTCAGCGATTCCATGGCATGGCCGGTCAGATGCGTATTGCCCTTCTCGACATAGATATGAAGGTCGACGTCGCGGCCTGATGCGGTGGTGAATCTGTCAGCGACAAGGTCGAGGTCGCCGACAACACAGGCAAACAGATAGCTTGGCTTGGGATGCGGGTCGTGCCACAGCGCATAATGCCGGTCATCACCAAGCTCGCCTGTCTCGACAAGGTTGCCGTTCGACAGCAATTGCGGGAACTGCCGCCCCGCCTCGATACGTACGGTAAAAACCGTCATCACATCCGGGCGGTCGGGGAAAAAGCCGATCCGGCGGAACCCTTCGGGCTCGCACTGGGTGCAATACATGCCCCCCGACAGATACAGACCCTCAAGTGCCATGTTGTTTTCAGGATGGCATTCGGCGCGGGTGCGGACGACACATTTGGCGGGCAAATCTGTAAGACTTAACCCGGCTTCGGTAACAGGCCAGTCAGCCTCATCGAGGAAGCGGCCGTCAATGCTGAGTTCATGCAACGTCAGATCACGCCCGTTCAGCAGAAACGCATCATCGCCGACACGTTCGAGTTCCAGCGTCGTGGTCACAAAGGTGCGGTCGTCAAAGATTGATATGTCGAGACCGGCCGAAATCACCTTGCAGGCAGCCGGCCGGTAGTCAGCGCGATATTTCAGCATCGGGGAAAACTCCGGCCCGGCGCACGAAAACCAGCGTGAACCGGGTGGTCTGGATTAACGACTGTCGCGCGAGGTGGTATAGGCTTCCTCGCAATGCTCGAGGCAATAGGGCTTTCCGGGCACAACCCGGGCACCACAGAAGGTAAAACCGTTGAGCTTTGGATCGCCGGTCGGCCAGCAGCATTTGCTGCGTGACCATTGCAGTTTCCGCAGTTCGAGCCGCAACGGCAGATTGACAGGCTCGGCCGGGGCTTTGGGTTTTGCCGACTTTTTCACCTCGGTGGCTGCCTTGGAGATCGGCGAGGGTCGTTTCGGCAATCCCATGCGGTGCGCCTTGCCGGCGATGGCGTTGCGCGAAACGCCCAGCGCATCACCAATCTGCGAAATCGAAAGCCCCTCATCCCACAGCTTGCGCAGCTGTGCCAGCCTTTCGTCAGTCCACGAATTGTCCGTCATGCCACCCTCTATCGCTACCACGCCAAAATCGGCAATACAGTCTGGAGAAATGCCGCTCCATCACCGCGCCGGGGATGTTGCAACATATAGTGTCAGGGGCATCTAAACTCAATCAACAAATCGGCAGCAGCAGGCTGCAATGTCCTTGCCGGGTCACTCAGATCGCCCCGATGAAGCTGCCCATAAGTTCGACCTGACAATCAAGCATGTGCCGTCCATAATGGGTTTGCAGGCCGTGTGCCTCGGCAGCGGCAAGCCAGGCGGTGCGCGCCGGTATCATGATGATCTCGGCAATCAGCGTAGCCGGACCCACAACATCAAAACCCAGCGGCAGTTCCTCTCCCTCATGCAGCCCGAGGCTGGTGGTGTTGACAATCATATCGACATCACTGCCATCATGGTCAGGTGCGCTTAGTGCCTGCCTGAACCCGCCAAGCCGGGCCAGATCATCGACAATCGCGATCGCCTTGTCAGGTGTCCTGTTGCGGATCATCAGCCGCTCCACACCAGCCTCGCACAAGGCCAGACCAATGGCGCGCGCCGCCCCGCCTGCCCCGACCATCAGCACCCTCTTGCCGGCCGGGTCATGACCATTCCGGCGGAGCCCCTCGACAAAGCCGGCGCCGTCGAAATTATCCCCGTGGATTGTCCCATCGGCATCAAAGCGCACGGCATTCACCGCGCCGGTCAGCTGGGCAGCCCGGCCAAGCGTATCGCACAGCTTCGCCATTTCCATCTTATGCGGGATGGTCACCGCCATACCGCCAAAATTGCGGATACCGCGCAAGCCGTCAATCACCGCTTCCAATGTCTCGGGCGGGGCGGTGATCGGCACCATCACATGATCAAGGCCGCGCTCGACAAATAACGGGTTAAAGACCATCGGTGCCCGGACATGATCGGCCGGATTGGCAATGGTGGCAAAGAAACGGGTCGTACCCGTCACCCACGGCATCTGTCCGGTCATTCCACTCTCCCTGCTCTTGTGGTTGGAATTGTGGCAGAGGGTGCCACAAGAAATCCCAAAATCATCATCACCATGCCTGCTTTGTGCCTTTATCGGCGTCAACAACGGAACGCGGCACCGGTGCGCCGGGCACGACCACCCACCGCAGTTCAGTGTACCGGTGCCACATCTAATGTTGCAACCCTCACCAACAGGAATACCACGATGAAAACCCTCAACAAAACAATGGTTATTGCCGGTGGCCTTGCGCTGTCCGGCATGATTGTCGCCAGCCTCGCCGTCGCCGGAAATATCGGCCACCATCACAAGCGCGGGCAGATGTTCAATGCCGCTTCACTCGACGCGGATGACGACGGCGCCCTGACCCAGGACGAAATGATGGCCCATAACCGGATCCGCTTTGACAAGCTGGACAGTGATGGTGATGGCGCCATCTCACCGGCAGAATATGGGGCCAGGCTTACCGCCATGTTCATCCGCATGGACGCCAATCAGGACGGTGTTCTGACCGGGGATGAGCTGCCCCAGCGGATGGGTCGGCACGGCGGTCATGGCGGCTATCGTCATGGGCATGGGCATGGGCATGGAAATGGGCATGAAAATGGCACTGCCGCAATGGGCCTGCAACAACCCGGTAGCCCCAGCTAGGTTCTGGAGCCTGTTCACGCCAGGCGCGCGCAGGGCCTAGTCCTGCGCGTCCCTGAAGCTGAGCGATGCAGAATTGATGCAATAACGAAGACCGGTTGGGGCAGGCCCGTCAGGAAACACATGACCAAGATGCGCATCGCAGCGATTGCAATGCACCTCTGTCCGTCGCATGAAGAGGCTGTTGTCCTCGCTCTCACCCACCATGTCGCCGTCAAGCTTGTCATAGAAGCTTGGCCAGCCGCTTCCCGAATTGAACTTCGTCTCGGATGAGAACAGCGGCGCATCACAGCAGATGCAATGGTAGGTGCCATCATCATAATGCTTGTCGAGCGCGCCGGTGAAGGCCCGCTCGGTGCCATGTTCGCGGGCCACGTAATATTGCTCGGCGGTCAGCTGTTCACGCCATTCCGCCTCGCTCTTGATGATCTTGTCCCTCATTCGGCGGCCTCAGATGACTGCGCACCATGCAGCACTTCCCAGATTGCGGCAGGGGTCGCCGGCATATCGATATGGGTCACGCCAAGCGCATCCGTCAGCGCCGAAATTATCGCTTGCGGCGCGCCGATGGCACCGGCTTCGCCGGACCCCTTGACCCCCAGAACATTGTTTTTGCATGGGATATTGCGGAAGCTGATATCAAACCGCGGCAGATCATCGGCACGCGGCAGCGTGTAATCCATCAAAGACCCGGCGACAAGCTGGCCCTGTTCATCAAAGGCGGCATGTTCATAAAGCGCCTGGCCAATGCCCTGCGCAATCCCGCCATGAACCTGACCTTCAAGCATCAGGGGATTGATGACGGTGCCGAAATCATCAACGACGGTATAGCGCAGAATGTCGACATTGCAGGTGCCGGGATCGACCTCAAGTTCGACCACATGACACCCATAGGGATAGGTGGCACCATCCGTCTCATACTGGTGCTTGATGTCGAACGGATGCGGCCCGTTATCAGGCACGAGCCGCAGCACCAGATCCTCGATGGTGATCGAATGGTTGGTATTCGGCGCCGAAAACACCCCGTCCGCAATGATCAAATCCTCGGGATTGCACTCCAGCGCCTCGGCAGCGTGCGTGCGTGCGGTATCAAGCGTGCGCGCCGCCACTTCGGCCACCGCCGACCCCAGAATGGCCGTCATCCGTGCGCCGCCAGTGGTTCCCCGCGGCGTGATCGCGGAATCCCCCTGCATCACCTCTATCTTGTCAGCATCAAACCCCAGCCTGTCGGACAGGATCTGGGTCAATGTCGTGCGATGACCCTGGCCATTTTCCTGCTGCGCGGCAATCACCAGAATGGTGCCGTCCTCACGGAACCTGACATCGACACCGCCATCGGTGCCGCCACCGCATTGTTCGAGATACATGCCAAGCCCAAAGCCACGAAGCTTTCCGCGCGCCTCAGATTCCGCCCGCCGTGCCGCAAATCCTGCATGATCGGCGCGGCGAAGCGTCTCCTCCATCAATTCCGGCATTTCACCACCGTCTATGGTGCCACCAAGCACCATCTCAAACGGCATCTGGTCAGAGCGGATCAGGTTACGGCGGCGGATTTCCACCCGGTCGATGCCAAGATGCCCCGCGATATGGTCCATCAGGCGTTCCATCACGTAATTGGCCTCAGGTCGACCAGCACCGCGATAGGCATCAACGGCAGGCGTGTTGGTCATCACGCCAAGCACGCGCAGGCTGGCCGTTTTGATAGCATAATTGGCCGTCAGCGCCCGACATCCGGACATCGTCGGAATATAGGTGCTGAAGTTCGACAACCACGATCCCATATTGGCGTGAATGGTGACCGCCAGCGCATGAATTTTGCCATCAGGGTCGATGACGACACGCGCCTTTGTGCGGTTGTCCCGGCCATGCAGGTCGGACAGGAAGGAATCAGAGCGCGCCTGTTGCCAGCGCAGCCTGCGGCCAAGCCGGCGCGCCGCCCAGGCGATGATCAACTGTTCCGGGTGAAGAAAGATCTTGAACCCGAAGCTGCCGCCGACATCGCCGGTGCGAACCCGTACCTGGCTCGTTTCCATGCCAAGCGCCGCGGCAAGCTGTTCGGCAATGCCAACCGGCCCCTGGGTTCCGCACCAGACATCCAAGGTGCCCTCTTCCGGCCCCGGTTCCGCAATCATCGGCCGGGTTTCCATCGAATTGATGATGACCCGGTTGTTGATGATGTCGATCTCGAAAATTTCACGACCTTCGGCCTCGGCAGAAGCCAGCAAGGCGTTGGTAGCATCATGGTCGCCTTCGACCCAGTTGAAGGCGATATTGTTGGGATACTCGGCATAGAGCTGCGGCGCATTGTCTTCCATCGCTGCATAAACATCGGTGACAGCAGCGAAACTGTCATAGCGGGCATCAATCAGTTCCAGCGCGTCATGCGCCGTTGTCGCGTCATCGGCAACAACAACCGCAACGATATCACCGGCCGCACGGTTCACATCCCGCACCATCGGCGGGTGCGAGACCATCGTCATCTTGCTACCATCCTCATTGACCAGCTGGGTCTTGCAATGAATTTCGCCGACGGAATCGGCATCAAGATCGGCCTGTGTCGCCACAAGATGCACGCCGTCAAGCGCGGCCGCCGCACTGGTATCAACCGACAGCAGCCTGGCATGCGCCAGCGGCGCGCGCAGAAACGCTACGGCAAGACCGGTTCCGGGATCGATATCATCGGTATAGCGCCCCTGGCCGGTGATAAGACGTGAATCCTCGATACGGGGGATCGCCTGACCAACGCCGAATTTCATCTTCAATCTCCTGTTCCGTTATCCACCGACCGAGAAAGCCGGCGCACCACATAGGCTATTCGTGTTGCCGTCGTGATCCAGCAAAGCGCACCAAATATCCACGCCAAGGGACCGAAGATGGACGGGATGATCATCACCACCAAGAAGAAAATGATGGTCTCCAACCCTTCGGTCAAGCCACCCAGATAGAAGAAGCTTTTTTTCCCCCGGATATCGGTCGAAATGTCGCGCTTTTGGGCGATGATGGCAAAGGCAAGAAAGCTCGTCCCTGTTCCCACAAAGCTGAAGATCAGAAAGGCGGCCGCAGTGGCATTTGCTGGGTCGCCAAGTGCAAAGGCAAAGACGATGCCGCTATAGAGGATGAAATCAAGCGTGATGTCCAGAAAGCCGCCAAGGTCGGTCGCCCCCTGCGCCCGCGCGACCGCCCCGTCAAGGCCGTCGCACAGCCTGTTGATACCCAGCAACACCAGTGCCATCACAGTCGAACCTGCCACCACTGAGACACCGGCGCCGATCCCGAAGACAAAGCCGGTTACCGTAACCTGATTGGCGGTGACACCGAAGCTGGACAGCATCCGGCCCATTGGATCGAGGATCCGGTCGACAAGCGGTCTCAGGGCAGCATCGAACATCGGTGCTGGCGATCAGCGTCTGGCAAGGATCGTCTCGCCGGCGACCACCGTCCTGCCAACCTCGATCTCAAGTCTGTAGCCAGACGGGATCACGATATCGGTCAACCCGCCGACCCGCGCCATACCCAGCGGCGCGCCGGCAGCCAGAAATTTACCCGGACCAAATCGGCAGATCAGCTGGCGCGCCGTTGCCGTGCCAATCTGCGCCAGAAGAAAGCGCTCTCCCTCACCAGTCTCAAAGCTGATTTCCCGGCGTTCATTGTCACGCCGCGTCAGCGCAAGCTCCTCACCGCCGCGGAACAGGCCGGGGATCAGAAAGTTGTCGATGATCCGACCAGCAACCGGACTACGCTGCAACTGGGCATCAGCAAGGCCGGTCCTGATAGTCACCCGACTTGCGCCTGCCATGTCCTGATAAGAGGTTTCCTGATGGGGCAAGGCAGCGTCAATATTGTCCAAAACCTCAATTACAACACCATCAGCCGGCGCCAACACCAGCCCCGGAGCAACCGGCGACACCCGTGCCGGGGTGCGCAATAGATGACGAAGCCACACCATCAGCCCCAGCGCAAAAGTGCCAAGCGGCAGCGAAATCAATGTCAGGATGATGGTCGCGATCCCGGCAATGGCCAGCACCGCCCAGCCGTCACCGGCTATCCAGCTGCCTTCAAATTCGGTGTTGTTCGGGTGTTCTGTCATGCTTGTGCGGAATGCGGTCCGGTGTTGCTCAGGGTGTCTGGGGAAGCGCGAAGATCTGGTTCGGGAAAATCAGGTCAGGATCATCGATTGCCGCTGCGTTGCGACGGACGATATCAACATATCTGATCCCCTCGCCGTAGGAACTATAGGCAATGCGCCACAGAGCATCACCGCGTTGGACAATGACCATGCGGCTGCCGTCAAGCCCCTGCGAAAGATCGCGCGTCGTCACCGGCAGCTGATAAGTGGCAATCGCCACTTCATCAGCATCACGAAGGGTAAAGATCATCTTCCGGCTGGATTTTGTCATATCGACCTGGCCGACAAGTTGCCAGCCACCATCGGTCATTGTCGCGGCGGCGCCAAACGGCGCAGCACCAGCAACGGCCTCGACACGAACGCCGCCCCGCGACACGCCGGTGACGACAAGCTCACCGCCAGCCTTCCAGGACAACGACCGCGGGGCAATGGCGGGCACCAGAGAATTTTCAGAAGTTTCCGAGGTGGTTCCTGACATCACCGTATCGGACTTCGCCAGTTCGACCGGCGTGGCGGTTGTGTCATCAGGTGATTGCAACAATTCCGGGATGTCCGTTTCGGTTTGCGGCAGCAGCGCCACCAGCGGGCGCTCTTCATTCGTCTCGCCAACCTTGATCGCTATGGTGACCTCGGCCACTGTTGGCGGGCCATCACCGGACACCGTCCCGATGGATATCAGATGTTCACCGGCTGCAAGCACCGCATCGGGGACCACTACCCACTCACCATTCTCATCTGCCTTCGTGCGGCCGAGAATGACATCACCCTCAAACACCGTGACCTCGGCATGCGCCGCAGCCTTGCCGGCGAACACCGCGTTGCCATCCGGTCTGACCTGGGCAAGGTCGACGATAATGGCCGCGCTGCCGGCCCCGGTTACCGCAACAGCCTCAGTGGCGGCATCGGCCTCAGAGGCGGCATCAGCTGTATCGGGCGTCGGCAACAGGGCATTGGCGCTGCCGGATACATCAGTTCCAGTGACAGGTGGTTGCTGTGTGGCGGTCGCGTCTGCACTCTCTGCCTGGGGCAGTGCCGTCGCGGTCTGCGGTATGTCGGATTGCGGCTCAATTGTCGCCTGTTCACCATCGTCAAGCAGTGTGACCGCAAGCGCGATGATGGCGACGGCCGCACCGACACCGACGAAAATATAGGTCAAGACCCTCACACAGAATACCTTTTTTGCTGGCGGAAAACAGTGATCAGCGTAATGCTAACAGCATGATGTTTCAATCACAGGATACGCTTAAATCATGAAAAAAGTCTGTGTTTTTGCCGGCGCGTCGGCTGGCCATAAGCCTTTTTATGCCGATGTCGCCCACGACCTTGGAGCAATGATCGCCAGCTACGGGCTGGGACTTGTCTATGGTGGCGGACGCAGCGGCTTGATGGGCCGGGTGGCGGATGGTGCCGTAGATGGCGGCGGTACCGTCATCGGGATCATCCCCAAATTTCTTGACCGCGTCGAGATTGGCCATGCCGGCGTCACCAAGCTTCATATCATCGACACGATGCATCAGCGCAAAGAAATGATGTATGCCGAAAGCGATGCCTTCATTGTTCTCCCGGGCGGACTTGGCACCCTTGACGAGACGATGGAAATTACCACGTGGCGACAGCTCGACCTGCACAAGAAACCGGTGATCATCCTGAATATCGACGGCTATTGGAACCCGCTTCTGGCGATGCTTGATGCCGTGGTCACCGAAGGGTTCATGCATAATGGCCATCTTCAACATTTTGAGACTGTCGCCTCTGTGGACGAACTGAAACCCCATCTGAAAGAGCTTGCAGGCGCCTGAACAGCCACTTTTCAGACCCTGAAAATCGCGCCGGACACAGCATTGGTCTTGCGCAAAACCCGGCAGGACAGTACAACCCCAACGACGCGACCTGTGGGGTGTCGGTGCCAGTCAGTTGATGTTCCCGGAAAGGTCACTAACGGCCGATACCGGGCGCGGCATCAGCGACCGGATCTGCCGGTGATTCATGCTGCCTGCAAGGCCATGCCAGGGCCGGCAAGCGCAATGCGAGAGGGGAAAGAATCCATGTCCAAGATTAAAGTAAAGACCCCCGTCGTCGAAATCGACGGCGACGAGATGACCCGTATCATCTGGCAGAGAATCAAAGACAAGCTGATCTTTCCCTATCTTGACATCGATTTGAAATATTATGACCTCGGGATCGAGAAACGGGACGAGACCAACGACCAGATCACCATCGACAGCGCCAACGCCATCAAGGAATATGGCGTCGGTGTGAAATGCGCGACCATCACCCCCGATGAGGCGCGTGTCGAGGAATTCGGCCTGAAGGATATGTACCGGTCGCCGAACGGCACGATCCGCAACATCCTTGGTGGCACGGTATTCCGGCAGCCGATTATCTGCCAGAATGTCCCGCGCCTCGTGCCTGGCTGGACCCGGCCGATTGTCATCGGGCGTCATGCCTTCGGTGACCAGTACCGCGCCACCGATTTTGTTGTCGAGGGCGCCGGCAAGTTGACCATGACCTTTACCCCTGCCGATGGCAGCGCGCCCGTCACGCGCGAGGTCTTCGACTTCCCCGATGGCGGGGTGGCGATGTCGATGTACAATCTGGATGAGTCCATCCGCGGCTTTGCGCGTGCCTGCATGAATTACGGCCTCGACCTTGGATGGCCGGTCTATCTGTCAACCAAGAACACCATTCTGAAAGCCTATGACGGGCGCTTCAAAGATCTGTTCGAAGAGGTGTTCGAAGCTGAATTCGCCGACAAGTTCCGCGCCGCCGGCATCTCCTATGAACATCGCCTGATCGACGACATGGTGGCCTGCGCCCTGAAATGGGACGGCGGTTTTGTCTGGGCCTGCAAGAATTATGATGGTGATGTACAGTCCGACACCGTGGCCCAGGGCTTTGGCTCGCTTGGTCTGATGACATCGGTCCTAATGACGCCCGACGGAAAGACTGTCGAGGCCGAGGCGGCACACGGAACGGTGACACGCCATTATCGCCAGCATCAGCAGGGCAAGCCAACCTCGACCAATCCGATTGCGTCGATTTTTGCCTGGACCCGCGGTCTCAGCTATCGGGCCAAGTTCGACAACACTCCGGATGTGGCGAATTTCGCCGACACGCTCGAGAAGGTCTGCATCCAGACGGTCGAGCGTGGCCAGATGACAAAGGATCTGGCGCTGTTGATCTCGAATGAACAGCCCTTCCTGACGACCGACGCGTTCCTCGATGCGCTGGACAACAATCTGAAGGCGGTAATGAACGTCTGACCAGACTGCCGTCACCTGCCCGGACAGGGTCGACAAAAAGAACAGGCACATTGCCAACAGCGATGTGCCTTTTTTTGATCAGGGATGTTATCGCAGGCTATCGGCTCAGAGGGCAGCCGACACTGCCTCAATCGCCGCCGCCGCCGCATCGGCGTCCGGGCCACCAGCCTGTGCCATGTCGGGACGGCCACCACCACCGCCACCGCCAAGCGCGCTGGACCCGATTTTCACCAGGTCAACAGCGTTACGACTGCCGGTCAGATCATCCGTCACCGCAACAACAATCGACGCCTTGCCGGCATCGGTCGCGACAAGGCAGATCACGGCGTTCGACAGGTTGCCCTTGATTTCGTCAGCCATCGATTTCAATTCACGCGCTGGTGTGTCCTCAAGAAGCCGCCCGACGAAATTGACGCCATTCACCATGGTCGGTGCCTCCCCGGCACCGCCGCCAGCCGCCAGCTTGCGGCGCAGAGTGGTAATGTCACGTTCCGCCTTGCGGTTATCCTCGACAAGACGTGCCACACGATCAGCAAGCTGTTCAGGTGCCACTTTCAGCAATTCTGCCGCCTGAAGAAGGGCCTTCTCACGGCTGTCCAACCATTCAAGCGCCCCTGATTCGGTCACTGCCTCGATCCGGCGCACCCCACCGGCAACGGCGGATTCCGATACGATGCGAAGCAGACTGATATCACCCGTACGCCCAACATGCGTGCCGCCGCACAGCTCAACCGACCAGGCACCGCGCCCCTCGATATCGGTTGCGCCACCCATCTGCACGACGCGCACCTCATCGCCATATTTCTCGCCGAAAAGCGCCAGCGCGCCAAGGTCGATCGCGGCGTCCGGAGTCATGATGCGGGTTGATACCTCGCTGTTCATGCGGATGCGCTCATTGACGATAGCCTGAACGCGCGCCAGCTCTTCGTCCGACACCGCGCGCGGATGCGAGAAGTCGAATCGCAGCCTGTCCGGTGCGACAAGCGATCCTTTCTGCGCCACATGATCGCCAAGGACATGGCGGAGCGCCTCGTGAAGAAGGTGCGTCGCCGAATGGTTGGCGCGAAGCCTGCGGCGACGCGTGCCGTCAATTTCCATGCGAAGTGCCTCGCCGACGGCAAGTGTTCCCTCGGTCACCTCGACCTTGTGAACGAACATGCCTGCAGGCGTCTTGATGGTGTCGGTAACGCGCGCCTGCCCGCCATCCCACATCATCACGCCCCGATCACCCTGCTGGCCACCTGACTCCGCATAGAACGGCGTCTGGTTGGTGATTACCGACACATTGCCGGTTGCGGACTCGACCTCGGCACCGTCAACGACAAGGGCTGTGACCTGTCCCTCGGCACTGTCCGATGTGTAGCCGAGGAATTCGCTGGCTCCCAACCGTTCACCAAGATCAAGCCAGATGGTTTCGGTGGCGGTATCACCAGAGCCGGCCCAGGCCCGCCGCGCCGCCGCTTTCTGCTGCGCCATGGCGGAGTCGAATCCGTCAGTATCCACGCTCCAGCCATAGCCGCGCATGAAATCCTGCGTCAGATCAAGCGGAAAACCGAACGTGTCATAGAGCTTGAAGGCTGTCTGTCCATCGAGAACGCCGCCTTCCAGCTTGCCCTCGATTTCCTCGTTCAGCAACCGCAGTCCGCGCCCGAGCGTTTCCTTGAAGCGCGTCTCCTCAAGTTTCAACGTCTCGCCGATCAGTGACTGCGCCCGGCCAAGCTCGGGATATTGCGCGCCCATCTCGGTCACCAACGCCGGCACCAGCTGGTACATCACCGGCTCCTCGCAGCCAAGCTGATGCAGATGGCGCATGGCGCGGCGCATAATCCGGCGCAGCACATAGCCGCGCCCCTCATTTGAAGGCAGCACGCCGTCGGCAATCAGGAAGGAACTTGCCCGAAGATGGTCGGCGACAACGCGGTGCGAGACATTCTTCTCGCCATCCGGATCGGTGTTGGAGGCATCGGCAGACGCCTCGATCAGTGCGCGCATCATGTCGATATCGTAATTGTCGTGCTTGCCCTGCAGGACAGCGGCGATGCGCTCCAGCCCCATACCGGTATCAATCGACGGCTTTGGAAGCGAGATACGCTCATCAGGAAGCTGTTCGAACTGCATGAAGACGAGGTTCCAGATCTCGATGAAACGGTCGCCATCCTCATCGGGCGAACCTGGCGGCCCACCCGGGATGTGATCGCCATGGTCATAGAAGATTTCGGAACAGGGGCCGCACGGGCCGGTATCGCCCATCGCCCAGAAATTATCAGAGGTGGCGATGCGAATAATGCGGTCATCACCAAGGCCGGCAATCTTCTTCCAGTACGACGCCGCCTCATCATCCTCATGATAGACGGTGACAAGCAGCTTGCGGCTGTCGAGGCCGTATTCCTTGGTCACCAGGTTCCAGGCAAGCTCAATGGCCTGTTCCTTGAAGTAATCGCCAAAGGAGAAATTGCCAAGCATCTCGAAAAAGGTGTGGTGCCGTGCCGTGTAGCCGACATTTTCAAGATCATTATGCTTGCCGCCGGCACGCACGCATTTCTGCGAGGTGGCAGCCCGATTATAACCGCGCGTCTCGGTGCCGGTGAACAGGTTCTTGAACTGCACCATACCGGCATTGGTGAACATCAGGGTCGGATCATTCTGGGGCACCAGCGGGCTGGAATCCACGATCTCGTGACCGTTGCTGGCAAAGTAATCGAGGAATGCCTTTCTGATATCATTGACGCTGCTCATCACTGGTTCCTGCGTTTTCGGTGGATCATTGCTGCGGCTGGCGGCACCGCCCCTACGAAAGCTGGCACGGCGCCGCCTGTTTTACGCGCGACGCCCGTTATATGTCCAGCAACATATCGGCTGTCGGACAGCACCAAAAACCCCGACAGAACTTTGCCTGACGGGGTTTTGGTATGTCAAAGATTGGATATACGCTCAGGCGCTCCCCGGACCTTCACCGGGTGATGGTGGCTCGTCGGGCGATTCCGGCACCGCCGCCTCTGGCGATTCGGCAATCGACTGGTCGAGCATCTGGTCACCAACAAGACCCGCATTCTGGCGGATGGCTGCCTCGATCTCCTCGGCAAGAGCGGTATTCTCGCGCAGGAAATTCTTCGCGTTCTCTCGCCCCTGCCCGATCCGCTGGCCATTATAGGAAATCCAGGCACCTGATTTTTCAACAATACCGGCGGCAACTCCCAGATCGAGAAGCTCTCCCATCTTGGAGATTCCCTCGCCATACATGATGTCGAACTCGACCGTGCGGAAGGGTGCCGCCACCTTGTTCTTGACCACCTTGACGCGGGTCTGGTTGCCAATCACCTCGTCACGATCCTTGATCGCGCCAATCCGGCGGATGTCGAGCCGGACCGAGGCATAGAATTTCAACGCATTGCCGCCTGTGGTGGTTTCCGGATTGCCGAACATCACACCGATTTTCAGGCGAATCTGGTTGATGAAGATCACCAGACAGTTGCTCCGCGCAATCGACGAAGTCAGCTTGCGAAGCGCCTGGCTCATCAGACGGGCATGAAGCCCGACATGGGTATCGCCCATTTCGCCCTCGAGTTCGGCCCGCGGCACCAGCGCCGCCACCGAATCGATTACCAGAACATCAATCGCGCCGGAGCGTACCAGCGTATCGGCAATTTCGAGCGCCTGCTCACCGGCATCAGGCTGGGAAATCAGCAGATCGTCGATATTCACGCCAAGCTTGCGCGCGTAGACAGGGTCAAGCGCGTGTTCGGCATCGACAAACGCACAATTGCCGCCTTCCTTCTGCGCCTCGGCCACCGCATGCAGCGCCAGCGTCGTCTTACCCGAGGATTCCGGGCCATAGATCTCGACGATCCGGCCCTTCGGGAAGCCGCCGATGCCGAGCCCGATGTCGAGCCCGAGCGATCCGGTCGAGATCGACTGAACATCGGCCGCCGCCTCGCGCTGGCCGAGCTTCATTACCGAGCCCTTGCCGAACGCCTTTTCAATCTGGCCAATGGCAGCTTCAAGTGCCTTGGCCTTGTCATCATTCTTCATTTGCAGGTCCACCACGACTCCAGCCATGTCAGCCTCCTTCTTGCACAGCCACCGAACCCTGTCCATGCGGAAACTCGCCTGACGGAAAGTTGCCTCGCGGAAGGTTTCGGCCCAGCGGGTACCGCCTGTCACGGCCCCAGGATGATCCGAATATGTGCCGGCCCGCCATCATAACGACCCCATGCAAACGATATCGTAACGCACCGCCACACCAGATGACCAAAGGCGTTACACCGTCAGGTCATCAACCTGGCGTCAGTGTGTACCTGTTTTGTTCCAGTTTCAAGAACATTTTCATGGTTTGTTCTTTTTGGTGCTGAATCATCGGCCTGCCGATGATGTTTCGCCGCACACATCTTCGCACATATCTTCAGGTTTTGCGTATCCTGTCGCCAGGAGCAAGGCTACATGACAAGGCTGCATGACAAAGCTGCATGGCAAAGCTGCATGACGATGCCAAACGGCCCGCCAAATACACTGCCGGGCCGCCAGATAATTGTTATTAAGCAATGCGATTATTAGCCAATCGGAATCAGCAGACCGACCTGTTCGGATCAATCATCGCGATGAATGCGTTCCATCCGCTCATGCTGTTCCTGCGCGTGCAGACTGAGCGAGGCAATCGGGCGCGCCTCGAGCCGGCGAAGATTGATCGGCTCGTCGGTCTCCACACAATAGCCGTAGCTCCCATCATCGATACGGCGCAGCGCGGCCTCGATTTTCTGCAGCAGCTTGCGCTCACGATCGCGGGTGCGAAGATCGATGGTGGCGTTGCTCTCGATCTGCGCCCTGTCCATCTGGTCCGGGCGGTGCAGATTTTCTTGCGACAGGTCCGTGATCGTCTCGCTGGCCTCTGCCAGCAATTCGGCACGCCAGTTTTCCAGCTTCTGCCTGAAATAGGCGAGCTGCATCGGGTTCATGAACTCCTCGTCCTCACTGGGACGATAGCCTGCGGGCAACAGGATCGGCGTCGCCGAAACGCCGCTGACCGTCCTGTCGGCAGACTTGCCAGACTTGCCAGCGTTGGCAGCACTTGCAGGTTTCGCGTTTGATTGTTTGGCTTTGCTGGCACCTGATGCGGGTATTTTGGCTTTTTCGGTCATTTGATCATCCGTTTCAAAGACTGAATTTCCGCTACGATTTTGCGTTTTTTGTTTCCTGCCGGGGTTCCCGCAAAACAAGGCTGACCGCCAACTTCACGAATTGCCCGGGTTCAGTTGGCATGGGATTACACAAAAAACCATAGCCCTTCAAGCGCTGTTTTGTGATGCGAAATGTAAAAAAAGGGTTTTAACCATTCGTTATCGTTATTAAAAAGTAAATCACGCATATGTGAATTGAGGGTTTAGGCTACGTAAATTACGGTTAACTTAACGATGAAGACGGGTTTTCGACGGGCCATACCGCCAAGGACTTCGTTGGGAGAATCGGACCAAGACTGTCCCATTTTGATGTTAGGAATAAAGCCATGCATATTTTGATTGTTGAAGATGATCCTGTTGTTGCCGATGTTCTGGGCATGACGCTCGAAGAAGCGGGCCACTTTCAATCGACAGCCCACAATATCGAAACCGCTCTCGCGGAACTCAAGCATAACAACATCGATGCGGTATTGCTCGACATCAACCTGCCTGATGGCGACGGCACCAGGCTGGCGCGCCTGATCCGCAAGAACCACATTCCGGTTCCCATTCTCGTCGTGTCCGGCAATGCCAGCACGGACGACAAGATCGCCGCTCTTGGCGCCGGTGCCGACGGCTATCTGACGAAGCCGTTCGACAGGTTCGAATTGCTGGCCAATCTCGACGCCATTATCCGCCGCACGCATGGCCACAGCTCGGCCACTGTTGCTGTCGGCAACCTTGAGGTTGACCTGAACCGCCATCTGGCGTTGATCGATGGTGAACAGCTGTCTCTCACCGGCAAGGAATTCCGGATTGTCGAGTTCCTGGCGCTTCGCAAGGGATCGGTCCTCAGCAAAACCGCCTTCCTCAGTCATCTTTACGGCGGCCTGGATGAGCCGGAGCCAAAGATCATCGACGTGTTCGTCTGCAAGCTTCGTCGCAAGCTGGAATCCGCCGGCGCGCGCGGTGTCAGCATCGAAACGGTCTGGGGACAGGGCTATATCCTGCGGGAGACCGAGGCGATAGGCCACATGCAGGGTGATCTGCCCGACACCATCGCCAGCCTCGATGCCGACGAGGTCCAGGCAAACATGCCGCCACGCCGCCGTCGCCAGAGATCAGAGCATAGATACACCGCAAATTGACTTTTGCCGACCGCCACATAAGTCGACGACATCGGGGACGACATCACGGGCGGCTGACACTTCAAAAAGGGGGCCCAGGCCCCCTTTTCCCTTTTTCATTATGCCTCCTTTCATTATGCCTCCTTTCATTATGCCTCTTTTCATTGAGCCAATTTTATGATGGTTCATTTCCTGTTATCGTCTTGGGTGACCGCTTCGCGCCATTCGTCATCACCGGATAACGGGGAAATGCTTCATGCTCTATTTCAGCCTTGGCGATTTCGTGACGCATCCTGACCGGCCTGAATGGGGCATTGGCCAGGTGCAATCGATTGTCGGCGGAAATGTGACGGTGAATTTCACCCATGCTGGCAAGCAAATGATCAATTGTGCGATAATCGACCTCGTTAAGGCTGACCTGCCCGACACAGCGATACCGGAATGACAGCCGGGCGTATCATTTCCGGGCGCATCATTTCCGGGAGCATCATTTCCGGGCGCATCATTTCCGGACCCGGGAGTGCGACGGAAGACCTACCGATCATCGGGCCACCCTTGGGCCAGACCTTCATCCCGGCCGTTATTCGATCAAGGCGGAAATATCATCCTGTATCCGTCACACCATGGCGTAATTGGTGATGTGAAGGGCGAGGCAAGCAGAGATAGTGAGCCGGTTGGCCTGCGGTCCGTGTTCACGCCACTATCGCCGGCTCATCACAGGACGCGGCGTTTAGCGCGTTTGACGGGTAGCGCATTTGAGGGGCACCGTGTTTGACAGGTAGCGCGTTTGACAGTGGGGGACATTTCAGATGGACGAAGCAGGCGTTCCGTCAGACCGGCAGCAGGGCAGCAAATCCAGCCGTGGCCGCGGCAATTACAAGCCAAAGGGCCGGCTTGCCGACCCGGCCGCGCTGCGTGAGATTGAGGCCCGCCTCGGCCCCGAAGCGCCGCGCCGCGACCTGCTGATCGAATATCTGCATCGGCTGCAGGATGAATATCACCATCTCTCGGCACGCCATCTGGCGGCGCTGGCAGCCTGGATGAATCTGCCGATGGCGGAAATCTGGGAAGTTGCCAGCTTTTACGACCATTTCGACCTTGTTCGCGAGGGTGAGGATGCCCCGGCCCCCTGCACCATCCGCGTCTGCACCTCGCTGTCCTGCATGATGGCCGGTGGTGAGACGCTTCTCGAAAAGCTGCAGCCCTATGCCAACGACAAGGTGCGCTTTGTCGGGGCGCCCTGCATCGGTGCCTGCGACAAGGCCCCGGCGGCGGCGATTGGCCACCAGCTGGTCGCGCCGGCAAGCCTTGATGATCTGACCGGCATTGACAGCGCCCCCACCGTGGCCCCACCGGCCAGTGCCATTCGCTTTGACGAATATGTGGCGGCTGGCGGATATGCCCTGCTTCGTGATCTTCTTGCCGGCGCAAGACCGCGTGAGGACGTGCTGGCAATCATGGACGATGCGGCGCTTCGCGGCCTTGGCGGCGCCGGATTCCCGACCGGGCGGAAATGGCGCATTGTCAGCGGCCAGCCCGGCCCGCGGATGATGGCCGTCAATGGCGATGAGGGCGAGCCTGGCACTTTCAAGGACCGGCATTACCTCTCAACCGACCCGCACCGGATGATCGAGGGGATCCTGATTGCCGCGCATGTTGTCGGGATCGAACGATGTTTCATCTATATGCGCGATGAATATCCCGAGATCATCGCGCTGCTGCGTGCCGAGATCGCGGCTGTGCAGGCGGCTGGGCTTGCCGATCATGTCGAGCTGGAGTTGCGGCGCGGTGCCGGCGCCTATATCTGCGGCGAGGAATCGGCGATGATCGAATCCATCGAGGGCAAGCGCGGTCTGCCCCGGCATCGTCCGCCCTATGTCGCCGAGGTGGGGATTTTCGGCCGCCCGACGCTGGTCAACAACATCGAAACGCTGCACTGGGTCCGCGATATTGTCGAGAATGGCGCCGCCTGGTTCAACGCCAAGGGCAAGGACGGCCACCCCGGGCCACGAAGCTATTCCGTATCCGGCCGCGTGGCGCGCCCTGGCGTTGTCATCGCGCCAGCCGGGTCGACGGTCAGGGAGCTGATTGAATTATGCGGCGGCATGGCCGCGGGCCACAGTTTCAAGGGTTATCTTCCCGGCGGCGCGTCCGGCGGGATCCTGCCGGCAAGCAAGGCTGACATCCCGCTTGATTTCGGGGGCGCACTTGCCGAGGAAGGCTGCTTTGTCGGCTCGCACGCCATTGTCGTGCTGTCGGACCAGGACAATATGTGGGACGCTGCGCACAATCTGATGAAATTCTTCGCGCATGAAAGCTGTGGGCAATGCACACCCTGTCGCAACGGCACCGAAAAGGCCGTCGCGATGATGGGCGTTGCCAGCCCCGATACGGCGCTTCTTGGCGAACTGGCGGTGACCATGGCCGACGCCAGCATCTGCGGCCTTGGCCAGGCGGCGTCGAACCCGCTGGTCAGCGCGATGACGCATTTCCCCGAGGACATCAAGGTCAGGGATGAAAAGGACGGCGATCATGAGTGACCATGATAAGAACGGCGGCACCAACGCCGCTGTGACCTTCACCCTTGATGGTCAATCGGTGACCGCACGCAAAGGCGAGACCATATGGCAGGCGGCGGCGCGCCATGGCACGGATATCCCGCATCTTTGCTATCGCGATTCCGATGGCTATCGTGCGGATGGTAATTGCCGCGCCTGTATGGTCGAGATCGAGGGCGAGCGCGTCCTCGCCGCAAGCTGCATCCGCACACCGACCGAGGGCATGGTTGTCAACAGCGACAACCACCGCGCCAGGACTGCCCGCAAGATGGTGATGGAACTTCTGGTTGCCGACCAGCCGCCGCGCACCGCCGCGCATGATCCGAACTCCGAACTGTGGCACTATGCCGAGGCGCAGGATATCGGGTCGGCACGCTTTCCGGCAAAAACTGCTGCCGAACCGGACAGCAGCCACCCGGCCATTGCCGTTAATATGGATGCCTGCATCCAGTGCAATCTGTGCGTTCGCGCGTGCCGCGAGGTTCAGGTCAATGATGTGATCGGCCTTGCCGGTCGCGGTGCCGCCGCAAAGATCGTCTTTGATTTCGACGACGAGATGGGCGCGTCGACCTGCGTCGGGTGCGGCGAGTGCGTGCAGGCATGTCCAACCGGCGCGCTGATGCCGAAAACGCTGCTTGATGCCGGCCAGATGCTGGCCATCACGCCCGACCGGCAGGTTGATTCGGTCTGCCCCTATTGCGGGGTAGGCTGCCAGCTGACCTTTTCGGTGAAGGATGAGAAAATCGTTGCCGTGTCCGGGCGGCAGGGCCCGGCCAATCAGGGAAGGCTCTGCGTCAAGGGTCGCTATGGATTTGATTACATTCATAACCCTGAACGCCTGACCCGCCCGCTGATCCGCCGTGAGGACGTGCCGAAATCGGCTTCGATGCCGTTTGACCCGGCCAATCCGCTGACGCATTTTCGCGAGGCAAGCTGGGACGAGGCGCTTGATCTGGCAGCCACCCGCCTGGCCGCGGTGCGCGATGAACATGGCCCAGCGGCGATGGCCGGGTTCGGGTCGGCCAAGGGTACGAATGAAGAAGCCTATCTTGTCCAGAAACTGGTGCGCACCGGTTTTCGGACCAACAATGTCGATCATTGCACCCGGCTGT
>CBFHNZ010000035.1:4244-24907 GCA_965657415.1 Puniceispirillaceae bacterium (SeqCode) | reverse complement strand
AGACTTGAAAAATGACATGGATTGCTTGTCTGTATTCCGGGAATGGAGAGAGGAAAAAATCGGCTGCGCCGTTCAGGCTGCCGCGCGGCTATTGCCGCCTTGTTTACAGTGCGCGCCCTGATATGGCCACCCTTGATGTATCCCCCTTGAAACACGGCAGTTGATAAGTGTGTCTTGATAGGGGCGTCTCGATAGGGACGTTTTGATTAGGGCACTTGCAGGAAATCACCGGACAGCGCCTGGTATGCGGAGCCGATTCCCAATCGCCCTTGGTCGGGCTGTCGCCCGAAATGCCGGCCGTGCCAAGCAGCGCCCCACCGGTGTCCTGAATCAGCATGCCGCCTGACACCAGCGCCATATCGCCGCTAAAACGTCTAATCGGTCAGGGGCCCGGACCGACACCGGCGATGATAATATGTGGAGGGACGGGACGGGCATGTCTTGCCACAGCCGGGTTTGGGGTGGCACTCTTTCCTGCAAACCAATTTACAAGAATTGAGTCACCATGAGCCACGGTAAGTTCATCCCACGTGCCGACCATGTCGGCAGCCTGCTTCGCCCAGACACTGTAAAGGCGGCGCGCAAGCAGCATTATGAGGAGAAATCCCTGTCGGCCGCCGAACTGGCAGCAATCGAGGATGCTGCCATCACGAAGCTTGTGCGGATGCAGGAGGCGATCGGCATGCCTGTTGTCACCGATGGCGAGGCCCGCAGGTCCTTCTGGCATTATGACTTTCTGGGGGGACTGACCGGACTTGACCTGGAAGAACGTGACGAGGGTGTACAGTTTGCCGGTGTCAGGCTCCGCCCGATCTTCCCGGCAATCAATGGCAAACTCGACTTTCCCGATGACCACCCGATGCTTGGCCATTTCCGCTACCTTGCCTCACAGGCGAAGCATATGGCGAAAATCTCGATCCCGGGCCCAAGCTGCTGTCATTTCCGAACCGCCATCGAGGATATCCGCCACGCGCCCTATCACGACGATGTCGAGGTGTTGATGGAGGATATTGTCGTAACATATCGCAAGGCCGTGGATGCGTTCTACGATGCGGGATGCCGGTATCTGCAGATGGACGACATCTTTTTCGCCTATCTGTGTGACCCGAAGCATCGCGCGGCGAAGGCCAAGGCCGGCCAGGATCCGGACTGGCTGATTGAAAAATATGCCTACATGATGCGCGAGAGCATAAAGGACCGGCCTGCCGACATGACCATCGGGATGCATATGTGTCGCGGAAACTTCATGTCGACGCACGCCGCTGAGGGAAGCTATCACGCCGTTGCCGATGCCGTCTTCAACAAGACTGGCGTCGATGTTTTCTTCATGGAATATGACACTGATCGCGCGGGTGATATGGTGCCGCTTGGTGAGCTGTCTGCCGGCCACCAGCGGGTGATGCTTGGCTTTATCACCACCAAGTCAGGTGAGCTGGAGACGATGGAGCATCTGAAACGTCAATATGAAAAGGCGGCGCAATATGCCGATATGGACCAGCTTGGGATTGCGCCGCAATGCGGCTTTGCCTCGACCGAAGAAGGCAACAGGATCACCCATGACGATCAGGCGCGCAAGCTCGCGCTTGTTCTCGAATGCGCAGAAAGCCTCTGGTAGGTCTGAACAGCTCTGTCAGGTGGCTGCCTTGTAGATGCCGATGATTTCGGATAGCAGGTCAAGCGCCTCATCACGGGGGCGCTGGAAGGTGTTGCGTCCGATGATCGACCCGTTGGCCCCGCCATCACGAAGCCCACGGATTTCTTCCATCAGACCGTCCCGGTCCTTAGCAGCACCGCCGGAAAAGACGACGATGCGGCGGCCGGCAAAGGATGCCTGCATGATATGGCGGGTCCGCTCGGCAAGAGTGGCGCGATCGACGCCAACGGTCTCATAGATCGACTTTGCCGCCGCCTGTTCAAGATGGTCCGTCGGCGGCTTTACCTTGATGATATGCGCGCCAAGAAGTGCCGCCATATGGGCTGCATAGGCGGCGACATCAAGCGCTGTTTCACCAGGCTTGCTGAGCCCGCCACCGCGCGGATAGGACCACAGCACCACCGCCAGGCCGAGCGCCTTTGCCTCGGCGGCCATGTCCTGAAATTGTCCGATCATGTCGAAGGCGGCGTCGGACCCCGGATAGATGGTAAAGCCAACAGCGCTGCATCCAAGGCGTAGTGCCTCAGCCACCGACCCGGTGATGGCCTGGCTTGGCGCATCGCCGCCGCGCGCCAGCGAATTCGAGGAATTGACCTTCATGATGGTCGGGATCTGCCCGGCGAACTTGTCGGCACCGGCCTCAATCATGCCAAGCGGCGCGGCATAGGCCGACAGACCGGCATCGATGGCAAGCTGGAAATGGTAATGCGGGTCATAGGCAGCTGGATTGACGGCAAAACTCCGGGCTGGCCCGTGTTCAAACCCCTGATCAACCGGCAGGATGACAAGCTTGCCCGTGCCGCCAAGCTTTCCCTGCATCAGAATGCGCGCCAGATTGGCTTTCACGCCAGGACTGTCGGTACTGTAATTGTCGAGGATGGCTTTGACTTTGCGGGTGATCTTCATCGGGGTTACCTCACGGCAGCTGGTCTAACGGCTCGATCAAGGTCTGTGCCTGTGCCCCCCCATTGCCACAATGTGGCAAACACTGGCCGCCCTGATCATATGGAAGATATAGGCATTTGGAAGATACAGGCATTTGGACAGAAAACGCCATTCAAAAGATGCGTGCCACAGGAATAATGGCCACAGGAATAATAGACGCAGGGATCATATGCGCAGGGATCATAGGCGCAGGGATAAGGACCTCACCATCATGGGTTCCGGCGCGGCCTCAGAACACCCGCAGATAGCGCCCGGTCTCGAAAGGCGTGATCTGTCGCCAGAAGAAGTCCAGCTCGCGTTCAGCCTGCTGTAGCCAGATTTCATATTGATCAGCTCCCAGAACAGCGGCAAGCCAGTCCGAGGCGCGTGCCTGTCTGATGGCCTCGTCAAGCTGTAGCGGGATGGGCGGCGCAGTGCCGTCTTCATAGGCATTGCCGTCGGTGGCAGGTGACGGCTCCATCGCCGCCTCGATGCCGTCAAGACCAGCGGCGATATCGGCTGCCAGCAGCAGATACGGGTTGCAGTCGGCACCGGCGTCGCGCTTTTCGATCCGTGTTGTGCTGTCACTTCCTTCGATCACGCGCAGCGCGACGGTGCGATTGTCGAACCCCCAGCTTGCATTGGTCGGGCAGAAGGACAGCGGCTGGCGCCGACGATAGCCATTGACTGTCATCGCGCCGCAGACCGACATCTCGGCCATACGGTGTTGCAGGCCGGCCAGGAAATGCCGACCCCTGTCGCTCAGCCGTCCCTTGTCGGCGAAGATGTTTTGGCCGTCTGACCACAGCGAATAGTGAACATGAAAGCCGTTGCCGCTTTCCTCCAGAAAGGGTTTGGCCATGAAGCTGGCATGAAAGCCGTGCTGTGCTGCCAGCTGTTTGACCAGCGAACGGAACATCACCACCCTGTCGGCCGCGATCAGGGCGGCGTCGTGGCGGATATTGACCTCAACCTGACCGGCTGCATATTCCGGGTTTGACTGTTCGATCGGGATTCCCATGGCATCGATCTGCTCGCGGATGGGCCCCAGTATCGGCTCCAGCTCCGCAGCCCGGTCCAGACCGTAACAATCATTGCCATTGTCACGCGGCAGGCCGGTTTGCGGGTCGAGAAGGTAGAATTCCAGCTCGGTGCCGGCGCTGACCTCGAGTCCCATTGCCTCGGCGCGTGCCAGTTGCCGGACAAGCGCCTGTCGCGGATCGATGGTCAACACCTTGTGATCCATCCCCTCGGCACGCGCGAAACACAGCGCCACGCCAGGTTCCCATGGGATCGCTACCGGTGCGTGAAGCGGAAAGATATGGCAATCGGGAAAGCCGTTCTCGAAACTGACCACCGGCGTGTTCCAGACATCGCAGGTCATATCCATGGTGAAAATCGACATTGCCAGCGCGTTGCCTGACTCGCAGATGCGCGCCCATTGGGTCGCCGGGATGCGCTTGCCACGCATGATGCCGTTCAGGTCACCAAGCCCCAGCGCCACCGTATGTGTTCCCGGTGGCAATGCCGTGTCTGTCATCGTCACAATGGTTCCGTCCCTCGAAAGCCTGGTGGTTTCCATGGTTTGCCAAAAGTCACCGCGGCCAGAGTCCGCGATCCAACTTCCAACATTCCATGGGGCGTGATGCAATCACACTGCCATTGGCAATGCAAGGGCGGGACCACCGGCAGCGTGACAACTGGCCGGACTTGAGGCGGCGTTCGCACGGCGCAACGTCAAGATCATCGGCCTGTCGGTCGACCCGGCAGGTGATAACAAGGCATGGCTTGCCGACAGGCATGGTTGTCAAACTGTGATCAATGGTGAGATGCGGACAGGTCCCTATCATCGCTGGTATTGCCTGACCGCAACGGCAGCCCTAGCCACCGCCAAGCAGGTCGCCGACCTCGCGGTGGCATTCGATGATATGATCCTCGCCATTGACCCGGCGCGGCGGGGCGGTGGTATCGCACGTCCCCGGGATCGCCAATGGACAGCGGGCAAAGAACGGGCAGCCGATATCGGTCAGCTCGACACCGCTTGCCATGCCGGTGATGGTCTCCTGGCTTGCTACTGTGTCTTCAAGCCAGCCGGTTCGCATTTCCGGTACCGAGGAGATCAGTAGCCGCGTATAGGGATGATAGGGCGGCGACAGCACCTTGTCGGTCGGGCCCTGTTCGGCAACGCGGCCGGCATAGAGAACGACGATCTCGTCGGCAAAGGACGCAACGGTCGACAGGTCATGGCTGATGAAAACAAAGGACACGCCGGTCTCGCGGCGCAGTGATTTCAGCAATTCGATGACATTCGCACCGACGATGGTGTCCAGCGCCGAAGTGACCTCGTCACACAGCACGACCTCAGGTTCCGCGGCCAGCGCCCGCGCCAGGTTGATCCGCTGTTTCTGCCCGCCCGACAATTCATGCGGAAAGCGTTCGGCAAAGGGTGACGGCATTTCCACCATTTCGAGCAGCGCATTGATCCGTTCCGTTTTCCTGGCACCTGTCAGCCCGCCATAGAATTCCAGCGGACGACCAAGAATATCCTTGATCCGCTGGCGCGGATTCAGCGCCGTATCGGCCATCTGATAGACAAACTGCACGCGGCGCAGTTCATCACGCGTGCGCGCCGCGAGGGCTGGTGCTATGGGATTTCCGTCAAGTTCCAGCTTTCCCGCGCGTGGTGGCAGCAATCCTGCAAAGACCCGCGCCAGCGTGGATTTACCGCATCCGGATTCGCCAATGATGCCGACTGTCTTGCCGCGTTCGATGGCGACATTGACATCGCGAAGCACCATTGTTGTCGGCGCGCCGTCCGCCCCCTTGCCATAACCGGCATCGATCCCGCGCGCCACCAGCGCCGGTGCATCGCGCATATGTTCATGGTTGCTGGCCTCGCCAAGTCCGGCCTCGGGAAGTGGTTTGATCGCCGCCATCAGGCGTTTCGTATAGGGGTGTTCCGATTTATGGATGATGGTCTCGACCGGGCCGGCTTCCTTGATCTCGCCATTATAGAGAACGACGATATGGTCGGCGATCTGCGCCACCACGGCCAGATCATGTGTCACATAGATGGCCGCCGCGCCCTCTTCCTTGATCACCTGCTTGAAAGCCTTCAGCACCTCGATCTGGGTGGTCACGTCAAGCGCCGTTGTCGGTTCGTCAAGGACCAGCAGGTCAGGCTCGCCACACAGCGCCATCGCCGCCATCAGACGTTGTAGCTGGCCGCCGGATACCTGGTGCGGATAGCGGGCCCCGATGGACTCCGGCTCAGGAAGCTCCAGCGCGTGATAGAGCGACAGTGCCTTGGCATTGGCCTCGGCACGTGTTTTTGATCCGTGCAGCACCGGCGCCTCTGTCACCTGTTCGTTGATCAGGATCGAGGGGTTGAAGGTGGCGGCGGCACTCTGCGCCAGATAGGCAACCTTCTCACCGCGAATCGGCCGCAGCGCCTCGGTATCCATGGCGGTGACATTCTGGCCGTTCAGCAATGCCTCGCCGCCGGCGAATTTCAGACCGGGTTTGCAATAGCCAAGCGCCGCCAGCGAGATGGTCGTCTTGCCAGAGCCCGATTCGCCGATCAGCGCCACAACCTCGCCGCGCCGGACCTTGAAATCGACACCCTTGACGATGGGAAGTTCGGACCCGTCATCGCGGACCGCGTTGATCTTCAGGTCGCGGGCCTCGAAGACCACGTCATTCGAATCGGATGTGCGCGCCATATTCTACAGCCTCTTCGACAGCTTGCCGCCGCTATGCGCGGACAGATCATCGACAATAAGATTGATGGCGACGGTGAGGGTGGCGATGGCCAGCGCCGGGGCAACAACCGGAATGACCGATGCGCCATAGGACAATGCGCCCAGATTTTCGCGCACCATCGATCCCCAGTCTGCCTGCGGCGGCTGCACGCCAAGGCCGAGGAAACTGAGGCTGGAGATGAACAGGATCACATAGATCAGCCGCAGCCCGAAATCGGTCAGCAGCGGCATCGCCGCGTTCGGCCAGATTTCCCGGGTGATGATCCACCATCGTCCCTCGCCGCGGACGCGCGCCGCCTCGACGAAGTCCATCACCATGATTTCCTGGCCAAGCGCCCGGGCAAGGCGGAACACGACGGTGGCATAGATCACACCGGCGGTGATGATCAGCACCGGGATCGAGGATCCCACCGCGGCAACGACCACAAGGCCGAGCATGATGGTGGGAAGGCTGAGAAAGGCATCATTGATGCGGCTGACGATCATGTCGACGCGCGGGGTAGAGATGGCCGCGCCGATGCCCAGAACGACGCCGATGAAATAGGCAAGAAGCGTCGCCATGAAGGAGATGCCGATGGTGCGGCCGGCCCCATACATCAGGCGGCTGAGAACATCGCGGTCGCTTTCATCGGTGCCAAGCCAGGCCCCGGGGCGCGGCAGCTGAAACTCGGAATAATCATCCGGGAAGGGAAGGTCATTCTCACCTATCGGGGCCAGCCAGGGGCCGAAAATGGCGATGAAGACCCAGAAACTGACAACAATGATGCCAATCCAGCCGGTCCAGGACGGTTTGTAGCGTGCGGTTGGTGCGGCGTCGGGAAGCTCGTCAAAGCTGACGCCGGCATCATAGGGGGCAACGAAATGTTCGGCCTGTGCGCCGGTGGCCTTTCTTGATGTCGTCATTTCGGATGCCTCAGCCGTGCGTTGGATGCAAAGGCCGCGATATCGGCAATCAGCATCAGGATGACGTAGGTCAGGCAAAAAATCATGCCAAGTCCCTGGATCAGGACATAGTCACGGGTCTGCACACCCTGCACGATCAGCGTTGCCAGACCGTTATAGCCGAAATAGACCTCAACCACGATCACGCCGGTGACAAGATAGGCAAGGTTCAGCGCCACCACATTGACGATCGGGCCGATGGCGTTGAGCAGCGCATGCCGAAAGATTATGCGGCGGCGCGACACACCCTTCAGGATTGCCATCTCGATATAGGGTGAACTCATCACGTTCAGCACCGCGGCGCGACTCATCCTGATGAGCTGCGAGGCGATGACGAAACACAGGGTGGTAATCGGCAGTGCAAAATGCGCAATCAATTCAAACAGGCCCTTGCCCTCGGTCGATCCGACGACGATGGCATTGCCGATGCCAAGAACGAAGACGAACAGCAGGACCAGCAGCGTTGCGGTGAAGAACTCTGGCGCCGCGACAAGCGAGACCGAGACAAGGGTCAGCGCCCGATCATAGAGCGTGCCGGGATACATCGCTGCCATGATGCCAAGCGCCAGCGAGATCGGCACGCCGATGGCAGCGGTCAGCACCGAGACAAAAACGGTGTTCTTGTAGCGGTCGGCGATCAGGTCGGAGATCGGCACGTCACTGGCAAGTGAGGTGCCGAGATCGCCCGTTATGAAATTTTTCAGCCAGACGAGATATTGCACGATATAGGGCTTGTCGAGGCCGAGACGGGCGCGGAAAGCGGCGACGTTTTCGGGCGTCGCCGACTGGCCAAGCCTGATCTGTGCGGCATCGCCCGGCAGAATTTTTGTACCAAAGAATATAATCAACGAGACGGCAAGGACGGTTACAAGACCGATTCCCAGTCGTTTCACTATAAGTGAGGTCATGGTGGCATTCCCCCGGCGATAAAAAGACAGGCCCCGCCTTGCGGTGGGGCCTGTCTTTTCATTTCATCGTCAGGCGTCGTCGCGCCACAGGGTTACAGGTGCCTCGGCACCGCCGAAATTGTTCAGCGGCACATAGGTCAGGCCCTTCACCTTGTCGGATACGGCATCGACATAATTCCGATAGAGCGGAATGACACTGCCATTATCGTTGTGAATCTTCTCCTGAAGCGTGTGGTACATTTCCTTACGCTTGGCAGGGTCGGTCACACCGCGCACCTCGACCAGAATCTTGTCGAACTCCGGATCCTGGTGATAGGTCTCATTCCAGGCAGCGTCCGACTTGAAGGCCAGTGTCATCATGATGTTGGCGGTCGGGCGCATGTTCCAGGAGACGACGCACATTGGTGCCTTTAGCCATACAGCGCCCCAGTAACCATCGGTGGTGACCTTCTGAACGTCGATGTTGAGGCCGATTTTCGCGGCCTCGCGCTGCAGGAACAGACACTGGTCAATGGCACCAGGCGCCACTTCGGCGGCGACGATCGGCACTGTGGTGTTGCCGATGCCGGACTTTTCGAAATGGAATTTCGCCTTGTCCGGGTCCATCATCCGCTGCGGGATATCCGGGCTGTGGTCGAAATAGGCCGGTCCGATCGGGTGGTCGTTACCAAGCGATGCCTGGCCCTTATAGACGCCCTTCACCAGACGTTGGCGGTCCATCAGATACTTCATGGCCATGATCAGGTCATGATTGCCCGACATCTCCATATCCTTGCGGCAGGCGATGTTGATATAGGCAGCCGAGTTCAGCGACCAGATGTCCTTGCCGGGTGCCGATTCGACCTGTGCGATGGCCTTTGGCGGCAGGTTCACCATCGCATCAACGTCACCGGCGAGGAAGGCATTCAGACGGGCGACGGGGTCGCCGATGCCGAAATGCTCAATCTCGTCGAGATAGCCGCCTTCACCCCAGTAATTGCCAAAGCGCTCACCAACGGTGCGGACACCCGGTTTGAACTCCTTGACCTTGTAAGGGCCGGTGCCGACAGCTGTCGAAAAGTCCTTGGTGCCGTTCTGCAGGATCTTAAAGTGGAAGGTGCCAAGAGCGATCGGAAGGTCGGCGTTCGGCGAGGACAGGATGGCCTTCACCTCATAGTCATTGACCTTCTTCCATTCCTTTACCATGGCGACGAGCGACGAGGCGTTGGAGACGGAATCCGCACCCATGTGACGGTTCATCGTGTAGATGACATCGTCGGCGGTCAGCGTCTTGCCATCATGGAATTCAACACCCTTGCGGATCTTGAAGGTCCATTCGGTGGCACTGTCGTTCGAGAGAACTTCCTCGGCAAGCTCCGGCTCATAACCGAGATTTTGGGTCAGCCGGGTCAAAGAACCATAATACATCCGGCCACGGAAATAATCGACGGCCGAGGTGAACAGCGCCGGGTCGAGTGTGTCATTCGGCCCATGCTGGTCGCCGGCAAAAACAACGCGACCACCACGCTTTGGCGTGTTGGCCCAGGCTTCTGAAACACCTGTGAACAATGTGCCGGAGGCAGTGGCAGTGGCGCCAGCAGCCATCATATAATGCATAAAATCGCGGCGGCTAATGCCTGCCTTTACCATTTTGAGGAACCGCACGCGGTCAGCTGGGCTCAGCGTCTCGAGAACGGGATCATTGCGTTTTTCAGACATGAATCCCCCCTATGTCTTTTAGCGTTTGGAGGGAAAGCGTAACATGCATTTTTCGGGGGGTTCAACCGGACTGGCAGATTCATTTGTAAAAAAAACGACATATTGTTCTGGATCTGACCTGTTGAAGCCGGGCGCATGGCGGTCTCCGGCGCGGGCGATTCCGGCCGTGCAAAGAGGTCTAGACAGGTTATTTTCCTCATATAATCAATATATTTATACCAGAAAGCCCGGCCACGGCTGCCGTGCCGGGGAATGGCGCATTCCTGATTTTAGTCGCCTCGCACGGCCCGCCTCTGTAGGCTTGCCAGCATGACAGTGCCAGCATGACAGTGCCAGCATGACAGTGCCAGCATGACAGTGGCTGCGGGTGGTGACGGCGTATGAAGATGTCGATTTTTGAGCAGCCGCAGGGTGACAAACCGATGCTGGCGCTGGCGCTGTTGCTGGCCGGGGTCAGCATCCTGTCGCTTCAGGATTCGCTGGTGAAGTTCGTCGCCCCGCAGACAAGTTTCTGGCAGTTGCAGATCATCCGCTCCTGTTTCAATCTTGTGATGCTGGCCGGGCTTGCCATCTTTACCGGCGGGCTTCGCCTGCTGAGGCCGCAAAGACTGGGGCCGGCCATTCTTCGCGGCGTGTTGCTGGCACTGTGCATGGGGTTCTTCTTCGGCGCCGCGCAGCAGATCACGGTGACCCAGATGGCCACTGGTCTCTACACCTATCCGCTGTTTGTCACGCTGCTTGCCGGGCCGGTGCTGGGCGAACGGATCGGCCGTTGGCGCATTGGCGCGCTGCTTCTTGGCGCTGCCGGCTGTCTGCTGGTGCTGAATCCCTTTGCCGATGCCTTCACGCCCTTGCAGGCCGTGCCGGTACTGGCGGGGTTCTTTTATGCCTGCAACATTCTGGTGCTGCGCCGTTATTGCCGGAATGAAAGCCCGCTGGCGCTTGTCTGTATGGTCAATCTGCTGTTCATTATGACCGGTGCCATCGGCGCGCTGGCGGCAAGCTGGCTTCCGGTCGACCCAACCTGGCGCGAGATGATGCCCTTCATTCTGGTCGGCTGGCCGCAGGTTACCACCATCCTGCTTGGGTTCCTTGCCATATTGGCGGTGCTGAACCTGTTCGGGAACCTGTTTCTCAGCCGCGCCTACCAGACCGCCGACAGCTCGCTCCTGGCCCCGCTCGATTTTACCTATCTGCTGCTGATCGCCGTCTGGGGGAGGCTGTTGTTCGACAGCTGGCCAACCCCGCTGGCAATCCTCGGCATGGCAATGATCGCGGTCGCCGGCATGATTACCGCGATGCGTGAGAGACGACGCCCGCTTCATACGCCGTCATCGTGACTAAGCGGCTGACAGGCGCGCGGCAATTCAGTACATCTTGGGCGTCGCGTTCACGAAATAGACGGTCAGGAATATCATGAAGATCACGGTTAGGGAGTCGCCGATACATGGGCTTGGTGTCTTCGCCCTTCAGGATATTGCCGCCGGCGAAACGCTTGAACTCTGCCCCTATATTGTCATCGATGATGACGATCTTCAGGAGGCGAACCGGCTGAATGATTATCTGTTCACCAGCCCGGACGATCCGAATGACTATCTCGTCGTGATGGGGTGCGGCATGCTCTACAACCATGCCGCGCCAGGCAATGCGAAATGGGAGGTCGATGAAACCGACAATCGCTTCCTGCGGTTCTATGCCGACTGCGACATCAAGGAAGGCGAGGAGCTGTTCCATGATTATGGCGAGGAATACTGGACAACCCGGGCCGATGAATAGGCCCCGAAACTAACCAGTTGATGACAGCAGGCTGATCACCTCGCGCGCTGTTCCGAACGCCAGATAGGCAAAGGCGATGGCACAGATGCGATAGGTCCAGACCCGCCAGAGGCCGCCGCGCCCGCCGAACAGGCGGCTGATCAGGCCGGCGCAGACAAAGCACCAGACAAGCGACGAGCCCATGAAGCCGAAGAAGAACAGCGTGTAGTCGGTGCGGTCCGGATTGCTGATCCCCAGCGCGCCAAAGGCGCTGCCAAGCGCTGCCCAATAGGCAACATTCTGCGGGTTTGAGAGCGACAGCACGACGCCGGAGCGCATGGCGCTGGCCCCCTGGTTCGGTACCGTGACCTCGGCCTCGCTGCGGCTTGCCTGCCAGCTGTCAAAGGCCAGCCAGGCAAGATAGCCGGTGCCGGCAATGCCAACCGGAATTCTCAACGAATCGGCCTGCAGCAACAGACCAATGCCGGCAAGGCCAAGCACCGCCCATGCCGCATCCCCGACAAGCGAGCCGAACTGTACCGACAGCGCGGCGCGGTACCCGCCGGACAGGCCGTGCCGGATGGTCTCGGCAAAGACGGCGCCCGGGGTTGCGTTGAAGATGAAGCCCAGCAGAAATGCCATACCAAGAAGTTCAAAGGCGGGGATCATCGCAAGTGAAAAGGCCGGTGTTGTTGCTGGGATGTCGATGATTTGCCGACATGGACCGAAATCATGCCATTGATCATGTCATTAACCATATCATTCTGGTGTGCCTTAAGCTTGCAATTCAAGTGACACTGCCTAGACTCGCCGTATTGGCGGGCTCGGGGGAGGCTCGTGCCCGTTTCAGTGTCATGTATAACATTTCATGTCTCCAGTTGACAGGAACCCTGCCGATGTTGCCCTCCGTCATTCAGCGTGCCACCAAGATCGTCGCCACCATCGGGACGAAGAGCGGCACACCCGACATGCTGACGGCGCTGGCAGAGGCCGGGGTCAATGTCTTTCGGCTGAATTTCTCGCATGGCACGCAGGCCGAGCATGCCGAGCGGATCCGCGCCATTCGCGAGTTGGAGACGGCAACCGGCCGCCCGACCTGCATTCTCGCCGATCTCCAGGGACCAAAGCACCGCGTCGGAGAAGTGGCCGAAGGGGTGGTGTTGAAAGTCGGTGACAGCTTCACCTTTGACACTTCACCGGCCGTGGGTGATGCTGACCGCGTCGGGCTTCCGCATCCCGAGATATTCGCCGCGCTGAAACCCGGTGCGCGGCTGTTGATTGATGATGGCAAGCTGGTGCTGACGGTCACCGCCATCGGCGCTGACAGTTTTACCACCACAGTCGAGGTCGGCGGCCCGCTGAGCAGCCGCAAGGGCGTCAATCTGCCGGATATGGTGATTGGCAGTCCGCCCTTGACGGAAAAGGATCATGAAGATCTGGGTTTCGCGCTCGACCATGGCGTTGACTGGGTGGCGCTGTCGTTCGTTCAGCGCGCCAGTGACATTCTGGATGCCAAGGCGAGGATCGGCGGCCGCGCCGCCCTGATGGCGAAGATCGAAAAGCCGGCAGCCCTTGCTGAGCTGTCGGATATAATTGCGGCTGCGGATGGGATCATGGTGGCGCGCGGCGATCTCGGCGTTGAACTGCCGCCCGAGGACGTGCCGGGATGGCAGAAGAAAATCATCGCCGAGTGTCGGCTGGTCGGCAAGCCGGTGGTGGTGGCAACGCAGATGCTGGAATCGATGATCACCAGCCCGACCCCGACCCGCGCCGAGGCATCGGACGTGGCAGGTGCGGTCTTTGACGGCGCGGATGCCGTGATGCTGTCCGCCGAGACCGCGGTTGGTCAGTTTCCGGTTGAATCGGTCCAGATCATGTCGCGGATCGTGGCAGCGGCCGAGCTTCATATCGCCGGGAACCCCGAGACAGCGCCGCCAAAACTGCCGACCGAACCCAGCCTCTATCACGCTGTCGCACTGGCCGCCGTATCTCTGGCCGAAACGGTGGGTGCCGAGGTGATCATCGCGTTTTCGACCTCGGGCAACACCGCCGTCCGGATCGCCCGTGAACGGCCCCGGATTCCGTTCCTTGTGTTATCTCCCTTTATCGAGGTGCGGCGCCGGCTGGCGATTCTGTGGGGCACGCAGACAGCTGCCAGCACCATTACCGGGGATTTCGAGGCTGCCATTGCCGAAGGTGTGCAGGAAATCACCGCCCGTAAGGTTGCCGCCGCCGGGTCGCACGCGGTGGTCGTTGCCGGCATGCCGTTCGGCATCGCCGGAACCACGAATTCCATCCGGGTGACGACACTCTGAACCGGCTCCATTTCTTGTGATCAGTTTGCGATTGCAATTGCCGCCACAAGCCTGTTCAACTTTCCGGATATCAACACTGAACAAACAACGCCAAACAGGGGGGATGTGTGATGGTGAGTGTCGGCTTTATCGGGCTCGGCAATGTCGGCGGCAAGCTGGCTGGCAGTCTGCTTCGCAACGGGATCGACCTGACGGTTCGTGATCTGGACCGTGACGTGGTGCAGCCTTTTCTGGATGGTGGTGCGGCCTGGGGCGACAGCCCTAAGGCAATGGCTGAAACCTGCGATGTGATTATCACCTGTCTGCCGTCACCGGCGGCAAGCGCCGCCGTGATGGAGGCAGAGGACGGCATTCTGGCCGGGCTGGGGCCTGGCAAGATATGGGCTGAGATGAGTACCACTGACGAGGCCGAGGTGACACGGCTTGCGGCGCAGGTTGCGGCGCGCGGCGCGGCTGCCGTTGATTGTCCGGTATCGGGCGGCTGCCATCGCGCTGCGACAGGCAATATCGCTATTTTTGCCGGCTGTGACAGGCCGGTGTTCGAGCGCATGCTGCCGGTGCTGACAGTCATGGGGCGGCGGATCCTGCATACCGGGCCGCTGGGATCGGCATCAAAGCTCAAGGTGATGACGAACTACCTTGCCACGGCGAACCTGCTGACGCTGTGTGAGGCGCTTGTTACCTGCAAGGCGACGGGCCTCGATCTGAACACCACCTATGAGGCTATCCGGATTTCCTCGGGCAATTCCTTTGTCCACGAGACCGAGAGCCAGGTCATCCTGAATGGCAGCCGTGACATCAATTTCACGATGGATCTGGTAATCAAGGATATCAGCCTGTTCCAGGAACTGGCCGACCGTGCCGGCGTGCCGCTGGAGATATCGCCGTTGATGATCGAGATGTTCAAGGATGGCGCGGCGCGCTATGGCGAACGTGAATGGTCGCCAAATATCATCCGGCGGCTGGAAGATGCGACGGGGCTGGATATAACTGCGCCGGGCTTTCCCGATGAAATGGTCGATGATGAACCCGAGGCAGCTGGCCACGAAGTGGTACCAAACCGCGGCTAGTCGGGGCGCTCCGCCTTGCGGATGGTGACTGTCATATCCTCGATCCCGTCCGGTGGTACGGACAGCCGTGCCGTGATCGTGCGCTCATCACCCGGGGCCAGCGCGGCCTCGCGGACGGCGATCGGGCGCGATAGAATGGCAGTGCCTGCCTGATCGAGGAGCGTGACGGTGACGCGTTCGGGCGCCCCGGCAGCGGTGCCGAGATTGGCAAATGTCACCGTCACCATGACTGCGCCGTCACCGCCATCAAGCGCCGCCTCGAAACGCGCCTCGGTGACGGCGAAATGTGGTGCGGTGCTGACTTTCAGTCCGAATGGTGTAGGCAGTGGCGGCGTGATCTTGAAGATGGCACTGGCGGCAAAGCCGGCGATAAGGATGCCGGCCAGCACCAGCGCCAGCAATGTGCCGACAAGCCGCTGCCGTGGTGACGGCGGTGGCGGCAGCGATGGCAGACCCACCAGCGCGTCGGCACGGCCAACCTCGTCGGGTTGCATCAGATGCCGGCAATGCGGGCATTCCACCATTACCGTGTCGCTGGCGCTCAGCGGGGGAATCGACAGGTTGTCGCCACATGCGGCACAGATCCCGACCCGTGGATTGGGGTTCGGCCGGCTTGGCCTTGCTGCTGCCGGCACCGGTGAATTGTCATTCAGCGGCTGGAAGACCTCGTCGCATTTGTGACAGGCAATCCGGATTTGCTGGCCGGATTTGCGCGCCAGCGCAATAAGGTCCCGTTCAACGGCGCATTGCGCACCGCAGGCCGGGCAGCGGTGGATGTTACTCTGCTGGGTTTCCAGTATCAGGGTCATTCACAAAGCGCCCGGATGGCTTGCCAGAAATCAACAATTGTTGAGGCGCACACTCTACGGGATGGGCACAGCCTGTCAATCTGCGCCTGCCATGCGGCGCGTCCGATCAGAGCGGCTGTCCGCGAAGCTGTTTGCGAAGCTGCCTTGTGACATCCGCAGCCTGATCAAGATGCGGATTGACCTGCAATGCAGCCTCGAACGCCTGCAATGCCGCCTGCAGATCGCCGCTCCGCATATTCAGCATGCCAAGACCGCTGAGCGCGCCAAAGTGCCGTGGCTCGAGATCGATCACGCGGGCAATGTCACGGCGCGAGCCAGTATCCTTGCCAAGGAGAAACCGCACCGTCGCGCGCTTGTTCCATGCCTCGGCAAAATCAGGATGGTGATAGATGAGCTGGCTGAAGACCTGTTCGGCACCATCAAGAATCCCCCGGTTCATCAGCGCCATACCGCTTTGCATCAGCCTGTCCGCATCGGCATCCCCGTCGGACGCTATCCAGCGCGCCCATATTTCAGCGGTCAGCTGTTCGGCCTCGGCATGGCTGTTTGTCTGCGCAAGGTCGGTGAAGAGCCGATCCAGAGCCGGGTCGGTCTGGTCACCGCTGGCCGGCACCGCCCACACCAGGCATGTCAGCCATAGACCAAAAAACAGACCAGAAAACAGACTGGGAAAGAGGCGCGTGGGCGTCCTGCGACCAGCCCGTGCGCCCAATCTCGGGTCCAATCTCGGGTCCATTCTCGGGCCTGATCTTATAGATGTGCTGTATGCCATAAATCTGATATGGGGCGTTTTTGGGAACATCCAAGATCATCACATTGCCGCAACCGGAGAATAATCGGCACAGTTTGTCTCAGAATATGAAATGGCTTACAGTTTGTAAGCTGGAATTTAGGCGCCGTTCCGAGGTTTGCCATGATGTCACATCTCCCCAAGCTTGCCTCCTCCTTGCGGCTTCCGCTGTGGCGCTCCCTGTGGCTATCTCTGTGGCTATCTCTCTGTCTGGCCTCGGCACCGATGGTGTCGCTCTCATGGGCGGACGGCAACCAGACCAAGATTGATCTTCAGGCGGCGCTGCTGAATTTTCTGGATATGTCGGCCGATCCAAAAGGACGGTTTCGGGTGATTGACCGCGCCACTGGCCGGGTCCTTCATACCCATGCCGGGGCGATGCATCCGAAGATCATTCCGTTTGGAGAGGACAGGGTATTGTGCATCGAGATGTTCGACAGCGCTGGCACACGGCATGACGCCGATTTCGTGATGCGGCGGACACCGGCGGGATGGATGGTTGTCGATGTGCTATTTGACCAGAGGCCGCTTCTGAAGAAGGCGCTGGCAGGTGCGCAATAGGCAGAATGGCGGAGCCGCGTTCCAGATCAGGGCTTTTTACACGGCTCTTCTTACTGTGCGGGTCGGTGGCGTTGCTCAGCGCCGCCATCGCCACCTTCGCTTTTTTCGGCTATCGCACGACGCTGACGCATGACCGGCTGGCAGCCGAACTGACGGCGCAGACATATGCCATCGCGCCACTTGCCGATGCGCGGGTGGCGGACGGCGATACCGTCGGCGCGTCACGGTTGCTGCGAGTCTTTGCCGGTCTGCATTATGTGACTTGTGTCGATATGGTGCGCGGCGGGGTTGTTGTGGCGTCCTTCCCGCCTGCAGGATGTGAGGTGATCAGGGCCAGGGGTCGCGAGCGCAAGATATCCGTCACCACAGCCACCGGCGCAACGCTGCTGTTCCGGGCGCGCGTCGATGATGATCTGTTGCTGGCACCGGTCCGGGCCGAAACGGGTCTTGTTGCCGGCCTGATGGTTGGCCTCGCCGCGGTGATATTCATCGTGCTGTCACTCAGCTTCCGCAGAAAGGTGCTGGCCCCGCTTATCGCCCTGCGCGACGCTATGCGGGCCTCGACGCCAAGCAACCCGGTCCGTGCAGAGCTTCTGCATGACGATGAGATCGGTGCCATCGTCAAGGCGTACAACAAGCTTGTTGCGGCGGCGCGGCTGTTCTTCCGCAGGCTTGATAGATCGCAGAAACAGCTTGCCGAAAGTGAGCGCCGCTTTCGCGATCTTGCCGAAGTGTCGGGTGACTGGTTCTTCGAGATGGATGCCGAACTGCGGCTGTCTTTCATTTCCGACAGGTTCTTCGAGATTACCGGTCTGGTTCCCGAGCAGGTGATTGGCCATACCCGTGCCGAAATCGCCGCCGGCACCAATGTCCAGGGCGAATTTGACAGGCATGTTGCCGATCTTGAGGCACGCCGCGAATTCAGACGGTTTGAATATGAACTGGATGGCGGGCCAAAACCGATCCATGTGAGTATCAGCGGCGTTCCGGTGTTTGATGAGGAGGGGAATTTCCTGGGCTATCGCGGGATTGGCAGCGATGTCAGCGAGATCAAGCAGAAGGAACGCCAGCTTGCCGAGGCCAACCGGAATTTCGGCGATTCCATCTCCTATGCCAGCAGCATCCAGCTTGGCCTTCTGCCCTCACCGGAAATGCTGGGTCGCCATCTTGGCGAGACCCGTACCATCTGGCAGCCAAAGGACCTTGTTGGTGGTGATTTCTACTGGGTTGGGCGGATCGGCAATCTCGATTATCTGGTGTTTTTCGACTGCACGGGACACGGCGTTCCCGGCGCGTTCATGACCCTCATTGTGACCTCGGTCCTTGAGGCTGTCGCCGTGTCTGCCCTGGCCCCGCCGCCGGCCTTGCGGGTTCTTCAGCTGGTCCATGACGGGGTTTGCCGCCAGCTGGGGATCGATGCTGAGAACCCGGGACATGACGGTCTGGATTGTGCTGTCGTCAGGCTGGATCACAGCGAGGATTCACTCGAATTCGCCGGTGCCTCCATCGATCTGTTCGAAATTGCCGCTGACGGTGCGGTGACGCGCCATCGTGGTGCCCGTACCACACTTGGATACAGGCTTCATGAGACGGCGCTGCCGCTGACCTCGGTGACGCTCAGTGCTGGCCAGAATGCCTATGTCATGACGACGGACGGGATGCTGACGCAGATTGGTGAGGCGACAGGCCGGGTGATGGGAACGCGGCGCTTTGAAGAGGGGCTTGCCGATGTTGGCACCAATGATCCGGCGCGACTGGTCCGGATGGCGGGTCGGATTCTGAAAGGCTGGCAGGGGCGCGAGGAACGGCGTGATGATGTCGCCGTCATCGCCTTCAGACCAAATGAGGTGACATAGAGGCGGGTTTGACATGGGCGCGCGCGCGAACGCACGCCCTTTTTGATCGGGGCCTTAGTCCTCGATATCAATGGCGGCCTTGACCGTTGTCGTGAAAATCTCGGTTTCCATCTGAAAGCGACGCGGGACGACGGCTGCGCCCTCCATCGAGGATTGCACCCATTCCATGGCGTCCTCGTCGGGATATTCCCAGATTTCGAACAGGATCAGCGGATTGTCATCACAATGATAGACACGGTATTTTACATCCACTGCCGTTAACCGAGACTTAATAATCGCTATCGATTCAAGAAAGGACGCGACATCCGCTGCCGATGTGAAGGTACGCTTGTATATACGGGCTATGGCGGGAGTCATGCTGATGAATCGTCCTGTTCTTCTATCTGGCGTACCGCCTGGCGCAGCAGCGATAAGACGGTCTCGCGGTCCGACACTACAGCAGAATCCAGGAAAAGGCGAAACCCATCGCCGCTGCCAACAACAAAATCCTGCGACCGGTCGTCCTCGCCGTCCGTCACCGCAGATAACGATGCCGGATTCCGGTGCGGCGTGCCGACCATCTGTTGATCGCGGGTGTCGGCCAACTTGACCAGCCTGTCGATCTGCCGCGATTGGCGGTTATACTCTTTCAGAAGTGCCGCCGTCGCGGCGTGTAAAGCCTCGCTGTCGGGAGCTTCTGAGAGCAGCAGCGCCTCGATGCGCACAATCAGATCGTCAGTTTTGTGCGGCATCGAGATCAAGGATGGTAACCGCCGCGTGGCTCACCTCGGCGGCGATGTCCTCGGCAAATTCACGCGTGATGTCATCATCCGGATCACAGAACCATTCGACGGTAACTGTGGCGCCCTGTTCGGCGGCATCATCAAGCAGGTCCAGCAATTCCATCAGCGCCCGAGCCGTGCTGGAGTTGAAATAGGTCAACTTGATGCGGGTTGTCAGGGCTGTGGCACCACTGGCGAAATAATCCCCCAGCGCTGTGGTCAGCGCGGCATAGAAACCGCCAACATCCTCGGGGTAGGATTCACCGGCAATGACCAGCAGGTTACCATCATGATCCAGGGTGACGGCAGGGGTTCGGCTGGTGGCTTCAAGGTTTAGGTCTGTCATCTTTTACCCCTGTCATCTTTACCTCTGGCCAATTGCTGTGATTACACGGTTGCTTTGATCATGAAGAAGCAGAGACCATCCGGTGCCGGCATAACCTCGCAGGAAATCGGCAGCGTCGAGCGGCGGGCGATCTCGATCAGACCGAGACTGGCGCCTTTTGAGCGTTCGTCAGGTGTCGCGCGAAGGCGCTCACGATACATCTTGCGAAGCTCCGCTGGTGATCTGGATTGTAGCATTTCGACCCGGTCGACAAGCTGTGCCGCCTCGCTGCTGGCAACAAAATTGCCAGCAATAACGTCCATGCCATCATCATTCTCGGCAACCATCACAATGCCGAATGAGGGTTTCTCGCCTTTATCGGGGCCGGGTTGCGGGCCTTCGACACCATAGCGGATGATGTTCTGCATGAGTTCGACAAAGATCGAGAAAACATTTCTGATCTGCGTTCCATCGCGTGCGTGATCCTCCAGCCTCTCGCGCAGCGTGTCACCCACGGCAAGCAGAATGTCTTCT
>CBFHNZ010000035.1:0-4145 GCA_965657415.1 Puniceispirillaceae bacterium (SeqCode) | reverse complement strand
GAAACATAACCCGAATAGCTGAGGACAAATTCATCCCGCAGCAGCAACTGGCTGAATTTAAAAAATCTATCAAACTCCATCACAACGCCGGTTCACTGCCTGTGGGTGCACGCGATCGCGGCGCGAGTATAGCCGATTTAATGCGATTACAGATGGAAAATTATGTGTGCTGTCAGGCCGCGTTTTTGCGACCTGTTCAGCAGCAATTTACCCAGCTCTGACATCCGGAAAGATCGTCGAGCTGTCATTCCGCGATATTGTTGCCATGGCCGTGCGTTCACGAAACATCACTTTCCCTTTGATTGGTGTTCTGGCAATTTGATGCCAGACAACGCCAACCCAGATGACGGGCACCCTGTCTGATCGACACCCTGTCTGATCGAGACCCGGCATCCCTAGCAAAGGTGACAACCATGATTAAAGCGGTAATTGTTGAGCAGGCCGAAGACAAGCATGTATCGGCCACGGTTCGCGAGATTGAGGAATCGCAGCTTCCCGATGATGGCGATGTCGATATCGCGGTGGAATATTCCAACATCAACTACAAGGATGGGTTGTGTCTCAACGGCCTTGGCGGGCTTGTCCGCACCTATCCGCATGTTCCGGGCATTGATTTTGCCGGTGAAGTGACAGCCAGTCGCGATCCGAATTTCAAGCCTGGCGACAAGGTGATCATGGGTGGCCAGCGTGGCGGTGAGGTACGCTGGGGCGGCTATGCCACAAAGGCAAGCGAGAAGTCTGAACGGCTGGTGCATCTTCCCGCCGGCATGACAACGCGCGAATCACAGATGCTTGGCACCGCCGGGTTCACCGCCATGCAGGCCATCATGCGACTCGAGGCGAACGGCATGACGCCGGAAGGTGGCGAGGTTCTGGTGACCGGGGCCGGTGGCGGTGTTGGCTCGATTGCGACGGTGCTGCTGGCGCGGCGAGGATATGGCGTGGCGGCGATGACCGGACGGGCCGAGATTGCCGACTATCTGACCGGCCTTGGCGCGACCCGCATCGTTGACCGTGCCGAGATGGCGGAGGATCCCGGCAAGGTCATGGAATCGGCTGTCTGGGGTGGGTGTATCGACTGTGTCGGGGGGCAGATTCTGGCGCGCGCCATCAAGCAGATGAAAAATGGTGCCGGCATTGCCTCGCTTGGCAACACTGCCGGCGCAACGATGCATGCCAGCATCATCCCGTTCCTGCTGCGCGGGGTTTCGGTCTACGGTATTGATTCTGTGACTGTGCCGCTGCCGCAGCGGGCCGAGATATGGGCTGCGCTTGCCGCCGACATGCCGAAGGATGTTCTTGCCGGCATGTGCAGCGAGATCGGCCTTGGCGAGGTGATCGATCATGGCCGCCAGATCCTAGATGGCAAGGTCAGAGGCCGTGTCATTGTTGATGTGAATCGCTAGGGTAAATCGCTGGGGTAAATCGCTGGGGTGTATTGCCGGGGAGAATTGCCAGATTGATCTGGCCGCCCCGGTTCGCCGGTTGATGACATCAAAATCGCTTGCCGTCAGTGGATAATGGCCGCACTCTCTTTCAGTGCTAGAACAACTGGACTGTTCGGGGGACTGTTCAGGGGAATGATCGGGGGCGTGAGATGGACCAGACCATTGTGGGTTCCAATCGCAAGATCGATCCGACAAGGCGGGCGCATCTGAAACCCGACCTGACGCCGGACGATAATGACCGGGTTGAGATCGGCCCGACCGGCCTTGCCTTTGCCGAATGGGCGGCGGCGGGGCTGGCGGTACCCGACATGCCGGCGCTTCGCGAATACAGGCTGTCGCGGCTGCAGGACCAGATCCGCAAGCATGATTGTGCCGGGCTGCTGCTGTTCGACCCGCTGAATATCCGCTACGCCACCGACACCACCAACATGCAGCTCTGGATCGCGCATAACGCGGCGCGCGCCTGCTTTGTGCCACCCGAGGGCAAGGTGGTGCTGTGGGATTTCCATAATTGCGAGCATCTTTCAGCGCATCTGCCACTGGTTGGCGAGGTGCGGCATGGTGCCAGCTTTTTCTATTTCGAGACCGGCAACAAGACCGCCGATGCGGCGCGCCATTTCGTCGATGAGGTGATTTCGCTGATGCGCCGGCATGGCGGCGATAACAGGCGGCTTGCCGTCGACAAGATCGAGCATGTCGGCTATGCAAATTTGATCCAGCAGGGGGTTGAGGTGCTGGAAGGTCAGATGCTGACCGAGCATGCCCGGTCGATCAAGAACGAAAATGAAGTCCGTGCCATGCGCTGTGCCATCCATGCCTGCGAGACGGCGGTCGGTGAAATGCGCCAGGCAATGCGCCCCGGCGTGTCCGAGAATGAAATGTGGGCGGCGCTTCATGCCGGCAATATCAAGCGTGGCGGCGAATGGATCGAGACACGGATCCTGTCATCCGGCCCGCGCACCAACCCCTGGTTTCAGGAATGCGGCCCGCGGATCATGCAGGAAGGCGACATGATGGCCTTCGACACCGATCTTGTCGGCACCTACGGCTATTGCTGTGATATCTCGCGAAGCTGGATTGTCGGCGACGCGACGCCGACCGACGATCAGCGGGCGCTGTACCGCGTCGCCTATGACCATGTGATGACGAATATCGACCTCATTCAACCGGGGATGAGCTTTGCCGAGATGACGGCGAAGGCGCATCGCCTTCCCGAAGCCTATCGGGCGCAGCGCTATGGCGTGCTGGCGCATGGCGTCGGGCTGTGTGACGAATATCCCTGTGTCCGTTACCCTGAGGATGTCGAGGCGCATGGCTATGCGGGGTGTTTCGCCCCCGGCATGACGCTGTGTGTCGAAGCCTATGTCGGCGCGGTTGGCGGGCATGAGGGTGTGAAACTTGAGGAGCAGGTGCTTGTCACCGAGACCGGCTGCGAGGTGCTGTCACGCTACCCTTATGAGGAGGTGCTGCTCGCCTGATGACCTGATTTATTGGTGACCTATTTATTGGTGACCTATTTATTGGTGACAATGCCGATATGCGGCAGGTTGCGCCCTTGCTGGGCGAAATCGATGCCATAGCCGATGACGAATTCGTCGGGAATGTCGAACCCGACCCAGTCGATCTGGACATCAATCTCGCGACGCGACGGTTTGTTCAGCAAGGCACAGACACGAAGTGATTTCGGCTCGCGGGTCTGCAGAATGTCATGCACCTGTGCCAGCGTGTGGCCGGTATCGATGATGTCCTCGACAATCAGCACATCGCGCCCGGCAATGGGTGTCTCCAGGTCCTGGATGATCCGTACCTGGCGTGACGACACCATCTTGTTGCCATAGCTTGAGACGGTCATGAAATCGACCTCGACAGGCAGGTCGAGGCGGCGCACCAGATCGGCGATAAAGACGAAGGAGCCGCGCAGCAGCCCGACGACGACAAGCTGTTCGGTATCGCTATACTGCTCGGAGATCATCCGCGCCAGCTGCGTTGTGCGCGCCGCGATCTCGGTCTCGGAAATCAGAATCTCGATATCATGTTCGGCGGACAGGACGGTCATGCTTTGGCTCCGGTCGCCCCGACAGGCATATGTCGGGACATATGCGGGGACAGGCGTGATAAACTCTGTGTGACAATCTTTATTGGCGTTGTCGGAACGGTAGTATAGGCATCATGGGCCAGCTTGCGAAATGCAATAATTGGCCAATATGTGACCAATATTGGGGCAATTGACCGCAACCGATATCGCTCCTGTATATTGTGTTTGTCGCCTTGTCTTTATCATTGGCGCGCCCACATGGTGGGAACTGACGAAAACATGGTGGTCCACGCCACGGCAGGCCGCCAACTGAACTGAAATACCAAACAGGAATTTCGATATCATGGCAAAAATTGCTTTTCTCGGTCTTGGCGTCATGGGCTATCCCATGGCGGGACATATCGCCGCCGCCGGTCACGAGGTGACGGTCTATAACCGCACCGCCGCCAAGGCCGAGGCCTGGGTGGCCCAGCATGGTGGAGGGCATGGCGGGGCGCATGGTGGAGGGCATGGCGGGGCGCTGGCACCAACTCCGGCCGCTGCCGCTGCCGGTGCCGATGTCGTGCTGTCCTGTGTTGGCGACGATCCTGACGTGTTGGAGGTGGCGCTTGGTGCCGATGGTGCCATTCCGGCGATGCGCGCCGGTGCCATCTATATCGATA
>CBFHNZ010000034.1:0-25323 GCA_965657415.1 Puniceispirillaceae bacterium (SeqCode) | reverse complement strand
CTGATGCTGTCAGCCTGGGGTGTGAAGCTTGCCTGGTGGCGGCTTGCCGGTATGGCCAAACAGGCCGGCAGTATCGAATCCGCCACTGGCCTTGGCGCGCTTGGTGCGGTGCGGCCGCTGATGCCGCCGCATACAGAGGAAAACTACCTGCAGCATGAAATGGGTTTTGTCGTTGCCCGCAAACATGCCGACAAGCTGCGGATGATCGCGTTGTTGCTTGGCGGCGGCCTGCCGGTGGTGATTCTGGTGCTGGCCCCGGCCTCGGCCGGGGCGCTGGCGGTGGCGGTGCTGGCGCATGTCGCCGGGATGTTCGTTGAACGCTGGTTGTTCTTCGCCGAGGCAAAGCACGTCGTCACGCTGTATTATGGCGAGGCTGCCTGATCGCCTGATGGCAGGCCGTTCTGGTCCGGCGCCAGCCCGCCAAGCCGCGCAAATCGATGCAGTTCGGCATGCAGGCGGTCGATGCGCGCCCCCGTCCATCTGACGCCTGTTTCCGGCCAGAAACCGGCCACCCGCATCAGACCCTCCCGGCGATCACCCTTCAGCTCGATCCGCCCGACAAACCTGTCGCCCTCGAGAAGCGGGTAGACATAATATCCCCAACGCCGGTCAGCCGGTGGCACGAACATCTCGTTCCGGTATTCGAATCCGAACAGCCGCTGCAATCGCTGTCTGTCGCGGATCGCCGGGTCGAACGGGTTGATGATCCGCATGCGTGTCGACGCGGTGGGGATTGCCGCCAGCCGGCTTTCGATGTCGGGCAGGGCGAAGGCGTCACGCCAGCTTCCATCGGCACCCTCGATCTGTACCGGAACAAGGCGGCATTGATCGGCCCAACCTGTCACCTCGCCTTGTGTCACCGCATCCCAGAACCGTCGGACCTCGGCCGCACTGGCCACCCACAACCGGTCGATGGCACCGTCGCACAGCCAGTGCGCCTGTTCGCGCATCGTTGCGCCGTTACCCTGAATGGCGGGGAAGACCCGTCTGCCAAGGTCGTAATATTTGACGAAGTTCTCGCGGTGCGATGTTGCCAATTCGCCAGCATACCACATCTGTTCAAGCGCTTTCTTGTGTGGCGGACGGGCCCACATCTCGGCGTTGCGCGGCCGGCTTTCAAAGGCATGTGTTGACAGCGGGCCTTCGGCCTCGATGCGCGCATGGAGGGCGCGAATGTCGCCGTTGGTCAGTCCGGACCGGTACCAGGCCGCCCTTGCGGCGCGCTCGCCAAGACGGTGAAACTGGCGTTGCCACATCGGAAAGACATCCATCGGGATCAGCGAGGCATCATGCGTGAAATGCTCGAATAGCTCGCGCTGGCGGAGCAATTTCCAGACCATGCCCTCGCGATAGCGCTGGGCCCGGCTCCACAGGATATGGTCATGCGCGCGCACGATGTTGCGCACCGTGTCGATCTGCAGGAATCCAAGCTGGCGGATCAATGGCAGCATGTCAGCCGGGCCGGTTGGCGGTGTAACAAGAAGGTTCGCCGCCAGCCAGAGATGCCGTGCCTGCCGGTTGCTGATGGCCAGCCTGTGCCGGGTGGAGGGTTGTGCTGGCATTTTCGATGGTTCCGCCTGTCATGCGATGAACTGCCCTGCGTCCATCATATCGTTGGCAGGCTTTTCTGGCCCCAACAAAAAGCGGCCACAAAAAAGGCCCGCACGGTGGCGGGCCGTTTCTGAAATTTTGAAATAAGGCTGGCGTCAGATCAGCAGCGGGGCGATGACCAGGCTGACGATCGCCATCACGTTGATCAGGATGTTCATCGACGGGCCCGAAGTGTCCTTCAGCGGGTCGCCAACGGTATCGCCGACAACGGCTGCCTTGTGAACGTCGGAACCCTTGCCGCCAAGATTGCCCTTTTCGACATATTTCTTGGCGTTATCCCAGGCACCGCCGGCGTTTGCCATCATCAGCGCCATCATCACACAGCAGATCAGCGCGCCGCCAAGCATACCGCCAAGCGCCTTCGGCCCAAGACCGAAACCGATGACGACAGGGGCCAGAACGGCCAGCGAACCAGGCATGATCATCCGGCGCAGCGCGGCGCGGGTTGCGATATCGACGCAGCGCGCTGTATCCGGCTTTGCCTTGCCTTCAAGAAGACCGGGGATCTCCTTGAACTGGCGGCGAACCTCGACAATCATTTCGAAGGCCGCGTCACCAACAGCCGTCATCGTCATCGAGGCGACGATGAACGGGAAGATGCCGCCAATAAACATACCAACCAGAACAATCGGGTCATTGATTGCCAAAACAAAGTCCGGGTCACCATTGCTGACCTTGGCGATATAGGCACTGATCAGCGCCAGCGCGGCAAGTGCCGCGGCACTGATGGCAAAGCCCTTGCCGATCGCGGCGGTGGTGTTGCCAACTTCGTCAAGCGAGTCAGTGATCTCACGAGTCTCTGGTCCCATCTCTGCCATTTCGGCGATGCCACCGGCATTGTCGGCAACTGGGCCATAAGCGTCGATGGCCATGGTGATGCCGACGGTGGCCAGCATGCCGACCGCCGCCATGCCGACGCCGTAAAGGCCGGCCGACTGGTTGGCAAAGAAGATGATCGCGGCGATGGTCAGAACCGGAATCGCCACTGATTGCATGCCAACGGCAAGGCCGCTGATCATGATCGTGGCCGGACCGGTTTCACCATCCTTGGCGATTTTCCGGACAGGTGGGCCGCCGGTGTAGTACTCGGTGACCAGCCCGACGATGATACCGCCGATGGCACCGACAAGAACCGCCATCCAGACACCCGTCGAGGCGCCCATGCTGGTGATCACCAGATAGGCAGCGGCGATGAACACGACCGATGAGCCGATGGTGCCGAAGCGAAGCGCGACGTCCGCGCTCCTGTTGGCGAACAAGCGCACCGACAGGATGCCGAGAAGCGAGCAGACAAGGCCGGTTGAGGCAAGGGCCAGCGGCATGAACTGAAGCACCGTACGGTCACCGCCAAGGGTTTCGACCGAGGCCATCGACATCGAGGCGGCAAGCGCCATCGAGGCGATCATCGAGCCACAATAGGATTCAAAGATGTCCGATCCCATGCCGGCAACGTCACCGACATTGTCACCGACATTGTCAGCAATCACGGCCGGGTTGCGGGGGTCATCCTCGGGAATGCCTGCCTCGACCTTACCGACAAGGTCGGCACCTACATCGGCCGATTTGGTGAAAATACCACCACCAACACGGCTGAACAGGGCCACCGACGAGCCGCCCATCGCAAAGCCTTCGATAGCTTCAATGCCGTGCGCGGTGTCACCCATGAAGTGATAAAGGACACCGATTCCGAACAGACCCATTGAGGCGACGGTCAGGCCCATGATCGAGCCGCCGAAGAAGGCGACGTTCAGGGCTTCGGCCGCGCCCTTGGTGTTTGCGGCAACGGCGGTACGGACATTCGCCTTGGTGGCGGTGTACATGCCGATATAGCCGGCAACGCCAGAACACAGCGCGCCAAGCGTGAACGCAATCGCGGTGTCGGCGCCAAGGCTTGCATAAAGAGCGACGATACAGATGATGCAGAAGACGCCGAGGCGCTTGTACTCGCTGGCCATGAAGACCATCGCGCCAAGGTGGATCTCATCGGAGATCTCCTTGACCCGGCCTTCGCCTGCGGGAGTCTGCAGAATTCGCGCATAGACCAGGAAGGCCGCGATCAGGCCCAGAATGCCCAGGCTGATCGGCAGAACGGCTGAGGTAAGCATGAAGACTTCCTTTTGTTTGGTGTATAAACAGGACTACCGCGCCGCCGGATGCTCCCCCCGGCAGGCCACGTAAACCGCCGAGGTTATAGACGCTTCCCAAAGGGCTGTAAAGCCAGCGTTTCAGCGGGGATTGCAGGGGTTGTGCCAGTCGGCAATGCTCCGCCCTTCGGGCCGGGTCACTTCCGACTGGTGCCGCGCCGATTACCTTGGCTATGCTGTATTCATGTTAACGTCAGGACTTTCACGGAGCCGACAACAGCATATCGAACTGGAAGGACCATGACAGCCGATATTTTTGCCGCCGATATTTTTGCCGCCGATATTTTTGCCGACGGGTTTCGCCCCGACCCCTATTGGTGGGATGATATCCCCCGCGATGATGCTGCCGGTCTGCCAGCCGCGGCGCTGCCGTCACGCGCCGATGTGGTGGTGATCGGGTCGGGCTATGCCGGGCTTCACGCGGCGATCGGCCTGGCGCGGATGGGCAGTGATGTCGTGGTGGTCGAGGCCGGCCCGCTTGGCTTTGGGGCATCGACGCGCAATGGCGGCATGGTGTCCGGCGGGGTGAATGTCGGCAAACATGCCAGTATCGAGGGCGCGCAGGCCGATGCGATGCTGGCCGAGGCGGCGGAGTCCTACAGCTGGTTTGAAAATTTCATCCGTGACGAGGGCATCGACGCTGTCTATCAGCGCTGCGGGCGCTTTGTCGGGGCGCATTGCCATGCCGCCTGGCAGCGACAGGCGGATGCGCTGGCGCGGCTCAACGACATCGCCGCGTCAGGCGCCAGCATGGTGCCGCCGGAACGGACCCGCGAGCATGTGAATACAGCATTCTATCATGGCGGCATGCTGCTTGATCGCAGCGGCGCCGTACATCCGGCGAAACTGCATCATGGCGTGCTTGGCGCCGCCGCCGCCGCCGGGGTCAGGCTGTTCGGCAACATCCGCGCCGGCAGGATCACCCGCGCCACGCCCGGGCTCAGCGTCGAAACAAGCCAGCATGCGGTCAGGGCCGATTCGGTCATCATCGCGACGAACGGCTATACCGGCGATCTCAGCCCGTGGCATCGCCGACGGGTGGTGCCGGTGCCCTCATATCAGATTGCGACCGAGGAACTTGGCGCGACACGGGTCACCGAACTTTTTCCGACGCACCGGATGATCGCCGATACCCAACGGCTGCTCTTCTATTTTCGGCCCTCGCCAGACCGCCGGCGACTGCTGTTTGGCGGCCGGGCGCGCTATCTGCGGCATGATACCGAGGCCGGCGCGCGGCATCTTCATGCGCGGCTGCTGCGGATCTTTCCGCAGCTCGACGGGGTCAGGCTGTCACATGGCTGGTGGGGCAATGTCGCCTTTCTGAAGGACGGGGTGCCGCATCTTGGCGAAAGTCGCCCGCAGACCCTGCCCGGGGTGTTTCACGCGCTTGGCTGTCATGGCAGCGGTGTGGTGATGATGAGCTGGCTTGGTCACCGGGCCGGACTGATGGCAGCTGGCCGCCTGAACAGTGACAGCGCCTTTTCGGGCCGCCGGCTGGGCGCGTTTCCGGTCTATCGCGGAACGCCGTGGTTCCTGCCGCTGGTGGGTCGATATTACCAGCTCCGTGACTGGCTGGAGCGCCGCCGCGACGGTCGCGCCTGATAGCGGAACTGACCCCAGAATGGGCGGCTTGCTTTCGGTTGACTTGATTTGATGGCAAGCCGCATACTTACGTGATCGATTATGAACATCCGGCAGACGGCGATGGTTTGTGACATCTGTCCGTCCCACAAATATACCCGGGAGACCCCGATGAAACATCTCATGAAAACCCGCATCTTGCTGGTGGCCGCCGCTGCCGTCACCGCCGCTGCTGTCACCGCCGGTGCGGCGCACGCGCAGGAAGTGCTGAACGTCTATAACTGGTCGGACTATATCGCCGAGGACACCATTGCCAATTTCGAGGCCGAGACCGGCATCAAGGTGACCTATGATGTATATGATTCGAACGAGGTTCTCGAAGCCAAGATGCTGGCCGGCTCCTCGGGTTATGATGTCGTCGTGCCGACAGGTGATTTTCTGGCCCGTGGCCGTGAGGCCGGGGCCTATCAGGACCTCGACCTGTCGCGGCTGGAAAATTACAGCAGCCAGGACATGCAGGTGCAGAATTTCGCCAACAACCAGATTGGCGTGAACAATGCTGGCGCCGTCTATATGTGGGGGACAACCGGCATTGCCTATAACGTGGCGATGATCGAGGAACGTCTTGGGGCCGACGCGCCGACTGACAGCTGGTCGTTGATCCTCGATCCGCAATATGCCTCGAAGCTCGAGGATTGCGGTGTTGCCATCCTTGATGCGCCAACCGATGTGTTGCCGAACGTCATTGCCTATATGGGCGGTGACGGTACCAGCACCGATGCCAGCGAATTTGAAGGTGCTGGCGAGGTGCTGAACGCGGTCCGCCCGCATCTTCGCTATATCCATTCCAGCCAGTCGATCAATGACATCGCGAATGGTGATATCTGCGCCGCCATTATGTGGTCGGGCGACGCTTTCCAGGCTGCCTATCGCGCCGAGGAGGCCGAGAACGGCCATGTCATCGAGTATTACATCCCGAAAGAGGGCACCAATCTGTGGTTCGACCATTTTGCCATTCCGGCGGATGCGAAAAACCTCGATAACGCCTACAGGTTCATCGATTATATGCTCCGCTCGGATGTCGCCGCCAGCAATGTGAACTATGTCTGGTATGCCAGCGGCAGCGCGGGTGCCAAATCGTCGATCGATCCTGAGATCCTCGAACATCCGGGTATCTATCCGACCAGCGAGGCGAAGAAGAACCTGTTCGTCGTGCCTGTCTATGATGCCAGGCTGGACCGGTCGGTGACCCGCGTCTGGTCGCGCTTCTCTTCCGGCAGCTGAGCCTGACCGACATGCGAACGCATCTTACCCGCCGCCGGCACGTCCATGCTGGCGGCGGCGTTGTTTCATCGTCAATATTCGCGCATCCAATGTTTGCGCACGGCCCGGTCGGATAGGTCCACGATGTCCCCCATCATTCGAATCAGAAATGTGACGCGGCGGTTCGGCGATGTCGTGGCGGTTGATGATCTGTCGCTTGATATCGACCGGGGCGAGCTGTTCTGCCTGCTGGGGGCGTCGGGGTGTGGCAAGACGACATTGCTGCGCATGCTGGCCGGGTTCGAACGTGTCGACAGCGGCAGCATCGAGATTGACGGCATCGACATGGCGGCGGTGCCGCCGGCGGCGCGGCCGGTCAATATCATGTTCCAGAATTACGCGCTGTTTCCGCATATGTCGGTGGCCGACAACATTGCCTATGGGCTGCGCCGGGCCGGGCTGCCAAAACCCGAGATTGTCTCGCGGGTGGAAGAATTGCTGCGCCTTGTCAGGCTGACCGGCATGGGCGGGCGCAAGCCGCACCAGCTGTCAGGTGGCCAGCGGCAGCGTGTGGCGCTGGCCCGGGCGCTCGCTCGCCGCCCGAAATTGCTGCTTCTCGATGAACCTCTCGCGGCGCTCGACAAGAAGCTTCGCGAGGATACGCAGTTTGAACTTGTCGATATTCAGGAACGGCTGGAGACGACCTTCATCGTTGTCACCCATGACCAGGAAGAGGCGATGACGCTGGCCAGCCGGATCGGCGTGATGGATGCCGGCAAGCTGGTCCAGGTCGACACGCCGCGCACGCTCTATGACCGGCCCCGCAACCATTTTATTGCTGATTTCCTTGGCACCGTCAGTTTTATTGACGGGATCGTTACCGCCGTCACCGGCGGCCAGCTCATGATCGATGGCACGGTGCCCATCACCGCAGTGGACCCGGGCGGCTTTGCTGTCGGCGATGCCGTGCGCATGGCGATCCGGCCAGAAAAGATTGCACTGGGGGCGGAGGCGCGCGGTACCGTCAACGAAATTCCGGTGATGGTTGAGGATCTGGCCTTCACCGGCGTGGCGACGAATTACCGGGTGATCGGGCCGGAGGGCCTGCGCCTGAAATTGACGCAGCCGAATCGTCGCGGCGATGTCGCGGCGCTGGAATGGGAACAGCAGGGTTTTATCAGCTTCGATCCGGCAGACGTTGTGCTGCTCAGGGACTGACGGTGATGGTGGTGGCACAACAATGGATCGCGCGTCACGGCCGACGCCTCGTCGTCGTCCTGCCGCTTGTGTGGCTGCTGATCTTTTTCCTAATGCCGCTTATCGAGGTGGCGCAGACCTCCTTCACCACGGCGCGGCGCGGCATCCCGCCCTTTGCCCCGCTCTGGGGGATTGGCGAGGACGGGTTCTTTACCAATTTCAATCTCGAGAATTACGGCCTGCTGCTGGATTACTGGCAGGATTATATCGGCCCGGCCGGCAACAGCCTGCGGCTGGCCTTTTTCTCGACGCTGATCTGTCTTCTCTTTGCCTATCCGATGGCCTGGTGGATTGCCAGATCGAACCCGCGCCAGCGGGCCATTCTGCTGGTGCTGGTGATGCTGCCCTTCTGGACCTCCAGCCTGTTGCGAATCTACGCGCTGATCGGGCTGCTCAACCCGAACGGGTTTATCAACAGCATGCTGATGTTCGCCGGTGTGATCGACACGCCGCTACGCATGATGCAAACCGATTTCTCGATCTATATGGGTATGTTGTTGACCTATCTGCCGCTGATGATCCTGCCGCTCTATGCGGTGATGATCAGGCTCGAGGATGATCTTCTGGATGCCGCCGCCGACCTTGGTGCCTCGCGGGCGGGCGTGTTCATGACCGTCATCCTGCCATTGACCCTGCCCGGGGTCATCGCCGGTAGCCTGCTTGTCTTCATTCCGGCGGTGGGTGAGTTCGTTATTCCGGCGCTGCTAGGCGGGCCTGAACAGATCATGGTCGGCAAGGTGCTGTGGACCGAATTCTTCCGCAACCGCGACTGGCCGGTGGCCTCGGCCATCGCCATGCTGCTGCTGGCGATTCTGGCGCTGCCGATCATCTATGCCCGCTACCAGGACGGGCGTGAGACGGCGCTTGACCGGGTAGAGGGGCAGGCCAACGGTCCAGGAAACACGTCATGAATCGCGGCATTTCATGGCCGGCATTGTGGCTTGGCATCATCGGGTTCGGGATTCTGTATGTGCCGGTCGTGGTGATGGTGATCTATAGCTTCAATGCCAGCCGTCTTGTCTCGGTATGGGCTGGCTTTTCAACCAAATGGTATGGCGCGTTGATGCAGAACGATCAGGTGCTGGCGGCGCTTGGTAAGTCGTTATGGGTGGCGGTCAACGCGGCAACGCTGTCGACCGTCTTCGGGGTGCTGATTGCGCTGGCCTTCGTGCGTTATGGTAATTTCCGTTTCCGGCTGCTGCTCAGCGCGCTGGCCAGCACGCCGCTGGTGATGCCCGAAGTGGTGACCGGCCTGTCGTTGCTGCTGCTGTTTATCGCGATGGAAGGGTTTCTGGGCTGGCCTGCAGGACGCGGCCTGGACACCATCATTATCGCCCACACGACCTTCGGCATGTGTTTTGCCGCCGTTGTCGTGCAGTCACGGCTCCGTGATTTCGACATGTCGATCGAAGAGGCGGCGGCCGATCTCGGCGCAACACAGCCTTTCATCTTCTTTTCGATCACGCTGCCGGTGATCGCGCCGGCGGTGATTGCCGCCTGGCTTCTTGCCTTCACGCTCAGCTTCGATGATCTTGTCATCGCCAGCTTTGTCAGCGGACCGGGAAGCTCGACCCTGCCGATCGTCGTGTTTTCCAAGGTGCGGCTTGGTGTAACGCCGGAAATCAACGCGCTGGCGACAATCATGATCGCCCTTGTAGCCGCCAGCGTGATCGCCGCCAGCATCATCATCTACCGCAATGCCGCCGGTCGGGCGGCGACCGGCGAGAAAGGCAGTCAGTCATGAGTGAACAGAAGGGCGGCCCTGATTACCGCCGCGGTGAACAGGCATTCCGCGATGACGATGGTCGTGGCAGCTGGACTGAAATGACCTATGGCGGGGCGCTCAGCTTTGCCCGCCGCCGTTATAGCCGTGACCTCGACGGGGTCGATATCGTGATCAGTGGCATTCCCTGGGACAATGCGGTGACCTACCGTTCGGGATGCCGGCTCGGGCCGCGCGCCATCAGGGCCGGGTCGGTGCAGTTGGCCGAATTAAAGCATTTCCCATTCGGCTTTGATCCGTTCGAGACGCTGTCCGCGGTCGATTATGGCGACTGTTTCGTCGACCCGCACCATCCGGCGGGCGTGTTTGACAGCATCGAGGCGCATGCCGCCGGCATTCTTGCGTCCGGGGCGCTGATGCTCAGCCTTGGTGGTGATCATTCGGTTGCCTATCCGCTGCTGAAGGCGCATGCGGCGAAATATGGCCCGCTGGCGCTGGTCCAGTTCGACGCGCATTGCGATACCTGGCCGGATGATGGCAAACGGGTTGACCATGGCACGATGTTCGCGCGCGCCGCCGCCGAGGGGCTGATCGATGTCGGCAAGTCAACGCAGGTCGGGCTTCGCACCTATAATGACAGCGATCACGGCTTTGAAATCCTGACCAGCCCCTGGATTCACCGCAACGGCATCGAGGCGGCGATGGATGTTGTGCGGGCCCGGGCCGGTGGCGCGCCGGTCTATCTGTCATTCGATATTGACGGTCTGGACCCGGCCTTCGCACCCGGGACCGGCACGCCGGTTGCCGGCGGTCTGGCAAGCTGGCAGGGGCTGGAATTCATCCGCGGGCTGGAGCCGCTGAACCTGATCGGGATGGACCTTGTCGAGGTTGCACCGGCCTATGACCATGCCGAGATCACGGCGATTGCCGCCGCCAGCATGGCCTTTGACTGGTGCGCGGTGATTGCGAAAAAACGCGGCGCCACGGCGCGACCGGTTGGCCGAATCTAGAGTTTGATCCGTCAGAGTTTCAATCTGTCACGAAGCTTGAACCACGCCATGCCAAGCGCCAGCGCCGGCATGCGCAACGGGCCGCCCGGGAACGGCAGATGCGTCAGCTTGCTCATCACGTCGAACTGGCTGGCATCGCCGATCACGGCCTTCGCCAGCATGGCGCCTGACTGCCCGGACAGCGCCACCCCGTGACCGGAGAATCCCTGCACGAAATAGATATCATCATGGGTCCGCCCGAAATGCGGGATGCGGTTGACGGTGATGCCAATCCTGCCTGACCAGACCCGTTCGGTCTCGGCATCGGCCAGCAGCGGAAACAATTCGGTCATACGCCGCCGCAGATCGGGTTCGACATCGCCAAAATCAATATTCGTATAGCTTGCCCGGCCGCCGAAGATCATCCTGTTGCGGCCATCGATCCGGTAATAATTCAGCGCCGCATTTTCATCCGCCACCGCAGCACCTGTCGGCAGGATCTGTTTGACCATGTTATCAGACAGCGGCTTTGTCGCCAGAATGGATGAGGTGACAGGGGCCAGCCGTCGCCGCATTTCGGGCAGCCCGACATCGGCAAGATAGGCGTTGCCGCACAGCATCACGATCGGCGCGTTCACCGCCGCGCCGCCTTCGATCAGCAACGTCTTGCGTGGGCCACGAAGGATCTTCTTCACCGGTGCCTTCTCGAAGATGCGGGTGCCGAGAAGGGTCGCGGCGCGGGCCAGACCATGAAGATATTTCAGCGGCTGGAGATGCCCGCATCCGGTGTCGTGAAGCGCCCCGACATAGGCATCATTCCCGATATGGTCGGCAAGCGCGCCACTGTCGCCAAGACGGGTGAAATGCGCATAGCCGCGGGCTTCCCATTCGGCCTGCATGGCATCAAGGCCCTGCATCTGCCGCTTGTGCAGCGCGGCATGAAGATAGCCGAAGGTCAGATCGCAGTTGATGGAGTAGCGCGCGATCCGCTGTTTCACCAGCTCCACCGCCTCCATGCCGGCCTGCCAGGCAATGTCCGCCTCTGCCGGGCTCAACTGGCGGCTAATCCTGTCGAAATCATTTGGCCAGCCCTGACACAGATGCCCGCCATTGCGCCCCGACCCGCCAGCACCGATCGTGCCGGCCTCGAGAACAACAGGCTTCAAGCCCGCCTCGGCCAGTGTCAGGGCCGCCGAAATGCCAGTCAGACCACCCCCGATAATGGCAATGTCGGCGTCGATCTGGCCATCTGGGTACGGGTAGGTCGGGCGGTTGTCATATTCGGTTTCATAGATGCTGCCGGTCGTCATCAATCGAGGTTCTCTGCTGATCCTGACAGGGTGAATTTCGGTTGTTTGCGAAACCCGTTGCCTCAAGGTAGGCTGACGCCGCACACTTGATCAAGCCGTTGCGCATGGATCGAGACTGACAAAGCTGTGAACGGTGCTGACATGACACTCCACGATCTTTCGACCGGCGAATGGCAGGCGCTGGATTCGGCGCATCATATGGCGCCCTTTACCGATTACGCCGAGCTTCGCCAGCATGGCGCGCGGATCATCACCCATGCTGACGGGCATTACATCCATGACAGCGAAGGCAACAGCATCCTCGACGGTATGGCCGGGCTGTGGTGCGTGAATGTCGGCTATGGACGGCAGGAGCTTGTCGAGGCGGCAACCCGCCAGATGACCCAGCTGCCCTATTACAACAACTTCTTCAAGACCAGCAATCGGCCCGTTGCCGAGCTGTCGGCGCGGCTTGCCAGCATTACGCCTGACGGTCTGAATAACGTTTTCTATGCCAATTCCGGGTCTGAGGCGAATGACACCATCATCCGCATGGTGCGGCATTTCTGGGCGCTGGAGGGCAAGCCGGAAAAACGCGTCATCATCGGCCGCGATTATGGTTATCACGGCAGCACGGTCATGGCGGCCAGCATGGGCGGCATGGCGGGCATGCATGAACAGGCGGCGCATGAACCGGATTTCGAACATATCCGCCCGCCTTACGGCTTTGTCTATCAGGGCAATCAGGATGAGGTCGAATTCGCCGCCAATGCGGCCTCCTGGCTTGCCGAGCGGGTAGAAGAGGTGGGCGCCGACCGCATCGCCGCCTTCATCGCCGAACCGGTGCAGGGCGCGGGCGGGGTGATCATTCCACCGGCCGGTTATTTTGACCATATCCAGAAGATCTGCCGCCAGCATGACATCCTGTTCATCGCCGACGAGGTCATCACCGGGTTCGGGCGCACCGGTGAATGGTTCGCCAGCCAGACCATGCGGCTGCAGCCTGACATGATGACGCTGGCCAAGGGACTGACCTCAGGCTATGTGCCGATGTCGGCGGTGATGGTCGGCGACCGGGTGGCGAACCGGTTGATCTCGGATGGCGGCGAGTTCTATCACGGCTTTACCTATTCCGGGCACCCTGTCGCGGCCGCGGTGGCGCTGGCCAATCTTGATCTGATCGAGCGCGAGGGACTGGTTGCGCGCGTGCGCACCGATACCGGGCCTTATCTGGCCAAAGCGCTGGCACCGCTGGCCGACCATCGCCTTGTCGGCGAGGTGCGGAGCTTTGGCATGCTGGCGGCCATCGAGCTGGTGAAGTCAAAGGATGGGCCGGAAATGTTCGCGGATACCGGCGCCGCCGGCGTCATCTGCCGCGACCATGCCATCGCCAATGGTCTGATGATGCGGGCTGTGCGCGATGCGATGATCCTGTCACCGCCACTGACCTTCGGGCGGGAGGATATTGACGCCACCATCCGCATGGCAACCGCCGCCCTTGATGCGACAGCGGACCAGCTCGGGCTGTGATGCCGCCAAGTCCAATACAGGAGATACCGCATGACTTTTGACATGCATAGATGGCTGAAGGAACAGTCGATCACCGAGGTCGAATGTCTTGTCAGCGATATTGCGGGGATTCCGCGCGGCAAGATCCTGCCGGTTCATAAATTCGGCCTGGCTGCCGAATCGGGCGGGCTTCGGCTTCCTGAATATGTCTTCGGGCAGTCGGTCACCGGTGCCTATATGGACAGCGAGGTGCTGAACGAAATCGGGGCCGATGTGATCCTGCGTCCGGATGTCAATTCCTGTCGCCTGGTGCCGTGGTATAATGAGCCAACGGCGCAGATCATCCATGATGCCCATGATCATGAGGGCAAGATCGTCCCCTTCACACCGCGCGCCGTCCTGAAGCGGGTGCTGGCGTTGTTCGAGGATGCCGGCATGATGCCGGTGGTCGCGCCCGAGCTTGAATTCTTCCTTGTCGAGCAGAGTGCCGACGCCAACAATCCGCTTGTCAGCCCGAAAGGCAAGTCAGGACGCGCCGAAAAGGCGCGGCAAGCCTATGGCATCGACGCGGTGAACGAATTCGATCCTCTGTTCGAGGACATCTACGATCATTGCGAAGTGCAAAAGATCGACATCGACACGCTGAGCCACGAGGCCGGGGCGGCGCAGATGGAGATCAATTTCAATCATGGTGACGCGTTGGAACTTGCCGACCAGGCTTTCCTGTTCAAGCGGACGGTGCGCCAGACGGCGCTGGACCACAATCTTCACGCCACCTTCATGGCCAAGCCGATGCAGGATCAACCTGGCAGCGCGATGCATGTTCATCTGTCGCTATGCGATCGCGATACCGGGCGCAATTTGTTCGTTACCGAGAATGGCGAGGACAGCGAGGCGTTCTTTCACGCGATTGCCGGCATGCAGCGCTACCTGTCGGGGGCCATGGCGCTGATGGCGCCTTATGTGAATTCCTACCGGCGGCATTCACTGACAGAGGATTCGCCGACCAACCTTGCCTGGGGCATGGATAACCGGACCGTCGGCCTGCGCGTGCCGACAGGCGATCCGGCAAACCGCCGGATCGAGAACCGTGTCCCCGGGGCGGATGCGAATCCCTATCTTGCAATTGCCGCGAGCCTTGCCGCGATCTGGCTTGGTCTGAAGGAACAGCGGCGTCCGACACGTCCGCGCACCGTCAGCGGTGAGGATCTGACAACGCTGCCGCGTAATCTTGATATCGCGCTCGACGCGCTGGAGAAGGCCGGGCCGCTTCAGGAAATCCTTGGCGAGCAGTTCGTGAAGCTGTTCATCGAGGTCAAGCGCGGCGAGGCCGATGCCTTTCTCGAGGTGATCAGCCCGTGGGAGCGGGAATATCTTCTTCTGAACGTCTAGCCACCTTGGTGGTTGGTGTGGTCAGTGCTGGGCCGTCTGGCAGACCTTGCACACGCCGGTGATCTCGATCATCTGGCGGGTGCCGGTGAAGCTTCGGGCGCTGCAAAGTGAGGCCAGCGCGGCTGCCGTGGTGGTGTCAATTGCCTCGGTAACCTGGTCGCAGCGCTCACACAGCATGAAGATGCTGACTTCGCTACCGCCGCACGCATGATGCTTGCAGGCGACAAAGGCGTTCAGGCTCTCGATCCGATGCACCGCGCCGGACTCAATCAGCTTGGTCAGGGCGCGATAGACCTGTAGCGGCGCACGCAGCCCCTGATCGCGAAGCGCATCCAGAATGTCATAGGCACTGGCGGGCTTGCCGGCGGCTTCAAGATAGTCATAGACAAGCGATTCGTTACGGGATCGGTCCAAGGCTGGGTCCTTGCAGGCAGGGTGGGCGTCCTGCGCATGATGCCGGGCGTGGTGGCGGGTTGTCAAATCCCTGCCAGCTTGCCCCTGCCAGCTTGCCTCTGGTCTGGCGGGATGCTAGCCAGATCTCCTAGTTGTGATGTTCCCGTAGATGTGACATGCAGGAAACTGGCCGGGGATGCCACCGGGGATGCCACCGGGGATATCAAAGGGAATGCCAAAGGAAATGCCAGATATCACACGCAGCCTGATCCTAACCCGCCCGGATGATTGGCACCTTCACCTTCGTGATGGCGCGATGCTGGAGGCGGTGACGCCTGATAGCGCCGCCGATTTCGGGCGTGCGCTGATCATGCCTAATCTTGTGCCGCCGGTTGTTACCGGCGGTGATGCGGCGGCTTATCGCGACCGCATCATGGCGGCGGTGCCAGATGGGGCCGATTTCACGCCGCTGATGACATTATATCTGACCGAGACGACCGAGGTCGCAGATCTGGTGGCGGCGGCGCGGGACGGCACCATTCTGGCGGTCAAGCTTTACCCGGCCGGCGCGACCACCAACTCGGCGTCCGGCGTGCGTGATATCAATGCCGTGATGCCGGTCCTCGAGGCGATGGCACAGGCCGGCATTCCACTATGCGTTCATGGCGAGGTCACCGACCCCGAAATCGATATCTTTGATCGCGAGGCGGTGTTCATTGAACGCGTTCTCAACCCGCTTCGTGAAAGGTTGCCGGAATTGCGGGTGGTGATGGAACATGTCACCACCGCCGATGGGGTGGATTATGTTCGTAGTGGCGGGGTGAATATCGCCGCCACCCTGACGACACATCACCTGTTTATCAACCGCAATCATATCCTCGCCGGGGGGATCAGGCCGCATTACTACTGCCTTCCCGTTGCCAAACGCGAGACGCACCGGCGCGCCCTTGTTGCCGCCGCCACCTCGGGGGATTCATCCTTCTTTCTCGGCACCGACAGCGCGCCGCATCTCGACACCGCCAAACTGTCAGAATGCGGATGTGCCGGTATCTACACCGCGCCAAACACCCTGGCGTGCCTTGCGCAGATGTTCGAGGAGGCGGACGCGCTCGACAGGTTGGACGGTTTCGTGGCGCGGCATGGCGCGGGCTTTTACGGTCTGGCACCGAATGCGGGGACGGTCACGCTGATCCGTGAGGCCGAGCCACAGAATGTGCCGCGGAACCGGATCACTGCAGAAGGTGAGTTGACGGTCTTTGACCCGTTGGTGCCGATTTACTGGCGGGTGGCCTGACGCTTTACAGCGGTGCCCTGATTTCGACATCCTGCGGCGGTGATCCGCGTTTCGCCAGAGCCTCGCGCCGCGTGATGTAGGCCGTCGAGGCAAAGATGATCGCGCCACCAAGCCAGATCCAGATATCCGGCCATTCGCCGAACACCATCCATGCCAGCACTACGGCAAATGGCAGTTTGGCGAATTCCAGTGGTTGCAGGCTGGTGATCTCGACCATGCCGAAGGCGCGGGTGAGCAGAATATGCGCCGCCGTGCCGGACAGCGCCATCCCCCACAGATAGACCCATGCCTCGGCGGTTGGCCACTGCCAGACGAACAGCGTCGGCACCAGCGCGATCGGTGCCTGCATCATGACCATCCAGAAGACGATGGCGGAGGCGGATTCGGTCTCGGTCATCTTCTTTACGATCAGGCTGGCGACGGCGATTGTCAGCGCACTGACAAGTGCCAACATGGCACCGGTCGAAATCTCGACAAACCCGGGGCGCAGGATGATCAGCGCGCCGAGGAACCCCACGGCAATGGCTGCCATGCGTCGCATGCGGATCACCTCGCCGAGAAACAGCGCCGCGCCGATCGTGACGAAAATCGGACTGGTGAAGGTCAGTGCTGTCATGTCGGCAAGTGGGATCAGCGTAACAGCGGTAAAGCCGCTGAGCATGCCGATGAAATTGACGAAGGCGCGTCCGATGAACAGTTTCGGCCGGTTCATCCGGATGCTGGCCGCGCCGCTGCGGATTAATATCGGCGCCAGGATCAGCAGCGCCAGCGCATTCCGGAAGAAAACAACCTCCAGTACCGGCATATGGGCCGAGGACAGGCGGATGCAGACCCCCATCACCGTGAACAGCAACATCGCCAGCAGCATCATCAGCGTCGCCTGCAATGCCGGGGAAAGCGACGTGAATCTGGCGATCACATCGATGCTCGTATCTGTGGGGTCATATAAGGATTAGCGCATAGCACCGGACAAAAGGCAAATGCCCGTTCGATTGATGCGCCTGTCAATCTGAGTGCTGGTCAATCCGGGGGCCAGTTAGAACGCGCCCTTTGCTGCCGCCCAGTCATGCAAGGCCGTGCGGTAGCGGGCGTCCTCATCGGCAACCGACGGCTGCGCGGCCAGCGCGGCGGCGTAGTCTGCCAGGCTGTCCGGCAGGCGCACCGGCAGGTCGAGGCACTCCGTCAGCAGATCAAGGATGGCAAAGCTGGCAACAAACCCGCAATCGGCAATGGCCAGTTCCGTGCCGGTCAACAACGGTGCCGGCCGCGCCATCACCGCAAGCTGGTCAACGCGTGATTGCAGAAGGCGCGCATTCTCGGCAATGAAAGCGGCATCGCGTCCTGCCGGTGCGACCTGTCCAAAATAGGCGCGCAGGACCGGCTCCAGCCTGGTGTCGTGAAACCGCGACAACTCACGTGCCCGCGCGCGCGCCGCGATGTCCTGCGGCATCATCGGCGGTGCGGGAAATGTCTCGTCGAGATATTCGGCGATGGCCTCGGAATCGGCGAGGGTCAACCCGTCATGAATGATCGCCGGCACGGTGCCGGCCGGCACAATCTGGCGAAAGGCATCGCTACCATACCCGTCGGGCGGCGGAATGTCGGTCCATGCCAGCCCCTTGTGGCGAAGAATGATCCGAACCTTCGCGCCATAGCTGCTGACAGCGACATTGTAGAGTGTGATCGTCATCTGCGCTCTCCCGGATGCGGACAAAAAAGGTGTGGACAAAAAAAGGGCGGGAGCAACCTCCCGCCCTCTGGTCGTTACAGGCTTGTCAGTTTGACAGTTGCCATTTCTTGCCAAGCGTATCGAAGAAACCACGCTCGGTCTTCAGCTTGATCCAGGTGTTGACATAGTTGATCCAGACCTGGTCGCCCTGCGGCAGCAGCATTGCAATCGGCGTCGGTGCCTTTGGTGCGGATACCGGAACCACCATCATCTCGGGATATTTCGCGACAAGCTTGTAGGCTTCGACATTCGAGGTGATATGCGCGTCGGCCCGGCCGGCCAGAACTTCCTGGAAGTCACGTGCCGGCGCTTCGACGATCTTGTACGCGGCGTTCGGGAAGAACTGCTTGACCTGCTTTTCCTGCGTTGTGCCAAGCGTTGCGGCGACGGTCACCTCGGGCTTGTCGAGGTCGGCCCAGTCATTGAACTTGCCGGCATTCTTCTTCAGCGTCAGCGGCACGGTGGCCAGCGAGAAATAGCTGTTCGAATAGCCGGCTGCCTTGGCGCGTGCCGGCGAGATCGAGGCTGAGCCGGTCATGTGGTACTTGCCCGAAACGACACCGCTGACCAGTGTTTTCCAGTCTGTCGGCACAAACTCGATCTTGACATCAAGATCCTTCGCCAGCTCGGTCATCACGTCGATGTCATAGCCGGTATAGCTGTTGGTGGCTGGGTCTTTCATGGTCATTGGGTTCCAGTCGCCGGTCGTTCCGACCTTGAGAACGCCGCCCGAGAGAATATCCTGGAGGGCGCTCTGCGCGTGTGCTGGAATGGCGGCACAGACCAGCGCAAAGGCGGTAAGTGCATATTTGAAAAACTTCATGAAACTGCTCCTAGCTGAGAGTGAGGTGCGACAAACTGTCCTGAATGGTAGACGACAAATGGTTACTTCATCAAGTTTGTGCAACCGCCATTTGTGATTTTTGGGGATTTCAGATCAGCGCCATCTCGTCGCAGCGCGGGTCAATCACCATTCCCGGCGCCGTCAATCCGTCGTTCGACCATCTTGCGGAACCGCATCGCGCCAGCGTCGATTCCAAGATTGATATGCCGCGTCCGGCTTTCCTTCATGCCGCGGTGAACCTCGACCAGCACGTCGCGATCCTCGATGAAGGCGGCCTTGGCACCCTCGAACATCTGCCGTGACATCTCTTCATTGTGGGGATCGGAATTGCGATGCTGGAACCAGAAATACCGCGTGTTGTCGGCGTCGATAGGGGTCATGAAATTATACGAGATGTTCAGAAAGACATCGTCTGGTAAATTGGCGTCATCGCCGCCAGTGCCGGCCCGGCTGTAGACCGACATATTGATTGCTGTCGATGGCAGGCGACATTCATAATGCTGTTTGCGGTCGCAATGGCCGGAAAAGGGCAGGATTGTCTCATAATAGGGGGGTGGCGGTGCATCCATGACCCAGCGTGAGACGATCACGCCGTCATCCAGTTTCTCGATATCAAGTGGCAGATTGCCGGTGCCGGCGCCGGCAAAGGATGAGACATGGACCCAGGCGACGTGGGACGGGTCGAGCAGATTGTCGATGACATAAAGATAATGGCAGGCAATATCCATACTGCCGCCGGGGGTTCGTCCCCAGGCCGGATTGTCGTAATTCGGGATGTCGATGATGCTGTCCGGATCGGCCGCGGCCGCATCGCCCATCCAGATCCACAACATTCCCCAGCGATCGACCACAGGATAGGATCTGACCTGCACGCCGGCTGGTGGCGGACCATCCTGCGTTGGTGCCCTGACGCAGGTCCCGCTGCAGTCAAAGGTCAGGCCGTGATACCCGCATTCGACATTGTCACCAAGAAGTCGCCCCTTGGACAGTGGCAGTTTCCTGTGCGGGCAGGCATCCTCGAGCGCCACCGGCGCGCCGGCGGCGGTCCGGTAGATAACGATCGGCTCGTCAAGAATGCGAAGCGGCGTCAGCGCGTGCGTGAAATCCGCGGTCCAACCAGCGACATACCAGCAATCATGGATGAATTCGGTTTCGATGTCAGCCATCAGACATTCCTCATCATGCCGAGGCTGAGTGTGGCGATATCGCTGCCGGCTCAATCCCTACCGGACCCGGCGCGGCGCAGAAGGCGGCGGCAAGGGCAGGGTCCTGGTCAAGCACCTGCTTTGTGATCGCGAAACGTTCGGGATGCAGCTTCCCATTTTCCCACAGAGCGACGCCGTCGATCTCGATTGTCGGGTCGAGGATCATCCAGCAGATTTCCCCTGGTGGCCCGGTGCCACAGGTATGGAAATGCAGCACGCGCGGATGCTGAAAGGTCGTCCCGGCCCAGCGAAGCGGATCAACCGACGCCGGTTGGTCATAGGCCATCAGCGGATGAATGCCGGCATGCCAGGAATCGATATTGTAACCGTCGAGGCCAAATTCCTGTGCCACCCTTTCATAATGCGCCTCGACATTGGCCACCACGTCGGTGGCCCCCGAAAATCCGGTGATGCGGTTTGCCTCAAAATGCGCAACCACCGGTTCGCGAAGCGGCAGGCATGCCGGCGTGTAGATTTTCGATCCGGTCGGCGTCAGATAATGCGAAAGCACCGCCTGACCGCGGAAGCCATCCGACAGGACAGGCTGCGGAATACCCATCGGGAAGCGACGAATAACAACCTCGCTGCCGGCCGATGCGGTGGCGCGCGGGCTGCCTTCGAAATGCGTGCCGAGTGGACAGGTTACCCGCACATGGCCGGCCGAAAGCGTCACCTCGTCGATCGCCGCCTTCAGCTGGCACATCGAAAGATGGTTGAGCGATCCGTAGCCACCTTCAAGCATCCCTTCATTCAGCGCATAGCTCATCACGCAGGGCGGACCGGTATAGTGCCAGTCGAACCGTCCCTGGTCACCAAGCCGTGAAAAGAAGATCACCCGGTCAGCCTTGTTCATGGCGGCCTGAACAGCGGCGTTCGGCTGGTTTTCCGGCAGATCGACGATCATCCGCCTGACCGTCGCGCCGCGCGCCAACAACGCGCTATGGACAAGATCCGGTGCGGCGCTGTCATACCAGCCATGGCGGGGATCGTCGCAGACAAGAAGGATTTTCATGCCCTCAACATCGCCAATGCAATTGTCGATCAGGTTTGCCGCGCCGGCGCTGTGCGTCAGCTCCATGTCCAGCAGGGGCGCGCTATCGGCGGCCATAAATTCCTGTATTTGATTGTTCATCCCGCGCACCCCAACGACATTCATTCGGCGTAGTAACCGATAACGTCCCCCTCCGTCGTCACACCAAGGCCGTTGATGCTTCTGTTGACATAGTTGAAGTAGCAGACGATCTGGTTGGCCTCGAGGATGGCACCATCATCGAGCCCGGCTTCACGGAGGGCGATGACATCTGTCTCTGCCATCTCGCCTGGCGTGGTTGTCAGCTTTTCCGCATAGCGCATCAACGCCAGCTCGGCGCCATCAAACACCGCCTCCGGGCGGCGTGCGCGAATGGCGTCCTCGATCTGCGCGGCACGGGCTTCATCACCGATCAGATGCGCCGCATTCTTCCAGTGATTGGCAAAGGAGTAGGCGCAGTCATTCAGCACCGAAACGTATGAGCTGATGGTTTCCTGAAGCCATGTCGGCAATGTGTTGGCATCGTCATGAAGGGCCGCACGGTAAAGGATGACATGGCCGTTCATCGTGCTGGGGCGTAGCGAATGCACCCGCATCACATTGTCGACAGTGCCGTGCGGTGTTCGCGCAAGATCCAGCGCGTCCCTTAATTCCGGTCCGGCATCGGCATCGCCAATCATATCAATCCATGCCACCATGCATTTCCCCCAGAGCCAGCACGATAGATTGCTTAATATTAAATTTTTCTAACCTATCCTGAGCCTGGGTGGCGGTGGCGTCAATTGCAATTTCACGGTCAGTTGCGGGATTGTTTCGGAGTTATTTTTTCAGTGCCATTCGCCATTGGCCTTGCCAATTCATATCGGCCTTGCCTATTCATGCCGAATGGCTGGATAAGAGGGTATTGTCAGCGTTGCGCCATTCCACGTTGTCTGGTCAGATAGGCCGGTGAAATTCAGGACAGTGTGATGGGTCAATCAAAATCAGCAATACAGGACAGCCATGCAACCGATGCGGCGCTCATCCGGATGCAGGATGTCAGCAAGTTCTTCGGCGCTTTCCAGGCCCTTGACGAGGTCAGTCTGGACATTGGCAGCAGCGAGAAGGTCGTCATCTGCGGTCCGTCGGGGTCGGGCAAATCGACGTTGATCCGCTGTATTAACAGGCTGGAACAGCATGATGCCGGCGAGATCATGATCGACGGTGTGTTGGTCGATGACAGTGCCTCTGCCCGTGCGGTGCTGCGCAATAATGTCGGCATGGTATTCCAGCAATTCAATCTGTTCCCGCACCTGTCGATCCTCGACAATCTGACACTTGGCCCGATGCGGGCGCGCGGCCTTGCGCCGGCGGCAGCGCGCGAGCTGGCCGAATATTATCTGGAACGCGTGCGAATCCCCGAACAGATGTTGAAATTTCCCGACCAGCTGTCGGGTGGCCAGCAGCAGCGCGTGGCCATTGCACGGGCGCTGTGCATGGAACCGCGGATCATGCTGTTCGACGAGCCAACTTCGGCACTCGATCCCGAGATGATTGCCGAGGTGCTGGATGTCATCGGTGAGCTTGCCGCCACCGGCATGACAATGATCGTCGTCACGCATGAGATGGGCTTTGCCGGCCATGTCGCCGACAAGATGGTGTTCATGGATCATGGCCGGATTGTCGAGATGGCACCGCCGAAACGCTTTTTCTCGGAACCCGAGAGCGAGCGCTGCAAGATGTTCCTGCAGCAGATTCTGCGCAATTAGGGGCGCCTCATGCGGATATTCACACTCTGGCCATTATTGACCCTGTTTGCGCTTGCCGGCTGTTCGGGAAACTGGGGATGGTATGTTGTTAACCCGGCGACTCCGAATGGCCAGCGCAATCTGATGTTCCTGCTCGACGGGCTCTATTACACAGTCGCTCTGTCGGTAACGGCCATCGCGATATCGGTGCTGCTGGGTCTTCTGGTGGCGTTGCCGGGGCTTGCCCGACATCGCCCGCCACGGATCATCAACCGGGTCTATGTCGAACTTGTGCGCGCAGTGCCGATTCTGGTGCTGATTCTCTGGGTATATTACGGCCTGCCGCAGGTTGCCGACATTTCAATCTCGGTTTTCTGGGCCGGGGTTCTGGCACTGGCGATTTCCGACAGCGCTTTCCAGGCGGAGATTTTCCGCGCTGGTATCCAGTCAATTGACCGCGGCCAGCACGAAGCGGCGCATTCGATCTCGCTGTCCTATGTCGACAAGATGCGGTTCGTGATTCTGCCACAGGCCATCAAGCGGATCCTGCCGGCGCTCGGCAACCAGCTTGTCTATATGCTGAAGATGTCGTCGCTTGTGTCGGTGATCGGCATGGAGGAACTGACACGGCGCGCGAATGAACTTGTCGTCACTGAATACCGGCCACTTGAAATCTACACGGTTCTCGTGATCGAATATTTGGTGCTGATCCTTGTGGTTTCGGCCGGGGTCAGGTGGCTGGAGGCGCGTATGGGCATGGCCGACCGACGCTGATATCGGTTACTGAACCGCTATGACCTGATTACAGTGAACCCTGTTTGAAGTTGCTGTTGCCGTTACCCAAGCACCACCGACCGGAGAGGTTCTGATGATGGCAGATTCACGGCCCATCCGCGCCATTGTGCAATATCTGGCGGCAGATGATGACGGCGATGCCGTCTACCATGCCTCGCAGGCTGGCGGCGGTGCCGCCGACCATGATGGTCACTATGACATGCGTGAGGTGGTGATCCATGATGGCCGGGGCCGCACTTTCGATCTGGATGCCGCCGGTTTCATGCTGATGCCACATGTCAGCGCGATGACCGATTTCCATGATGATGATGCGCTGGCTGCGGTCTATAACGCCGAGGCACAGGCGCTTGTGACCGCGGTGACGGGCGCGCGCCGGGTCGTGATTTTCGACCATACCCGCCGTGCCGCCAGTGATACGCTTCGCCGCCAGCGGGTCATGCGTGAGCCGTCTTCGGTGATTCATAATGATTACACACCCTGGTCGGCCGAACGACGCCTTCGTGATATTCTGCCGGATGAGGCCGAAACCCTGCTTGCCGGCAGGTTTGCCATCATCAATATCTGGCGGTCCATCGCCGGTCGGGTGGAGACCAACCCGCTGGCTTTCTGTGACAGCCGGACGCTCGCCGAAGGTGACCTTGTCGAGGTCACGCGTCAGGCACGCGACCGCATCGGACAGATCCAGATGGCGCGCTTCAACCCGGCGCATGAATGGGTGTATTTCCCCGATATGGAGATGGGTGAGGCGGTGCTGATCAAAACCTATGATTCGGCCACCGACGGACGGAACCGCTTCACCATCCACACCGCCTTTGCCGATCCAACATCAAGGCCGGAAGCCGCCCCGCGGCAGAGCATCGAGACACGCTGTTTCGCGTTTTTCTGAGACGCTCTATTAATCAGCCTCTACGTCTGTACGGGCCTTGAAAGCGATGCCCGGTGACGCGATCTAACACCTTGGCGGCCGATATTGTCAGGTCACCACATATCTGCAAAGGAGGGGGAGCCGTTTGCATTGACTCGCCGCGCGGTGCGTGGCGGAAAGGATGCTGAATGTCGCGCCCGCTTTCCATCGTCTGGTTTCGCCAGGATTTGCGCCTGTCTGACAATCCGGCACTGTCTGCCGCCGCGGCGCGCGGCGATGTGCTGCCTGTCTATATCCTCGATGATGTGAATGCCGGTGATGACGCGATGGGCGCGGCCAGTCGCTGGTGGCTGCATCATTCGCTCATCGCGTTGAAGGAATCGCTTGGCGGCACGCTCTATGTCGCGGCAGGGGATGCGCTGGCGCTGCTGCCGGCGCTGGCCCGCCAAATCGGTGCCAGCGCTGTGTTCTGGAACCGCAGTTATGAATCCTGGCGGATTGCGCGTGACACCGCGCTGAAAAATGCGCTGACTGACGCCGGCATCGAAGCCGAAAGCCATAATGGCGCGCTGTTGTGGGAGCCGTGGGAGGTGAAAAAGGGTGACGGCACGCCGTTCAAGGTGTTCACCCCCTTCTACCGGCGCGGCTGTCTTGCCGCCGCCCCGCCGCGGGCGCCCCTGCCC
>CBFHNZ010000033.1:0-25456 GCA_965657415.1 Puniceispirillaceae bacterium (SeqCode) | reverse complement strand
CCCCGCTTGGGCCGGTTGCCTTTGTTCTCAAGGCGCGGGTGACGTTGCTTCGCGATCTCGGTGGGGCGCTGAGCCCGGCGAATGCTTTCCAGCTGATCCAGGGGCTGGAAACACTGCCGCTACGGATCAGGGAACATGTGGCGAATGCCGCCAAAGTCGCCGACTTCCTGAACAGGCATCCGGCGGTGGCGCGGGTCAACTATCCGCAGCTGCAAACCGGCGTCGCGGCGCGGCGGGCACATGCCTATCTCCGCGGCGGCTATGGCGGTCTGGTCGGGTTCGAGTTGAAGGATGGCTTTCGGGCTGGTCGCGCCTTCATCGACGCGCTGAAACTCTTCTACCACGTGGCGAATATCGGGGATGCGCGCTCGCTGGCCATTCACCCGGCATCAACAACGCACTCGCAGCTGACCGAGGCGGACCAACGTGATACCGGTGTGACACCAGGCTATGTAAGGCTGTCGGTGGGGATTGAGCATATCGACGATATCCTTGCCGACCTGAGCCAGGCGCTTGATGCGGCCACCGGTGAAGTGACGACGCAGGCGGCGGAATAGGATCAGGTTGCTGATATCGCCCCCAAAATATGCCTGCAAATCTCCTGTTTTCAATGGGGTAGGGGCCGCGGAGACAGCCTCCCCTTCGCGGTCTCTCTATTATTATGGTCATGATGCCAAGCCATCATGTGCGTCATCATGATGGTGTATAAAGGGTGCCGGGTAGGGCGGCGCATTGTGGCCGGGAAGGTGAGATGAGGTTCTTCTTTGAAATCTTCGCTCAGGATCTTGCGCTGTCGCGTGCTTTCTATGTCAATGCCATCGGCTTGACCGTGACGCAGGAAAGTCCGGCCTTCATTGTACTGGAAAAAGACGCGGCAAAGCTCCATCTCGTGGCACGTGATCATCTGCCAGCGGCGCAACGGCAGCGCGGCTGTGATGGCATGCCGGCGGCCTGTGCCGTGGAGCTGTGTTTCGAGGTTCCGGACATCATCGATGCCTATGAACTGGCGCGGCAAAGCAAGCATGCGGTGATCGAACCGTTGCGTGACCAGCCATGGGGACGAACCGATTTCCGGATGTTCGATCCTGACGGCGTTTATGTCAGAGTGACAGGGCAGCGGCCTGTTCCAAAAGGCCAGAAGCGAGAAGGTTAGCGGGTCGACTGGCTAGGGATGCATCTGGCCGGGAAACCGTTCGTCAAGGCGAAGCACCTGCGATTCCAGTTCTGCCAGGTCGCTGCCGGTCGGCACCTTCCGGCCGCAGATCCGCAGGAAATTCGCCAGGATTCTGTATCCGGCGACCGAGGCGATGGACTCCGGATGGAACTGCACGCCGTGAAGCTGATGTTTGGTATGGCTGAGCCCCATGATGGCGCCAGCCTCGGTGCGCGCCGTGACCGTCAGTTCTGCCGGCAGGTGTGTCTCGTCAACAATCAGCGAATGATAGCGTGTCACCGGGAAATCCGGCGGGCAATCGGCAAAAATGTCGGTCGCTACCGCGTTGGCATAGCATCGCTTGATGCGCGACAGCTTGCCATGAACCGGCGGGTCAACGCGCCGCACGCGGCCACCAAACGCCGCCGCCAATGACTGATGACCAAGACAGACCCCCAGAACGGGCACACGGCCAGACGCGGCGCGGATCAATTCGATCGACATGCCGGCATCCTCGGGCGTCCCCGGACCAGGCGAGAGGACCAACCCCTCAGGTGCGCGCGCCAGAACCTCGACAGGGGTCGCCGCGTCATTGCGGATGATTTCGACTTCGGCACCAAGATCGGACAGGAAATGCCACAGGTTCCAGGTGAAGCTGTCATAATTATCGATCAGGATGAGCATGGGGCGGTATCACGCTTGTGGGTGACAATTGCCGCAGGTGTAGCATGTGCAAGATTTACAAGCAAAGACGAAGCCGGGTCGAAATGGCGTCAATAATATACGGTAAAATAATACCTCATACATAAATATCTGTTTTTAATAATTAAAATATAATTCGTCTCGCATAAAGCGTTTGACGACTGGGAAATTAGCGACTATACACCGCGACAGATACCGGCGCTTCGTCGTGCGCCTTATCCAATCTGAGAATTTTGGAGACAATCATGCCTTTGCCAAGAACATATGTGGCAACGCCGAAGGACATCGAAAAGAACTGGTTCGTTGTCGATGCGGCGGATGTCGTTCTGGGCCGGCTCGCCTCGCTGATCGCCATGCGCGTTCGCGGCAAGCACAAGCCGACCTACACGCCGAACATGGATTGCGGTGATCATATCATCGTGATCAATGCCGAGAAGGTGAAACTGACCGGCAACAAGCGCAATCAGAAGACCTATTACTGGCACACCGGCTATCCGGGCGGCATCAAGTCGCGTACGGCCGACAAGATCCTTGATGGCCGGTTCCCGGAACGGGTGGTTGAAAAGGCTGTTGAACGGATGATCCCGCGCGGACCGCTCGGTCGCAACGCCATGCGCAACCTGCATGTTTATGCCGGGTCCGAGCATCCACATGCGGCGCAACAGCCAGCCCCGCTCGACATCGCCGGTATGAACGCGAAGAACAAGAGGTAGACATGTCTGACGAAACAAAGGTTGAGACCACCGAAGCGCCGACAGGCATGGCAGCTCTCGAAACGCTGACCGAAAGCCCGGTGGCTGAAGCCGCTGCCGCCCCGGTCGAGCCGAAGATCGACAATCTTGGCCGCTCCTACGCCACCGGTCGCCGCAAAGATGCCGCTGCCCGCGTATGGGTAAAACGCGGCACCGGCCAGATGAAGATCAACGGCAAGGACGTGACCCAATATTTCGCGCGTCCGGTTCTACAGATGATCCTGGCACAGCCTTTCGAGGTGGCCGAGCGTGTTGGCGAATTTGACGTTGTCGCCACCGTCAAGGGTGGTGGCCTGTCCGGACAGGCCGGTGCGGTTCGTCATGGCATCAGCCGCGCGCTGACGCATTTCGAGCCTGGCCTGCGGCCGGCGCTGAAGGCTGGCGGGTTCCTGACCCGTGACTCACGTGCCGTTGAGCGGAAGAAGTACGGAAAGGCAAAAGCCCGGAAGAGCTTCCAGTTCTCGAAGCGATAAAAACCTATCGAAAATCATGGAAAGGGGGCTGTATGTATGTACAGCCCTTTTTTTGTTAACGCGGCTAACCTTTTCTGGACTGAAAAGGAGCGCCGTAATTGGATATCAGACTCGCCACGGCAGACGATATCCCGGCCTTGCGCGCGATCACGGCCGACGCCTATGCGCAATATGTCGGTGTGATTGGCGCCAAACCGGCACCGGCCTTATCACCCATGTCGAAACTGGTCGCGCCGCCAGCTATCAGCTCTACACGAATGTGAAGATGGTGCGGAACATGCGCTGGTACGAACGCCTTGGTTTCATCGAAACGCGAAGGGGCGTCGAACAGGGCTTTGCACGGGTCTATTGTCGCAAGACGCTGTCACTCTGCATCAGGACATACCTCAACCAGGACACACCTGAATCCTGGGATGGAGAGCCACTCAGTTGATGAAGAGTTGGTGTCTGCTGCTGCGCCGATTGCGCCGCCGCATGCGGGGGCGTAGCATCGCGAACACCGCAGCACCGCCGCAGGTCACGAACAGCCAGAACAGCATGGCGGCACCGACGGTTGCGGGAGGTGACGGTAAATAGGCCGGGATAACGGGATGCAACACCATCAGCAGGGCGAGGATCAGGGCGGCCACGCAGCCCGGCAGGAAATAGATCACCCGCCGGTTGACCAGCTCAAGCCCAAGAAACAGCACCCCGATGACAAGCCAGAATACCGGCATCAAAAAAAATGACGAAATTGTTCCGGTGGTCATTGTGATGATCTTCCCCCGTCAAGGCGAAGCCAGTGTGGTGACAAGGTGGCCTGCTGTCCATTCACATCCTCGTGATGTATCCGGGGGCGAGCCCGGCCTTGACGGTCACAGGAGAAAATCCAGGATTCCGTATCCATATAGTGCCAGGAAAATCAGGTTGATCCATTTCAACTGGCGTTCATTATGAAGCCAGGCGCAATAGGCCCAGATCAGGCAGAAGGGCAGGCCGATGAACATTGTCCATGGATACCAGTCGCGAATGATGGCGATGGTGCTGAGAATGCCGAGGCCGAGCGCAAGCCATTTCAGCTGCTGTTCGAACCGTGCCAGCACCATCAGATTTATGTTCATGCCGGACCCTCTTTCAGAATTGTCACATTAAGCCTGTTAACCGGCCTTCCGAAGGGGATGGGGAATGGGGCAAGGCTCAAAGGAGGTTGGCCACCGCGGGCTTGATCTGCTCTCTTGGCCTGTTGGGCTAGATGCGGCGCAGGGTTGCCGTGACCGCCGCCATCGCGATCAGGACACCACCGCCGCCCCGGCGAAGCCAAGCCAGCGTGCCGGGTCGCGTGATATTCCGGCGAAACCGTCCGGCAAGCAGGGCGTAGGCCAGCGCATTCGCTCCGCCTAACCCGACAAAGGTGGCAATCATCACCGCGAATTGTGGGCCGACCGGCGCACTGGTGTCGATGAATTGCGGCACGAAGGCGATGAAGAAGCCGATCGATTTCGGGTTCAGCAGGGTGACAAGCGCGCTGTCGCGGAATGCTGTCATATGTGATCTCGATGAAATTTCGGTCAGGTCCGCCGATGCCGTGCCGGCGGACCGGATCATCTGCCATCCCATCCAGGCCAGATATAGCGCGCCGGCCCATTTCATCACCGTGAACAGCAGCGCTGAGGTGGCCAGGATGACGCCAAGACCGAGAAGCGTCGCCGTCATTGCCAGAAAATCGCCAAGCATCACCCCGGCAACAACCGCCAACGCAACGCCGCGCCCCTGCGCCAACGTATAGGACAGGACAAGCAGGATCGTCGGTCCCGGTGTCGCCAGCAATATCGCCGTGGCGATCAGGAAGGGCAGGAATAATTCAACTGACATCTGGCTTTTCCAAAACAACGTTGACAAAATGTCGGTAAATTATCAACGTTGTATTTCTGATCATCACCATCATCAGGCAGGCATATCATGGACGGCGTGGCGACAAAAGCTGAAGGGGTCAAGGTGGCAGGCTGGCAATTCTGGATCGACCGTGGCGGCACATTTACCGATGTTGTCGGGCGGGCGCCTGACGGGACGTTGCATACGCACAAGCTGTTGTCGGAAAATCCCGAAGCCTATCAGGACGCTGCGCTGCAGGGGATTCGCGATCTGCTGTCGCTTGCCAAAGGCGCGCCGATCCCGGAAGCCGCGATTGAGGCGGTGAAGATGGGCACCACGGTGGCCACCAACGCGCTGCTTGAGCGCAAGGGCGACCGCACATTGCTGGTTGTGACCGAAGGGTTCCGCGACCAGCTGCGGATCGCCTATCAGGCGCGCCCGCGCCTTTTCGACCGGCAGATCATCCTTCCCGAAATGCTGTATGAGCGGGTCGAGGAGGTGCGCGAGCGGATCGATGCCCGTGACCAGGTGCTGACGCCGCTGGACCTTGACGGTCTGCGACCGCGCCTGCAAGCCGCCTTTGATGATGGCATCCGGTCGATCGCCATCGTGTTGATGCATGCCTACCGCGTTCCGGACCATGAATTGCGGATCGCCGCGCTGGCGCGCGAAATCGGCTTTACCCAGATTTCGACAAGCCATGACACCAGCCCGATGATCAAATTTGTCGGGCGCGGCGACACCACCGTGGCGGATGCGTATCTGTCGCCGATCCTGCGCCGCTATATAGACCGGATCGCCGGTGCGCTTGGCGGCGTGAATTTGCAGTTCATGCAGTCGAATGGGGGGCTGAAAGGCGCCAGCTTGTTCCAGGGCAAGGACGCCATCCTGTCGGGGCCGGCAGGCGGCATTGTCGGCGCGGTTCGCACCGCCGGGCAGGCCGGGTTCGAAAAGGTCATCACCTTTGACATGGGTGGCACCTCGACCGACGTTGCGCATTATGAAAACGCCTATGAACGCGTGTTCGAGACCATAGTCGCCGGCGTGCGGATGCAGGCGCCGATGCTGTTGATCCATACCGTGGCGGCAGGTGGCGGGTCGCTGTGCCAGTTCGATGGCGCGCGGTTCCGTGTCGGGCCGGAAAGCGCCGGTGCCAATCCGGGACCGGCCTGCTATCGCCGGGGCGGGCCACTGGCGGTGACGGATTGCAACGTCATGCTTGGCAAGCTGCAGCCGGACTTCTTTCCGCAAGTCTTTGGCCCGAACCAGGATGCGCCACTGGATGCAGAGGCAGTGCGGACGAAATTCGCTGCCATGGCCGATGCGGTCGAGGCGGCAACCGGTATTCGCCGCACGCCCGAGGAACTTGCCGACGGTTTCCTGCGGATTGCGGTGGAGAATATGGCCAACGCCATCAAGAAAATCTCTGTCCAGCGTGGCTATGACGTGACCGATTATGCGCTGCAATGTTTTGGCGGTGCCGGGGGCCAGCATGCCTGCCTGATTGCCGATGTTCTGGGTATGAACACGGTTCTGGTGCATCCCTTTGCCGGGGTGCTGTCGGCCTATGGGATGGGGCTTGCCGATGTGCGGGCATTGCGTGAGCGGACCATCGAGGCACCGCTGACCCAAGATCTGGTGCCGCGGCTGGTGCGCGAGCTGGATGAGCTTGCCGCCGTGTCGGAGGCCGAGGTAGCCGGTCAGGGCATCGCCGATGACCGCACGGAAACGCGCCGTTTTGTGCATCTTCGCTATGACGGGTCAGACACCGCGCTCGCGGTTCCCTATGGCGCGGTTGACGAGATGGAAGCTGCCTATGAACGCGCCTACCGGGCGCGTTTCGGCTTTGTCATGCCTGGCAAAAAGGTAATTGCCGCCACCATTTCGGTGGAGACCATCGGCCTGACCTTCGATCTGGAATCAGCGCCGCATATCGCGGCGATTGACGCGACCGGCCCGCAGACAAAGGTCAATGCCTATATGGGCGGACAGCCGGTGATGGCACCGGTGCATCATCGCGATGCCATCCCGGTCGGTGGCAAGGTCGACGGGCCGGCCCTGATCATCGAGGCGACGGCGACAACGATTGTCGAGCCTGGCTGGCAGGCAGAGATGACCGATATCGGCAACCTGGTGCTGCGCCGCGTCGTGGCAAGGCCGGAACGCGTGGCCATTGGTACCGATTGCGACCCGGTGATGCTGGAGGTGTTCAACAACCTGTTCATGTCGATCGCCGAGCAGATGGGCTACACGCTTCAGAACACGGCATTGTCGGTCAATGTAAAGGAGCGGCTGGATTTCTCCTGCGCCATTTTCGATGCCACCGGATCGCTGATCGCCAACGCGCCGCACATGCCGGTGCATCTCGGCTCGATGGGGGAATCGGTGCGGGCGGTGTTGCGCGACAATGAAGGCAGCATCAAGCAAGGCGATTCCTACGTCCTGAACAACCCCTATAATGGCGGCACGCATCTTCCCGATATCACCATCATCACGCCGGTTTTCGAGAATGACGAGATCCTGTTTTTCGTCGCCTGCCGCGGGCATCATCCCGATGTCGGTGGCAAGACGCCAGGATCCGCACCGCCGGATTCGGCACATATCGACGAAGAAGGCGTGTTGATCGACAATTTCAAGCTTGTCGATCAGGGTACTTATCGTGAGGCGGAGATGGTCGAGCTTCTGGAAAGCGCACTCTATCCGGCCCGCAATGCCGAACAGAATATCGCCGATCTGCGGGCGCAGCTTGCCGCGAATGAAAAGGGTGTTCAGGAACTTCAGAAGATGGTTCGCCAGTTCGGTCTGGATACGGTTCTTGCGTATATGACGCATGTGCAGAACAATGCCGAGGAATCGGTGCGGCGGGTGATCGACGTGCTGAGCGACGGTACCTTCACCTATCCGATGGATAATGGCCAGCAAGTGAAGGTGACGATCAGCATCGACCGCGAGAACCGTGCTGCCACCGTTGATTTCACTGGCACCAGCCCGCAGGGTGCGAACAATTTCAACGCACCGGCGGCGGTGTGCCGGGCGGCGGTTCTCTATGTTTTCCGGACGCTTGTCGATGATGACATTCCGATGAATGAAGGATGTCTGAAACCGATCACCATCATCCTTCCCGATGATTGCATGCTGCAGGCGCAATATCCGGCGGCGGTGATTGCCGGCAACGTCGAGACATCACAGATCGTCACCGACACGCTGTATGGCGCGCTCGGCGTGATGGCGGCGGCGCAGGGAACGATGAACAATTTCATCTATGGCAATGATACCTACCAATATTACGAGACGCTGTGCGGCGGGTCGGGCGCCGGCCCGGGCTTTGACGGCTGTGATGCCGTTCACACCCATATGACGAACAGCCGCCTGACCGATCCCGAGGTGCTTGAGTGGCGCTATCCGGTGTTGCTGGAGAGTTTCGAGATTCGCGCCGGATCCGGCGGTGCCGGGCGGTATCATGGCGGCAATGGTGTGCGTCGGCGGACACGGTTTCTCGAGGCGATGGAGGCGGTCATTCTCGCCAATCACCGCATTGTTCCGCCCTATGGCATGGCCGGTGGGGATGACGGCGCTGTCGGGCGCAACTGGGTCGAACGCACCGATGGCAGGGTGGAAGTGCTGACGGCGACAGACCTTCGCCAGATGGCACCGGGCGATGTCTTTGTCATTGAAACACCGGGTGGTGGCGGCTTCGGCCCGGCTGATGACTGATCGCTGGGGCAAAGGCATGGATACGGGCATGGATACGGGCATGGATACGGGCAGCAAGGATCAACAGCGTATTGTATCATCGGCGCATCTGGTGTCCGACAAAGCCGCCGAGCTGAGCGAGGTTGAGTATGGGCTGATTGTTGCCAGCAATGCTTTCGGGTTGTGGATGGTGCGCGGTACGGCGGCGGCGGCGGCGGATTTTCCCGAAATGGCTGATCTTGGTGTCATCGATATCCTGAGCCTGCATTCGGTCAATCATCGTGGCCGGCCGAAAAAGCTTGCCGACATCTGCTTCAAGCTGAATGTCGGGGATACGCATGTCGTCAATTACGCGCTGAAGAAGCTGATCAGGGCCGGGCTGATCAGCGGTGAGAAACAGGGCAAGGAAGTTCTCTACGCGACAACTGACCGGGGACAGGCGTTGATCCAGCAATATCGCAAGATTCGTGATGCCTGCCTTGTCGATGCATTCTCGGCACTTGGCGAGGTTGATGCCGACAGCCTGTCTGAACTGGCACGCCAGCTTCGTGTGTTGTCGGGACTGTATGACCAGGCCGCGCGCAGCGCGACCAATTTATGATGTCAGGGAGACCCGAATGACCGAGATGATGAAGGCAGTCTGGTATGATGCCAATGGCGCAGCAGCGGATGTTCTTATTCCCGGCGAGATGCCGATGCCGATGCCGGAAGCCGGTCAGGTTCTGGTGCGCCTTCACGCCTCTGGCGTCAATCCTTCCGATGTCAAGGCGCGAGCCGGGTCGCGGCCCATGGCGTTCCCGCGGGTGATCCCGCACAGCGACGGTGCCGGCATGGTTGAGGCGGTTGGACCCGGCATTGCCCCATCGATGGTCGGCGCGCGGGTCTTCGTTCGCAATGGCCAGTGGCGGCGCGCCAGCGGAACGGCGGCAGAGTTCATCGCCATCGATGCCGACTGCGTGCATCCGTTGCCAGATAATGTCGGGTTCGAAACTGGCGCGGCGCTGGGGATCCCGGCACTGACCGCGGCCTATGCGGTGCTGAAGGATGGCCCGGTGGACGGACAGACGGTGCTGATCCATGGTGGGGGCGGTACCGTGGCGCGGCTTGCCGTGCAGATTGCTGTCGACAGCGGTGCCACTGTAATCGCGACGACGGGCGATATGTCGCGTGCGGATAGGATCAGTGATGCCGGCGCGGCGACAGTCCTTGATTACCACGATCGCGATCTTGTCGGCGCGGTAAAGGCGGCGGCCGGTTCGGCAGAAGTGACCCGGGTCATCGACCCCGAATGCGGTGCCAATATCGCGACCAGCATCGACATCCTGGCCGCAAAGGGCATCATTGTCGGCTATGGCTCAGTGCTGGCGCCGACACCGGAACTGCCCTTCCTGAAGATGATGTTCAAGAATATCACCCTGTCATCGATCCTTGTCTATCTGCTTGCAGCCGAAGAAGCTGCCGCCTATGCCGCCATCGTCACGGACATGCTGGAACGACAGGCTCTGGAGGTTCCGATACAGGCTATTCTGCCGCTCCATGAGGCGGCGCGGGCGCATCAGCTGGTCGAGGCTGGCAACAGGTCAGGCGCTGTGGTGCTGGCAAGCGGCTAGGCGGCCTGCTGCGGCTTGTATATTCAGGCGTCAGCGGCTACATCTGACGGGCCTTTTGATCCATGGAAGTGAACCCCATGCCATCTGACAAACACCTCAAACAACCGCTTCGTGTCGGTATCGCCGGTCTTGGCGTCGTTGGCGGCGAAGTGGCGCGCCAGCTCAGCCATCGCGGTGCGGACATCGCCGCTGTTGCCGGCAGGCCCTTTGCCATTACCGCCGTCAGCGCCCGCAGTCGCGATACCGACCGCGGTTTTGATATGACGGGAATCGCCTGGGTTGAAAACGCTGCCGATCTCGCGACGCGCGACGATATCGATATCGTTGTCGAGATGATCGGTGGTGAAGAGGGTGTGGCGCTGGATCTTGTCCGCGGCGCGCTGGCTTCTGGCAAGCATGTCATCACCGCCAACAAGGCGCTTCTGGCGCATCATGGCACTGAACTTGCCACACTTGCCGAGGCCAACAATGTCGGCCTGATGTATGAGGCGGCAGTGGCTGGTGGCATCCCGGCAGTCAAGGCGCTGCGTGAGGGTTTGGCGGCCAACAGAATCAGCCGCGTTTCGGGTATTCTGAATGGCACCTGCAATTATATTCTGACCCGCATGGAACGCACCGGCGAGGCATTTGCTGATGTTCTTGCCGATGCACAGAAACTTGGCTATGCCGAGGCCGAACCATCGCTTGATGTCGATGGCATCGATGCCGCGCACAAGCTGACGATCCTCGCCGCCATTGCCTTTGGTCAAACGCCGCAGTTCGGTCATGTGGCCATTTCAGGCATTCGTGATGTGTCGGCGGTCGATTTCGCCTATGCCGCGCAACTTGGTTTCCGGATCAAGCTCGTCGGCGTTGCCGAACCCGGGCGGATGCCGCGCATGCAGACCTGTCTGCTGCCCATCTCGGCCCAGCTTGCCAAGGTAGACGGGGTACTCAACGCGGTTGCCTTTGAGGGGGAGCCGGTCGGGGCCACCATTCTGACCGGCCCGGGTGCCGGTGCGGGACCGACATCATCGGCCGTGCTGTCGGATCTTGTCGATCTTGCTGCCGGCAGAATTCCCCGGACATTCGGGCGGCCGGTCGCAGAGCTTCGTGACGGCAGCAAGGTTGAGAATGGTGGGGGGCCTGACACGCCCTTCTATGTAAGATTGATGGTGGTCGACAAGCCCGGCGTCCTTGCCGATGTCACGTCAGTGCTGCAGTCGCACGCCATTTCGGTTGAATCACTCCTGCAACAGGGACGCGCGCCGCAGGACGTGGTGGCGCTGGTGATGACAACGCATGAAGTATCGGTCAACCGGCTGATGAGGGCGCTGGACGAAATTGAATCCCTGTCATGTGTTCAGGCTCCCCCCGTGGCTATGCCCATTGTGGTCGCCGATCAGGAGGGATGATTGAGCGGTGAGGCGGCCTTTCTTGGTGTTGAGACATCACTGACCAATGCGCGATGGGAGCCTGCGCGGTCAATCCGCCACGGTGATGAGCTTGACCGCCACGCCGCAGCCATTTCCCAGCAATTCACCGATATGCCGCTGCCGGTCAGCAGGGTCCTTGCCGGGCGCGACCTCGGCGGTCTGACCATCGAGCAGTTTCTGGAGCCGAAGCTTCGCGATCTTCTTCCCAACCCGTCTCGGTTTCGCGATATGGACCGGGCGGCGGCGCGGCTTGCCGATGCTGTCGAAGCTGGTACGCCGGTGGGTGTGTTCGGTGATTATGATGTCGACGGGGCCGCGGCGGCGGCACTTCTTGTCAATGTTCTGGGGATGCTGGGCCTGCCGGTCGATGTTCATATCCCTGACCGGATGCGCGAGGGCTATGGCCCGAATGCGGCGGCACTCCACGCCCTTCAGGAGCGCGGCGCCGGGCTGATTATCACCGTGGATTGTGGGATCAACGCGCACGCGCCGCTGGCCGCCGTGGCCAGCACCGGGATTGATGTGATTGTCGTTGACCATCATCTAGCCGGGCCCGACCTGCCGCCGGCGCACAGCGTCATCAACCCGAACCGGCTGGATGAGGATGGTGCCTATGGGCATCTCTGCGCAGCCGGTGTGACCTTCATCGTGCTGGTGGCGCTGCTACGGGAATTGCGAGGCCGGAATTTCTTCACCGACGCGCGGCCGGCACCTGATTTGATCCGTCAGCTTGATATCGTCGGGCTGGCGACGGTCTGTGATGTCGTGCCGCTGACCGGTGTCAATCGCGCCTTTGTAGGGCAGGGGCTGAAAGTGCTGGCGCAGCGCACCAATATCGGCCTTGCAAGGCTGGCTGATCAGGCCGGCCTCAACACCCCGCCAAGCGGTCATACGATGGGTTTCCTGCTTGGCCCGCGGATCAATGCCGGTGGCCGGATCGGCGCGTCGGACCTTGGTGTGCGGCTGTTGTCGGCGCACGCCATTGACGAGGCTGGGGCCATCGCCGCCTCGCTTGACGCGTTGAACACAAGGCGGCGCGAGATCGAGCAGGAAATTCGCGCCCATGCCATGGATCTGGCGGTGCAGCAGGATGACCGGCCGGTTGTTCTGGTTGGTCACCAAAGCTGGCATGAGGGGGTGATCGGCATCGTTGCCGGCCGGCTTCGCGAGGCGCTTGGCAAACCTGCCTGCGTGGTCGCGCTTGGCGATGGGACCGGCGATACGACCAGTCATAATGTGGGCAAGGGGTCGGGTCGATCAATTCCAGGTTTCAGGCTTGGCAGCGCTGTTATCGCGGCGCAACAGGCCGGCATTCTGGCCGGTGGTGGCGGCCATGACATGGCAGCCGGGTTTTCCGTCGATGCCGACCGTATGGCGGAATTTCATGATTTCCTGTGCCAGCGGTTTGCGGCCGAGATCGGCGGCGAGGTGCCGCGCCCGGTGCGCCAGGTGGCAGGTCTTCTAAGCACCGCCGGGGTGTTGCCCGAACTTGCCGACTGGTTGGACAGGCTGGGGCCGTTCGGCAGTGGCAATCCCGAGCCGCGGTTTGCGCTTCCCGACTGCCGGATTGGTTATGCCAAAGCGATTGGACGCGACGGGGCGCATATTTCCTGCCGTCTTGATGATGGCAGCGGCGGAACATTGTCAGCAATCGCCTTCCAGGCCGGCGGTATGCCGCTTGGCGAAGCGCTGCTGGCGGCGCGAGACGGGGCACCGCTGCATATTCTGGGTCGCGTGCGGCGCGATCATTTCCGCGGTGGGCGGGCGATGCAGCTGGAGATCGAGGACGCCGCGCCGCGACCGTCCTGACCATCCCAGGGAGTGCATATTTGCTTTGTCATCAGGACAAAAAACCGGGTTGATTTGCTGCTCCATTTTGACTAAACAACCTCACACACATTGTGTCCCGTTCGTCTAGGGGTCTAGGACACCGCCCTTTCACGGCGGCAACACGAGTTCGAATCTCGTACGGGATGCCAACACCTCTGAAACCATCCGGTTTCGGAGGTTTTTTTTGTTCAAGGTTCGCCGATCCGTTGTTTGTTGCGCTGACCCGGATACGCGACTTGCCGGGTGATTTGGTGATTGCCGCCACCTGTTTTGTTTGGCATCGTTAGAATGTTGAAGCGACCGGTGTGAGAACACGGCCATGGACAGGTCTGCAAACCCGACCGACGTTGAACGCAAACCCGGCGTTGCCGCGGCACCCCGGGAGTGGCATTTTGCGCCAGACCGGCCGATTGAAAACAATCCGCTTTTTACCTGGCCGTTGAACTGGCGGCGCATCATTGTCTATCACCGTGATTATTGGCTGACACTGTCCGAGGTCAGCCTTTTCCTGATTATCGCCGTAGCCGGATGGGCGTTGCTGGCACCCCTGCTTGGCAACATGTCCGTCCTGTCATTTGGCTGGATCGGCATGGTTCTGGCGCTGAATTATGGATTGGTGATCCTTGTTGCCGGCGGGTTTCACCTGTTTTTCTATACGCTACGGCGACAGGGGGATGACCGCAAATATGTTGCGCAGTTTGGCCATCGCGGCGGCGCGCGCTTCACTTTCGGCAGCCAGGTTCGGGACAATATGTTCTGGTCTCTGGCCAGCGGCGTGCCGGTCTGGACAGCCTATGAGGTGTTGCTTTTGTGGGTTCACGCCAATGGCTGGACCCCGGCGCTGTCGTTTGGTGCCAGCCCGGCAGTATTCCTGATGTTGATTCTCGCCACGGGCCCGTGGGTGGCGTTCCATTTCTATTGGGGGCATCGCTTGCTTCATACTGGCCCGCTCTACCGCCATGTCCATTCACTTCACCACCGCAATGTGAATATCGGGCCTTGGTCCGGAATTTCCATGCATCCGGTCGAACATATTATATATTTCAGCTCTTTACTCATTCATCTTATGGTGCCATCTCATCCAGTTCTGGTGATGTTCCACGGGTATATGCTGGCGCTGTCGGCGATATTCGGGCACACCGGGTTTCATGAGCTACTGCTCGGCGGGAGCCGCCGGATGATGGTCGGACATTTTCATCACCAGCTTCACCACCGCTATTTCGAGTGCAATTATGGCAGTGTCGATTTCCCGCTCGATGCGTGGTTCGGCACGTTCCATGATGGCAGCGCGGCGGCGCGGCAGAGGCTGAAGGAAAGGCTGGGCCCAAGATGAAAGAGGCCAAGATGAGTAAGGTGTCAGCGAGAACGGATAGGGTGCCTCACAAGAAGCCATCAGAGGTTGCGCCACATGTGATGCCGCGCTGCCCGGCCTGCGGTCAGCCGGAACAGCTTGTCTGGGTGCATGGGCATGGGCAATGCGCGCACTGCCGGATGAATGTGATGCCATGCTGTGACGGCGCGGTCTGCGAGGCCGACTGACGCCCGATCGTCATCTTCATTCTGCTGCTTGCGGCAACGTTCCACAGATGCAGGGGCGATTTGATCTTGCATGGCGTGGTGGCGGGGGTATAACCCGAAGAACGACAAACCGGGGGATTACACCATGGATGCGAATATCGGACTTATGCTTGTGATCGGATTTCCGCTGGCGCTCTGCTTTGCTTTGTGGGTTTTCGGCAAGGTATCTGTACGCCCTGACTGATTGCCAGCCTCGTCATGCCTAACCTGGACTGTCACCTGAGAGAGCCGTTTTCCCGGCCTCGAAGGCGAGGGTCACGCATTTATGCCTGTTGCGGATCGCGCGTACCGGCGCAAAGGCGGTCATCGCCTCGGGGATTTCACTCTCCCCGGTGCCGGCCAGCCACGTTGCAAAATCATCGCCAAGCGATGTGAAAGCCGTTTTACTGAGCCCTGGGGCCATTTCAATCAAGAGCCCGGCACCGGCTTCACACAGGGCGCAGCCACGCACATGCGTTGATACGGCGGTGATTACACCTGTTGCTACGCGAAGCCTGATGTCGACACGATCACCACAGGTTGGGTTGGAGACGGTCGCGCTGTGCGTGGCGTCTGCCAGCTCCGGCGTCTGCCGGATGGCCTTGGCGAAGGCCAATATGCGATCCTGATAAAGCTGATCCATGGCTCACGGCCTAGCAGTCCGGCGCGTACCGGGTCAATGCGCCATCATATCCGCGCGTCATGATTGTGGTTTATGGCCTGGCGTCAGCCAGCATTCACCAGCAGTGCAGCCACACCACCAATCGCGGCAAGATAGGTCACCAGAACCATCCAGTGAACACCGTTATAGACGTTTTCCTCCGGAACATGATCCGGGCGCGGTTTGTTTCCAGCCATGGCGTTTTCCCCCTGAGTCACACTCGCAGCCACGACACTGCGATCTCCCACTGTAATACCGTCAACCGCGACTTTGTTCAACCGCGCGAAACAACTGAAATTGACCCGTTTTCGGATTGATGTGGCGTGCGCCCCACACTAATATCATTCCAGTTGGGGAGACATGCGTGCGCCGTCCTGTTCGTAATCTTGTGCTGTTTGTGGTGTTGTTTGCCGCCTGGCTTCTGATGTCGGGCCATTACACGCCGCTGTTGATCGGCCTCGGCATCGCCAGCTGTGCGCTTGTCACCTGGCTTGCAGACCGCATTGGTGGCACCGACGAGGAAGGCCTGCCGCTTCATATCATGGCGCGTCTGCCGGCCTATCTTGCCTGGCTGATCAAGGAAATCATCACCTCGAACATCGCCACAGGCCGTCTGATCCTGGCTGGTCGGGCGCGACCGGTAATGTTCACGACGCCGGCAACACAGGCGTCCGCCGGTGGGCTGGTGACCTATGCCAATTCGATCACCCTGACGCCGGGAACCGTCACCATCGAGGTGGAAGATGCCGATGGCGACAATCCGCACTTTCTTGTCCATGCGCTTGATGCGTCATTCGCAGCGGATGTCGAGAGCGGCGAGATGGACCGCCGTGTGACGGCTCTTGAAGGTGGGGGCGGCGCATGATGTTTGCGGTTGGACTGGCGGCCTGTGCCGTGGCCCTTGTGATGGCGCTTGTCCGGGCGATGAAGGGGCCGACCGCCTTTGACAGGCTGTTGGCGGTCAACGCCACTGGGACGACGATCATCCTTGGCATTGCCCTGCATGGGTATGTCATGGGGCGGCCGGAGTTCGTCGATATTTCGATTCTCTACGCCATTATCAATTTCATCGGCACCTTCGCGGTTCTGAAACTGTTCGACACCGGTGGCCTTGGTGACCGTGGCGGGCGGGCGCGCCCGGACCTGCCAGCCAGCAAGGGCAAGGGTGGCGGCGCATGACCGGTCTTGTCGAAATTCTTTCTGGCCTGTGCATCGCCGCAGGTGTTGTCGCGCTGATTGTTGGCAGTCTCGGGCTGATTCGCCTGCCTGACCTCTACAGCCGCACGCATGCCGTTGGCATGATGGATACCGCCGGGGTCGGGTTCATCATTCTCGGCCTGATCATCCATGAGGGGTTCACGCTTGTCAGTGTGAAGCTCGCCCTTGTCGGGATATTCCTGTTCTTCACCAGTCCGATTGCCACGCATGCGGTGGCGCAGGTGGCGCATCGAAGCGGATTGAAGCCGCTGACCGAGGACAGTCCGGAGGATGAGTCCTGATGGCCGGTTATGTGACAAACCTGCTGCTTCTGGCACTGCTTGTCTTTATCCTTGTTCTGGTGATCCGCACACGTCGGCTGTTCCCGGTTGTTGTTCTTGCCGGGGCCTATTCGCTGGTGTCTGCCGCGATGTTCGTCAATCTCGATGCGGTCGATGTTGCCTTTACCGAGGCCGCTGTCGGTGCTGGCATTTCAACGGTGCTGTTCCTGGCTGCGATGGCCTATCTTCCCGCGGTCGAGAAGACCCCGCCCGAGGCCAAGGGCATCTCGCACATCCTGCCAGCGCTGATCATCTGCTTTATCGCCGGCGTGTTGCTGGTTGCCGCGGCGGTCGAGCTGCCACCGGTTGGCGATCCGACCGCGCCGCCACATGTTCACGTCGCGCCGCGTTATCTTGAGGAAAGCGGGTCGTTCCTGAATATCCCGAACGTTGTCACCACGGTGCTGGCAAGCTATCGCGGTTTTGACACCTTTGGCGAGGTTGTCGTCGTCTTTACGGCTGGCCTCGGGGTGCTGGTGCTTCTGGCTGGCTTCACCAGAACGGCGCGCATCACCAAAACCGACAAGGCCGGTGTGAAGGACGGGGAGGGCGGCGATGCATGACAACCCGATTCTGCGTGTGACGGCGAAAATCCTTTTCGCGCCTATCATCCTTTTCGGTCTTTATGTCCAGTTCCACGGCGATTACGGACCGGGTGGCGGGTTTCAGGCCGGGGTCATCATCGCGGCAGCCTTCATTCTGCATTCGCTGATCTTCGGGCTTGCGGCCGGGCGTCAGCTGGTCCCCGGCTGGGCCAATCTGGCGATGCTGGCTTTCGGCGTGTTGATCTATGGCGGTGTCGGCGTGGCCGGAATGATGCTTGACGGCCTGTTCCTTGAATATAATGTGCTGTCCCCTGACGCCTCGAAGGGTCAGCATTACGGCATCCTGCTGGTCGAGTTTGGTGTTGGCCTGACGGTTACCGGCGTGATGCTGGCGCTGTTCCATGCCTTTGCCGGCTTTGTTGAGTCCGATTACGCTGCCACGGAGGACGAGTGATGACCGGCCTCGTCGCGCAGATCCTGGAAAGCTGGAATTATCTTGTCGTTATCGCGCTGATGATGGGCGGACTGTTCATCGTCATCTCGCAGAACAATCTGGTGAAAAAGCTCGTTGGGCTGGCGATTTTCCAGACCTCCGTCTTCATCTTCTATATCAGTGTCGGCAAAATGGCGGGCGGCACCGCGCCGATCCTGATGGATGGGCCCGAGACGCTGTATTCGAACCCTTTGCCGCATGTGCTGATCCTCACGGCGATTGTTGTCGGTGTGGCGACAACGGCGCTCGGGCTGGCGCTGGTTCTGCGGATTCACGCCGCCTTCGGCAGTATCGAGGATGACGAGGTGCTGGCGATGAAGGCCGACGCGGCTGAGCCACGCGCCCGTCGTGGTGATGACATGGGAGATGCGTCATGAGCCTCGCCCAGATCATTGCCAACCTGCCGGCGCTTGTTGTCGCCATTCCGTTGTTATTGTCGCCTGTTGCGGCGATGATTCCGGTTGCCGGACTTGCCTGGATGCTGGCGGTGATCGGCAGCGGCGCGGCCTTCCTGTGCGCGCTGTTGCTGCAGGGCGCGGTGACCGGTGGTGAGAGTTTCAGCTATTTTCTTGGCAACTGGCCGCCACCGTGGGGAATTGAATTCGTCGTCGATGCGCCATCCGCCTTCACTGTTCTGGTGATGTCGGGACTGGCCTTTGTGACGACTTTGTTCGCGCGCGCCGCGCTGCTTGCCGAAATCGCCGAGGCGGATGCCGGCAAGGCTTATGCCGCCTGGCTTCTGGCCTGTGGCGGATTGTCCGGACTGGTGATGACGGGCGATGCCTTCAACCTGTTTGTTTTCCTTGAAATTTCCGCACTGTCCTCGGTCATCCTGATTGCGCTTGGCGCGGGGCATGACAGGCGGGCCCTGATCGCCGGCTATAATTATCTGGTGATCGGCGCGGTTGGCGCGACTTTCTACGTCATCGGGGTTGGGTTCATCTATGCCGTGACCGGATCGTTGAATATGGCGGACCTTGCCGGGCGAATTCCCGAAGTGCCGCAAACAACGGTGGTGATGGTCGGCTTTGGCTTCATGATGGCCGGCATTCTGGTCAAGGCGGCAATTTTCCCGGTTCATGTCTGGTTGCCGGCCGCTTATGCCTTTGCGCCATCGGCAGTGTCCTCGCTGCTGGCTGCCATCGCAACTAAGGCCGCGCTCTATGTGATGGCGCGGATTGTTTTCGATGTTTTCGCCGGGATTCCCGAGATGACCGGGTTTGCGTTGCAATTCGTTCTGGTGCCACTGGCGCTTGGCGGCATTTTCGTTGGCACTATCCTCGCCATCTATGAAAATGACATCAAGAAACTGCTGGCGTTCAGTTCGGTGGCGCAGATCGGCTACATCGCGCTGGCCTTCGGGGTGTCGACGACCGCCGGCATCGCCGCCGGATTTATCCATATCGGGAACCACGCGCTGATCAAGGGTGGGCTGTTTGTTGCTGTCGGCGCCTATGCGGTGCTGCTGGGACGGCGGATCAATCTGACGCAGATGGCCGGGCTTGGCAGGCGGATGCCGATTACCACGACGGCTTTCCTGATTTGCGGGTTGAGCCTGATTGGCCTGCCGCTGACCGCCGGCTTCATCTCGAAACTCTATCTTGTGCGGGCGCTTCTCGAGGCCGAGATGGTCATTGTCGTTGGGCTGGTTTTGGCCAGCAGCGCGTTGTCCGTTGCCTATCTGTGGAAGATTGTCGAGGTTTTGTGGAAGCCATCGGCCGGTCATGCGCCAGTGCGCGAGGCGCCGGCACTCTATCTGCCGCTTTGGATCCTGGCGATTGGCAATCTGTGGTTTGGCATCGCGCCGGCACCGCTGGTTGACGCGGCAATGCGCGCCGCCATGCAGATGACGGGGGGGATGTGATCATGCTGATGATGCAACCCCAGACAGCGCTTCTTGTCGGTATCTTCGCGCCACTTGTCACCGCATTGTTGGTGCCGTTTCTGGCCGTCAGGTCGAACTGGCGTGATATCGCCGGCCCTGTTGGTGCGCTGGTCACGTTCATCGCCGCTGTCGATGTGGCGGCAAATGTTCTGGCTGGTGGTGCGCCGACATGGATGGCGGCCGAGATCGCGCCCGGACTGGACCTTGCCTTCCGGGTGACGCCGCTTGGTGCCATTTTCGGCCTTGTCGCCTCGGGGTTGTGGATCCTGGCGGCGGTCTATTCCGTCGGCTACATGCGCGGCAATCATGAAAAGCATCAAACACGGTTTGCTGCCTTCTATGCGGTGGCGGTGCATGCCGCGATGGCGATTGCCTGGTCTGGCAATCTTCTGGTGCTGTTCATCTTCTACGAAATTCTGACCTTCTCGACCTTCCCGTTGGTCACCCACAAGGACAGCCGCGCGGCGCGCGATGCTGGCCGCCTCTATATGGGCATTCTTGTTGGCAGCTCGGTGATCTTGCTGTTGCCAGCGGTGATCTATGTCTGGCTGATGACCGGGCGGCTTGATTTCGTGCCTGGCGGGATCCTGAAAGACGCCATTCCCGCCGGTGCCGCGCCATGGTTGCTGGCGGCCTTTGTTTTCGGTGTCGGCAAGGCGGCTGTGATGCCGCTCCATCGCTGGCTGCCGGCGGCGATGGTGGCGCCGACACCGGTGTCCGCACTGCTTCATGCGGTGGCGGTTGTGAAGGCCGGCGTGTTCACGCTGTTGATGATTGTTGTCTATATTTTCGGCATTGACTTCCTGACTGATACGGGCGCCGCGACATGGCTTGTCTGGCTGACCTGCTTTACCATCCTGGCGTCAAGCTGTGTTGCCATCACCAAGGATGATCTGAAGGCGCGACTCGCCTATTCGACGATTAGCCAGCTGTCCTATGTCGTGCTTGGCGCTGCCATCGCAACGCAGATGGCGACCACTGGCGCGGCGCTTCATATCGTCATGCACGCGGCCGGCAAGATCACATTGTTCTTTGTCGCCGGCGCCATCTATGTACAGGCGCACATTACCAAGATTTCGGAACTTGACGGGCAGGGCCGTGAAATGCCGTGGCTGTTCGGGGCATTTTTCCTTGGCGCGCTGTCGATCATCGGCATTCCGCCGCTTGGTGGCAGCTGGTCGAAATTCTATCTGATGGCGGGTGCCGCGGATGCCGGCCTGGTAATGGTGCTGGTGGTTCTCAGCCTGTCATCCTTGCTGAACATCTATTATCTGCTTGATCCTGTGGCGCGCGGCATCTTCAAGCCCAAGGTCAAGGAAGTGAAGATCAACCGGCATTTTCTGACGATCCTGCCACCCGTATTGACAGCCGCGCTCAGCGTGGCGCTGTTCTTTTTTGCCGGCACCTTCCTTGAACTGGCACAGGCGATGGTAACCCGATGAACGGACACAGCGAAGAATCAGCGCGTCTGGCGCTGATGGGAAAATGGGCAACGCGCGTGCTGCTGGCCGCCGGGGCGGTGCTTGTGGTGCTGGAATTTGTTGTCCATCGGCATGGCGAAATCGCCGCCGAGGACATTCCGCTGTTCCCGGCTGTCTATGCCTTTGTGATCTGCGTTGCCATTGTGGTCGGTGGGATATATCTGCGGAAGGTCGCGATGCGGGACGAGGATTATTACGATGATGAGTGATATCCTGACCGGCATGCCCCCCGGCTTTGTGATGATGCTTGCGGCACTGCCCGTGATCTGGGTGCCGCACCATATTCGCCAAATCTTCATGCTGGCGGTTATCGGCCTGTCGGCATACAGCCTGACGGCGGGCGGCGGCGATCATTGGACTGTCAGCCTCATGGGGCTGGAACTGGTGCTTTACCGGGCCGATCATCTCAGCCTTCCCTTTGCCATTGTCTTCCATATTGCGGCGACGCTGAATGTCTTTTATGGCTGGCATGAACGGCGCGTGACCGACCATGCCGCCGGCATGGCCTATGCCGGTGCCGCCATTGCGGCGCTCCATGCCGGTGACCTGCTGACCCTGTTCATCTGGTGGGAGGCGACCGCCGTCACCTCGGTCTTCCTGATCCTGGCCTCGGGAACACAGCGCGCGCGCCATGCCGCGATGCGCTATCTGATTGTGCAGGTGTTGTCGGGTGTGCTGCTGCTGTCCGGCGCGGCGATGATTTTCAGCGAGACCGGGTCGATGGAATTTACGGCGATGGAGCTTGGCTCGCTCGCCACCTGGCTTGTTTTCATCGCCTTCGGTTTCAAGGCGGCCTTTCCGCTGCTCAACGGGTGGCTTCAGGATGCCTATCCCGAGGCCACCGTCGTCGGCACCGTGGTGCTGTCGGCCTTCACGACTAAGCTTGCCATCTACGCGCTGGCGCGCGGCTTTGCGGGCACTGATCTGCTGATTGTCATCGGCTGTCTGATGACGGCCTTTCCGGTTTTCTTCGCCGTCATTGAGAATGACATGCGGCGGGTTCTTGCCTACAGCCTCAACAACCAGCTTGGTTTCATGGTGGTGGCCATCGGCATCGGCACCGAACTGGCGATCAATGGCGCGGTGGCGCACGCCTTTGCGCATATCATCTATAAGGGCCTGCTGTTCATGAGCATGGGCGCGGTGCTGTACCGTGTCGGCACCATCAAGGCGTCGGAACTTGGCGGCCTCTATCGCTGTATGCCCTGGACGACGGTGTTCTGTATTGTCGGCGCGATGTCCATTTCGGCATTCCCGCTGTTCAGTGGTTTTGCCGCGAAATCGCTGATCATGTCGGCGCTTGGCTATAAGGGGTTGGTGGCAGCCTATCTGGTGCTGCTGGCGGCGTCGGCAGGGGTGCTTCACCATTCGGGGATCAAGATCCCGTATTTCGCCTTTTTCGGCCATGATGGCGGGCATAAGGTGAAGGAAGCACCCTGCGGCATGCTGGTGGCGATGGGGCTTGCCAGTGTGCTGTGTGTCGGCATCGGGTCATTCCCGGGATTGTTCTACCAGATCCTGCCCTACAGCCTTGATTACAACCCCTATGATGCCAGCCATGTCGTCGGCCAGCTGCAGCTGCTGATCTTCTCGATCCTCGCTTTTACCTTCCTGATGACGTTCAAATTCTACCCGCCGGAGCTTCGTTCGACGGTACTCAACACCGACTGGCTGTATCGCCGTGTGGCACCGGCCATCGGCTGGCCGGTCCTGCGGGCTGTGATGGTTATCTGGCGCAGCTTCACCGCTGCCATTGCCGGCTATCGTGACGCGATCCTCGAGGCGGTGGAACGGCTAATGCACGCCCCCATTACCGGCCCGACGGTGCCTGGGCGGGCGGTGATGATCCAGACGCTGGTTCTCATCGTTATCCTTGCGGTTGGCTATCTCGTTGTGGGCTGAACGTCGATATAGCCGTGCCGCATTGCTGGTATGGCTGTGCCTGGCACTCGCTTTTCCGTTTTTCTCTGCCAGCGGCAGTGATCGGCCGGCATTCGATACCGGTGTGGTTCGTCTTGATCGCGGTGACGGCACCATTCTGAGCTTCAGCGTAGAGATCGCGCGCACGCCGCGACAATGGTCGTTCGGGTTGATGCACACGGCATCGGTGCCGGACGGGCAGGGGATGCTGTTCGTCTTCCCCACCATGGCACCGCGCAGTTTCTGGATGAAGAATACCCTGATCCCGCTCGACATGCTGTTCTTTGCCGAGGATGGTGGCCTGGTATCTGCGGAGCAGGACGTTCCGCCGCACTCGCTCACGCCACGTCGGTCGGCCGGCGATGCCCGGTTTGTGTTGGAGTTGAATGGCGGCGTCATGGCTGCGCAAGGCATCACCGGCGCGGCGCGGTTGATCGACGCTGAAAATGATGGCTGGTAACTGTGACGGTGGGTGCGAATTGGCTTGATTAACGGCGGTCAAACTCATACAAACAGCCGCGTCGGAGTGTAGCGCAGCCTGGTAGCGCATCTGGTTTGGGACCAGAGGGCCGGGGGTTCGAATCCCTCCACTCCGACCATTTCCCCTGAACTGGCAGAATGCCCGCCCGACAGAATGCCTGCCCGACAGAGTGCCCCCCTGATAAAGACTTTGACTGGTCTTCGGCGATGGCTATCCGTTGGCGGTGGTTATTCGTCTATCATCTCGCCGCTGCCTCCCATTTCGGCCGGGAAGTCCTTGAATTTGGGCAGGCCGTCCTTGACTGGCATGACGGTGCTTTCATAATTCACATGCGCTGTCGGGGTAAAGGTGAAATCCTCGATGATTGCTGCATAGACATCGACAATGCCATAGGTGTTGCGGTGATCTGCCAGGACATGCCCGCCGCATTTTACGCACCAGCTGCGGTCATGCCCCTCGCTTTGTGCGTAGGACTTCAGCGAGTCAGCGCCCTTGGTCACGCTCACATCCTCTGGCTTGAAAAGGGTGGCACCATTCATCGGTGAGGCTGACCACGATCGGCACACTTTACAATGACACACCATCATCGCGATAGGATCGCCCGCAATCTCGACTTCAATCTCGCCACAAAAGCACTTGGCCTTGTATCTTGCCTTGTATCTTGCCATCGTTCCACTCCCACACATAAATGATAAAACACTCAACCAGAGTATCACAGGGCGGGAGTTGTGCGGTGGCATTTCTGTAATGCGATTTCTGCGGATCCAGGGCTTGACGGCGCGCGCTCCGCATAAGATAGAAGAGGGGTGATTGCCGGAATGACGGGGGACAGACATGACACGCGCACGCATTTACAAACCATGCAAGACAGCGATGCAGTCCGGGCGCAATGCTGCGGTAACCCGAGGCAATGAATGGGTGTTGGAATATCCGCGAAGTGCCATCGTGAAGCCCGATCCCCTGATGGGTTGGCAGTCCTCGGCCGACACGGCGCGCCAGGTGCGGGTCCGCTTCCCCGACCGTGACAGCGCGATTGCCTATGCCGAGGCGCATGGCATCGACTATCATGTGACGGAGCCGAAAAAACGCCGGGTGAAGCCAAAAGCCTATGCCGACAATTTTGCCTACACGCGCAACGGTGCCTGGACCCACTGAGCTATTTCGTGCGCTGGCCCGACCTGCCGGTTGCCATGTCGGCTTTATTCACCGGCATGAAACGCTGTGGTGGGCAAGGAGGATGCGCAGTCTGGTGCCAGCGCTTTCTGGACATTTCGTCCCGGTTCAGGCAAAAAATATCCGCAGGCGCCGCCGCGGCGCATCACCTGTGTCATGGCACTTAGGTTCCGTAGCTCAACTGGATAGAGCAGCTGACTTCTAATCAGCAGGTTGGGGGTTCGAGTCCTCCCGGAATCGCCA
>CBFHNZ010000032.1:0-26323 GCA_965657415.1 Puniceispirillaceae bacterium (SeqCode) | reverse complement strand
TGCGCGTCCATGCGCGATGCGATGGTCAGACCGGCGGCATCATCGGAAGCGCTGTTGATGCGCTGACCCGACGAAAGACGTTCCATGGCCTGTTCCATCTCCTTGTTCACCTGCGAGAGGTGATACTGGGCTGTCATTGCCGCAGTGTTGGTATTGATAACAGTCATTACGACCTCCATGAGTTGGTATGGCACGAGTGCCAAGGTGTCAGGAGCGGTAACGACGCCTGTCAGATTTGATTAGCATTTTTTAAAGTTTTTTTTATCGGTCTGTTTTATTTGCCAAATTTCAGGCGTCCTTTTGCATTGCGGCCCTGTTTTTCATGGAAATCAGGCATTTTTTAACTGGTGAAGCAGGTAATTTCGACTATATAGAGAGGAGCGGATCGTTACAGGAACAGACCCATGCATTGTCCACGGTTTATCTATGATATCGCCGTCGCCAAGTGCGCCAGTGAATTTCTTGGCGGCGAGATGGCGCTTGAAGCGTATGCCAATAAATATGCCGAGGGGCTGAGCGAACATTATACCCAGATCACGCCCGATACGATCAATGAAGCGGCTGAACAGATGCTGCAGTTCCTGGCCGAGATCGAGGCCGGTGAAATGGCGGTCGAGTTGCTGACCGATTTCATCCATTACCGCCTGATGTTTGATGGCCCCAATCGTCCGCGCAAGCTGAAGCCGATGTTCGGCAGCATCGAGGATGGTGTGAAGACACCCGAAATCAGCGTTGTTGAGGCCGCGAAGGCATTCCGCGCCTATGTCTTTGGGATGCGTGCCAACACGGCACCGCGCGCGCCGGCCGGCTGGCGACTGGAAGAGCAGGAACATCTTCCCAACTTCAATGAGATTGCCGGGCGCACCATCTCGGTGCTTGATATTCTGTAAGATTACACCCGGTATCGGGTCAGGCCACCGCCAGATCAGGCTCCAGGTCAGGCCCAGATCAGGCCACCGGCGGATCAGCTCTGCAGGCTGGCGCGCCAGGCATCCATCATGTTGTCGAGTGACTTGCCGGTCTCTTTCAGACTGGTCACGGCACTTTCCATGGCTGCAAATCTGGCGACATATCGGGCCCGCATGCTCTCGATCCGCGTGTCGAGATCGGCAAGTTCGGTTTCGTAATCCGATAGATCCTCATTATAGCGCGTGATTTTCTGCCCCAGGTCGCTGTTCAGCGCCAGCACGTCGCTGGCGAAATTGCCGATCTTCTCGACCAGGCTTGTCCCGACATAGATTTTGGCATCGGCCCCATTGCCGGTGATCGCCAGTCGCAGGCCGGCGGCATCACCGGTGGCGATGCTGTAATTACTGCCGTCCCGGGTCATGGCATCACCATCGATTGTGGCGCTGCCATCATTGGCGAGGTCGAAATCATAGATACCGTCATCTGGGGGCGTTCCCAGCACCGATGCGCTGACAAGCCCGCTTGAAGTGGTGATGCGGCTGTTGGTAATGGCGGCAAAGCTGTCCGGATTGGCCTCAAAGGTGCGGCGGAATGTGTCCTGGTCCAATGTAATGGTGCCGTCGCGTTCCGTCTTCACGCCGAAATCGGCCAGATAGACCGGGTCATCCTGAAATCCGGTCAGCGATGTGGTGGTATAGCCGCGAAGCTGGCGCTGCAACGCGCGGACCAGAGGGTCACCGGCAAGCGGGCCGTCTTCCTCGCCATTCACGCCGCGCTTCGCCATCGATCCCAGCATTTCGTTCATGCCGTTCAGACCATCGACAACAAGCTGCATGGCCGCCGTCGCAGTCGCCGTGTCATAGCGGGCTGACAGCAGTGATGCGGTCGAGCTGGTCGATTTCAGCGTCAGTTTCATACCGTCCAGCAAATCGGTGATGCTGTTGCTGTCACGGGTGATGGTGGTGCCGTCAAGCCGCAGCGAGGCATCCGACGCGGCGATGGTCTGGACATCGTTATCGACCGCGCTGTAGGCAAAATTGGCCAGACCGGCGGCACCGGCATCCTCGCTGGCGGTGATTCGCATGGCGTGGTTTGCGCCCTCGCGCGACTTCAGCACCAGCGCATAGGTGGTGGCGCTGGTTTTCAGGATTGACGCCGAGACATCGGCATCAGCCGCATTGATGGCATCGCGAAGGCCGGCCAGCGTGCCGTCACCGCTGGCGATATTCACCGTTACATCGCTGCGCCCGCTGTTGGCGGTGAAACTTCCATCCTCGTTCCACGCACCAAAAGACAAGGTCACGCTGCCGGTGCCAACCGACGCGGTCTCACCGGCATGGCCGTCAAAGACCAGTGTCTGACCGGCCGCCACGCTGTCGACAATCACGCTGTGCGAAAAGGCGGACGCCTTTGCCATGTCGTCGATCTCGATATCAAGCGCGGACCCGGTGCTGCTGGCGACAAGCCCCGTCAGGCCGGTGGCCGGAGACAGACCGGCATTCAGCGCCTCGAAACCCTGCTTGATCTGGCCAAGTCCGGATATCTCGACAGTGCGCTGTTCCTGCTTTTTTGTGATCTGGCTTTCGGCAGGCGCACGTTCGGCGTCCACCAGAGCATCAATGATCTCGGTGGTATTCAGGCCACTGCCCACATTCAGGGTGCTGAGATAATCAACCGCCATGCCATTCCCAAAAATAATCCAACCAACGGTAATCCAACCAATGGTAATCCATTGGGGTTCGTGATGTCCCGTAAACGGCTCAACGCTGCAAATTTTATGCCGCAATTAGAAAAAATCGTGCGGTGCGGGAAGTTTCATATTAGGGTTTGCTCATAAAGGGAGGCGGGTGCCCATATTGTGGTCCTGCCACAGGGTGGTGAAGGGTGGTACGTGGCCACCGGCCCTGTGGATGAAAACAGACCGCAGCGGTTCCCGAGACGCCGTGCATACGGACAGAAAAGACACAACAGCTGACATCATCATGCTTTTGCGAACCATCGCGGGCGGTATTCTGTGTGGCCTCGGTTTTGGCCTTGTGATGTCGATTGTTTCAAACGGCTTTGTCATCGGGGTAAAATCGCTGACCACATGGCGCGAGGCGATCAGCTTTGGCAGGATGTCGGTTGCCGGGGTCGAGATATCGCTGGCGCCGTTGCTGAGCCTTGTTCTTGCCGCTTGCCTCATTCTGCTGGTTCGGCGGTTGTTCGGTATTACCCGTTGGCATGGCCCAGCCGACAGCATCTATGCGGCGCATCGCACGGATAATGAGCTTGATGTGAAATCCGGGTTCGGCTCGACGCTGGCGGCTTTCATTTCTGCCAGCGGCGGTGCGTCGGTCGGGCAATATGGCCCGCTGGTGCATTTTGGCGCGACGATGGGAAGTTTCCTGCGCCAGGCGACCGGCGGTTTTCTGACCACCGATGTTTTTATCGGCTGCGGCGTTGCCGGGGCGATTGCCGCCGGTTTCAACGCGCCGATTGCCGGTGTGGTATTCGCGCATGAGGCCATCCTGCGGCATTTCTCGATGCGGGCCATCGCCCCGATTGCCGTGGCCAGCGTCAGCGCGGCATGGTTCAGCGACCGGATATTTGGCAGCTCTACCCTGTTTGTCATGGATGCGGCGGCTGTCGACATGTCGGCTGTGCTGCCGGCGGCGCTGGCCATCGGCCCGGTTTTCGGACTGGTGGCGGTGATCTTTATGATCAGTGTGCGCTTCAGCGCCCGCTTCGGTGCCGGTAGCGGCTGGTCACCGGCACGGCTTGTCATGAGTGCGGCGGTGCTGACCGGCTGTCTTGGCATGTTCGTGCCTGAAATTCTCGGCCTTGGCACCGGCCCGCTGGCAGGAATGCTACAGGGTGAGTTCGATCTTCAGTTCCTGGCGATTTTGCTGGTCCTGAAAATTCTGGCAACAGCACTGTGTATCGGTTTTGGTCTGTTTGGCGGGGTGTTTTCACCGGCTCTGTTTGTCGGCGCGGCGGCGGGCGCCATTGGCGGGCGCATTCTCGCCGGTCTTGGCGTTGCCGGGGCCGGGCCGGCACTTGCCATCTGCGGCATGGCGGCGGTCGCTTCGGCGGTGATCGGGGCGCCTGTGTCGGGCGTGATCATCATCCTTGAACTGACGATGAGCTACGAATTCGCGTTGGCAGCGATGCTGTCGGTGATGGTCAGTATCATGCTCAGCAACCATCTTTTTGGTCATTCATTCTTTGACCGGCAGTTGAATGATCGGGGGATTGACGTGGCGTTGGGGCGCGGTCATATCGAAATGATGGAAACACCGGTGGTGAGCATCGTGTCGGCAGATTTTCCGCGAATCGGGACCGAATCGCCTGTCGACGAGGCCATCAAGATGTTGGTCGATACTGCCGCAACCGAGGCGTACATCATCGATGATGCCGGTCTGTTCCGCGGCAAGGTGGTGCTACATAGCCTGCTGAAGAGTGCCGGGACAAATCGCGCCGAGGGGCTGGCCGACCCCGATGCGTTGTCGATCAAACATGATGCATCGTTGCAACAGGCTATCGAAGTGGCCAGTAATTTTGTCGGTGAAAGCATCCCGGTGATCAATCGTGAGACTGGCGAAATGCTGGGCGTCGTAACCGAAGCTGATCTGTTCCAGCTCTATCTTGGCCTGCAGACACGCATCGCCGATTTGGAACGCGCCTGATCGGGCCTTCCGCCAAATTTCAAAAAAATTGAAATAAATCAGGCTAGTATATCAAGTTGGTTGCGGAAGCGCGGGGTTTCTGCATGCAGGTTTGACGTGCGCAGGATCCGTGTGGCCATGACATTGTGCTGGAATTCAGGTGCCATCAGGCTACGCGCCTGCAAGGCCCGTTCCGTTGATACTGTGGACGGTGCCAGCCGTGGGCTGGCGATCATCGGCAACCGGCGACGATAATCCTGGTCGCTTCTCTCGAGGGTCTGGACAGGAACCAGCCCGGTGCCTGTTTGTCGCCCAGTTGGCACGCTGCTTGCACCAATTGCCGGTGAATTGACAGTACCGCCGGGCATGGGCGCGCCGGCGGACGGGTAAGCTGTGGGTGCAACAGGAATCGCCATGCAAAAAGAATACCATATTGTTGACCGTGTACAAACTTTTCGATCGCGGAGCGCGCTGGTCATCCAGGACAGAAGGGACAGCCAGTCATGAGCCTGCGTCGCAATATGCAAGCTTACAAGAATGCCGACCGCGACGCCGTCGCTGAATCGGACAACCCGCACGCCTTGATTGCCGTGCTGTTTGACGAGTTGCTGCGGCATATGCGGATGTTTGCCGCCGAGATCGAAGCCGGGTCGATAGGTCAGGACGCCTCAAGCAGCCATTTCTCACGGTCCCTGACAATCCTCTATGGGTTGCAGTCGAGCCTGAACTTCGAGGAGGGTGGTGACATCGCCAACAATCTGTTCCGCCTTTATGAATATGCGCGGCAGCAGTTATTGTCATCGATGCGGCTTCGCGAGATTGGCGGCACGATGGCGGCCATTAATGCGCTTGAGAATATCCGGGATGCCTGGCGGGAGATCGACGGGCGGGTCGGAAAATGACACCAGAAAATATGACGCCAGAAAATATGAAGGCCGACAAGATGATGGGTGACAATGTGATGTCGGGGAAGATCGAAATGACCAAAGACGAATTTCTAGCCCAGTTCAGCCAATTGAACAGCCATATTGAAACGGCGCTGGCGGCGCAGGATTTTGACCGGGCGATGCGGATTGATGTGGCGCGGCGCAATATGCTTCATGATTTTGCTGCCGCCACGGTGCCTGACGGTGACAAGCTGTTCTTTGAGACGCTTGAGAAGTGTGCCGCCGACAATGCCCGCGCCATCACCGAAATGCTGTCTGAGATGGGGGCGCTGCAGCGCCGGGCCGGGCATCAGATGCGCGGCATCAGCCGTTATCGCGCCAACCATCGTTGATAGGGGCCGGCTTGGTCCTGGCCTTTGTGAACTTATCGGCCTGAATTTGGGGCCTGAATTTGCCAGCCCAAATAGATTGCCTCTTTAATCGACAGCGCTGCCGTGACTGTCTGGCTGTGCAGGCCGCTCAATCATCAGCTTCTTCATTTTCTCGATCAGCGTTGTCCGTCGGAGTTTCAACGCCTCGGCGGCCTGGCTCACCATGCCGTCCGATTTCGCCAGCGCCGCCTCGATCAGCACCACTTCGATATCGCGAAGGTGACGCCGCAGGTCGATATTGTCGAAATAGCTGAACCAATCGGCATAATGGGCCGGATGCGGCAGGGGTGGCTCGCCGCTGTCGGTCATGATGTCGACGCCGCCAAGCCCCTGCGAGGCTTCCCAGAGCGCGTCCATCTCCTCGGCGCGGTCTGGCGCTTTCATGCGGAGCAGGTTTTCGCGCACCTGTGTCGCTGTGATGGGCTGGCTAGGAAACATCACCATCGCCCGTTCCAGGACATTGCGCAGTTCACGCACATTGCCCGGCCAAGGATAGCGTGCCAGTTCGGCCAGGGCGCTGTCATCCAGCGTTGGTGCCGTGACATTCTGCGCCGCGGCAAGTGATTTCATGATGGCGGCGGTGATCTGCGGGATATCGACATGCCGCTCGGCAAGGGTTGGCACCTGAACCGGGAACACATTGATCCGGTAGAACAGGTCGGCCCGGAAGGCACCTTCATCGACGCGCGCCTGGATATTCTGGTGCGTTGCACAGACAAGCCGGAAATCGACGGCGATTTCGTCATTGCCGCCGACGCGCTGGACCTTGCGATCCTCAAGGACGCGCAACAGCTTGGTCTGCAGCGGCAGCGGCATGTCACCGATCTCATCAAGAAACAGGGTACCGCCCCGTGCCAACTCGACCCGCCCTTCACGCGGCTTGTCGGCACCAGTAAAGGCACCTTTCTCATGCCCGAATATCTCTGATTCAAGCAATTCTGACGGGATGGCGGCGCAATTGACCGATACCAGGCGGCCGCTCCGGCCCGATGCCGCGTGGATAGCACGGGCGACAAGCTCCTTGCCGGTGCCGGTTTCGCCAAGCACAAGCACGCTGGTCGGTGAGGAAGCGACAACGTCTATGAGTTTTTTCAGTTCTTTAACCGGCACGGACTGGCCGACAATAATGTCGTCTATCGAGTTATCCATCCTCTTCCCACCACAAAATAAAATCTGAACGAGGCGATAGGCGTCAATATTTTGGAGAGACTACCGCCTTGCGCCGGTACATGTCAAAATTTTGATGCAGATGACTTCATCTTTGAAAATCCGTCGAAAACCCGACTTATTGTCGACAACGCGCGTGCCTCGCCGGGCAGCGGTGGCACAGGGGTTGGATTTATTTTTAATCCTTAGTGTTCTGAAAATTAACGAATAATTAAGAAATTCACATTTTTTTTGAAGTTGGCCGCTTTGCTGGCAGGCTTCTTGCCTTTGTGCTGGCAGAGATAGTTTCCGCTTGAGGCAAGAGAGATGAGCATAATTCGCCTTGAACATGACATGTTTGCGTCAGCTGATAGGCTGGCCCGCATTCTTCAGGACCGGCTTATAAAGGTTACCGCGTCGGATGGTGATCTGGCAGGCGACCCGAAGGCCAGCACCTATATATGCAGTGCCGCCTTCGAGGCGTCGATCGGTGGCGAGGCCGAGGCCATCGCGAAAGGTCGTGCCGCGCGTGCCGGCTCGATGATGATTATCGACGAAAACGCCGACAGCTTTGCGGTGTCGGAAACGCTTGGTGGCAAGCTCATCCGCCTTGCGCTGCCGGCCGCGCCTGCGGTGTCGACAGCTGATGATTTTGGATTGCAGATGGCGGCAACGTTGCTGTCTGATGACCGCACAGTGGCATGCGGCGATCAGGTCAGCCGCGATCTTCTGGCGCTGGCGCGCCGCGTTGCGCAGACCGATGTCACGGTGTTCATCAATGGCCCCACCGGCACCGGCAAGGAAGTGCTGGCAAAATTCATCCACAACCATTCCGAACGTGCCGATGCGCCGTTTGTGGCGGTGAACTGCGCCGCCATTCCCGACAATATGCTTGAGGCGATCCTGTTCGGCCATGAAAAGGGTGCTTTCACTGGTGCGTCGACAGCCAATAAGGGTATTTTCCGGGCAGCAGATGGTGGCACGCTGCTGCTTGACGAGATTTCTGAAATGCCGATGGCGCTGCAGGCCAAACTGCTTCGCGCGCTGCAGGAAAAGGCAGTCACCCCGATTGGCTCGCAGACCGATATTCCGGTAGATGTGCGTGTCGTGGCGACAACCAACCGCAATATGGCTGAGGAAATCCGTGCGGGTCACTTCCGCGAGGACCTCTATTACCGGTTGAATGTGTTTCCGTTGAACACGGTGGCGTTGGCGGCACGGCCGGATGATATCGTGCCGGTTGCCACTTTTCTGTTGAACCGGCACGTCAAATCGGCTGCGGCTCTGCCGCGGCTTGCCGATGACGCCATCGAGGCGCTGCGGCGCTATGGCTGGCCTGGCAATGTTCGCGAGCTTGAAAATGTGTTGCAACGGGCGCTGGTCCTGTCCCAGGACGGCGTCATTTCGGCAGGCGAAATCCTGATTGATGATGTGATGAATCAGCTCTCGGACGAGCTTCCCAACAATATGGCCGCTGCCTTCCGGCAGAGTGCCGCCCAGGCATGATCGTCTGGCATGATCGTCTGGCATGACCCTCTGGCATGACCGATCTAGCGAGGTAAATTGATATGACAACCATTGGACCCATCAGCAGTTCTGTCGGTGCCGCGCACGCGCAGGTGCTGAAACGCGCCGAACAGGCGCTGCAGACCGAAAAGCCGACGCAGGCTTTCACCGACCGCATTACCAATGCCATCAATCAGGTGGCCGATGCGCAGTCAAAATCCGCCGAGATGACCAAGGCGTATGAAATGGGCATGGAAAATGATCTCAGCAAGGTGATGATCAGCCAACAGGTTTCCTCGCTTGGCTTCCAGCTGACCCTGAATGTCCGGAACAAGGTGCTGAGCGCCTATAAGGACATCATGAACATGCCGGTCTGATCCGGCGTCCCCCCACCTGACGGTTGAAAGCAACAGGAACCAAAACGATGGCAGAAGCAACGACAGTAATGGATCCGAATTTAGCGGCACAGGACGGGGAAACCGCAACTGCGGTAGCCACCATGCCGACTTCGGGCCCCATGGCGATCATCTATCGCCTGACCGGCGGTCAAAGCCTTCGCCAGGTGCTGCCGGCGGCCGGTGCCATCGTCATTTCCATCATTGGGCTGGTCTTTTTCGTGATTTCTCAGCAGCCGGAGCGCACGACACTCTATGCCTCGCTGCCGGAAAGCGAAAAGGCCCGCGTCGTCGACGCGTTGAAGAATTCCGGTGTCGATGTCGCCCTCGACCCGACCACGGGTGATGTGATCGTGCCGGTGACCGATTTCCACAGTTCGCGCATGATCCTTGCGGCGCAGGGGCTGCCAGCTTCGATCCCGGACGGGTACGATTCGATTTCGGACATTCCGATGGGATCGAGCCGATCAGTGGAGAATGTTCGCCTGAAGCAGAGCCAGGAAATCGAGCTGGCGCGGTCAATCAGCGAAATTGACGGGCTTGTGACAGCCCGCGTGCATCTTGCGATCCCGGAGAAATCGGTTTTTGCGCGTGCATCGACCCCACCATCTGCGTCGGTTTTCGTGCAGATGGAGAATGGCCGGTCCCTGTCGCGCCAGCAGGTGGACGCCATTGTTCACCTCGTATCCTCCTCGATTCCGTTCATGGCGAAAAACGATGTCACGGTTGTTGATCAATATGGAAACCTCCTGTCGCGTCCGCCGCAGGACAGCGCCGGCATGCTGTCCGATGCACAGCTTGAGCATCGGATCCGGCTTGAGGATATCTACCGCAACCGTGTGATTGCCCTTGTCAGCCCGATTGTCGGTGCCGGCAATGTCACCGCGCAGGTGAATCTTGACATGGATTTCACCCGCAGCGAAGTGACCGAGGAAATTGTTGATCCGGAAGGCAACGCCCTTCGCAGCGAACAGCGAAGCAATGACTATTCAAGTGAGGTGACGGCCCGCGGTGTGCCCGGCGCGACCACCAACCGTGCGCCGACCCAGACCGAGATCGACACCCAGCAGAATGATGATGGCGGCAATGGGGCGATGAATAACCGGTCATCAAGCGAGACCCGCAATTACGAGGTCAGCCGCACTATTTCGACCACACAGCGCCCAAGCAACCAGATCACCCGTATCCAGGCTGCGGTGCTTGTCCGCGAGATGGAGATCGTGAATCCGGAGACCGGCTTGAAGGAAGTGCAGGAAATTCCTGAGGAAAAGCTGAAAGAGATTACCGCGCTGGTGTCCAACGCCATCGGCATTGATGATGAGCGCGGCGACAGTCTGACGGTGTCCAGCTCGACTTTTGTGTCGGCCCTCGAGGGCGTGAAGAAGCCCTGGTATGACATGGAGTGGGCCGTCACCATCATGCGTCAGGGTCTGACTATTCTGATCATGGCGGTTGTCATCCTCGGCGTGATCCGCCCGCTGATCAACCGGGTCATGGTGCCGGCGGCGACCGGCGGACCGGGTGAGGCTGTTGTCAGCATGGATGATGATGTCGATCTCGATACAGTCGAAATCCAGGAAGGTGAATCGCTTGAGGACATCAAGGCCAAGCTGAAGCCGAAGAAGGCAGCCATTTCGGCGGAAATGCTGGATACGGCCAACACCTATGATGATAAGGTGGCGGTCATCCGCATGATCGTCTCCGACGAGGCGGGCCGTGTCTCGAACGTCTTCAAGACGATGATGCAAAAAGATATGGACACCGTGTAGGCTGACCCGTCCGTCAGCGCCAACCAAAGTGTCCTGTTAGGTAGATGAGGTAGTCATGGCAGAGCAGATGAACGAAGACGATGCCGATAGCATTTACGATTCCCTGTCGGGAACGCAGAAATCGGCCATTCTGATGATGCTTATCGGTGAGGAGGAAGCCTCCGAGATTCTGCGGAACCTGTCGCCGCGCGAGGTCCAGCATCTGGGAACCGCGATGTATTCGGTGCAGGGTCTGGACCAGGACACGGTGAACAGGGTTCTCGACGAGTTTCTGGCAATCATCAAGGAGCAGACCAGCCTGGGTCTTGGTGCCGGCAACTATATCCGGAATGTGATGACGCGGGCCCTTGGCGAGGACAAGGCGGAGTCGGTTCTCAGCCGGATCACGCCGTCAAGCACCGACCGGCCGATCGAAATTCTCGACTGGATGGATGCCCGTTCGATTGCCGAGCTGATCATCGATGAACATCCGCAGATCATCGCGCTGATCATCTCCTATCTCGATTTCGGGCTCGGGGCTGATGTTCTGGGTCTTCTTCCCGAAGAGTCGCAGTCCGACGTTATCGCGCGGATTGCGACCCTGCAGACGGTGCAGCCTGACGCGCTTCGCGAACTTGAGGAGGTCATGCAGCGCAAATTCAAGGCGAACACCTCGCTTCGTGCCTCGCAGGTTGGCGGTGTGGCGGCTGCGGCGAAGATCATGAACTTCACCAAGCAGGCCATGGAAGCCCGTATCATGGGCGCACTGAAGGACAATGATGAGGACCTGATGGTCGCCATTCAGGAAAGCATGTTCGTGTTCGACAACCTGATCATGTCCGACGACAAATCGCTGCAGACACTGCTCCGCAGTGTCGATACCGAAGATATGGTGCTGGCACTCAAAGGGGCCGACGAGCCGCTCCGTGACAAGTTGTTCAGCTGCATGTCATCTCGCGCCGCAGCAAACCTGCAGGACGAGATGGAGGCCCTTGGTCCGGTTCGTCTGACCGAGGTCCAGGAAGCCCAGAAGCGTATCATCAATGTGGCACGCCGGATGTCGGATGAGGGCTCCATCGTCCTTGCCGGTCGCGGCGGCGATGACTTTGTCTAGGCGGAGGTAGGCAGGCCATGTCGACAGGCACATCATCAAGTGAAATGCGCAGCGAAGCCATGGACTCGGCGCTTGCCGAGGAGGCCCAGAAGGGTCGCCTCGATGATAACGAGATCCAGCGCCTCGTCATGCTTTCGCGCGACGCTGCTTATCAGCGCTCTGAACATGTGCCGGTGAAGACTGTCGAGGTGTTTGAGCCAAGATCGCTGGTTTCGATTGCAATGGACGCTCAGCGCCGCCGGGAGGCGGAAATGCGGACGGCGGTGGCGGCCGGTGCAATGATCGATCCCGACCTCGCCAATGAGGGTGAAGCGGCCGAAGCCGCCGCTGCGGATCACCAGTCACAGGATATGGCGCCATCGCAAAACGCCGCGGCAGAAGCGGAGGCGGGTGCTGCGTCGCAGGCCGATGGTGCGATGCCGGCAGGCGAGGATGCCGCCGCGTCAGATACCCCGGAAGAGGGCGCCGCCGACGAAGAGTCGGCCCAGGAATCGCCCCAGGATTCGGCCCAGGGTTCGACGCCGGGGGCATCTCAAATTGATTTTGAGGCAGGCCGTGCGGCGGGGCTCGAGGAAGGCCACGCAACAGGCTTTGAGGAAGGTCACGCAAAGGGGCTTGAAGAAGGTCGTGCCGCTGGCCGTGCCGAGGCATCGGCGCAGCTTGAACGGGCCATTCAGGCATTCGAAATTGCTGCCGAAAAGCTTGGCAATCTGACGGAAATCGACAGTAATGCGCTTGGTGAGAGCATCCACAAAGCCATTCTGACACTTGCCAGCGAGCGGGCCGGGCGTGCCATCGCCGAACAACCGGATGCTTTTGCCGACCGGATTGAAGGTCTCCTTGCAGCTATTCGAACGGCGTCCGGTCAGCCGGTGATCCACCTGAACCCAGGCGATCTGGGCAGCGTCCAGCCGCTGGTTGAGACGCGCGAGAAGCTGCGCCATTGTGCCTTTGTCGCCTCGGCTGATCTTGCCGCAGGCGATCTGTCGGTCACCGTCGGCACGATTGGCATCGATGACATCATCCTGCCGGCCGTGCAGGAACCAGCTGCCAGCTCGACACCGGCAAATGCTGCCGTGAAGTCCGAAGTGAATCAGCTTGAAGTGAATCAACCTGAAGTTAACGCGCCTGAAGTTAACGCGCCTGAAGTTAACGCGCCTGAAACAAGCGGGCCCGAAACAAGCGGGCCCGAGATGACAGGCCCCGAAACTCCATATGGCGCGGAACAAAGGCCGGAAGGCAAGGTCGCTGGCGGAACCGAAGCCGGAAAAGATATCGACACCGACATCGCGACAGACACCCTGCAAGGCGAGTCCGATGACTGACCTGACCCGTGGCCTGATCTCGGACATTGATCTGTTGACCAATGACCGGCGCATGTCGATGTTCGGTCATGTCAGCCGGTTTGATGGCCAGATGATCGAATGCGGCGGCTTCCCGGCGAATATCGGGTCGCTCTGCCATGTCGAAACGGATGATGATGACGAACCGGCGGTTGCCGAGCTGATCGGCTTCAATAATGGCAATAATCTTCTCTCGCTGCACCAGTTCGGCGCGCGGATCAGGGTCGGTGCCAGGGTCACGCTGGCCGATGACGGGGCGAATATTCAGGTTGGTGACGGGCTGCTTGGCCGCATTACCGACGCTCTTGGCAACCCCATTGATGGCGGGCCGGACATGCGGCTTGAGGGACGATGGCCGCTGATGGGACGTGAGATCAACCCGCTGACCCGCAAGCCGGTCGATGCGCCGCTAGATGTCGGGGTGCGGGCGATCAATGCGCTGTTGACCGTTGGCAAAGGGCAGAGAATCGGCATTATCGCCGGTTCCGGCGTCGGTAAATCGGTGCTTCTTGGCATGATGAGTCGTTTCACCACGGCGGATATCGTCGTTGTCGGGATGATTGGTGAGCGAGGCCGCGAGGTTGGTGAATTCGCCAAAACGGTTCTGGATGAGGACTCCGCTGCACGCACGACGATTGTTGCGGTGCCGGCCGACCGCTCGCCGTTACTGCGGATTCGCGGTGCCGAGCGGGCGACGGCGATTGCCGAATATTACCGTGACCGGGGCAAGGATGTACTGTTGATCATGGATTCGCTGACCCGGGTGGCACATGCTCGCCGGGAAATCGGCCTGGCGCTTGGCGAACAGCCGACGGCGAAAGGTTATCCGCCGTCGGTTGTCTCGATGATTCCGCGCCTGATCGAACGCACGGGAAGTGGTGCCGCCGGTCAGGGCACGATCACCTCAATCTATACTGTGCTGGCCGATGGTGATGACACCAATGATCCGGTTGTTGATACGGCGCGCGCGATCCTTGACGGTCATATCCTGCTGTCACGCCAGCAGGCCCAGATGGGGGTCTATCCGGCCATCGATGTGCCCTCCTCGGTCAGCCGGGTGATGAATGACATCGTTGATGCCGGCCAGGGTGAGGCGGCCCGGAAGTTCCGTCGTCTTGTCTCACTCTATCTTGAGAATCGCGACCTGATACTGATGGGTGGTTATGCGCCGGGACAGGATCCTGATCTCGACCTTGCGGTCAGTATCTGGCCGCAATTGATGGAACTGATCCAGCAGAACGGCGCTGACAAGGCCGCCTTTGGGGCGAGCCGCAATGCTCTTGTCGGGCTGATGGGTGGCTGATCATGACCCGGGGACGAAGCGTTTTCCATCTTATGGCGCTGAAGCAGAAGGTGGCGCTGGCGCGCAAGACCAAAGCGGTCAATACCCTGCAGGAAGAACTCACACGCACCGAGAATGTCCGCGACCGGTTGGAAGAAATGGTCGATGACATGAATGTCCCGCTTGGCGAGACAACGGTTGGCCATCTGCGTTCGGCCAGCTGGTATGGCAACCAGGTCCAGGACCAGCTGAAAACCATTTCCAATCGCGCCGAATTCCTGTCCGAGGAGGTGGCGAGCCACCGCCGTGATGCTGCGCGGGTGCGCCACCAGCATAATCTGGCGGTTGAAAAGGGCGAAGCCCATGACCGCAAGCAGCGTGATATGCGCGAGGACAGGGCAGAGGCCGCCATGCCGCCGCGCCGCAGGGTCAAGCCCTAGCACAACCTTCAACTGGCAATCCCAGTCTCTGGCATCAATCTTGCAGCGCGGCCTGTGGGGCAATCCCTTTTTCGCAATCAGCGGGATGCCAGAAAGGAACAGGGGCGGCAATGACGATACTGGATTCACTTGGCAGCCAGCCGGCAATTGTCAAGGCGGGAGAAGACCCGCAATTGAACCTGACACCGGATGCTGAAACGCTGGCGCTGTTCGCCGGCCTGTTTGCCATGTTGCAACCGCATGAGGAAGCTGGCGCTGACCATGCCGCGGAAGAGGCGGCAACCGGCCCGACCGTACTGTCACCAGGTGATGCCCCGACCATCAACACATCGAAATTCGATGCTTTGCCTGCCGCTGCAAGGCTGATGGTGGATGCTGGGCCTGATAGGGCTGTGCTGTCCGAACGGCCTGAAATGCCTGAAACGGCATCACTTGCCAGATTGCTGATTGCCGCCAAGTCACTGTCCGGCGAGCCCGGCAAGGTTCCGCTGCCCGGCGCACCGCCGATGCCGGATGCCGAATCTGGTTCCCCGGCCGACATGACAACCGCGCGGGCCATTCTGGCGCGGGCCATCGAAATTCTTGACGATATTGACAGCGGGCCCGGGCAACCGCACCTTGGCGAGGCCGCCGCCGGATTGATGGCCCCTTCGGCCCCCGGTCCCCATATCGCCGCTGACACCGGTCAGATTATGTCCGTGCCCTCATCCATGGTCGGGATAGAGGCACAACTGCCGCCTTCACCTGATTTTGTTGGGCCGATGCCGGCTGTGTCTGTTGGGCAAAGCCCTGTCAGGATGGTGGCGCAACCGGCCCCATCACCGGCCTTTGTCGGGCCGATGCCGCTGCAGCCGGTCCCGCTCGCGGGGCAAGGTGGAGTGGGACAGTGGCCTTTGGATATGCCGGCCATGCATGAAAATGATTATGCGGCATTGCAGATGAAGGGCAGCCTCGAGCAAAAGATGGAGGCTGGCGCAGCCCTTGATCAGGTCCGGACACGCTTGCAAATGGGCCCAGGCGAAGGTCCGCGCTCTGGCCCCGGAACAGCCGGCAGTCAGCTGGACACCGCAATGATGCAGGGGGTGAATTCACGGGATATGCGCGCCTATGCCGACCAAATGGCATTGGCGGGCAACCAGTCATCAAATGGCCAGTCACCAAACGGCCAGTCATCAAATGGCCAGTCATCAAACGGCCAGTCATCAAATGGCCAATCATCATCGGCATCCGCACAGGCTGTCTCGGGCGCGGGCGGACAGGCTGGCGGACAGGCTGGCGGTCAGCATCAGTCCGGACAGGGCGGCGGCCAGTCCGCATCACAAGGTTTTGCCGATGCAGCGCCTTCGCGTGATCTGGCTGATCGCGCCCTGCTGCACCGGCTGAATACCGCCAATGCGGGATGGACGGACACCATGATCAAACGACTGACCTCGGACCTGCGTTCGGGTGTGCAGACGGTGCGCATCATTCTGGAGCCGCGCCATCTTGGCCGGCTGAATGTTGATCTTGGTCTTCGCAACGGCAAAGCCTCGATCCGGATCGCGGCCGAGACCGCCGAAGCGGCGCAACTTCTGGGAAGCGCCCGCGGCCAGCTTGGCCAGATGTTTGAACAATCCGGTATGCGTCTGGCCAGCTTTCAGACCAGCGCCGGTGGCCAGGAAGGTGCCATGGATGGCGGAGGCGGCCAGCAGGGTCAGGCACAGTCGCATGCCGATGGCAAAAACACTGGTCGAGATCAAGGTTTTTCTAATAAACTGAACCGGGACGACAGGGACAAGCCCCAGGCTGACAACGATCCAGACGATCAGGATTTTGTTCCGCGCCAGGGTGAAACCGCTGTGTTGAGCGTTTTGGCATAGACAATGCATTGGCTTGGTCGCGGATCGGTTCGGCAGTGATGCCGACAGAAGGGATCCCGACGCGCAACGAAGGACATGACAGATGGCTGAGACTGAAGCAGAACCAAAGGCAGGCGGTGGCCTGATCAAGAAACTGGCGATTTTCGGCGGTGGCGGCCTTCTGCTGGTCGTGGTCGGCCTTGGTGCCGGGTTCCTGATTTTCGGCAGCGCACAGCCTGACCCTTCGGAAGAGATCGAAGAAATCATCGAGCGCAAGATGCAGGAACGTGCGGAAGCCGAAGCGGCTTCGGACAATGAAACAGAGCCGTCCAAACAGTCAAAGGACACGCCTGAAGAAGAGGTGTTTGAGACGATCTATCATGAATTCCCGGGGACGTTCACAACGAATCTGTCAGGGTCACGCAAGATGTTGCAGGTTGGAATCGGCGTGTCCACACAATATGATGACACGGTGATGATGAATGTTGAATCGCATCAGCTGGCACTTCGTTCGGTCATTCTCGGCGTGATCAGTGACTTTACCGAGGATAATGTGAAGGGGGCCGTCGGCCGTGAGGGTCTGGCCACCGCATTGCGAGACAGCATCAATGCCAAGCTCGAGGCGCTGGAAGGATTTGGCGGTGTCGAGGAAGTGCATTTCACATCCTTCGTGTTGCAATAGGACAGTGGCAGGGGTGTAACCGTGGCATCGACCCGCAAACTCAGCAGTGATGAAGTCAATGCGCTGATCGACGGTCTCGGCAGCGAGACCGGCGCGCCATCCGCGGTGATGGATGGCGATGATGTGCGACCGTTCCAGTTTGGCTCTGATGATCTGTCACTTCTCGGTGACTATCACGCGCTGCGGATTATCAACGAGCGTTTTGCCAGGCTTGCCAGAGCCGTCTATCTGCCGATGCTGCGGATCCAGCCGCGTATCTCCTCATTCCCGCCAGAGGTAAAAACCTTTGACGAATATACGGCCGGCATCGAGAACTTCATGAGCCTGAATATCAGCCGTATCGAAGAGTTGCGCGGCAACATGCTGACCGTCATGACACCGAATTTCATCTCGGTTCTGACCAACAGCTATTATGGCGGCAAGATCACCGCGCTGCCGACGAAGAAGACCGAATTTACCGCAACCGAGGAACGCATCATCGAGCTGGTCACCGATGGCCTGAACGAAACGCTCCAGGTGGCGTGGCGGGATCTGATGCCGATCAACATCACCTATCAGAACCGTGAGATCAATCCGCAGTTTGCCTCCTTCGTCGACGGGGCGGAGCTTGTCATCATCTGCTCATTTGTGGTGCAGCTGCCGGATACCGATGCAGCCAGCTTTGACATCATCTATCCTCTGCAGACGCTGAAGCCGATCGCGGCCCAGCTGCGCTCGCGCCTGCAGGCCGATGTTGCCGAAGATGATCACACCTGGCGCGAAAAAATGGAACGCGCTGTCCTCAACATTTCCCTTCCGGTGACGGCATGGCTCAGCCAGCCGGTGGTTTCGATGTACAAGCTGATCAACATGCAGGTTGGTGACACCTTCCCGATGGTGATCGGTGAGGGGGTCGAGGTGCGGATCGATACCGAGGATGCCTTTATCGGGGATCTTGGCGATGTCGGTGGCAATGCCGCTGTCAATCTTAAGGCGCGCGCCAAATGACGGCGCTGGCCCAGAAAGGAACGGACGATGTCTGAAGAAACCGAACTCGCAGAAGAGTCCGCCGGGGAAACCATGGATGCGGAGACCGCGGCGCGCGTCAGCACCGAGAACATGCGGCTGCTGGAAAATATCGACGTTGTCCTGACTGTTGAGGTTGGTAAGGCCCAGATCAAGATCCGCGACCTGCTGCGCCTGAATGAAGGCTCGGTGATCGAGCTTGACCGTCTGGCCGGTGATCCGCTCGATATCCTGGCCAACGGCACGATGATCGCGAAGGGTGAGGTTGTCATGGTTGGCGAACGATTCGGTATCCGCTTTATCGAGATCGTTGATCCGGCAGCGCGTATGGAATCGCTCTAGGCGGCGGCACGGAATAGGATGCCCGTCGGCTTTTTGACCGACGATGGCAGAGCCGACCTCGAAGGGCGTCATGAAACCGCCAGCAACCCCCAAAAGGGTGGTTTATTGGCGGCATGCAATAAAAATTTACTATTTTAATCAATAAGTTGACCTGCCGCCATGGGGTGGCTGGCCAATTTGGCATGGGGCTTGCCTTTCTGCTGACGGACGCGTCATCAAGGGAGTCAAGCCATGCCAGTCCAGCCTGTGATTGCAATGGATCAGATCGTCATTATCGTGGCGTTCCTGATGCTGTTGTTTGCAGCGATGTGGTTTGTGAAACGGAACCGCACCGGTCTCGCCGGGCGGCTGAACCCTGCCCGGCGCATGCAGCATATTGAGGATTTGTCTCTCGCACCACAGCAGCGGTTGCATCTGATCGAGGTGGATGGCCGGACCTTCCTTGTTCATGCCGGTAAGGGCCACGCGGCCAGTTTCATGGCTGTTGACGGGACACCCCCGACGGACGGGCAGATGCCTCCGGCACCGCGCCGCAAGGCCGCACCGACCGAGACAAAATCCGCCAAAACCGAACCCACAAAACCGAAAAGCGCCTTTGCTGCTGCCATTGCGCAGGCACGGCGCAACAACCCGTCATTGAGGCTTGGCAAATGAACCGCTCTTCCGTTATCGGCTACACCGGCCTTGCACTGGCTACACTTCTTGCGGTGCTGTGCCTTGGCACTCCGGCGGTGGCGCAGGTTGCCGGCATTCCGGCGTTCAATGTCAACGAGGGCGCCAACGGGTCGACCTACTCGCTGTCGCTGCAGATCCTTGCCCTGATGACAGCATTGACGCTGTTGCCGTCACTGGTCCTCGGGATGACCTCCTTTACCCGCATCATCATCGTGTTGTCGATCCTCCGGCAGGCGATGGGGACACAGCAGACGCCGCCGAACCAGGTGTTGGTGGCGATTGCCCTGTTCCTGACCTTCTTCATCATGGCACCGACCCTGACGACACTGAACAGTGACGTTATCTCCCCCTATCTCGATGGTCAGTTGGCGGCCGAGACCGCGCTGGCGAACGGCACCGAGGTGATGAAGCGCTTTCTGGTCCAGAATACGCGGGTCAATGACCTTGTGATGTTCACCGAGATGGTCGGTGATCAGCCCTATGCGTCGGCTGAGGATGTGCCGCTGAGCGTGCTGCTGCCGGCCTTCATCACGTCCGAATTGAAGACCGCGTTCCAGATCGGGTTTCTGCTGTTCCTGCCCTTCCTCGTGATCGACATGGTGATTGCCTCGATCCTGATGTCACTTGGCATGATGATGCTGAGCCCGATGCTGGTGGCGCTTCCCTTCAAGCTGTTGCTGTTTGTTCTGGTCGATGGCTGGGCGATGACCGTTGGCTCGCTTGTCGCAACCTACTCGGTCACCTGAACACATTTCCGTGAAAGGAACGGATGATGGATTTTGACTCGAACGTCGAATTTTTGAGAATTGCCTTCTGGCAGATCATTCTGGCTGCCGGACCGCTGCTGGCGGTGGCGCTGGCGGTCGGCCTGTTGATCGGTATCATCCAGGCGGCGACCTCGATCAACGAGATGACCCTCAGCTTCGTGCCGAAGCTTGTCATCGTCATCCTGACCTTCGGGCTGATGTCGAGCTTCATGCTGGCGCAGCTTTCCGATTACTTCCAGTTCATCTTCGATCAGATCACGCAGATCAGCTGAGGTGCCTATGCTGGGTATGGCGACAACGGAATTGATGAAGATGCCCGGCATCGACATGCAGTTTGTCACCGGGCTGCTTCTGCAATATTTCCTGGCCAGCCTGCGGATTGGCGCATTTCTGCTGTCGGCGCCGATCTTCGGCGCACGGTGGCTGCCGCTGCAGGTGCGGATCATCATGGCTTTCACCCTCGCAGCCGCCATTGTCGGCGATGTGCCAGTCGTTGGTGCGGATCTTCTGACCTCTTCTATCGGCATCTCGATGATGTTCATCGAAATAGCCATCGGGCTGACGGCGGGGCTGACATTGACCATCTGGTTTGCCGCCATGCTGCTTGCCGGTGAGAAGATTGCGTCCTCGGCTGGTCTTGGCTATGCCGCACAGGTCGATCCGGCGACGGGTGGCCAAACGCCTGTCGTCAGCCAGATTCTTTATCTGTTCCTTCTCGTTATCTTTTTGTCGGTCGACGGCCATCTTCTGGCCATCGGCACAATGATGGAAAGCTATCGGATTCTGCCGGTCGGGGCGCCTGTGGCTCCGGAAGTGTTGATCGCCTCGGGCATTACGGCTGCCGGCTCGATGTTCCTGGCGGCGACGATCATCATGCTGCCGATCACGACGGTGTTGTTGATGATCAATGTCGCGATCGGGATCATCACCCGTTCGGCACCCCAGCTGAACCTGTTTTCCTTCGGTTTTCCGATTTCACTGTTGGCGGTCTTTCTGCTGCTGTTCTTCTCGGCAGGTGCTTTCGGCACAAGTTCGCAGAGCCTCGTCGACAGCGCGCTGACCAGCCTTCAGGACATGATAGGGGGGCTCGCCAATGGCTGAGGAAAATCAGGACGGTCAGGAAAAAACCGAAGAACCCACCCAGCGGCGGCTACAGAAAGCCGCCGAAGAAGGACGAATCCTCACCTCGAAGGAGATGATGGTTTTCACCACGCTGGCGATGGGGCTGGTTCTGTTCATGGGCCTTGCCCCGTTCTTTGCCAGCGGCATTGACGCCTGGGGCTCGCTCTTCAGGATTGATTCCGGCTTCAATCTGGACACGCTTGGCCTTGCAAAGGTGCGTTACGCGTTCTGGCTGGTGATTCTGGCAACGCTGATCATCGGCGTGCCGATGATTGTCATCATCATCATGACGCAAGCGGCGGTTGGTGGGCTGAATTTCGCTGTGCAGGCAATGAACTTCAAGGGCAACCGTATCGATCCGATTGCCGGTCTGAAGCGCATTTTTTCAGTGAAGGGGCTGGTCGAGCTTGGTAAATCGGTGCTGAAGGTCGGCCTGTTGTTTGGCGTTGGCGCCCTCGTCATCTATCAGCAGCTTCCGCATCTTGTCTTCCTGTCGGCAAGCTCGCTTGGCCAAGGTGTCAGTCGCGCCGCACAGGCCTTCCCTTATCTTGTCGGCGGTCTGCTGATTGCCCTGCTGGTGATTGCCGCGATCGACTATGCCTGGCAGAAACATACACACACCCAGTCGCTTCGCATGACACTGAAGGAAGTGAAGGATGAGTCAAAGCAGACCGAAGGTTCGCCCGAAGTGAAGGCGAAAATCCGCCGGATGCAGTACCAGCAGGCGCAGGAATCCTCCCGTCAGCGCGAGGCTTTGGGGAATGTTGGCGATGCCACAACGGTCATCACCAACCCGACGCATTTTGCCGTAGCCCTGAAATACACCGCTGGTCAGGCCGGCGCCCCGGTGGTCCTTGCCATGGGGCGCGGTCAGATGGCCCTGCAGATTATCGAGCGTGCCAGGGAATCGCGTGTTCGCACGCTGCGCATTCCGATGCTGGCGCGGGCGCTGTATTTCACCAGCGAAATTGGCGGCGAAATCGCCGAGGGTCTGTATAATGCGGTGGCAGTGGTGCTTGCCTATGTGTTCCGTCTCGACAGCGGCGAAAACATGGACATGCCCGAATTGGCTTTGCCACCTGAACTGCAGTTTGACGAGAACGGTAATCTGGAATCAGGAGTGGCCTGATGGCGCGAAACCGCAAACAGCGCAGCCTTGGCGAGATGATCAGCTCGATCTGTTTTTATGCCGTGGGACTGTATTTTCTGCTTGAAGGGTCACTGGCGCGTGATGAAGGTGAAGCACCCCAGATCTTTCTTGGTCTGTGGCTCGCCGGTGCTGTCTGCGTCATGGGCGGCGCGCGCTTCATCATTGCCGATCTCGTGGAAAAATTACGGGCGAGGCGGTGATGACACAGCAGCCCAACTGCTTTCAATGCAGGCATCATTTCATCACCCATGAGCCAAACCGGCCCTATGGCTGCCGACGTTTCGGTTTTAAGGGTCCTTTCCTGCCATCGCGCACGGTTTTTCAGGAAACTGGCATGAAATGTGCTTACTACGAATCGAGCCAACGTCCCGATACGGGTCGTGGGCCAACCGGATCTAACGGGAGACAGGCATGACCACCGAGTATAATGCGGTGCAGGAAAGCATCAAGATAGCGCTTGATGCTGCCGACGCTGCCACCGACGTGACGTCTGAATATAACAAGACCAAGCGTGAACACAAAAAGCTGGAGGCATCCGTGAAAGACGTCCATCGTTTCTCAGTCATCATTTTTTCTTGTTCAATGGTGGCGGCAGTTGCGGCCTTGCTGTTTGCCGGTCTGATCTATTTCCGTACCATGTCGGAACTCGACACCATGACCACGACAAGCCGTGAGGCGCTGGTTGTCTTCGCCGAAAATGTCGATGGTGTGAATGATTCGCTCGACAAAATGCGGGCGGCACTTGAAACCCAGCAAACGCTTGTTGGTCAGAATGAAGCTCTGATCAACGAGCTGGTCGGCCTTCGTGACATCATTGCGCGCTCAAACGAAACAATGATGACCGGTCTCCAGTCGACTTCGGCCTCGATCACTGACAGCAACAGCCAGATGGCTTCATCGATCACCACCGGCATTGCCAACGAGCTTGGCGCGCAAACCAACCGTATGGTCAAGGAGCTGAACGCCCTGTCATCGGCCAATGCCAAGGCGCTGAACGAGATGTCGAAATCCGTTTCGGACAGCAAGGGTATGGACAGGCTGGCGGCGAATCAACAAAATCTCTCAAAGCTGCTTGCCGATCTGTCGACCCAGAACACGGAAATCATGCGACTGTTCAACGAGCGGGACAACCGCGTCAGCTACCCTTGATGGTGGGACGAGGCGCACCAACGTACCGGTGAGGATTTTATCCCGGCGGCTTGATTTCAACCACGGCACTACCGGAAGCGGCACGTTCAGCAATGGCACAGCAAGACACGGCAGAGATGACTGACCAGGCGGATGCTGCAGCAGCTGCCGCGGCGGCTGCCGCGGCTGCGGTTACGGCTGATATAGACAGCATGGTCGCTCCACAGCAGCCTGGTTCCTCTGCGATGGATAGCGCCGATCCTGCTGCAGCCCCGCAGACGAATGGACAGCCGGGCGCCGAGGCCAACACCTATCTCTTGATCAAGGAACTCCGGTCGATTTCGCGGGCACGTTCGCTGCGCCTGCAACCGGATGATCTGATCATCGCCATCGACGGGCAGCCCTTCCAGAAGGATATCGATACCTTCCTCGACATCATGTTTGAATGCGATCCGGAAAACGGTGTTGTGTTGTCGATATGGCGCCAGGGGATTGTTTTCAATGTGATTGCGCGGGGGCCGCTTGGCTGCGTTCTGGAACACTCCAAGCCTGAGCTTGCCGAGCAGGCAACAAAGGATTTCGCCGGCATTGTCGTCGAGCCCCGCGAAAATTACGCTACCTTTGAAGTGCTTCGTGACATTTTCCGCAACTGCGTCGTCCTTGATACCCGCCTTTCGCCAATGGCGATGATTTTCCCGCCACTCTGGTGCGTTCAGAACAGGTTGTGGGAAGTGCTGATCGCAACCTTCCTTGTCTATGGCATAACGCTTGCCGTGCATTGGGTGCTGTTCATCATGGCCTATGTGCTGCTGTCGCTTTATTTCAGAAAGGCGCATCTTGTATTGCGGCGCAGCTTCGCGATGATGCGCGGGCGTCATATCTGGCTTGTAACAGCGGTCAAATCGGAACTTGAGGCACAGCGTCTGTGCCGCAAGCTCGACCCGAAATGCATCTTTGTGCCTGATCTTGTTGGCCCGCCAGTAACTGACGAGCCGCCAAAAAAGCGCCGCCGCCGCGGCAGCATCTAAGCCCAGCCCAACATTATGAACGGCAGTTTTGCCGTTTGTCAGCATGACATGCCTCGTTCATACTGCCACCCGGCACACGCTTGAACGGGGTGGACATGCAGGATCATGCCAGTCAGGTGAAATCGGCGGAGGATGCCTCGCCTGTCCGTTTCGACCAAGCTTTCCTGGTCTGGCTGAAAATCAGCCTTCTCAGCTTTGGTGGGCCGGCAGGCCAGATCGCGGTGATGCATCGCTTGCTTGTCGACGAGCTGAAATGGGTCAGTGAGAAGCGGTTCCTGCATGCCTTGAATTTCTGCATGTTGCTTCCCGGCCCTGAGGCACAACAGCTCACTATCTATCTTGGATGGTTGCTGCACCGGGTGCGGGGCGGCGTGGTCGCCGGGGTGCTGTTTGTCCTGCCGGGGGCACTGACTGTTCTCGCCCTCAGCATTCTTTATGTCAGCTATCAGCAGACGATGGCATTGACATCGATATTCTTCGCTGTAAAGGCGGCTGTTCTGGCGATTGTGGTGACAGCATTGTGGCGTCTTGCCGGCAGGATCCTGCGGCATGGCCGGCTGGTCGTAATCACGGCGGCCTCCTTTCTGGCCAGCTTTGTGCTTGGCGTGCCGTTCCCGTTTGTCATCCTCGGGGCGGCGTTGGTGGCGCTGTTGTGGCAGGTGCCTGCCGGCGACGAGGATGATGTTTCGGACGGAACATCTGGAGGTGCGCCCGCAGATGCGCCCAGCGATGTGCCCGGAATCACCAGCGAGGCTGGCAAAGATAAGGCTGACGACCGGCGGATCATCGACCGCCGCGTCGTAACCCTTGGCGCAACACCGACACGCCGCAGCGCCTTTCGCGCGGCCATGATCTGCGCCATCATGTGGCTGGCCCCGGTGGCGATCCTTTATGGCTGGCTTGGTGCCGGTCACATCTATGTGCAGCAGAGCATGTTTTTCAGCCAGGTGGCGGTGGTGACTTTTGGCGGTGCCTATGCCGTGTTGTCCTACATGGCGCAGCAAGCCGTCGGCCATTATGGCTGGCTTAGCGCCGGCGAGATGCTGGATGGTCTTGGTATGGCCGAAACCACACCTGGCCCGCTGATTATGGTGACCCAGTTTGTCGGCTTTGTCGGGGCCTACCGGGCCCCGGGGATGCTCGATCCCCTGCTGGCTGGCACGCTGGGGGCACTGGTTACCACCTGGGTAATCTTCGCACCGTGTTTTCTGTGGATATTCCTTGGCGCGCCCTATATCGAAGCGCTGCGCGGTAACAGGGTGCTGGCCACTGCGCTGACCGGGATTACCGCGGCTGTTGTCGGAGTTGTCCTGAATCTGGCCATCTGGTTCGGATTGCGGGTTATGTTCACCGATCTTGTCGCGGTGACATTGCCGTTCACAGGCCGGGCACTGTCATTGCCTGCTATCACCAGCTTTGATCCGCTCGCAAGCGCCATCACCATCGGTGCCTTCATGGCCATCACGGTGTTCCGGGTCGGCATGATCAGGGTTCTGGCGACAAGCGCCTGCCTTGGCCTGGCAGCCGGGTCCGTCGGGCTGGTCTGACGCGAAGGCAGATCACAGCCCGACCATTGATCAATAGTTGATTTCGATCTCGATCCGGCGGTTGGTGGCGCGGCCTCGCGCCGTATCATTCGACTCGACCGGCTGCGACTCGCCAAAGCTGACCGCCTGCATGCGGCCGGCCGGCACCTTGCCGGTGTTCTCCAACGCCTGCACAACGCTTGAGGCGCGGG
>CBFHNZ010000031.1:0-26961 GCA_965657415.1 Puniceispirillaceae bacterium (SeqCode) | reverse complement strand
GGATGCTGGTCAGGCGCACCCTGCACAGGCTTGTCTATCGATACCGCCTTCACGCGCGTGAGCTGCCGGGAACACCAGATGTTCTGTTTCGCCCGAGAAAATCGGCTATGTTCCTGCATGGATGCTTTTGGCATAGGCACAAGGGTTGTAAGATGTGTCGTACGCCGAAGTCACGGATCGATTTTTGGGAACCAAAACCTGAGGCGAACAGAACGCGGGACGCGGGGCATATTAAGAATCTCGATGGTCGGGGATGGCGCACACTTTTCGTTTGGGAGTGCGAGCCCAAGGACACCAGCGCGTTGACCGACCGATTAAACGGTTTCTTGGAAGAATGACGGAAAAACTGAAATGCTGAAATCCGTTGAATTGTTCGCTGGAGCGGGCGGACTCGCGATGGGCGTGGGTCTCGCCGGCTTCTCATGCAAGACGGTGGTCGAGATCGACCGCTGGGCCTGTGACACAATCCGGCAGAACCAGAAAAGGGAGTTTCCGCTTTCAGCTGACTGGCCAGTCCATCAAGGCGACATCAAGCAATTCGATTTCCGTGTAATCGATGAGGAGATCGATCTGCTTTCCGGCGGCCCGCCGTGCCAACCATTTTCACTGGGCGGAAAGCATCGCGCCGATCAGGACGACAGGGACCTATTCCCGGCCACGGTGGATGCCTTGCGCCAACTCCGCCCAAGAGCATTCATCATTGAGAATGTGAAGGGGCTTACACGCGCCTCCTTCGCGAATTATTTCCAGTACATATTGTTGCAACTCTCCTATCCTGAGGTCATGAGGCGGCGTGACGAAGACCCACTGGATCACTTGGCCCGCCTCGAGAAAATCAAGACTTCCGGACAGCGTCGTGGCTTGACCTACGAAGTCGTCCATCGCGTGTTGAACGCGGCCGACTATGGCGTGCCGCAGAAGCGTGAGCGGGTGATCATGGTCGGGTTTCGGCAAGACCTCGGGGTGAAGTGGTCGTTCCCCAGCGAAACACATAGCCTCGACGCCCTTTTGCATGACCAGTGGGTCACTGGAAATTATTGGGAGCGTCATCGGGTCGCGAAGTCCAAAATGCCGGAATTTCCAAGCAGGATGGAACGCCGTATCGAGCGGTTGAGGACAGCGAACGAGGATTTGCTGAACGGCGCACGGCCTTGGCGTACGGTCAGGGACGCACTGGTTGACCTTCCCGATCCAAGGCTCAAGGCGAACAAAGTTTCCAATCACAAGTTCCAGCCCGGTGCGAGGACTTATCCAGGGCATACCGGTAGTCCGCTCGACATGCCGTCCAAGGCGCTGAAGGCTGGTGTTCACGGCGTTCCCGGCGGAGAGAACATGATGGTGCTCACGGACGGATCAGTCAGGTATCTCACCGCTCGGGAGGCGGCGCGCATACAGACATTTCCCGATGACTACCATTTTTGCTGGCGCTTGGACCGAAATCATGCGGCAGCTTGGCAACGCTGTGCCGGTTCGCCTCGCGCATGTGATAGCGTCGGGTGTCGCCCACGAGCTCATTCTCAGTTCCGAACGGGAACTGAAGTCAGCGATACGAAGACTGGCCAGTAAATGACAAACACCGAGCCATACAATCCACTCGCCAAGGTAAACTTGGAAAAAGCGTCGCGGAAGCATTGCTGAATTCAGAGACAATGCCACTTGGAGGTCTTCTTAAATTCAACGGGGCGGGTGTGTACGCGATTTACTACACCGGTGATTTCCAAGTGTATCAGCCTATATCGAGGCAGAATCAAGATGGTGAGGTCAAGGCGCCCATTTATGTCGGCAAGGCGGTGCCGCCGGGGGCGCGAAAGGGCAACATAGACACCGAAACCGAGGTCAGCCCGGTTCTACACAAGCGACTTAGAGAGCATGCGCGCAGCATAGAACAGGTTTCCAATCTTGATCTGTCGGACTTTGTTTGTCGCTTCCTCGTAGTTGATGATATCTGGATTCCCTTGGGTGAGAGCCTACTGATCGCTCAATTTTCTCCCCTTTGGAACACCACACTGGACGGTTTCGGCATTCACGATCCGGGTGGAGGACGACGGGTGCAAGAAAGATCGCGCTGGGATGTCGTTCATCCCGGACGCCCTTTTGCCGGCAAGCAAGGCCCAAGAAAAGAAAGTGCGGAACACTTGATGACCTCGGTGGCGGCACAATTACGCGATCAATTCGACTGATTGCACACTCACTCATCGCGCCGCACCCCCTTCCCTCGCCTGCCTCTGCGTCCTATCTTTCAGGCATGGAAGACGCGACCCCCGCACCCGACATGCCCGCCCCCGGCCAGCCTGCCCCCGGAACCGCATCCGGCAATCCCGAATCCGCGGGCGCGTCGGTTGGCGAGATGATCATCACCCGCCCGCGCGCACCTGCCGATTTCGACCTGCAGTCGGAATTCGCCCCCGCCGGTGACCAGCCGACGGCCATCACCGAGCTTGTCGAGGGCATCCGCAATGGCGAGCGTGACCAGGTGCTGCTTGGTGTCACCGGGTCGGGCAAGACCTTCACCGCCGCGCATGTGATCCGCCAGATCAAACGCCCGACGCTGATCCTCGCCCCGAACAAGACGCTGGCGGCGCAGCTCTATGGCGAGATGAAGGCGCTGTTCCCCGACAATGCGGTGGAATATTTCGTCTCCTATTACGACTATTACCAGCCCGAGGCCTATGTCCCGCGCTCCGACACCTATATGGAAAAGGAAAGCTCAATCAACGAGCAGATCGACCGCATGCGCCACTCGGCGACGCGGGCGCTGCTGGAACGCGACGACGTGATCATCGTTGCCTCGGTGTCCTGCATCTATGGCATCGGGTCGGTCGAGACCTATTCGACGATGACCTTCCGGCTGACCGTCGGCGAGGAGATCGAGCGGCAGAGCCTGCTGCGCCGGCTGACCGAGCTGCAATATCGCCGCAACGACACCAATTTCGTGCGCGGCACCTTTCGCGTGCGCGGCGACAATGTCGAGCTGTTTCCGGCCCACCTCGAGGACCGCGCCTGGCGGATATCGCTGTTTGGCGACGAGATCGAGGATATCTTCGAGATCGACCCGCTGACCGGCGAGAAGACGGCGAAGCTGCCGCAGATCACGGTGTTCGCGAATTCGCACTATGTGACGCCGCGCCCGACGCTGCAGCAGGCGACAAAGCTGATCCGCGCCGAGCTGAAACAGCGGATTGCGCAATTCACCGAAGAGGGCAAGTTGCTGGAGGCGCAGCGCATCGAGCAGCGAACGCAGTTCGATATCGAGATGATCGAGGCCACCGGGTCCTGCGCCGGCATCGAGAACTATTCGCGCTATCTGTCGGGGCGCGGCCCGGGCGAACCGCCGCCGACGCTGTTCGAATATTTGCCTGAAAACGCATTGCTGATCATCGATGAAAGCCATGTGACGGTGCCGCAGATCGGCGCCATGTACAAAGGCGACTTCGCGCGCAAGAGTACATTGTCCAACTATGGCTTCCGGCTGCCATCCTGCATGGATAACAGGCCGCTGAAATTCGAGGAATGGGAGGGCTTTCGCCCACAGACGATCCATGTTTCGGCCACCCCCGGCAGCTGGGAGATGGAGCGCACCGGCGGCGTGTTCTCGGAACAGGTGGTGCGCCCGACCGGGCTGACCGACCCGGACTGCATCGTCCGCCCGACGACAAGCCAGGTCGACGACATCATCGCCGAATGCCGCGAGGCGGCGGCGAAGGGTCAGCGGGTGCTGATCACGACCCTGACCAAGAAGATGGCCGAGGCGCTGTCGGAATATATGTATGAGGCCGGCATCCGCGTGCGCTATCTGCACTCGGATATCGACACGCTGGAGCGGATCGAGATCATGCGCGATCTGCGGCTTGGCGTATTCGATGTGCTGATCGGCATCAACCTTCTTCGCGAGGGGCTGGACATCCCCGAATGCGCCCTTGTCGGAATCCTCGATGCCGACAAGGAAGGCTATCTGCGTTCGCGGACCTCGCTGATCCAGACCATTGGCCGGGCGGCGCGCAATGTCGACGGGCGGGTGATCCTCTATGCCGACAAGGTGACCGACTCGATGCAATATGCGCTCGATGAAACTGACCGCCGCCGCGCCAAGCAGGAGGCGTGGAACAAGGAACATGGCATCACCCCGGAATCAATCCGCAAGGAAATCAATGATGTTCTTGATTCGGTCTATGAGCGCGCCGATCATGTCACGCCGGAGGCCGGCGCCAAGGCAGGCGACCTGGTCGGCAACAATTACGCCACCGTGATCGCCGATCTCGAGAAATCGATGCAGAACGCCGCGGCCAATCTGGAATTCGAGGAAGCGGCGCGGCTGCGTGACGAAATCCGCCGGATGGAGGCGGCCGAGCTTGGCCTGAACGCGCCAGGCGTGCCGCTGGCCATCGCCCAGCGCCATGCGGCCGGTGGCCAGGGAGATCGTCGGGATGGGGGCCGGGATGGGGGCCGGGATGGCGGGTCCTCAGCCGCCAGATTCCCCGCCGGCACCCCCGGCAGCAGCCCGCGAAAACGCCCCCGTCGTCGCTGACAGGATGAAGAGTTTCCCGGCGCAGGCTGATTTCATTCGGTTTTTCAAATCAGTCTTGAAACATATATTTTTTTGCCCGAGCTGCTTGACACCACCGCACCTTAAATAGACGAATCGGGGACCGAAACGGGGACTGTTTTACACAACGTCACATTTCTGTGATTTTTCATAAATCTATCACTCGTTTTTTGTGTTTCAGGCTGTTAATCATTTGCCATGAAAAATTTAAACCATTGTTTTAATTACCTTTTATAGAATATGCTTAAAATTTCATCATTTTGTAAAATTTCCCATGTTTTCAGTAACCAAGATAGGCGCAGGGCTTTTAATCCACATAGTTATCCACAGTTTTCGGGGATAGGTTTTTCGTTGTGAAACATGCCGGCAAATTCCGGGTTCAAGCTGATCGCTGCCCCCTATCCCGCCCCCTATCCCGCCCCCTATCCCGCCCCCTATCCCACTGGCGCGATGCGGGGTAGATTGACCGATGATGGACACGAAATTGCAAGACACTGAAAAGCTGCATCCTGTACAGCAGGAGGGGGCAAACAGCGGCGGCAACCTGCCACCCGATCTGGGACGCGGCCTTGCCTATCTGAAGGGTGAGGTGCGCAAGCTGAGTGGCGACCCCGGCGTGTACCGGATGCTGAACGGCGTTGGCGAGGCGCTTTATGTCGGCAAGGCGCGCAATCTGGCGCGGCGCGTCGCCAGCTACACGCAACCGAACCGGCTGTCGAACAGGCTGATGCGGATGGTCAGCGAGACCGAGACGCTGGAGGTGATCGTCACCAAGTCGGAAGTCGAGGCGCTGCTTCTTGAATCAAACCTGATCAAGAAGCTGAAGCCGCGCTACAACATCCTGCTTCGCGACGACAAGAGCCTGCCGCAGATCCTGCTGACCGCCGACCACGCGTTCGGCCAGCTGACAAAACATCGTGGCCGCAAGACCCGGAAGGGCGATTATTTCGGCCCCTTCGCCTCGGCCGGCGCGGTGAATCGGACGGTGGCCGATCTGGCACGGGCCTTCATGCTCCGCACCTGTTCAGATTCGATTTTCAGCGCCCGCACCCGCCCCTGCCTGCAATATCAGATCAAACGTTGCAGCGGCCCCTGTGTCGGGCTTGTCAGCGAGGCGGACTATGCCGCACAGCTCGACCAGGCGCGGCGATTCCTGTCCGGCGAATCGGCGGAAATCCAGCGTGACTATGCCACCCACATGCACAAGGCCGCCGATGCACTGGAATTCGAGACCGCCGCCATCTGGCGCAACCGCATCCGGGCGCTGAGCGGCATTCAGGCAAGCCAGGACATCAATGTTCCGAATCTGCGGGATGCCGATATCATTGCCGTCGCGCGAAGTGGCGAGCGGTCCTGTATCCAGACCTTCTTCATCCGTGGCGGGTCGAACTATGGCAACAGGTCCTATTTTCTGAGCCACAATGCCGACAGCAGCGCGGCCGACGTGCTGACGGCGTTTCTTGGCCAATTCTACGATGACAAGGACCCGCCAGCGGACATCCTTTTGTCGGACAAGGCGGAAGAGCAGGATCTGCTTGCCGAGGCGCTGTCGGCACGGGCCGGACACAAGGTCCGGATCAGCAAACCGCAGCGCGGCGCCCGCCGCAAACTTGCCGCCATGGCCATCCACAATGCCGAGGAGGCGCTGGCCCGCAACCTGGCCGACAGAACCTCACAACGCCGCCTTCTTGGCGAGCTTGGCGATCTGTTCGGCCTCGAGGCCCCGCCGGAAAGGGTCGAGGTCTATGACAATTCGCATATTCAGGGCCAGCATGCCGTCGGCGGCATGATTGTCGCCGGCCCCGACGGATTCAACAAGGCGGCCTATCGCAAATTCAACATCCGTGACGCGGGCATGGAAGCTGTCAAGGGCGGCGATGATTTTGCGATGATGCGCCAGGTGATCCGTCGCCGGTTCGAGCGCGCGCTGAAGGAAGACCCCGACCGCGCCAGCGGCAACTGGCCCGACCTGCTGTTGATCGATGGTGGCAAGGGCCAGCTCAGCTCGGTGCTGGAGATCATGGATGATCTTGGTGTCAGCGACATCGCGGTTGTCGCCATCTCCAAGGGGCCGGACCGCAATGCTGGCCGCGAGCAGTTCCACATGCGGGGCCGCGACAGCTTCACCCTGTCACCACAGGCGTCGGCGATGCATTTTCTGCAGCGGCTTCGCGACGAGGCGCATCGCTGGGCCATCGGCACGCACCGCGCCAAACGCCAGAAGAGCGAACTGACCAGCCCGCTTGATGGCGTGCCGGGCATCGGCCCGAGACGCAAGAAGGCGCTGCTGGCGCATTTCGGATCGGCCCGCGCCGTTGCCAGCGCCGGCCTCGATGACCTTGAATCAGTCGATGGAATCTCCAAAGCCGTGGCGCGACAAATCTATGATTGGTTCTACAATGGTCATTCCTGATAGACTGTATCATCATAACAATTCCGGCAGCGCCGGAGGCAACAACATCCCGGGTGGCCCCTGTCGATGAACATCGCCCTCAAATCACTGCCGAACCTGATGACCGTGATGCGGTTGGTCGTGGCACCCGTGGTCGCTATCCTGATCTGGACCGACGACGTGACCGGCGGGTATGCGCCGGCGTTGGCTTTGTTTATTCTGGCCAGCATCTCGGATTTCCTTGATGGCTGGATGGCGCGGCGGCTTGGTATTGTCTCAAAATTCGGTGCCATGCTCGACCCGATTGCCGACAAGGTGTTGATTGGAGTCTGCCTGCTGGCGCTGGCCCGGGTAACCGGGGATGGCTGGCTTTTCTTCCTGCCGGCGCTTGTCATCATGACCCGGGAATTCCTGATTTCCGGCATTCGTGAATTCATGGCCGGTAGAAGCATTACAATTCCGGTCTCACAGCTGGCAAAATGGAAGACGACGCTGCAGCTGGTGGCGATTGGCCTGATTATGGCGGCGCCGGTCTTTCCGGATGTGCCTTTTGTCAACGAAGCCGGGCTGGTCACCCTGTGGGTGGCGGCGCTGATCACCGCCCAGACCGGCCTGGCCTATTTCCGGGGGACGCTTGATCATGTCTGAGGCGCTGGACACCGGCCAGCAACTTGACGCGGCGCGGGCCCGACACGGCTTTGTCATCGGCCTTGCCGGCTGGTCGGGCAGCGGCAAGACAACGCTTGCTGAACAGCTGATCGCCGGGCTGACCGCGCGCGGGTTAGAGGTTGCCACAATCAAACATGCGCATCACGGGTTCGATGCCGACACCCCCGGCAAGGACAGCTATCGCCACCGGGCGGCGGGCGCGCGCCAGGTTATCGTCTCATCACAATCCCGCTCGGTGCTGTTCACGGAAAACCGCGATCATGGCGAGCGCCGACTTGAAGACTTGCTCAACACGATGAGCCCAGCCGACATCGTCATTGTCGAGGGGTTCAAGCGCGAGCCCATCCCGAAGATTGAAATCTTCCGGTTGGCGACCGGCAAGCCGGCCCTGTTTACCACCGATGCGCAGATCATCGCCGTTGCCACCGATGATGCCGGTGCCTTGCCAAGCACGCCGCCGCATCTTCTCGACCTGAATGATGTCGGATCAATCATTACCTATCTCTGCGAGCAGGCCGGTGCCGGCACCATCGCCGCGGCATCATGAGCGACACCGCCGACCTCTATAGCGGCAGCCTTGCCCCTGATGAGGCGGTGCGCAAGCTTGCCGCGCGCGTCGCCCGGGTCACCGAAACGGAAACCGTCCCCGTAACCAATGCGGCCGGTCGGTTGCTGGCCGGTGACATGGTGGCGGGGCATGATCTGCCGGCAAGCAATAATGCCGCTGTCGATGGTTATGCCCTGGATGCAAGCTTTCTGGCCACACATCCCGAACATGACTTCCCGGTCGTCGGGCGCGCCGCCGCCGGCCATCCGTTTCAGGGCGCTGTCGCGGCCGGCATGGCGGTCCGGATTTTTACCGGCGCGGTGATGCCGCACGGCACCGATGCCGTGGCCATGCAGGAATTCTGCACCGCCGATGAGGCGGCCGGCAGCGTGCGGATCGGCCGGCCTGTCAAGCCCGGCGCCAACAACCGGCCTGCCGGCGAAAATCTGCGGAAGGGCGAATTGATTGCCGCCACCGGCTGTTGCATCGGGCCCGCCGAGGTGGGGATCGCGGCGGCCGCTGGCAACGCCCATATCAAGGCATTCAGGCGGCTGCGCGTCGGGCTGCTGTCGATGGGAGATGAAGTGGTGGAGGCCGGATCACCAACCGGCCCGGGCCAGTTGCATGACTCCAACCGGCCGATGCTGGCCACGCTGCTGGAAGGTGACGGCCATGCGGTGCATGATTTCGGCATTGTTCCTGACAGCGCAGAATCGCTCACACATCGCTATCAGGACGCCCTTGCCAGTTGCGATGCCGTGATTTCATCCGGCGGCGCGTCAGACGGTGACGAGGATCACACCCAGGAGGCCATGCGGCGGCTCAACATCACACCGGTCTTCTGGCGGCTTGCCATCAAACCCGGCAGGCCGATGGCGGCGGGGCTGTCGGGTTCGGGCGCGCCGGTGCTGTGCCTTCCCGGCAATCCGGTCGCCGCCTTTGTCTGCTACCGGCTTGTCGCGGCGCCAGTCCTCGCGATCATGGCCGGTGGCACACCGCCTGCTCCGATTCGCTGTCCGGTGCGAAGCGGGTTCGCGCACCGCAAGTCCCCCGGGCGGGCCGAATATCTTCGCGTCCGGCTTGTCACCGGCCAGGATGGCGAGACGGAGATGGTGCTTCACGGCCGCAAGGGTGCCGGCGTGCTGTCGTCGCTGACCGGCGCCCACGGCCTGGTCGAGATTCCGGTTGAAAATGACGGTGTGGCTGTCGGAGACTATCTGACGTTCATACCCTTCAGGGAGTCCGCATTGTGAGCACTGCAACGCCCACCACAGCAAGCCTGTCGATCCGGTATTTCGCCTGGATACGCGAACATACCGGGACCGCGATGGAAACAGTCACGCTTCCCGACACTGTGGCCTGCGTTGGCGACCTGGTGCCGCATCTGGCGGCGATGTCGGAAGGGCATGCGTTGGCGCTGAAGAATATGCGCGCGGTCCGGGTGGCGGTGAATCGCAGCTATGGCGATCTCGACACCCCCGTTGCCACCGGTGATGAGGTGGCCTTCTTTCCGCCGGTGACCGGAGGTTGAGACATGGCTGTTCGTGTACAAACAGAGGATTTCGATGTCGGCGTGGAAAGCCGGGCGCTACAGGCGGATGCCGTTGGTGCGATTGCCCTGTTTGTCGGCACGGTGCGCGGCCTCGGCAGCGACAATGGTGTCACCGCGATGACACTGGAACATTACCCCGGCATGACCGAGTCAGAGCTTGAGCGGATCGAGGCCGAGGCGCGGGCGCGCTGGCCAGTTGAGGATGTCACCATCATCCACAGAGTCGGCAGACTGGAGGCCGGCGATCAGATCGTCCTTGTCGGCGCCGCCTCACCGCACCGGCAGGCAGCGTTCGATGCCGCGCAGTTCATCATGGACTTCCTGAAGACCGACGCCCCGTTCTGGAAGGCCGAGGAACGCGGTGACAAAACGACCTGGGTCGACGCCCGTGAAAGCGACGATATGGCACGCAAACGCTGGACCAGCTAGCGACGCAAAGAGCCCGTCACCGGCATCATCAGAGCGAGATCCGACCCCGCACGAGATCCTCATACCCGTCGACAAGTTGGCGGCTGACCTCGGCCGGGGTGAAACTGTAATCACCGATCTTCGAGACAGGTGTGACCTCGGCCGCCGTGCCGGTCAGGAAACATTCCTTCATGCTGGCCATATCCTCGGGTGCCATGTGACGTTGCACCACCTTCATCTGCTTTGATTCGGCCAGCGCAATGACGGTCCGGCGGGTAATCCCGTCAAGGAAGCAATCGGCGATCGGCGTGTGGATCACTCCCGCCTCATCGACAAAGAAGATATTGGCACCGGTGGCCTCGGCGATGTGGCCGCGGTAATCCAGCATCAGCGCATCCTGAAACCCGTTCTTCTCGGCCTCGTGCTTCGACAATGTGCAGATCATGTAGAGACCGGCTGCCTTGGCGTGGACAGGTGCGGATTCAGGCGACGGCCGCTTCCATTTCGCGATATCGAGCGTGATGCCCTTCATCTTTGTCTCAGGGTCGAAATAGCTTGGCCATTCCCAGGCGGCAATGGCGACATGGATTGTCGTCATCTGCGCCGACACGGCCATCATCTCGGACCCACGCCAGCAAAATGCGCGGACATAGCCGTCGGTAATGCCGTTTGCCTCGATCACCGCCATCTTCGCGGCATCAACCTCGTCGTCACTGAGTGGAATGTCAAAATCCATCAATTTGCAGGAATTGCGCAGCCGCTCGGTATGTTCACGACCCTTGAAAATCGTCCCCGAATAGACGCGCTCACCCTCGAAAACAAGGCTGGCATAATGCAGGCCGTGGCTCAGCGTATGCGTCTTCGCATCGCGCCATGGCACAATCTCGCCATCCAGCCAGATGCTGCCGTCGCGATCATCAAACGGAATCAAGGCCATCGTCATCTCCTCCAGCGCGCACGCCCCACCGCGCCGCGCGACCCGGATCGCAAATTTAGTTCCAATCCGGCCTTAGTGTGGTAATCAGATCATAAGGTACCATCGTCTCGGATTATTGGTCAACATGGCTGACATAAAACCCATCGGCAAGGCTCTTTTCCTGCGTGAAGAGGAACTACGGCGTGGCATTGAGCTGATGTTCTTTGCCTACAGGGATTTCACCGGCGAGGCGGATTCGATCCTGGCTGAGCAGAATATGGGCCGGGCGCATCACCGCGCGATCTATTTCATCGGTCGCAACCCCGGCATCACGGTGAGTGAGCTGCTGGCGATCCTGAAAATCACCAAACAGAGTCTGTCGCGCGTCTTGTCGGCACTTGTCGAGACAGACCATGTTGTCCAGAAAACCGGCCCTGATGACCGGCGCCAGCGGCTTCTCTATCTGACCAACCGCGGCACGGCACTGGAATCGCGGCTGACAGAGGTTCAGGGGCGTCGTTTCGCCAACGCGTATCGGGATGCCGGGATGAATGCCGTCGAAGGCTTTCAAAGGGTCCTTGAGGGGCTGCTCGATTCTGAAACGCAACGTCAGGTCAGTGCGCTTGGCCATGCACGAAAGACGCGGCAGGATGATTGACCGGCAGGACATACGCGCATGATGGGCATTGATGCCTTGCAGGGGCAGCATATCCTCGTCATTGACGATGATGACCGGTTGCGACTGTTGTTGCGGCGCTTCCTCGAGGAAAGCGGATTCCGGGTCAGTGATGTTGGCGCAGCCAGCGAGGCACGCCAGCTCCTCAATGGGTTTGTTTTCGACCTGCTGATCGTCGACATCATGATGCCGGGCGAGACCGGGCTGGAATTTCTCAGCGATATACGCAGCGGCAATCAGGTGCCAGCCCTTTTCCTGACCGCCATGTCAGAAACCGAACACCGCATCGCCGGGCTGGAGAGCGGTGCCGATGACTATATGTCCAAACCGTTCGAGCCGCGGGAGTTGGTCCTGCGGATCCGCTCGATTCTCAGCCGCGCCGCGGCGCAGCGTGCCGCGCCAAGCAAGACCATCACCTTCGGCCCCTACAGTTTCGATCGGACAACCGGCATCCTGATGCACAGCACGGGCCGCATCCATATCACCAATGCCGAGCAGAAGCTGCTTGCCAGCTTTGCCGAAGCGCCCGACAAGGTTCTCTCGCGCGATGACATCACCGAGGCGATGGACAGCAGCATGCGTGGCCGCTCAATCGATGTCGCCGTGGCCAGATTGCGGGCCAAGATCGAACCTGACCCACATTATCCGGTCTATCTGCAGACCGTCCGCAACAAGGGCTGGTTGCTTCGCACCGACAGCCCGGCAGGAGACGATAATGCAGCTTCGTAACTATCTGCCAAAAACGCTGTTCGGACGAATGCTGTCGATCATCCTCGTCCCGATGATTTTGGTACAGGTGATCACCATCTTCATCTTCTATGACCGACATTGGGACACGGTCACACGCCATATGGCGGGCCAGCTCGCCGCCGATATCAGCCTTCTTGCCGACCGGCTTGGCGAGACGCCCGACAAACCCACGATCGAGCTGATCCAGCAGACCGGATGGCAGTATTTCTCCTTTCCCGTCCAGTATAATGCCGAGGCTGAATTTGTCGGACGCAATGTCACCCCACCGACAAGTTATGCTGAGGAAATGCTGCGCTATGAGCTTGGCGTCAGGCTGACACAGGACTGGCATGCCGATCTGGAATCGGATCCGCATCTTGTCTTCGTCGATCTGGCGCTGAACCCCGGTGTGTTGCGAATCTATGCCAGCCGCAAAAGGATCTTTTCCTCGACTAGCTGGACCTTTTTCGGCTGGACACTCGGTTCCTCAATCCTGCTCTTTGCCATTGCGCTGTTGTTCATGCGCGGTCAGGTGCGGCCGATCCTGCGGCTTGCCAATGCTGCACGGGCACTTGGCCTTGGCCGTCAGGCACCTGATTACAGGCTGGAAGGTGCGCGCGAGGTGCGGCTTGCAGGCCGCGCCTTTCAGGCCATGCGTCATCGCATCATGCGGCAGCTCAATGAGCGGACGGAAATGCTGGCCGGTGTCAGCCACGACCTTCGCACGCCGCTGACGCGTATCCGTCTGCAGCTCGAATTGATGAGTGACCGCGAGGATGCAGACGCCATCCGCGCCGATCTTGCCGAGATGGAAGGGATGATCGACGCCTATCTGAGTTTTGCTGCCGGCGAGGGGGAGGAGCCGACCGAGGATACCGACCTTCAGGCGATGCTGGACAGGATGGTCACGCAGACCCGCAACACCCATGCATTTGACATCAGCTTTGAAGCACCGTCACCTGCCCTGCCTGTCTTCCCGCTCAGGCGCAAGGCCATCCGCCGGGCGATCGAAAATATCATCTCCAACGCAATGGCCTATTCACAGCAAGCGCGGGTGACGGCCAGCTATCGCAATGACGAGGTGACGATCACCTTTGATGACAATGGTGCCGGCATCCCGGCCGAGCGCCGCGCCGACGCGCTGCGGCCCTTTGTCAGACTAGAAACCTCGCGCAATCGTCAGACCGGCGGCACCGGTCTCGGCCTGTCGATCACCAGCGATATCGTGATGGGCCATGGCGGTGATTTGATACTTGATGACGCGCCACTTGGCGGTCTGCGGGTAATCGTCAAGTTGCCAGTCTGAGGCCAGTGTCAGCCATCAGTGAAGACGGCTGCCATTGGGGGCGTCCTTATCAGGTGCCACCAACACCACCTCGCCGCCAGCATTGGCAACACCAAGCGTCAGCACCTCGGACATGAACGGACCAATCTGGCGGGGCGGGAAATTCACCACCGCCATCACCTTTTTCCCGACCAGCGTCTCAGGATTGTAGAGTTCGGTGATCTGGGCGGATGATTTACGGGTGCCGATATCAGCGCCAAAATCAATCACCAGCTTGAAGGCTGGCTTGCGGGCCTCCGGGAACGGAACCGCTTCGACAATGGTGCCGCATCGGATATCAATTTTCATGAAATCATCGAATGTTGTGGTCGGGGAAGCTGTGTCGTCCTGGCTCATCAATCGTTCCGCTTGGGGGGGGTGTGGCAGTGGTTGTGAAGCGCTAGTGGCGCGGCTACTGGTATCGGCCGTCCGGGCTCTGATCAAGCGGGGCTTCGCCGCCAGCGACATTATCTTCGCGACCTTCATCCTCTTCAGGCTCATCGCCAAGCACGCGCAATGTGCGGCCCCACTCCTCAGCCATTGCCAAACGCCGGTCGATTTCCTTCATCGTCGTCGACAGATCAGACGTGTCATCAACCTGCCAGACCCTGGCCACCATCATCGCAACACCGGCCACACCGCGCAGCCGCGCCTCGCCTTGAAAGCCGGCCAGATCGTCACCAGCCATGCGAAGCAGCATCCGCATTGCCTGCACAAGCGAATCAAGCAACCGCAACCCGAGCGCCGGATCGCGCCGCGCCGCCATGTCCAGCTGCGCCACCTGCTGGCGAAAGGGGGCATATACCTCGAAACGATGCATCAACGCCTCGATGATCTTGTCACGCACCGGCACATTGCCGGCATCCTCGATATCGGCCAGCGTTTCCAATGCTGCCTGCCGGTCAAGCCGATGCAGCTTGTGCAGGATCAGCGCCGTCATGCTGCCGGCCACCGCGCGTGCTGCCGCAGGTGCGACACCGGCGGCATCGGCAACATCGTCAATATGGATTGCCCGCGGGGCGTGGTCGGCCAGCATCACCCAGGCGGCATCGGACAGCCTGTCCATCATCATGGCTGGCGTTTCGCTTGCTGGCATTGGACCGCTCCCTCGCAATCAGATACCCCCCGAACATGGTGCCAGTCGCGGGCCGGATCAAGCCGCAATCAATCTGTCGGATCCGTCAGCTGCCAAGCTCGACCGAACGGTCACGCGCGGCAAGGACGGCTCTGGCCATCAAGGCTTCCAGCCCATCCTCGGCCATCAGCACCGCCAGCGCCGCCGCCGTGGTGCCGCCCTTGCTGGTAACATTGATCCGCAGCTGTGATGGTGGATCGTCCGACTCCTCGATCAATGCGCCGGCACCGGAGACGGTCGCCTCGGCCAGTTGGCGCGCCAGATCGCCCGGCAATCCGGCCTTGATGCCGGCGGCCGTCATCGTCTCGGCAAGAAGGAACACATAGGCCGGCCCGGACCCCGACACCGCGGTGACGGCATCCATCAGGGATTCATCATCCAGCATCACCACTGTGCCGACCGCCGACAGCAATGTTGTCGCCAGCATCACGAGATCGGCCGGCGCATCACCGGCGAACAGCGCCGTGATCCCCTTGCCGATGGCAGCCGGCGTGTTCGGCATCGAGCGCAGCACCATCGCCTCGGCACCGAGGCGCTCCCGGAACCAGCCCGTCGGAATGCCGGCGGCGATCGACAGGAAGGCGGTGTCGGTACCGACAAGCGCGCCAAGGCCGGCAATGGCCTCATCCATCATTTGCGGTTTGACCGCCATCACGATCATCCGCGCGGTGCGTTCTTTTGCGGCGGCATCGGCAATACCGGCATAGAGGCGGACATTGTCATGGCCGTCCGTCCAGCCAAGAGGCTCCGTCATCGGCTCGATGATCGCGAATTCCGCGTCAAGATTTTCATCGGCAAGCCAGCCACGCAGCATCGCGCTGCCCATCTTGCCGCAGCCAATAAGCGTAATCAGAGGTTTCATGCGATGTCAGGACACGGCGCCGGCGCGCTATGCCTCCCCTTCGGTGACCATCATCACGGCCGTGGCGGCGTCATTTGCCGGAAGCGCCCCACTGGCCACCTGGTAGATGGCCGGATACACCTGCTCGCACTCGCCAAGCATAATGTCGACGACATCTTCCACCTGTTCAGGCGTCGCCCCGCCAGCACCGCGAAGCGCCAGCGTATGCCGAAGCTCCAGCTCACAGGTTGCCATGTCGAGCGCCAGATGGCCAATGAAAAGCTGCTGGTTCAACAGCGCCGCCAGCAACGCCAGTTCGCCAACCTGATCGCGGTTGGCTTTCACGTCGATACGGCAAATAACCTGCAGCGCCTCGTCCCTGTCCTGCCAGGAGACCGCCAGCTGGTACTGGCTCCACTGCCCCGGAATTTCCGCCAGCAGCGCATCATGCTCCTGCTGGCGCAAAAGCCAGTCATGGCGCGCGACAAACCGCGACACAAGGTCGATCGGATGGGCCAGCGTCAGGTCTATGGAAGCTTGGGTTGGTGCCATGGGGCGGGCATCCTCGGCAGGGGGTTACCTTTTGAAAATGCCGCATCCCGTCGGGGCTTTCAACACAATATTTTGTGGTTTCTGCATGACCAAACCACATCCACTTGTGGATAAATCCAGGAAATGGCGCATAAACAACAGCTTCACGGGCGATGTTCGCCAGTCACGCAAAGGCGGGTAAAATAACAGATATATCAGGAGCAAGCCGCCGCGGCCTGGTTCAGGATTTCTTTGCCGCCCTGGTACGGTTGCCAACCGCTTTTGCGGCCTTTTTTGCGGCCTTTTTGGGGCTGGCAGATTGTTCGGCAAGGCGCGATTCGAGGGCGGCGAGACGGGCCGCCACGGCATCATGACGGGTACGCAGCGCGTCAAACTCCTCACGCGTCACCAGACCGCGCGCGTTCAGGCTGCGCTCGGTGCGTTGTTTCACGATATTGTCGATCTCCTCGCGAAGGCCGCCAAGGGCCGAGGCGGCACCATTGGCCATCTGCGCCATATCGGAGATGAAACGTGATCGGCCTTGCATGGGTCACTCCCGCAACATTGCTGTCAGTTCTGATCGGCATCCCATATCGGATGTCCGTACTTGATGTCCGTATCTGATGTATGGTGTCTCGATGCTGTTTCCAATACCACGCCGGCACCGAATACGATACTGTGCGATGCGTACTCCCGACCTGCAGAAATTCTGTGAGGCATGACCCATGAATGGCGGCATTATTCTTCCCGAATTCGATCCTTTCCTGGTCAATTTTGGCGGGTTCGGTATCCGCTGGTACGCGCTTGCCTATATCGTCGGCCTTCTTGGTGGCTACTGGATCCTGCGCCATGAGGCACGCCAACATTCCGCCGCCCCGGTGCCGCCGATGCCGGTCGAGGGTGTCGATTCACTTTTGAACCATGTGCTGCTCGGGGTGATTCTCGGCGGCCGGTTTGGCTATGTGATGTTTTACAATCCGGCCTTCTTTCTGGCCAACCCGGCAGAAATCATCAAGGTCTGGCAGGGCGGCATGTCTTTTCATGGCGGGCTTCTCGGCGTGACGATCGCGATGTGGATATTCGCAAGGCGATGGCAGATTCCGGTTCTGGCGGTGAGCGACCGTGTCGCCATGGTGCTGCCTATCGGTCTGTTCCTCGGCCGGCTGTCGAATTTCATCAATGCCGAGCTGTATGGCCGGGTGACCGACCTTCCCTGGGGCATGGTCTTTCCGCGTAGCGACGGGATGCCGCGGCATCCAAGCCAGCTCTATGAAGCGGGGCTGGAAGGGCTGGCGCTTGGCATCGCCATGTTCATCGGCTGGCGTCGCGGCTGGCTTCGCCGCACCGGCACCCTGACGGCCATTCTTCTGCTTGGATACGGGCTTGCCAGATTTGTCATCGAATATGTCCGCGAGCCCGACGCGCATCTGGGGCTGGTGCTTGGCCTGGCAACGATGGGTCAGATCCTGTGCCTGCCAATGCTGGCGGCAGGCGGCTGGATCCTGTGGCGGCGCGGCCGATGACAATGACCGAGCCCGCCGGCCTTGCCGATTTGCTGCACCGACATATCACCCAACACGGTCCGATTGGTGTCGATGACTATATGGGTATGTGTCTTGGGACAAATGGCGGCGTCGGGGGGGCAGGCTATTATCACAGCCGTGACCCGCTTGGCGGGGGCGGTGATTTCACCACCGCGCCGGAAATTTCCGGCCTGTTCGGCGAGATGTGCGGGCTGTATCTGGCGCATATGTATGAAATCACCGGCACCTGCGACACCGCCCCGGCCGAGGGCACGGTGATCGAGCTTGGCCCCGGCCGTGGCACCTTGATGCGGGACATGCGGCGTGTATGGGCCCGGCTGATGCCGGACCTTGCCCAGTTGCCGCTGCATCTGGTCGAGACCAGCCGGGTACTGCGCCACGCGCAGGATGAGGTCCTTGGCGCGAATACGGTCACTGGCTGGCATGATGATGTCGAATCGGCGTTGGCCGCCAGTGATGGGCCGATTTTCGGCATTGCCAATGAGTTTTTCGACGCTCTTCCGGCCGCGCAAATGGTCTTTGATGACGGGGCGTGGCGCCACCGCCTGGTCGGGCTGCGTAATGGCCATCTGGGGTTTGTGACCGGCGTGGCGGCCAATGATATCGACCCAGACCTGCCTGTTGCACCCACCGACGGCATGGTGGCCGAGCTGTGCCCGCAGGCATCACATATCATGTCATTGCTTGCCCGGGCGCTGACGCGTCGGGGCGGCGCCGTGCTGATTGTCGATTATGGTCGGCACGGCAACCCCGGCGACAGCCTGCAGGCGGTCGCCGACCATCGCCCGGTTGATCTGTTCGCGGCGCCGGGTGACAGCGACATTTCGCATTGGGTCGATTTTGCGGCCCTCGGCAGAGCGGCATCCAATGCCGGGGCGCGCCTTATCGGGCCCGTGCCGCAGGGCCGGTTTCTGATGCGGATCGGGCTGGCCACACGCGCCGAACAGGCGGCCCAGCATGCCGTACCGGAAGAACGACGCGCCCTGCTTGCGGCCATTGACAGGCTGACAAGCCCCGCCCAGATGGGTGAGGTATTCAAGGCGGCATTGCTGGTGCCGCCCGGGGCGGGAATGCCGCCAGGCTTTGACGGCGACGAGGCATGACATGACAGGTTTCAGGATTGCCGGCGCCCCTGCCCCCTATCTGCATCACAAAACCACGACCGCGCGGGCACGGCACGGATTTTTCGGTGCAGATGGCGGCGTCAGTACCGGCCTCTTTGCCAGCCTCAATTGCGGATATGGCGCGCAGGATGACCCCGCCCTTGTGGCGCAAAACCGGGGCCGCGTTGCCGCCGCGATGAGTCTGGCGCCAGCCCGGCTGGCGGCCGTCTATCAGGTCCATGGCACTGATGTCGCGATGGTCAGCGAGGGCGCACCCGCAGATCGCAACCAGCTTGTGCGGGCAGATGGGCTGGTCACCACATGCCGCGGGTTGGGCCTGACGATCCTCACCGCCGATTGTCTGCCGCTTCTGCTGGTCGATGAGGGTGGTGATGTCATTGGCGCCTGCCACGCCGGCTGGCGCGGCGCTGCGGCCGGCATTGTCGGCAGCACCGTGGACAGCATGCGGGCTGCCGGCGCGGGTCCGATTACGGCACTGATCGGCCCGACGATCCGCCAGCCAAGCTATCAGGTCGGCGTGGAAATGCGGGATGAAGTTCTGGCGCAGGTGGCGCCAGACCTCCGTGCCGGTGCCGCGACATGTTTTGTCGATGATGCCCCCGGCAAGCTGCGCTTTGATCTTGCCAGGCTTGTCAGATTGCAGCTTGACCGGGCCAGGATTGACCAGATTCATGATTGCGAAATTGACACCTACACTGGCAATCGGACAGATGATCCCGATTCCCTGGATTATTTTTCGCACAGGCGCGCAACGCATGCGGCAGACCCAGATTGCGGGCGTCAGATTGCCGTGATTTCACTGCCCCTGCCAGACGCGTAATCCCATTCAGGAACGAGGCGAAGAGAATGCCACATCTCTATATTTTTCTTGGGCTTCTGGCGGTCGGCATGCTGGCCAGCTGCTTCATGGGCTGACTGCCAGCAACCGTGAAAAGTTACGAAACTGTTACAAAATACCTGTTAAGTTCTTGCCCGCCTGCCGAGGCATTGGTATCTACAGGCGTCGGTTCACAAGGATGGCGGGTGTCACTTCCGACGCTCTATCCAGTAGGTCATTGATGAAAATCCTTTCCTGCAACAGTAATCGCCCGCTTGCCGAAGCGATTGCTACATATCTAGATGTTCCCCTGACAAAAGCGGATGTCCGCCGGTTCGCCGATATGGAAGTCTTCGTCGAGATTGGCGAGAACGTCCGGGGCGAGGATGTCTTTGTCATCCAATCGACCTGTTTCCCGGCGAATGACAATGTCATGGAATTGCTGGTCGCGCTTGATGCGCTGCGCCGCGGTTCGGCCCGCCGCGTGACGGCGGTGCTTCCCTATTACGGCTATGCCAGGCAGGATCGCAAATCAGGTCCCCGCACACCGATTTCGGCAAAACTTCTTGCCAATCTGATCACCTCGGCGGGAGCCGACCGGGTGCTGACCATTGATCTCCACGCTGGCCAGATTCAGGGTTTCTTTGACATTCCGACGGACAATCTGTTCGCCGCGCCGGTCTTCATCGAGGACATCCGTTCGCGCTATGACAATGGCCAGGTGATGATCGTGTCGCCTGATGTCGGCGGTGTCGTGCGCGCCAGATCGCTGGCCAGCCGTCTTGACGCCGATCTTGCCATCATCGACAAACGTCGCCCGAAAGCCGGTGTGTCAGAGGTCATGAACATCATTGGTGATGTGAAGGACCGGCACTGTATCATGGTCGATGATATCGTCGATTCCGGTGGCACCCTGTGTAATGCCGCTGCTGCGCTGATCGAGTCCGGCGCGCTCAGCGTCGATGCCTATGTAACGCACGGCGTGCTGTCGGGCGGCGCGGTCAGCCGCGTGGCCGCCTCGCCGCTGAACTCGCTGGTGACGACGGATTCGATCCCGGCCACCGAGGCCGTGAGGGTGGCCCGCAATGTCCGGCACCTGTCGGTGGCACCGCTGCTGGGCGAGGCCATCCGACGGATCAATGAAGAACGGTCGGTATCGACGCTGTTCTGATCCGGCTCTCCGCCGCAAATCCCCGCTTTTCGCTTGAGTTTTGGGGCCCATGGGCCTATACCACGCGCTGCTGCGCACCCCTGGAGGCGCAGTGCATTGTAGAGCAAGGAGCAAGTACAATGTCCGATATCACAACCATCAGCGCTTCCGAGCGCGAACGGGTCGGTAAGGGGTCCGCCCGTGCGGCACGCCGCGCAGGCCTCGTCCCTGCCGTCATCTATGGCGACAAGAAGGACCCCGTGGGAATCACAATGGAATCCCGCGAAGTGACCAAGATCGTTCACCAGCCCGGCATTTACGGCCGTCTGCTGGAGATTGATGTCGCTGGAACGAAGTCGACCGTGCTGGCACGCGATATTCAGTTCCACCCGGTGTCTGACAACATCATGCATATGGATTTTCTGCGGGTATCGCAGAGCGCCATGGTGGCGGTTGCGGTTGCGGTTGAATTCATCAATGAGGATAAATGCCCCGGCATCAAGGTTGGTGGCGTGCTGAACGTTGTCCGCTATGAGGTCGAGCTGAACTGTCCGGCCACCGCAATCCCCGAGAAGATCACCATTGACCTTGAAGGTGTAAAGATCGGTGATTCGATCCATATCAGCGCTATCCCGCTTCCCGACGGTGTGACCCCGACGATCACCGATCGTGACTTCACCGTTGCCACGCTGGCCTCACCGGGCGGCGGCGTGAAGAACGAGGATGAAGATGGTGATGGTGACGAGGGCGCGGAAGAGGCCGGCGATTCCGGAGAGGAATAAGCCTCCCGCACCATGTTCAGATCGGACCGGGCGGCAACGTCCGGTCCATGCTTTTCAGCAATCGAGCGAAAGATGCTGCTGTTCGCAGGCTTAGGCAATCCCGGTCCGGACTATGCCGGCAACCGGCATAATGTCGGTTTCATGGCGGTGGATGCCATTGCCGCAAGGTATGGATTCTCCAGCTGGAAGACAAAGGGCGCCAACCGGATTGCCGAAGGTCGGGTTGGGACCGAAAAGGTGCTGGCGGTCAAACCACAATCCTTCATGAACCGGTCCGGTGGACCGGTGGCCGACATCGCCAAATTCTACAAAATCCCTCCGGCTGATATTTTTGTCTTCTATGACGAGATCGATCTGGCGGCTGGCCGGATCAGGGTCAAATGCGGCGGTGGGCATGGCGGGCATAACGGCATCCGCGATATCGACCGCCACCTTGGCCAGGATTACTGGCGCGTGCGGATCGGCGTTGGCCGTCCGGAACAGGTGATCCCAGGATCACAAATAGATATCCGGAAATGGGTGTTGATGGATTTCATGATGGCCGAGCGCGAGGCATGGCTGACCCGCCTTCTGGACGCCATCGCCAGCGAGGGCGAGCGGCTGACAGCACATGATGAGGGTGGTTTCATGAGCCGTGTTGCCCATCTGGCCCCGGCGCCGAAACCGGACATACAGGATCCAGACACACAAGATAAAGACGGCAGCTAGGAGACAGCCTGATGGGATTCAATTGCGGAATTGTCGGCCTGCCGAATGTTGGCAAATCAACGCTGTTCAACGCTTTGACCGAAACCGCCGCGGCCGAGGCCGCCAACTACCCGTTCTGCACCATTGAGCCGAATACCGGCCGTGTCGCCGTCCCGGACCCGCGGCTTGACGAGCTGGCCCGGCTCGCCAGCTCGGCCACGGTGATCCCGACACAGCTGGAGTTCGTGGATATTGCCGGGCTGGTGCGCGGTGCCTCGAAGGGCGAGGGTCTTGGCAACCAGTTCCTTGCCAATATCCGCGAGGTGGATGCCATCGCGCATGTGCTGCGCTGTTTCGAGGACACCGACATCACGCATGTCGACGGTACGGTTGACCCGCTTCGCGATGCCGACACGGTCGACACCGAGCTGATGCTGGCCGATATCGATTCGCTGGAACGCCGGATGACGGCACTGGTCAAAAAGACCCGTGGCGGCGATGTCGAGGCGAAACGCGATCTGGCACTGATGGAAAAACTGCTGCCACAGCTTGCCGACGGTGTGCCGGTCAGGCGGGCCAGCGGACTGACGCAGGATGAGGAACGTCGGCTGCCACAGCTGCAACTGCTGACATCAAAGCCGGTTCTCTATGTCTGCAATGTCGCCGAGGCAGAGGCCGCGACAGGCAATGCGCACTCAGCCGCCGTCGCTGCCCATGCCGCATCCGAAGGCGCGGCACATGTCGTTGTCTCGGCGGCGATCGAGGCCGAGATCACGCAGCTCGACGGTGATGACAAGGCAATGTTCCTTGCCGAGCTGGGACTGGAAGAGGCCGGGTTGGCCCGTCTCATCCGGTCCGGTTACGGGCTTTTGCAGCTGCTAACATTCTTCACCGCCGGTCCGAAGGAGGCGCGCGCCTGGACTGTGGCAGCAGGCGCAACAGCGCCTGAAGCCGCCGGCGTGATCCACACCGATTTTCAGCGTGGCTTTATCCGCGCGGAAACGGTGTCATTCGAGGATTATGTCGCCTGTGGGGGCGAATCCGCGGCCCGCGACGCCGGAAAGCTGCGCATTGAGGGTGCCGATTACAAAGTGAATGACGGAGATGTTTTCCATTTCCGCTTCAATGTGTAATAAGAAAAAAAAGCCCACAGAGGTGTCAAAATGACGCAGATGATGAAACTGACCGCTGAGGACGGCCACACCCTTGATGCCGCTGTAGCCGGCAACAGCGAAACGGCGCGCGGCGGCGTCGTCGTGCTGCAGGAAATCTTCGGACTCAATGATCATATCCGCGACCTGCCACGGCGTTTTGCCGAGGCAGGCTATTACGCTGTCGCGCCGGCGCTGTTCGACCGGTCTGATCGCGGGATCGAACTTGCCTATGACGCGGATGGGCGTGATCGTGGTCTGGCGCTAAAGGCCGCCGTGGATAATGACGCCATTTTCGACGTGTCAGCGGCGATCAGCGCTGCTGCCTCGGCGGGGCCGGTGGTGGTGGTTGGCTACTGCTGGGGCGGCTCACTTGCTTGGCGCGCCGCGACAAGTCTGACCGGTCTCGCCGGTGCAGTTTCCTATTATGGGGGTGAGCTGCCGTCGAAAGCCGGACTGGTATCACATTGTCCCGTGCTGGCGCATTTCGGCACCCGTGACAAAACCATTCCGATTGAAGGTGTCAACATCTTCACCAAGGCACAGGCCGACGCCGACCCTGCCGTGGTGACGCATATCTACGAGGCCGACCATGGATTCAATTGCGATGCCCGCGGCCAGTATGATGGTGATGCGGCGGCGCTGGCATGGCAGCGCACCCTGGCGTTTCTTGACCAAGTGTGCGGCTAGGCAACCTTATCGGTTTGCTTTCCCAGCGCAATGGGCCGCGTCATCGGCAGCCAACACCAACCATAAAAAGCCCCCGGCCATCGACCGGGGGCTTTTTGTTCAACGGTGTCCTCTGGCTTACTCCGGAACCCGGCCTTTAATGGAGGTCGGCCCAGACGCGGCGCTTGGCCATGTAGGACATGATCAGGAAGATCGACAAAAAGAACACGGCGGCAACGCCAATCCGCTTGCGCACCTCCATCTTCGGCTCGGCCGCCCACATCAGAAAGTGGGTCACGTCCGCGGCAAGCCCCTCAGGCGTCGTCGACGCGCCATCGGCATATTCGACATCATCGCCATAAATCGGCTGCGGCATCGCAATCAGATGCCCCGAATAGGCGTTGTTGTAATACATGCCTTCGGGCACCTCGGTGCCTTCAGGGGCATCCTCATAGCCGATAAGCAGGCTATACAGATAGTCGGCCCCATTTGCCCGAGCCTTTGCAATCAGCGACAGGTCAGGCGGCAACGCACCGTTATTGTTGGCGCGGGCCTCATTGTCGTTGCGATACGGGCTTGGGATCAGGTCGGCCGGACGCGCCGGACGCATGAACATCTCACCCTCATCGTCGGGACCGTCCATCACCTCATATTCGGCGGCAATGGCCTTGATTTCGGCCTCGTTATAGCCGAGGTCGGCAAGGTTGCGGAATGCCAGATACTCCACACCATGACAGCCGGCACAGACCTCTCGATAGACCTGAAAACCACGTTGCATGGCGCCCTTGTCGAAATAGCCGAACGGGCCGGCAAAGCTCCACTCGCCGGAGACGAGCTTCACATCACCGCCACCGGCCGCCTGGACCGGACCGGCAAGCCCGATCAGGGCCGCCAGCGCAGTTACGGATGCAATCAGAAACTTGCGCATCAGGCAGCTCCTCTCGCCGTCGCCAGCACCGGTTCGGAGATCGATTTCGGCAGTGGCCTTGTTGTTTCGAAGACGCTGAGCATCGGCAGAATCACCAGGAAGTGCAGGAAGTACCAGGCTGTCGCCACACGCGACGCCAAGACATAGACACCTTCCGCCGGCTTGCCGCCAAGATAACCGAGTGCAATACAGTCGATGAACAGCAGCCAGAAGAAGATCCGGAACACCGGCCGGAACCGTGCCGAGCGGACCGGCGAGCGATCAAGCCATGGCAGGACGAACAGCACGAAGATCGCCGCGAACATCAGCAGCACACCGCCAAGCTTGTCCGGCACCGCACGCAGAATTGCGTAGAATGGCAGGAAATACCATTCGGGCACGATATGCGCCGGCGTCTGCATCGGGTTCGCCGGAATGTAGTTGTCCGGGTGACCCATGGCGTTCGGGAAGAAGAACACCGCAACGGCCAGCAAGAGCAGGAACATCGCGATGCCGACCATATCCTTGATCGTGTAATAGGGGTGGAAGGAAATCGTATCCTGCGGCCCCTTGGCGTCGATGCCGATCGGGTTGTTCGACCCGAAACGGTGCAGCGCGATAATATGCAGCACGACCACACCGGCGATCACGAACGGCATCAGATAATGCAGCGAGAAGAAACGGTTCAGTGTCGGGTTATCGACCGAGAAACCGCCCCACAAGAAGGTCACGATGCTCTCGCCAACCAGCGGGATTGCCGAGAACAGGTTGGTGATCACGGTAGCGCCCCAGAAGCTCATCTGACCCCAGGGAAGCACATAACCCATGAAGGCTGTCGCCATCATCAGCAGGAAGATCACGACACCGAGCATCCACAACAGCTCGCGCGGCGCCTTGTAGGAGCCGTAGTATAATCCGCGGAAAATGTGGATATAGACAACAATGAAGAAGAAGCTTGCCGCGTTCATGTGGATGTAGCGGATCAACCAGCCATGATTGACATCACGCATGATGCGCTCGACCGAGCTGAACGCATGATCGACATGCGCGGTATAGTTCATCGCCAGAACGATGCCGGTGACGATCATGATCACCAACGCCAGACCGGCAAGGACACCGAAATTCCAGAAATAATTCAGGTTCTTCGGCACCGGGTAATCATATTTTTCATGGTCCAGCATCGAGAAGATGGGAAGACGATGATCGATCCACCTTACGACGGGATTTGGAAATTTTTCAGCAGACATGGAACCTATAGCCTCCAGCAGAACAGACGGATCAGCCGATCCGGATTACGGCGTCGGAAAGGAAGGAGTAGGGTGGCACCTCAAGATTGGTTGGTGCCGGCCCCTTGCGAATGCGACCCGAGGTATCATAGTGCGAGCCATGGCACGGACAGAACCAGCCGCCATATTCGCCCTTGACCTCACCGGTCTTCTGGCCGAGCGGCACACAGCCGAGATGCGTGCAGACACCGACCAGCACAAGAAGCTCGGGCTTCTGGACCCGCGCCTCGTCTTCCTGCGGGTCCCGCAGGTCGGCGCTGTCGATGGCGTTGGCCCGGGCAATTTCGTCTGCCGTACGATGGCGGATGAACACCGGCTTGCCACGCCAGGTCACGGTGATTGCCTGTCCTTCAGCGATCTTCGAGACATCGACTTCGGTACTGGCAAGTGCCAGCGTGTCAGCCGCCGGATTCATCTGATCGATCAGCGGCCAGCCAACAGCCGCCGCCCCGACGGCCCCCATCGCATAGGTCGCAACGACAATGAAGTCACGACGACCCACCTCGCGCGGATCGGTGGCCGATTTCGCGGGCTTCGAGTTCGTATTTGCCATTCTTCCCTCTTTAAATTGCAGCCCCACA
>CBFHNZ010000030.1:10549-27191 GCA_965657415.1 Puniceispirillaceae bacterium (SeqCode) | reverse complement strand
CGATGAACACCATCCGGCTTGCCGCCTGCATCCACGCCTCGGCCGTGCCCATGCGGTAGAGATCGGTGTAAAACTCATCAAACAGCAGAACATAGGGCTTTAGCGACACGCCCCGCGCCGGTCGCGCCGCGCCGGACCCCCCGTCAATCCGGCACAGTTTCAGCAGCGCCGCCATCATCTCGGCATCGCTTGCCATGGCCGGATCGTCGCTTGCCGCGCCGGTGTCACGAAGCGCCGCCGGCACATCATCCCACGGCGCCGGCACCACCACCCCGCCATCAAGACCCGCACCATCGAAGACATTCCCGTGCTGCGCGGCTGCCGCCTGGGCCCGGCCATGCAGCGCCATCTGGTCATCATACAGCGTCATCATGTCCAGCCGCCCATGGATGCAGACATAATCCGCATTGCCGGCGCGCCCGTCCAGACCGTCGATATTCTGCGTGATCAGCCGCGCCCGTGGTGTGCCGTTACCCTCGATCGCATTGCATTCTGCGGCCAGCCAGCGATGCACATCGTTCGGCGGCACATGGCGGTAGGCGGCAAAGCGCCGGTAATACCACAGCAGGAACTGCCCCGGGTCGGAGTCATACATCTGGCGGGTGGCCATTTCCTGGGGCGTGTAATTGACCGACCCGATGGTCCAGTATCCATCCTCGCCGCGAAAGGTGGGGATGCCGCTATCAGCGCTGACGCCGGCGCCGGTCACATAGAGCGTTGTCATGGGTCTGCGACTCCTCTGTCTCTGCCGGGCTTGGCTCGCCGGCCCCCTCGTAGCCGGCTTTCTGGTGCGGCTTCATGCGGGCCTCCAGCCTAGCCTGTGCCACACCCCCTTGCCAGACCCTGCAAACCGGCGCAGGGTTTTCGCCATCCACCCGACCATCCTGGGGAAGATACAGTCATGCCAGAGGATCAAAGGCCAGAGGATCAAAGGCCAGAGGATCAAAGGCCCTTCGCGGGCCCGGATATCCGGCCCTTCACTGGCCGGGTGACTCGGCTGACCGATGATCGGGGCGGCGGGCCGCTGATCGCCGCCGACATGTTCACCCCTTCCGAGATTGCCGGGTTGGAGCCTGACGCGCTGGCCAACATCAACGGGCCGTCACTTGTGCGGATGCCGGACTGGGCGGCCGGGCGGCGCGGCACTTTTCATCTCTATTTCGGGCATCACAAGGGCAGATCGATCCGCCTTGCCTATGCCGACGATCTGGCTGGCCCGTGGCGCATGCATCCCGACCCGGTGCTGGCGCTTGCCGACAGCCTGTTCGAGCCTGTCGACCCACCCTTCGATCCGGCGCTGCCACAGCCCGACTGGGTGGCGGGTCTGAAGGGCGATTATCTCTATGCGCATATCGCCTCGCCGGATGTTCATATCGACGCAGACCGGCGACGGATCGTGATGTTCTATCACGGGCTGCTTCGCGACGGCGACCAGCAGAGCCGCGTTGCCTTCAGTGATGACGGGATGAATTTCACCCCGCATACACCGCTGGTCGGACCGTCCTATCTGCGCGCCACATGGCTGGACGGGGTGATGTATCTGGCGATGTGGGAGGGACGGCTGGCACGGGCCCGCGACTGGACCGGGCCGCTTGATCTGGCACCGCACGAAATCCTGCCGCCGCACCTGACCGGCGGACCCGAAAGGCAAATACGACACGGCCATATCCTTGCATATGAGGGCCGGCTGCAGATGACCTTCTCGCGAATTGGCGATGCGCCGGAGGCATTGCTGCATTGCGAAATTATGCCTGCCGACAGCTGGACCGACTGGCGGTTCGGCCCGGTGCGTGAATTGCTGCGCCCGACACCGGGATGGGAGGGCGGCGATCTGCCAGCTCAACCATCGGAAATGGGAACGGTGATGGACCGCATGAACGAGCTTCGTGACCCGGCACTGTTCCTCGATCACGGTCAGGTCTATCTTGCCTATTGCGGCGGCGGCGAAAGCGGCATCGGCATCGCCCGGGTGGACGGTCTGTAGGGCCGGCGCCGCGGTTCAGGCGCCGATGGACCGGCGCGGGAAATCCTCGCAGACAGGCTTTGTGCCGTCCCACACACTCTCGGCATGCTGCGATGCGGCCAGCCAGTCAGGTTCGATCTCGACCCCCCATCCCGGCGTGTCGGTGACGGTGACATGCCCGCCCTCGACGGCGAATGGGTCGCCGCGGAACAGGCCCTCGGTCCAAGGGTAATAATCCGCCCCCTCGATGGCCAGCTCAAGATACGGGCCGGCATTCGGGATCGCGGTCAGAAGATGCATCGTGCAGATGGTGACAAGCGACAGGTTCGCCGCGTGCGGGGTGCAGGGATAGCCGCGCCCGTCCGACCCAGCACCAGTCGGCGTAGCAGTCGGCATATCGGCCAGCATGTGGGCCAGCGCCAGTGTCGGCGTCAGCCCGCCCATATACATCACATCGGGCTGCATCACATCGACGACATGTGTTTCGGCCATCTCGATCCAGTGCCGCATATCACAATCCTGCTCACCGCCGGTTACGTCGATCGCCAGCGCCTGCGTGACCTGACGCGTCAGATCAGGCCGCCAATAGGGGCATGGCTCCTCATAATGGGTGATGCCGTTCGCCTCCAGCATATGGCCCACCTCGATGGCACGCGGCACGTCAAAGGCGCTGTTGGCATCGACCATCTTGACGATGCCATCGCCAAGCGCGCGCGGCACGATCTGGACAATCGCCTCGGTACGGCCAGGCCATTCATCCATGCCGCGCCCACATTCCGCGCCAACCCGGAACTTGAAGGCATCAAACCCGCGCTCATCGCGCAGGCGGCACATCCGCTCGGCCTCGTCCTCGGGCGTGATATCGCGCTTCATCGATGATGCATAGGCCCGCACCCGCCGGGGACCACCACCAATCAAGCTGGCAACGGGCCTTTCAGCCATCCGGCCGAGAAGATCCCACAGCGCGGTATCAAGACCCGCAAGCGCCCGCCTTACATAGGAGCCTGGGAACTTATGCTCACGCTCATGAACGAACGCCGCCAGATCAAGGAAATCCGCCACCGGGTCATCAGCGTCAATGACGCGGCCGAGAACCCAGGGGGCAACTTGCCGGTGCAGAACCTGTGCGGTGATGTCGGCATGATAGGTCGACATCTGGCCCCACCCTGTCTCGCCACCATCGGTTGTCACCCTCACAAAGCCCACATCGGGCGTTGCAAATGTCTCAAGCCGTGCAATCCGCATCTTCGCCACCATCCCCAGGACCGACCGGCACCGTTTCACCCGGCGCCCGGTCATGCCAGGCCAGAGTGGCGATCATGACCTCACTTCACAAGCTGAAAATCCGTATGGCATCGCTTGGGCCAAATGAAATATTTTTTAATATTTGGCATGATTAGTTGAATATAAGACGATTCTGATATAATTTATTTGAATTATTAAGCGCACTTTCACTCATTATTTAGAATAATAAATGAAATTTAACAGGAGAAGTAACATGAAATCCCTTTTGATTGGCGTCGCGTTCAGCCTTGTGGCCATCACCCAGACCCATGCGCTTACCTTCAAGAAAGGTGAGGTCCTCGGATCAGATGGCAAGACATATCAGGGCGCCTCCCCCGAACAGATGGACCGCCTGGTCGAGAAAGCCAAGGCCACAGGTGATGTTGGTGGCATCACAGGCAACAATGTTTTTGTCGTTGTTGGCGAGGACGTAACCTTCATCCCAATCAATGACCTGCGCGGCCTGCCAAAAGAATCGCAGATCAGCATCATCGGCAATGCCGTTGTCCAGGACCTGACAGGCAATGACGATGTCACCTTCGAGCAGGTCAACGCTGTCAGCGACATTTCGGAAGAGACCGGTATCAGCGTCGAGGAAATTCTTGCCGACGGTGACATTGAAACCATCAATCCAGAGATCATGAAGAAAATCGAAGCCATGTCTGCCGAGACCGGCATCTCAATCGATAATCTCCTTGCGGTAAACAGCGTCATCAAGGCCATGCCGGAAGGCGAAGCCAACGCCTTCATTGAAGATCTTGGGGATCTGGTGGATAGCGGGATGGCAGAGCAGGTTGATTCTTTCCTGAATGATCTTCGTGAGATCGAGGGCGCGATGGACGCCATCACCGAGTTCGACAGCTATGAAAGCTGCGTCGCTGGCGGTGGTGGTGCCACATGTGATGCTGTTGAAGCCGCCATGGAAGAGCATGACGTTTAGAAGAGCAGACCTCCAAACGAGCCTGCACAACATCGAATCAAGGGGCCCGTGGGCCCCTTTTTTTTGCTTCCGGCCCGCTTTGGCCATCCGGCTCTTGCGTCCGGCGGCGAAATTCCTGATGCTGGCGCACCTCTATTCAGTCAGTGGAAAATGCCATGAGCAGCGTTATCGAATTTCTTGCAGCCCGCCGGTCGGTGACCGCCAAAACCATGCAGCCAGGCCGTGTCGATCCGGCGCATCTTGAGCGGATTCTGAATGCCGGCATCCGTGTGCCGGACCATGGCGCGCTGAAACCATGGAAGCTTGTCGTGATCACCGGTGAGGCACGCGCACGGCTGGATCGTGACGTGATCCATGCCGAATTCATCGCCGCCAACCCAGACGCCAAGCCAGAGGTTGAGGCCATCGAGACAGGTCGCCTGCAGCGCGCCGATGTGGTGATTGCCGTGATTTCATCACCGGTCGACCACCCGAAGATCGACCCGTGGGAAATGCAGCTTTCGGCCGGCGCGGTGTGTACGACCGTGCTGTATGCCGCACAGTCCTTCGGCTATGCTGCGCAATGGTTGACCGAATGGTATGCCTATAATGACAGCATGCTGGCGGCCCTTGGTGGTACGGTCGGGCATGATCGCATCGCCGGCTTCATCTATATCGGGGAAAAGGTTAAACCGCCGATGGAACGCACCCGGCCCGACCCAGCCACCGTCATTGCCAGGCTATCGTCATGAACCAACGCTAGGCTTCACCACTCAATCAATCACGTGATACGAACTTTGGCGGCAAGAAAGCCTCATGGGCCGGGCTATCACCTTCGAAACGCGTTACCTCGACGAGGCAGCTATGCGCGGCCGGCCCTTGTGACAATTTCGAGGTCCCAAGGTCGGGTGCCAGAATGTTCGGGTTGCCATGCCGGCACATCCCGGTTTCGGGACAGGGGTCAAACCAGGCACCGGTACTCATCATGACCACGCCCCGCATCATGCCAGGCGTGATGACGGCGCCGGCAAAGCAGCCCCCGCGATCATTGCTGACCCTGACAACATCCCCATCGCTGATACCGCGCATCGCCGCATCATCGGGGTTGATCTCGATTGCCTCATGCCCGCCTATCTTGGCAGCTGATGCATGCGCGCCCGGGTCAAGTTGTGAATGCAACTTGTTGCGCGGCTGCTTGCCAAGCAGATGCAGCGGATGCGCCGTTGTCGCAGCACCAAGCCACTCGTCAGGTTCGTTCCAGGTGGCATGGCCATGACAATCGGCATAGCCGAATGACGCCACTCTTTCGGAAAAAAGTTCGATCCTGCCACTTGGTGTTGGCAGCGGATTCGCCTCGGGATCGGCGCGGAACGCGCCGAACAGCACCGGCTCCTCCAGTGGGGTGGCGTTGCGGTGATATCCAGCCGTAACCAGATCCTCATAAGCCGGCAGATCAACCCCGCGGTCGGCCGCCCGACAGCGCGACTGGTCCCATAGATGCCGCACCCATTCCTCGCTCGAACGGCCTTCACGGAACCGTTCTTCGCATCCCATGGCGCGCGCAATACCGGACAGGATGTCGTAGTCATCGCGTGCCTCGCCGACCGGCGCCTGCGCCTTTGTCATCGCGATGACATAGGGGTCGCGCGGCGTCATCCCGATATCGGTACGTTCCAGCATCGTCGTGCAGGGCAACACGATATCAGACCGCTTGGCGGTGGCATTCCAGCACCAGTCATGCATAATGACCGTGTCGGGCCGCTGCCATGCCTGTTGCAGCCGATTCAAGTTCTGATGGTGGTGGAACGGGTTGCCACCGGCCCAATAAATCAGCCGGATATCCGGATAGCTGTAGCGCCCGCCATTATAGTCGAACCCCGCCCCCGGATTCAGCAGCATGTCACTGACCCGTGCCACAGGTATGAAATCGGCAACGCTGTTCTTGCCTTGTGGCAGGGCCGCATAGGGAACATGGTCAACATTGTTGCCAACATAGTTCGCGATGGCATAGCCAAACCCGATGCCGCCGCCGGGCGTGCCGATCTGACCAAGCATCGCGGCCAGCGAAATCGCCGCCCAGAAGGGCTGTTCCCCATATTGCTGGCGGGTCAGTGACCAGCTGATCGACACCAATGTGCGTTTCGACGCCATTTTGCGCGCAAGGCCTTGGATCTGGTCAGCCGAGACACCGGTCAGGCCGCTGGCCCATGCCGCGTCCTTGCGGATGCCGTCAGTTTGCCCATCGAGATAGGCACCGAATTCAGCGTACCCCACGGTATAGCGGGCAAGGAACGCGTCATCGGCCAGCCCCTCGGCGCGCAGGGTCTGGCACAGCGCCAGGATCAGCGCGGTATCACTGTTCGGGCGTAGCTGGATGGTGCGCGGCATTGCTGGCGCCTCGAGATCGAGCGCGCGCGGCGAGATATTGATGAACTCGACGCCCGCCGCAACGGCGGCGGCAAAGCCCTCGCGCTGGACATGACACCCGGTGCCACCATTGCCCATCTGCCCGTTGCCAAGCACCAGCCCGCCAAAGGCCACGAACATCTCGCAATGCCGGGCGACATTGGCCCAGCTCGTATGCTGTGGCAGCAATCTGGTGAAACTGCCGAGAACATGCGGCACAATCACCTCGGCGGCGGCGTAGCTGTAGGTGTTCACTGATCTTGTGTAGCCGCCAATGCCGTTCAGAAAGCGATGGATCTGGCTTTGCGCATGGTGAAACCTGCCGGCACTGGCCCAGCCATAGGACCCGGCATAGATGGCGCTGTTTCCATGTTCTGTGCGCACCCGGTCAAGCTCCGCCGCGACCAGCCGCTCGGCCTCGTCCCAGCCAACCTCGACAAACGGTTCACCACCGCGCGCGCCGCCAGCCGGCCCCGGCCCGTTATCAAGCCAGCCACGCCGCACCGCCGGCCGCCTGATGCGTGTCGGGTGATCGAGTAACTCGGCCAGCGAAGACCCAATAGGTGACGGGTCGCGATCCTCGGCAAAGGGCGTCAGCCCGGTCACCTTGCCATGGCTGGCGGCAACCTCATATGTGCCCCAATGCGTACTCGTCAACGGCATAGGTATCTCCTCGTCAGCATCAGGCCATGATTGTCGAGGCAAGGCCATGGGGTCACGGCTCTGCCCTCATTCATCAGGCGGCGGAAACCGCGTTCGCGCCGCTGCGACGGTCCAGTCGATGTGATTGCGGACATATTCGTCGGCAGCGTTACGCGGCGGCGTATAATCCCAGTCGGTACGCCGGCCAACCTGCATTGCGTCGAAGACAACACGGCGAGACGCCTGGCTGGCAATGACGGCGTCGCGAAGCGCGGCGCTGTTCCACCGTTCTATGACCTCGGCCGCAAAACCCGTAACAATGTGGGCGCAGGCTGGATCCGATGCCAGATTCGTCCGCTCACACGGATCGTCCTGAAGATTGTAGAGCTGCGGCGGGTCAGCATCGCAATGGATATATTTCCAAGGACCGCGGCGGATCATGAAGACCGGGTTTGCCGTCATCTCGGCGCAATATTCGCCGATCGCCACCCCGTCATCCGCATTCCCGCCGCGGGCCATCGGTGCCAACGAACGCCCGTCAACAGGCTGGCCCATCGGCAGGTCGGCCACGCCGGCGAAATCCAGCATCGTCGGCAGCAGATCGATCAGCGAACAGGGACTGTCGATGCTGCCGGCCGTGATGCCGGGGCCGGCCATGACCAGCGGCACGCGCGCCGAATGTTCAAAGAAGCTCATCTTGTACCACAGTCCGCGCTCACCAAGCATGTCACCATGATCTGAGGTGACGATGAAAATCGTATTGTCGAGCTGTCCGATTTCCTCGATCGTGCGGACGATCTCACCGATCTTGCTGTCGAAATAGGAGACATTGGCATAGTAGCCGCGCCGCGCCCGCCTAATATCCGCCGCCGATGTCGTGACCGCGCTGGCACCGATCCCGTCGAGAACACGGGCCGAGAACGGGTCGGTCTGCACGGTGCCGCCATCGGTTTCCGGCATATCGATCCCGTCATCCTCATAGAGGTTCCAGAATTCCGGCAGTGCCACATAGGGGTCGTGCGGATTCATGAAACTGGCGACCAGCGCGAACGGCCTGTCGCGGTCACAGGCATATTGCATCAGCCGGCGCCGCGCGGCGAATCCCACTTCCTCGTCATATTCGATCTGGAAAGCGGTGACCGCGCTGCCGGCCTCGAACACCGAATCCATATTGTGATACCAACGGTCAATCCGCTGATCGGCATTATGCCAGTCCGGCACCCAGGCAAAATCAGCCGGATAAACATCCGTGGTGATACGTTCCTCAAAACCGTGAAGCTGATCCGGGCCCACGAAATGCATGCGTCCGGCAAGACAGGTGCGATAACCGGCCTGCCGCAGATAATGCGCAAAGGTCGGCACCGACGACGCAAAGTCGCTGGCATTGTCATAGGTGCCGAGGCGACTGACAAGCTGGCCGGTCATGAAGCTGGCCCGCGACGGGGCACAGAGCGGCGAATTACAATAGGCGGCATCAAAGCGCATGCCGCGTGCCGCCAGCGCATCAAGATTGGGAGTCCTGACAACGGGGTGGCCATAGGCACCGGTGAAGTGCGGTGCCAGCTGGTCGGCCATGATCAGGACGATGTTCGGCCGCAATGTGCCCGATAAGCTGGCTGATGATGTGGCTGCCATGAGGAACCTCGACATTCTGACAGGGAGAATGAGATCAGATCAGGTTAGGCGAAATTCAGCGCCGCCATGCCCCAAAAACGCCATCCGACACTTGGAATACGCCGAACCGGAATGCGCCAAACGGGAAGAGGCACCAGCATTGTCACCAAAGTGACAAATTGCCACATGTGCGCTCTTCCTGACAACGCGCATCCTTGGGTTAGTCGCGTGGGTGCCATCCACCGAAGTTAGCGAAATGTCGCGGGTGGTTTGTTCAATGCGGGCCCCCGTGATATCTATTGGCTTTCTGTCTTTCATCCGTTGACGAGCCGCCCCGGTGATCACCGAACTTGGTCATTTTGCCCTGATTCTGGCGTTTATGACATCGCTCTGCGTTGCCATTCTGCCCTTGGTCGGGCTGCGTTTCGGCCTTGCCAGCCTGACCGCGCTCGCCGCACCGGCAACGCTGCTCATGGCGGCTGGTGTCGGCATCGCCTTCGCGGCACTGGTGACGGCATTTGTCACCTCCGATTTCTCGGTTGCCCTTGTCGCCGCACATTCGCATTCGACGAAACCGCTGATCTACAAGATTTCCGGCACATGGGGAAACCATGAGGGCTCGCTGCTGCTGTGGATCCTGATCCTGGTGCTGTTCGGTGCCATGCTGGCGATGCGCGGCCGCGAGATGGATTTCGGGCTGAAGGTCCGCACCCTTGCCGTTCAGGCAATGGTCACCGCCGGTTTCCTTGCCTTCTCCCTGTTCACCTCGAACCCGTTCGCGCGCCTTGATGCGACGCCTCTTGATGGGCGAGGACTGAACCCGATCCTTCAGGACCCAGGACTCGCCCTGCATCCGCCGACACTCTATATCGGCTATGTCGGGCTGTCGCTCGCCTTTGCCTTTGCCGTCGCCGGCCTCATCGAGGGGCGCATCGACCGCGCCTGGGCACGCCATGTCCGGCCCTGGATTTCAGCCGCCTGGTGCGCACTGACAGCCGGAATCGCGCTTGGCAGCTGGTGGGCCTATTACGAGCTTGGCTGGGGTGGCTGGTGGTTCTGGGACCCGGTGGAGAATGCCTCGTTGATGCCGTGGCTGGCGGCGACGGCGCTGTTGCATTCGACCATTGTTGTCGAACAGCGCGACAGGCTGAAAAGCTGGACCGTGCTGCTGGCGATCCTCGCCTTTTCGCTGTCGCTTGTCGGCACCTTCATCGTGCGGTCCGGCCTACTGACCTCGGTTCACAGCTTTGCCAGTGATCCCGCGCGCGGCGTCTTCATCCTCGGCATCCTGCTTGCCGCCATCGGCGTGCCGTTGCTGCTGTTCGCCATTCGCGGGCCACAGCTTGCCACCCGTGAAGACCATGTCCTGATCAGCCGGGAAAGCGGATTGATCCTGAACAATTTCCTGCTGACGGTGGCGACAATCGTGGTGCTTGTCGGCACCTTCTATCCGCTGGCGCTGGAGATGGTGACAGGTGCGCGGATCACCGTCGGTCCGCCCTATTTCGACGCCACCTTCAACCCGATCATGGCGATCCTTGTCGTGGCGATGGCGCTGGGACCGCTTATGGCCTGGCGCCGCGGCACGCTACCATCACTTCGCATGAGCCTTGGCCTGGCGGCGGCGGCGGCGCTGGGCGCGATGCTGGTCGGCGTTATGGTGGCTTCAGACATCAGTGCCGCCGGGGTTGCCGGGATTGGCCTTCTCGGGTGGCTGGCGCTGGCCATCAGCGGCGATATCCTGCACCGGTTGAAGCCGTGGCGCACCGGCACCGGCACCCGCGCGGCGGCGCTGCCCATGCCGGTCTGGGGCATGTGGACGGCGCATGCCGGTATGGTGGTGTTTCTGGTCGGCGCACTTGGCAACGGCCTGTTCCAGACCGAGGTGATTGTTCGTGCCTTGCCGGGCGACAGCGTTGAAGTTGCCGGCAAGACGATGACGCTTCGCGGCGTGGAGGCCCGTCAGGGACCGAATTACGTCACCGAAACCGCCATTATCGAAGTGCGTGACGGTACCGATATTATCGCCTTCTTGATGCCGGAGAAACGTTTCTACAACGCCGAACGCCAGACCACCACCGAGGCCGCCATCCGGCCGCGCATCGGCGGTGATGACTATGCCGTTCTCGGCGATGGAGATGCTGCCAGCGGGTACACGCTGCGGCTTTACCGCAAACCGTTTGTCAGCTGGATCTGGGCTGGTGCCGGGCTGATGGCCATTGGCGGCGCGATGGCCGCCCTTGGCCGCCGACAGCGACGCACGCAGGTGCTGGCAAGTTCCGTCCGGACGGCGACATGAGCAAGGCTGATAGCAGCAAGATGAAAGGGCCACGCCTGTCCTTCATCATCCCGCTGGTCGGGTTTCTGGTTCTGGCGGGGTTCGCGACGGCAGCGCTGCTGGCGACATTGCGCGGCGATCGTGATGTATCCCAGCTTCCCTCGGCAATGGTTGGCAAGCCCGCCCCGGCAATGATGCTGCCAAGCCTGCTTGACGAGGGACAACGCGTATCGGCAAGTGACTTTGCCGGCCGGGCCTTTCTCGTCAATGTCTTTGCCAGCTGGTGCGCGCCCTGCCGCGCCGAGGCGCCGGCACTTGCGCTGCTGTCCGAAGAGATCCCGATCTTTGGCATTGCCTATAAGGACCGGCCCGAGGACACGCGTGACTTCCTGACCGATTACGGCGATCCCTTTGCCGCCATTGGCATCGACCGTGATGGCGATGCCGGGATGAGATGGGGTGTCTACGGGGTGCCGGAGACGTTTCTTGTCGATGCTGGCGGCACGATCCTGCTCCGCCATGCTGGCCCGATTGACCGCCGGGTTCTTGACGAGGTGCTGTTGCCGGCGGTTGGCAGGCTGCCATGATACGCGGTCCGTCCCGCATTGTGAGAGCCGACCTTGCATTTTTGATGTTGGTGCCGGTGCTGCTGGCACTAATGGCCGCGCCGCTGCCGGCCACCGCGATCACGCCAGAGGAAATGCTGGCAGACCCGGCGTTGGAATCACGGGCACGGGCGCTGTCACAGCAGCTTCGCTGCCTTGTCTGCCAGAACCAGTCGATTGATGATTCCGATGCCGAACTGGCGCGCGATCTGCGTATCGAGGTGCGCAAACAGCTGGCAACCGGTGCCGATGACGATGAAGTCCTTGCCTCGATCCGCGCGACCTATGGCGATTATGTATTGCTGAACCCGCCTGTCTCTCCCGGCACCTATATCCTGTGGGGCGCGCCGGCTGTCATCGTGCTTGGCGGGCTGGCCATCATGCTGGCCGGACGCTGGAGGCGTGAGGAGGAGGATGAGGCGGACGCGCATGAGGATGATTCCAGCTCCACATCCCCAACCGCCCCTACGGACAGGAATGTTGAAAGGCGTGTCGACGCGCGCATCGCGCTGGCGCTTGCCAGCCTTGTGATGGCCTCCAGTCTCGGCCTTTATCTCATACTTGGCCGCGCCGATCTGCCATCACGCCCGCTGGCCGAGCGCGGGGCCGAGATTGCCGCCGCCGCCGAACAGGCGCAAACAGTCGCGCAGGGCCGCGATGCCGCGCTCAGGCAGGCGCGCGCTCAGGTGGCGCGAACCCCTGAGGATGTCGGCGCGTGGCTGCAGCTTGCCATGGCGGCGGCTGGCACCGACAGCGCAACCGAGATCATGGCCCTGGAACAGGCCGAAAAGCTGGCAAATGGCGATCCTGCCATCCGCGCTCTGCGGGCCGAGGCGATGGCCCGCGCCGCCGATGGCCAGGTCACGCTGCCGGCACGCGAATTGATTGCCGAAATTCTGGCCGCCAGCCCCACCGAGCCACGGGCCCTGTATCTGTCGGGTCTTGCCGCCTATCAGGATGAGGATTATGCCGCCGCTGTCGCCATCTGGCGGCGGCTGGAGACGCTGTCACCGTCCGATGCGCCCTGGATGACACTGCTGGCCGAGAATATCGCCGATGCCGCGCGGTCCGGCGGGATTGATCCTGACCGGATCGCCCCGGCCCCAAGCGGGCCGGATGAAAAGGCGATTGCCGACGCCGCCGCGATGAGTGAAGAGGACCGCGCGGCGATGATTGCCGGGATGGTCGAGGGACTTGCCGCCCGGCTGGCTGAGGAACCGGAGGATGTTGCCGGCTGGCGTCGGTTGATCCGCGCCTATCAGGTGCTGGAACAGGTGGAAGATACCCAGGCAGCGCTGGTCGGGCTTGCCGACGCCCTCCCGGAAGATATCGATGCCCAGCTGTCGGCGCTGGAGCATATGGTCGTGGCACAGCTTGAACCCGGCTTCACCGAAGCGTCACAGCGGCTTATCGGCAGGATCGAGAGCCTCGACCCGGCGCGCCCGGAGGGTCTCTATATCAGGGGACATTTTGCCCGCCAGGCCGGCAATTTCGATCACGCCCGCGCCCTGTGGGAAGAGCTTTATGCCCGCCTTCCCGATGACGCCCCCATTGCCCCACAGCTTCGCCGCGCCATCGACGGGCTTTGATGCCTATGCGGTGCCGCGTCGGCGTTGCCGCCGTCCAGGGTCGGGGGCCAGTCCCGGCGGCGCGGCAAAGACGCTATCTGTTCCCAGAAGAAACAGCCTTGTTGTCTTGCCATGCAGCGCCGCCAGCGCCGCATCACGGCAATCAAGCCCGCCTGTCAGCACGCCAAACGACGGCACCACCATCCGCATGGACGCCTGCACGAAACAGGGCCGCCTGAGGCGCGCGCCGCGATGGCTGACCACGCCGGCCGGGTGGTAATGGGCGCTGATCTCGGGCCGCTGGTCCGCCTCATCCATGATATGGCGAAAGACAATCCCACCCTCTTCATGCGCGAGGCAGGCATTGTGGCCGGGGGGCACAAAACTCTGGTCATGATTGCCCTCGACCCAGATCGAGTCATGCGCGTCGGTGATGTCTGACAGGGCTTTGCGGTCCTGCGCCGCCATCCGCATCCAGGCCGCGCCGTCATGGAACACATCACCAAGAAACAACAGCCGCCGCGGCGTCAGTTCGGTGATGACCCGCGCCAGCCGCGCCAGCGTCTGCGCGGTATCATAGGGGGGCAGGAACTGCCCCGACCGGTGATAGGAGCTTGCCTTCTCCAGATGCAGGTCGCCGACAATCAGCAATGACGCATCACGCCAGAACAGCGCCCCTGACGGGTGCAGATCAAAGCCGTGACCGGCGAAATCAGTGGATCGATTCGACATTGGCGGCGCGTATGATGTCCTCTTCCATGTCCGACAGCAATGCATCGCCATCGTCACTGTGAACGGTATTTTCGCGGGCAATCTGCATGATCACCGGCACTGCCATGGGCGATATCATATCAAGGTGCCGACAGACAATTTTTCCAGCGATTTCCTGCAATGTCTCAGCCAGCCTGCCGGCATCGATCAGACCCTGCATGGCGTCGCGCCGCACCGCCTTCAACAGAATATGATCCGGCTCATGCCGGCGCAGCACGTCATATATCAGGTCCGAGCTGAACAGGATCTGGCGGCCTGTCTTGACCTGACCCGGATGGCGCCTCTCAACCAGCCCGGAGATGATCGCGGTATCCCGGAACAGGCGTTTGAGCAAAGGCGTGTCCTGAAGCCATTCCTCGAATTCCTCGGTCATGATGTCCGGGTTCAGCAGGTTTTCCACCTCCTCCGGCGGGCTCAGCGACCAGACCGCCAGCGCATAATCGGTCATCGAAAAGCCAAGCGGGCGCAGGCCAGCGCGCTTCATCCGCCGCAGCATCAAAAAGCCCAGTGTCTGGTTGGCATTACGGCCAGCAAAACTGTAGACGACAGTGTGGTAACGCTTGCGATGCGGGAAAATCTCGACAAGCAGCGTCTTCGCGTCGGGAAGCGCAGAGCGGCTGCCATGAAGTGCCAGCCAGTCGCGGATCTGTTCGGGGAGTTCGGCCCAGGCGCGCCGGCTGCCGATCAACTGCCGGACGGCCAGCGACAGATTGGTCGACAGCGGCAGGCGTCCACCGCCATAGCTCGGGATCTGTGCCTCGCCACCTTTCGCCTTCGAGACCATGACGGCGGCGTTGCTAATGCCTTCATAGGTCAACACCTGCCCACCAAACAGGAAGGTGTCACCCGGCGACAGATTGACCACGAAATTCTCTTCAATGCTGCCAAGCGTGCGGTTGCGGAGCTTCACCTTCATCATCGGTGATTCGACGATGGTGCCGATATTCATCCGGTATTGCCGTGCCATCCGTGGCTCGCGAAGCGCGATCATACCGTCCTTCAGTGTCGTCAGCCGGCTATATTGCGGATAGGCCGCCAGCGCATAGCCGCCATTGCTGACGAACCCCACCACCTCATCGAATTCCTGCCGGCCCAGATCGGCATAGGGCGCTGCCCGAATGACCTCTTGATACAACGCCTCCGGGTCAAACGCCCCGCTACAGGCGACGCCAAAGACATGTTGCGCCAGCACATCGAAGCCGCCGCGTCGGAACTGCGCGCCATCCAGCCTGTTATGGGCGATCTCGGTCCGGGCGGCGACACATTCCAGATATTCGAACCTGTTGGTCGGCACCAGAATGGCGCGGCTTGGCTCATTCAACCGGTGATTGGCCCGCCCGACGCGTTGCAGCAGGCGGCTGACCCCCTTTGGCGCGCCTATCTGGATGACAAGATCGACATCGGCCCAGTCAAGACCGAGATCAAGCGAGCTTGTCGCGACCACGCAGTCAAGGCCGCCAGCCGCCATCCTCGCCTCGACCTTGCGGCGAAGCTCGCGTTCCAGCGAGCCGTGATGCACCGCGATCCTGAGACTGCGGTCATTCAACTGCCACAAGCGCTGAAAGACGAATTCCGCCTGCGCCCGTGTATTCACGAACACGACACTCATCCGCGCACCGGCGATCTGTACATAGACCTCATCCAGCGCATGGCGCGCCATGTGGCCCGACCAGGGAATGCGGTTTTCCGTCTGCAGGATGTCGATCACCGGTGCCACCGCCTGCGCCGCCGTGACGATCCTGCCACCACGCCGGCACAGCCAGTCACGCGCCAGCTTCGGCTTGTCGATTGTCGCCGACAGACCGATCCGCCGCATCCGCGGGGCCAGCGTGCCAAGCCGCGCCAGATTGAGGCTGAGAAGATCACCGCGCTTGTTGTCGAAAAAGGCGTGGAGTTCGTCAATGATGACATATCGCAACCCACTGAAATAGGCTGCGGCATCCTCATAGGACAACAGCAGGGCAAGCGATTCCGGCGTTGTCATCAGAAAATCGGGCGGTTTTTTCTTCTGCCGCTGCCGGCGCGATTGCGGGGTGTCGCCGGTACGGGTCTCGAACGTCACCGGCAGATCCAACGCCTCGATCGGGGCCGCTATATTGCGATGCACATCGACCGCCAACGCCTTCAGAGGCGAAATATAGATTGTGTGAAGCTGACCGGTGGAGCCGCGTTCATTGATATCAAGAAAAGAAGGCAGGAAACCAGCCAGAGTCTTGCCGGCACCGGTTGGCGCGAAGACGACAACATCACGCCGCGCCAGCGCGTGTTCGGCCGCCTCAATCTGGTGGTCGAACCAGTGCCAGCCGCGCTGCTGCAGCCATCCTGTCAGCGGGTGGGACTGGAGGCGCGCCGGCAGGTCCCTATATTTACTGTCATGAACTGGTTGAACCATGAACTCTATATAGAGCCGATCGATGCCTATATCGACCCGCCTCGTCCGGTTCGGCGTGCGATCATCACACATGGCCATGCCGACCATGCCAGGCCAGGGCACGATCATGTGCTGGCGACACCGCAGACAATTGCCATCATGAAGCAGCGTTATGGTGCAAATTGCGCCGGGTCCTTCCAGGCGCTGGATTTCGGCATACC
>CBFHNZ010000030.1:0-10539 GCA_965657415.1 Puniceispirillaceae bacterium (SeqCode) | reverse complement strand
CTTGTTGACGGGCCTGTGACGATCACCCTGTTTCCCGCCGGGCACATCCTTGGCAGTGCGCAGGTCAGACTTGCCTATGGCGGGCGGGTCGCGGTCGTCACCGGTGACTACAAGACGCACGCCGACAGCACCGCCCAGCCCTTCGAACTTGTGCCCTGCGACTTGTTCGTCACTGAGGCGACCTTCGGGCTGCCGGTATTCCAGCATCCGGACCCGGGGCAGGAAATTCTCCGGCTTCTGGCCTCGGTCGCGGCGCAGCCTCAACGCTGTCACGTCATCGGGGCCTACGCGCTGGGTAAGGCGCAGCGAGTGATCAAGCTGATCCGCGAGTCCGGGCATGACGCGCCGATCTTCCTGCACGGCGCGCAGGAAAAACTGTGCGCCTATTATGCCAGCCAGGGGATCGATCTGGGGAATCTGCAAAGGGCCCTCGACCGCGACAAGGCGTCCTTTCCCGGGCACATCGTCATCGCGCCGCCCTCGGCATTGCGTGACCGCTGGGCGCGCCGCCTTCCCGACCCGGTGGTCTGCCAGGCATCGGGATGGATGACGATCAAGCAACGCGCCAGGCAGAGCGGTGTGGAACTGCCGCTGGTGATCTCCGACCATGCCGACTGGAACGAGCTGACCGACACCATCACGGCAACCGGCGCTGACACCGTATGGGTCACGCATGGCCGCGAGGACGCGCTGGTTCATTGGTGTCGGTCACGCGGCCTGAAGGCCGAACCTCTCTACATGCAGGGCCGCGAGGAGGATGCAGGCGAATGAAGCGGTTTGCCGCATTGCTGGAGACACTGGTCCTCACCCCGTCGCGCAACGCCAAGATCGAGGCCATGGCGCGGTATTTCCAGACGACGCCGGATCCTGACCGCGGCCAGGCGCTGGCCGCCATCACCCGCGATCTGACACTGTCCAACCTGAAAGCCGGGGCGCTGCGACAACTGGCGATGGACCGGGTCGATCCCGAGCTGTTCCTGATGTCCTATGATTACGTCGGCGATCTTGCCGAAACGATTTCGTTGATCTGGCCCCATCCCGCGGATGGCCAAACTGCCGCGCCGCTTCCCGGCCTTGCCGATTTCATCGCCGGCATCGAATCACGCCCGAAATCGGATGTTGCCGGCCATCTTGCCGCCCTGCTCGACAGCGCCACCCCATCAGAGCGCTGGGCGATGATCAAGCTGGCAACAGGCGGGCTTCGTGTCGGTGTGTCGGCGCGCCTCGCAAAGACCGCGCTGGCGGCCTATGGTGGGCAGGATCTGGCAGAGATCGAAAAAATCTGGCATGGGCTGGAAGCCCCCTATACAGATTTGTTCGCCTGGCTGGACGGCCACGCCGCAGCGCCGCATATCCAGCCGGGGCGAACCTTCCATCCGATGATGCTGTCGAACCCGATCGACGCGGCGCGTGATTTCGACAGGCTTGTCGCCAGCGATTATCAGGCCGAATGGAAATGGGACGGCATCCGTGTACAGCTTGTCTTCGATGGCGAGAACCGGCGTATTTTTTCACGAACAGGCGATGACGTTTCCGCCGCCTTTCCCGATCTGGCTGCGGCACTGGACGGGCACGCCGTTCTCGATGGCGAATTGCTGGTCGGCCATGATTTTCGTCCGCTTGCCTTCAACAGCCTGCAACAGCGGCTAAACCGCAAGACACCGGCGAAGACGCATCTTCGCGATCTGCCTGCCTTCGTTCGCGTCTATGACATGCTGTTCGACGGCGATGAGGATCTGCGCGACCTGCCGCTGGCATCACGCCGCCAGCGCCTTGAGACCTGGATGCGCCGATATCAAGGGGACAGGCTCGACCTGTCCGAAATCCTGCCCTTCGGGAGCTGGCAGGATCTGGCGCGCCTGCGCCTGCAAGGTGCCGAGATCCATGGCTATGAAGGTCTGATGATCAAGGATCGGCAAAGCCCCTATGTTGCCGGCCGACCAAAGGGCCCCTGGTTCAAATGGAAGCGTGACCCGCGGATAATCGACACCATCATGATGTATGCACAGCGCGGACATGGCCGACGAAGTTCCTTCTATTCCGACTTCACCTTCGGTATTTGGCGCGGCAACGAGATCGTGCCGGTCGGTAAAGCCTATTCCGGCTTTACCGATGATGAGCTTCGCGAACTTGACAAATGGGTGCGTAGCAACACAACGAACCGGTTCGGGCCAGTACGCGAAGTGGAAAAACAACTGGTGGTCGAACTTGCCTTTGACAGCGCACATGTCAGCCCGCGTCACAAATCAGGCATCGCCCTACGCTTTCCCCGGATCAGCCGGATCCGCTGGGACAAGCCTGCAGATGAGGCTGATACGATCGAAACGGTGCGCACCCTGATCGGGTGAAGTGCCACTGAATACCAGGCCAGGCACCATCTTTGTAAATTGCCAAGCCTCAACTTTATTTCCTGATCATATTCTTATAAATTAGAGATTATTGATAAATTATCAGTGGCCGATCAGGGCCATTTTCCTGCAACGCCGGTATCAAGTGAGGATTTTGCTGATGAACGATCTTGATGCCAGCATCATCGCCCTGCTGAAACGCAATGCCCGCATGTCAGTCACCCAGATGGCGCACGAACTTGGTGCATCACGGGTCACCATCGACGCCCATATAAAGAAAATGGAGCAATCCGGCGTCATCGCCGGCTATACCGTCACGTTAGGCGCCGAGGAATTCCAGCAAAATGTATCAGGCTGGATCCTGATCAACATTGACGCGAACAAGGAAGAGGCCGCGATCAGAAAGCTGTCCGGCATGCCGGAGATTGCGCGGCTGTTCACCACCACCGGACGCTGGGACCTTGCCGCGGAAATCCAGACACAGACGCTGGAAACGTTTGACACGGCCATCTCACGCCTTCGCCAGATCCCCGGCATCAAGGAAACTGATACCAGCCTGCTGTTGAGTTCACGCCGCGACTAGCCCTCCCCCAAAGTCGCGCCAACGTGACCATTCACCAGGCCGAATCCTGCACCTGCTTCAACAAATGACTCTTTTTGGGCTTTGCCTGTCCGGAAAATGATGTTCATACTTACGTCAGCCGTCGGGGGAAACAATGGCGGCATAGATTACGGAGGAAAACAATGAAAAATCTTTTCGGTATTGGCATCGCTGCCACCATGATGATGGCCGTCAGCGGTACAGCCAACGCATTTGAATGCAAGGTCAAAGAAACTTCAATGGACAAGCCTGGCGGCTTTCCCGAACGGGCGCTGACCATGATCGTGCCTTACGGACCGGCCGGCGGGTCGGGACAGGTTGCCGCGGCGATGGCTGAAGGCGTGACCGGCCTGACAGGTGTTGCCATTAACCGTGACCACAAGCCTGGCGGATCGGGCACTGTTGGCATGACTGCCTACATGGCGGCACCAGCTGACGGTTACAACGTTCTTGAGCATATCGACGACGCCTCGTCGGCGCATGCGCTCGACTCGTCGCGTCCGAACCCGGCCGAGGATCTGATCCCGCTGGTGATCTCGCAGGTTACTTTCTCGCAGATCTACATCCGGACCAACGAAACCCGCTATGATGACTGGAATTCATTCGTGGCTTGGGTGAAGGCCCAGGGCGGCAAGGCAACGATTGCCAATGTCTCGAAAGAAGGTTCGATGGAGCGCGTCACGATGAAATTCATCACCGACGCGACCGGCATGGAAATCCAGCAGATTTCGTTCGACAAGGGTGCGCCGCGTTATGGCGCACTTCTTGGCGGGCAGGTTGACGCGCTGTTCGAACAGCCTGGCGATGTCCGCAAGTTCCTGGATGCCGGGAACTTCAAACCGATCCTGACGATCTTTGATGAACGTCCGACCGTCTTTGCTGATGTACCGACGCACCGTGAGATGGGCATGGATTTCGATCCACTGCTTCGGTTCCGCGGCTTCTACGTCCACAAGGATGCCCCGGCTGACCGGGTTAAGTGGCTGCAATGGGCATTCCAGCGTGGCTATTGTCAGGACAGCTATCAGGCATTCAACCAATCAAAGTTCATGAACGTGATCGACAGCTATCGCGACACCGCCGGTGCGCGTGAGCTGATCACCCGTTCGGTCGCCCAGTACCGCGACGTTTACAAGTCGATGGGCATGGATGTGAAATAGACCTGTCCATCTGCAAATCAGTGCCTCCGGCGTCCTCTGGCGCCGGGGGTGCATCATCTCCAGTTTGATAGATTATTTCGGCAGTTTGAAATCGACAGTCTGAGTTTCAGGGTTTGATTGAAGGAGAGATCGTTGGGCCAGCTTGGCAAATCCCACATGATCGAAACCGGCGTCTGGTTGCTGATCGCGGTCATTTTTTTCGGCTACACTTTTGAGTTCAACCAGCCGATCGAAATCTATAAATTCGGCGCCACCGGGTGGCCACGTGTCATCATCCTGCTGTTGATGCTGGTAACGCTTGGCAATCTGTACCATCATTTCAAGAATGGCTCAGCCATTCAGAAAGGCCGCGTCGGCATTGCCGAGACGGATGAGTCGCCAACCGATTACAGCAACCCCGCCACCCTCGCCAAACTCATCGCGATCCTGTTCACGCCCTTCCTGTTCGCCTATCTCCTGAAGCCGGTTGGCATGTATTCGGGCGCGCCCTTCTTCATCGCCGCCGTCATCTGGTTGTTTGGCGAGCGCCGGTGGAAATGGATCATCAGCATCACAATTTTGATCTACGCCATCCTACTTGGCCTGTTCGTCGTCACGCTCAATGCCCCCCTGCCCCAGGGCAACGTGTCTCCCTTTTATGATTTCAGCGGTTTCATTCTGAAAATGAACACCCAACTACAAAAGCTCTGGTAAAGCACATGGTGGAAAATTTCCTCGCCGGCACAGCCGCTCTCTTTGGCGACCCCTTTACCGTCGCGATCTTCATTTTCGGCGTCGTTGGCGGCATGCTGTTCGGGGCCATTCCCGGCGTCAGCATGCTGACGCTGGCGGCAATCCTGCTTCCCTTCACCGCTGATCTGGAGCCGGCCCAGGGGGTGATGCTGTTCGCCGTCATCTACTGTACCGGCACCTATGGCGGCGCCATTACAGCCATTCTGTTCAACATCCCCGGCGCGCCGGAAAACGCGCCTACCGCCTTTGACGGCTATCCGATGACCCGCAAGGGCCAGTCCGGCAAGGCTGTTGGCGCGGCGGTGCTGTGTTCAGCCATCGGCGGCGTGGCATCGGCGTTGGTGATGATGGCGGCCACCGAACCGCTGGCCAACTGGGCAATCCGCAATATCGGTCCACCGGAAATCTTCGCCCTGGTCTTCTTCGGACTTGCCGTCGCCTCTTCGGTTGGTGGGCGAACCATCTGGAAAGGCTGGATGTCGGTTCTTCTTGGCCTACTTATCGCGACCATCGGCCAGGACCCGGTGGGCGGTATCAACCGGTACAATTTCGGCTTTACCGACCTTGCCGCCGGCATCGCGTTTGTGCCGGCAATCCTCGGTTTCTTTGCGGTGTCAGAAATCTTTGTGCAGGCAGAAAAGAAGGCGACAGGCCAGTTTGATGCGCCGAAGGTCGGCATGTCCTTCCCCACCGTCCTTGAACTCTGGATGCATAAATTTGCCGTTTTAAGGTCGATCCTTGTCGGCTTCTTTTGCGGCATTCTTCCCGGTATTGGTGCCACGCTGGCGGCCTTTATGGGTTATGGCGAAGCGGTACGCTGGTCGAAGAACAAGGAAGAATTCGGCAAGGGCAAGCTGGAAGGCGTGATCTCATCCGAGACCGCCAACAACGCCGCCACCGGCGCGGCGATGATCCCACTGCTGGCGCTCGGCCTGCCGGGGGGTGCGCTGACGGCGATGATGGTGGCCGTGTTCCAGATGCATGATCTCGAACCAGGGCCGCTGGTCTTCTACAACTCGCCCGATCTGATCTGGATCGTTTTCGCGGCGATGTTCTACGCCAACCTGTCGATCCTGTTCATCGGGCTGATCGAAACCAAGACCATCCTGTATCTCCTGAAGATCCCGTTCCAGTTCCTGGCACCGCTGATCCTGCTTCTTGCCACCATTGGCTCTTACATAAGCCGAGGGCTGGTGCTGGATGTAATGGTGATGTTCGGGGCTGGCATTCTGGGCTTTCTGTTGCGCCGTACCGGCTATTCTATTCCCGGGATCGTCCTCGGGTTAATTCTGGGTAAGATTGGCGAGCAGAATTTCGCCCAAGGCATGCAGATGGTGCATTACGACCTTGGCACCTATTTCTCTCGGCCGATCTGTTCCATCCTGATTGCCGCGGGCGCATTGACACTGGTTGCGGGCGTCTATAGAGCGTTCGCATCATCCTCGAACAAAGCCTAAACAGGCCCGGCCCTGGAAAGGATGCGCCGTGTCAGATGACATCTCCCAAATCGACGAAACGATAGACGAACTTGTCGCCCATGCCCGCAATGCCCAGACAGCCTATGAGGCCATGGGATCGCAGGCGCTTTTCGATCGTGCCTGCCAGGCGGTGGCCTGGTGCCTGATGGAACCGGAACGCAACCGCCGCCTCGCCGAATTCGCTGTTGCCGAAACCGGCCTCGGCAATGCCGATGACAAGGTGCGCAAGAACCACAACAAGACGCTTGGTCTGATGCGTGACATCAAGGGCGTGACCGCCTTTGGCCATATCGAGGATAACACCGCGCTTGGGCTGTCGACTTTTCTGCGACCAAAGGGCGTTGTTGCCGCCATCGTGCCATCGACAAACCCGCTGGCAACCCCGGTCAACAACATCATCAACGCGCTGAAGACCGGCAATGCAATCATCCTTGCGCCATCACCAAAGGGCGTGAAGCCGTTGCTGGCGCTTTTTGAGCATATCCATCCGGCGCTTGCCGCGCTCGGCCTGCCTGACGGGCTGGTCCAGATGGTGCCGGTACCGCCCTCAAAACCGAAGACCGAACGCCTGATGCAGCTTGCCGATATGGTGCTTGTCACCGGATCTCAGGCCAATGTGCGGGCCGGCTATTCATCGGGGACACCGGCCATCGGCGTCGGCGCCGGCAATGTCGTGACCATCGTTGATGAAACTGCCGATATTGCCGAAGCGGCAGCAAAAATCGCCGCCTCAAAGACGTTCGACAACGCCACCTCCTGTTCATCCGAGAATGCCGTGATCGCTGTTGATTCGGTTTATGACGAGCTGGTCACCGCGCTGGCCGCCGAGGGCGGATATCTGCTCGATGACGCACAGACCGCCAAACTTGAATCCATTCACTGGCATCACGGCAAACTGGCACCGCACCTGCTGGCCAAGGATATAGGCATCGTGCTGGCCGAAACCGGTCTTGCGGACAGCGCGCCCGAAGGCACCAGGTTTCTGGTCGCGCCGCAGCAGGATATCGGCGCGGATCATCCGATGACGGGCGAGAAGATGGCGCTGTTTCTGGCGCTTCACCGGGCCGGTGATTTCGACGCGGCGATGGACAAGGCCATCGCCATCCAGAATGTGATGGGGGCTGGCCATTCGCTTGGCCTGCATTCCGCCGATGACGGACGTGCCCGTCGGCTGGCCATGGAGGCGCGCACCTGCCGGGTGATCGTCAACCAGGCGCATTGTTTCGCCAATGGCGGCTTTTTCAACAATGGCATGCCTTTTTCGCTGTCGATGGGATGCGGCAGCTGGGGTGGCAATTCCATCGACGAAAACCTGAACTGGCGCCATTTCGTCAATCAGGTGCGTATCGTGCGTACGATCGCCGAACGCAAGCCGTCGCTTGACGAGATTTTCGGTGATTACTGGGAAGATCACGGCAAATGACACAGAGTATCGCGGCGCAGCTTGACGCCAACGCGGCGGCCGCTGGTGATGCGGTTTGGCTGACCTCGCCTGACACGGGTGATACGGTCAGTTGGGCCGAGGCGGCGGAACAATCGCGTGAGATTGCCTGCCGACTGGATGCGCTGGGGCTTGCCGACGGAGCGCCCGTCGCCGTCGCCGCGCAGAATTCCATCTGGTCAACCCTGTGTTTCACCGGCATCACCGCTGGCGGCTATCTTGCCACGCCGCTGAACCTTGTCGCCGGTGCCCGCGTGATGTCCTATGTCATCGACCATTCGGGTACCGGGGTAATCCTGTGTAGCGATGACCAGCGGCCGTTGATTGACGAGGCGCTGGCCGGTCTTGACCGCGACGTGATAATCATCAGGCTGGACCCGGATCATGGGCCGATATGGCCGGACGGGCCGCCGCCGGCAGCCACACCGCGCACCGCTCCAGACGCCAATACGGCCGGCCTGTTGATGTACACATCCGGGACCACCGGCAATCCGAAGGGTGTTGTTCTCAGCCACGCCAATCTGATGGCCGCCGGCATGAATGTCGTCAATGGCCATGGTATCGGCGATGATGATACAGGCATGTGCGTGCTGCCGATCTATCATATCAACGGGCTGTGCGTGACGGTGATGGGCACCTTGATGTCGGGTGGCGGGCTTGTCATGCCCTACCGCTTTTCAGTGCGCGCCTTCTGGCAGCAGGTTCGCGACAGTCATGTCAGCTGGTTCAGCGCCGTCCCGACATTGTTTGCCTATCTTCTGAATGACGACACGCCGCCGCAGATCGACCGCGACAGGCTGCGCTTTTCGCGCTCCGCGTCGGCGCCGCTGTCACCGGAAATCCACCGGCGGTTCGAAGAGCGTTTCGGCATCCCGATCATCGAAACCATGGGGCTGACCGAAACCGGCGCACAGATCCTCTCGAACCCGATGCCGCCAGCCACGCGCAAAATCGGCTCGCCCGGCGTCGCTGTTGGCAACGAGATCATTATCGGCGACGAAACCCAGCAGGAAGTGGCACGCGGCGTCACCGGCGAGATCCTGGTGCGTGGCGCCAATGTGATGCAGGGCTATCTGCACCAACCCGCGGAAACAGCCAGCACCATCACCGCTGATGGATGGCTTCGAACCGGCGATCTTGGCCACATGGATGAAGACGGGTTCGTCTTTGTGACCGGGCGGATCAAGGAGCTGATCATCAAGGGCGGCGAGAACATCGCCCCGCGTGAGGTTGATGAGGTGTTGCTTGAGCATGATACCATCCTCGAGGCGGCGGCCTTTGCCGTTCCCTGCGAGCAATATGGCCAGCGTGTCGAGGCTTGCATCCGTTACAAGCCGGACCGGGTGGCCGATGAGGCGACATTGCTGGCGCATTGCGTTGCGCGACTTGGCAAATTCAAGGCGCCAGAGCGGATCCACGTCCTCGACGACCTGCCGAAGGGGCCCTCCGGCAAGGTCCAGCGGCTGAAGCTGTATGATCTGGTCTATGACGATAGTTGATGCAAGGATCGCGGTGTGAGCGCAACGTCCCTGCAGGCCCTTCTGCCAAGCCTTGACCCGCTGTTGATTGCCAGCGTCTGCGGCATCTTTGTGTTTGCCGGAATCGTCAAGGGGTTCCTCGGGATCGGGCTTCCCGCTGCGGCGATGGGGCTGCTGACGCTGATCATCTCGCCAACCGAAGCCATCTCGCTGTTATGGCTGCCCATCCTGTTCACCAATGCCTTCCAGTTCGGCCGCGCCAGGAACAAGCGCGAGATCATGGTTACCTATAAATGGTTTGCCGCCGCAATTTTCTTCAGCATCTTCCTGACCTCGCTGTTTATCAATGACTATCCGACCGCCCTGCTGACCGTCGCCATCGGGGTGGCGATGGTGATCTTTTCGCTCAACCTGCTGTTCGGTCTGTCACTGCCGGTCGGACCGGGGCGCGGCTGGCAGCTTGGCGTTGGCGTCGTGTCGGGTGTGCTTGGGGGGCTGTCCTCCATCTGGTCACCGCCGGTGGCGATGTATCTGATGGCGCGAAACACCCCAAAGGATATGTTCATCGGCACCACCGGGTTCCTGTTCCTCGCCGGCTGCCTGCCGCTTGGTGCCGGGCTGGTCATCTCTGGGCTGATCACCGGACCGGTGATCGTGAAGTCGCTGCTTGGCCTTCTGATGACGCTGACAGGTTTCCGCATTGGCGAGATCATGCGCGAACGCGTCTCGCAGGACAGGTTCCGTCAGATCGTGCTGATTGCCTTTCTGATCATGGGTGGGCGGCTGATCGCCACCGGCCTTCTGTAACGACGCGCGTTCCCGCGGGCAATCAGCCCTTGCCGCGCCACGGGATCAGCTGTCCAATCACCCAGCGCATGGCAAGGTCGAACAACAGCCCCAGCAGTCCCATGATCAGGATCGTCACCCAGATCAACTCATAATCCGAGACCGTTCGCGCCACATTCTCGATAAAGCCAATACCGGTCGTACCGGCCAGCATTTCGGCCGCGACAAGCGTTCCCCAGCAGACACCGATGGCGATCCTCACCCCGGTCAGAATTTCCGGCAACGCGTTGGGCAGGATGACATGGCGCAGGATCTGGCCGTTCGTCGCACCAAGCGAGTGCGAGGCCCGTATCTTCGACAGCTGCGTTCCCGAGGCGCCGGTCCGCGCCGAGATCACCATGATGGCAAAGGCCACCATGAACAGCAGGAAGATCTTGCCATCATCCTGAATACCGAAAATCGTCAGGATCAGCGGAGCCCAGGCCAATGGCGGCACCGGTCGGTACAACTCGATC
>CBFHNZ010000029.1:0-29558 GCA_965657415.1 Puniceispirillaceae bacterium (SeqCode) | reverse complement strand
CCCGGAATTGTTCGCCCCGGGATGTTTGTCCCGGAATTGTTCGTATGCAAATGAGCGCCGAATATTGACAAATTGTCAATTGGCTTTCCAAATCTGAGGATGGTGTCGTGCCTTTCAAAATTCGATGTTAAATCACCGGCTGTCCTGATGATCAGGTCAAAGGTCATATGGATGGTCGGCGCGGTGGTTGGTGTGATGCTGATCTGTCTTGCGCCGGCGCCAGCTGCCGCGCATGCCACCGGCCAGAGCTTTATCGCGCTGCTGCCGACCGGCCCCTACATGGCGGTCGGTGTGATCATTGTCGCGCTCAGCATCCTGCTGTTGTGGTTTCTTCCGCACCGCTCGGTGGCACGGCTGCTGCCAAGCCGCGATCTTGGGCTGGTGGCCGCACCGCCGTTGCTACGTAATGTTTCCAGCTTTGTATTCTTTGTCCTGTTCTGCTGGCTTCTGTCGCGGGGATTTTCTGGCACGCGTGACCCACTCGAAAACCCGCTGGTGCTGGGCTTCTGGGTTGTGTTCTGGATGGCCTCACCAATGGTTCAGGGATTTCTGTTCGATCTCTGGGGCTGGATGTCGCCCTGGCGTTGGCTTGTCGCGCCGTTGTCGGCGGCGGTGCCGCGCCCGCCGCTGGCGCTGTCGGCCCGTCTTGGTGTCTGGCCGGCGGTTTTGCTGTTGCTGGCTTTCTCGATGTTCACCCTTGCCGACCCGGCCCCGGACGATCCAGCGCGGCTGGCGGGTGTCGGCGTTGCCTATCTTGTGGTGACGATTGCCGGCATGGTGTTGTGCGGGTCTGGCCGATGGTTGCGCCAGGTCGAGATCTTTTCGGTGGTGATGGCGCATTTTGGCAGGCTGGCACCGCTGGCGCGGCGCGGTAGGAGAGTGCGGATCGGCTGGCCCGGATGGCAGCTGGCGCATGGCGCACGCGGGACGCGCGGGATACCGATTTTCATCCTGGTGCTGCTTGGCACCGGATCATTTGACGGCTTCAACGAGACCTTTGTCTGGCTCGATCTGATCGGCGTCAATCCGCTGGCCTTTCCCGGCCGGTCGGCCGTGGTGATGCCGGTTGTCGGCGGGCTGATCGCCGCCAATCTGATCCTCGTCAGTCTGTTCATGGCGCTGCTTTTTATCGGTGACAGGTTGGTGGCCGGGCCGGGCCGGGCCGGGCCTTTGCTGGCGGTCTTCGCGCCGACGATCCTGCCAATCGCGCTGGCCTATCATGCGGCGCATTATCTTCCCTCGCTGCTGGTCAATGGTCAGTATGTTCTGGTCGCGCTGAATGACCCGTTTGGGAGCGGAGCCAATTGGCTGGGGCTGGAGGGGTTTCATGTCACAACCGGTTTTTTCAATCACCGCGAATCGATGCGGCTGATTTGGCTCAGCCAGGCTGCCATCATTGTCTTTGGTCATGTGCTGGCGGTGATCCTTGCGCATGCGCATGCAGCGCAGATCTATGGTGGTATTCGCCGCGCCTTTGCCGCTGGCCTGCCGCTGGCGATGTTCATGATTCTCTATACGTGGCTTGGTCTGTGGCTGTTGGCGGCACCCAAGGGCGGATGAATTTTTGGCTGGACAAGGCGGTGCCATGGCCACAAGCTTATGACAGATATCGAGACACACAACCGGCATGAAAGCCGGGATGCCATTTGAACTGCCAGGGAGGTAGCCATGACCAAATCAACTGAAAAACCTGCAGCCAGCAATGGGCTGAAAAGCCCGAACCGCCGCAAGGCCCTGAAGACTCTTGCGGCAACCTCGGCGCTTGCTGCGGCGGCCAGCAGCATGCCGCTGTTCGGGCGCTACGGACAGGTGCAGAGTTCCGAGCCGATCAAGATCGGTTTCCAGGTGCATCGCACCGGCATCGGCGCCGCCTATGGCCGCTGGTATGACCGCACCACCAAGGCCGCGGTGAAGAAGATCAATGACGGTGGCGGGATCAATGGTCGCCCTGTCGAGATTGTCGCCGAGGATGACGGTACAGACCCCAAGCGCGGCGCCGAGGTGATTGAGAAAATGGCCACCCAGCACGGGTGCGACATCGCGTTCGGCACCCTGTTCAGCCATGTCGTGATCGGCTCTGCACCGCGTGCCGGTGAGCTGAAGATCCCCTATTTCGTTGTGTCCGAGGGGCATCATGTCGCCAGCGGCATGCTGAACCGTTACACGCTGCAGCCAGGCATCACCGATGTGAAAAGCCAGGTCCAGGCGATGGCACCTTTCGTCAATGGCACGCTTGGTAAGAAGGTCACGATGATCTATCCGGATTTTGCGTTCGGCCATGACCATCGTGATTATTTTTCGGCCGCTGTCGAGGCACAGGGCGGCGAGGTGGTCGCGAAGGTCGCGATCCCACCGACAGAAACATCCTTCACGAAATATTTCCCGAAGATTCCGCGCAACACCGATGTCATCTACCATGTGATGGTCGGGCCGGCGGTTCTGACCTTCGTCAAGGAAATGGGTGAATTCTTCGGCAATTCGCGGCCCGAGATTTTCGGCTTCATCGATTCGCTCGAGGCGGTTGATCTTGCCAGCCCGGGTCTGGAATTCCTTGAGGGGACCTATTTCTGGGAGGGCAACCCGCGTTACGCGCAGGCCAACCAGTCGGATTATGACAGGGCTTATCGTAAGGCGGTGGGTGTCGATGAAAATGGTGCCTCGGTGTCCGATCCGAAGGATGTCTCGACCTATGCCCATATGTTCGGCTGCTGGGAGACACTCCATATCGTCAAGGCCGGGATGGAGGCATCCGGCTATGCCGGGGCCGGCGACAGGGCGAAATTGATCGAGGCCGTTGAATCGATGACTGCGATGCCGCATTCCTACGCGCATCCGCAAGGGGCGAAGGAATTCAACGGCAAGACGCATCAGACCTTTGGCCACCAATACATCACGCGGGTCGAGAATGGCAGGCTTGTTCTGGCTCACACGACTTCGATCGAGGATACCTACTATCCCGATGAGGTGGATTACACCAAGCAGTCCTTCTGATTTTTGGGCTGATTTTCGGGCGCGGCAGGCGGTGATTCCGGCCGCGCCCCATTCAGTTATTCCGGTCTGTTAAGGAGGAGTGGCGTGCGCCACAACTCATGGAACTTGGTCCTTATCTGATCCTTGGCCTGCTTGAAGGACTCGTAACGGCGGCGGTGCTGTCGATGATGGCGCTTGGCCTGTCGCTGGTGTTCGGCGTGATGCGCGTGGTCAATGTCGCGCATGGCGAGTTCTTCATGGTTGGCGCGGTGCTTGCCTGGATGATTGCCAATGCGGTGGATTCGCATCCGGCGGTGAATTTTCTGGCCGCGCTGCTGCTGGCCCCACCTGCGACCGCGCTGCTGGCGACATTGGCCGACAGGCTGGTGCTGAAACGTGTCGGTTATGATCCGGAACGCACCATCGTCGCCACCATCGGCCTTCTTTATATCATCCAGCAGGTGACGTTGATGACCTATGGTCCCGATGCCCGCCCCGTCGAGGCGCCGTTCAACCACCGGCTGTCGATCCCGTTTGTCGAATGGGCCGAGGGTGGGCTGTCGCTCTACTGGCCGTGGGGCCTTGGCACGACCAGCTACAAGCTTGCCGTGATCGGCGCGGCGGTGCTGTTGCTCGGGGCGATCTGGCTGTTGATGACGCGCACCCGGATCGGGCTGGTGATGCGGGCCACCCAGCTCGACAGTGAAACGGCGCAGGCATTTGCCATTCCGGTTGACCGCGTCTATGCCGCCGTGTTCGGTCTCGGGGCCGGGCTGGCGGCGCTTGCCGGTGTGCTGATCGTGCCGATTCAGCAGGCGCATTATCTGATGGGGCATGACCCGCTGTTGCTGTCCTTCATCGTTGTCATCATTGGCGGGCTTGGCAGCCTTCCCGGCACTGTTGTGGCGGCGCTTCTGATCGGCATCAGTGACGGCATGATCTCGGTCTTCTTCACGCCGACGCTTGCCAAGATCATCGCCACCCTTGGCGTTGCCTTTGTGCTGATCTTCCGCCCGCAGGGTCTGTTCGGGAGGCCCGGCCTGTGAATGGTTTCATTGTGAGTGATTTGCGCAAATCCTGGATGCTGCATATCGGCGTCGTCATCCTGCTGGTCGTGCTGCAATTCATCCTGCCGGCCTATCATCACGGCAATCTGGCGCGGGTGATGGTGCTGGCCTGCTATGCGATGGGCTACAACATCCTGTTCGGCTATACCGGCCTGCTCAGCCTGGGCCACGCGCTGTTCTTTGCCGCCGGCATGTATGGCATGTCGCTGACCGTCCAGCATCTTGGCTGGAGTGCGGGTCCGGCGCTGCTGGCCGGGCTGGTAGCCGGTTTCGGGGTGGCGCTTGCGATCGGGTTGCTGGCACTGCGGACCGCCGGTGTCGCTTTCATGATCGTCACCCTGATGTTTGCCCAGGCTGGCTATCTGGCGGCGCTCTATTTTGGTGAATACACGCGCGGAGATGAAGGGTTTGTGATCCAGGAATCCGTGCGCCAGCTTGCCGGGTTCAATCTTGCCGATCCCACCAACCGCTATTTTGCGGCGCTGATCCTGTTTGCGATCTGCGTTTTTGTCTCGCTCCGCGTTGTGCAGGCCGGTTTCGGCAGGGTGCTTGTTGCCATTCGCGAGAATGAGGAACGCACGCGGATGCTTGGCTATGACATTCATCGGCACAAGCTTGCCGCGGTTGTGCTGTCGGGGACGATGTCGGCCGCCGCCGGGGCCGCCTACGGTTTGCTGTTTGGCTATGCTGGGGCGACCTTTGCCTCGGTGCAATATTCGATTTTCCCGCTTCTGTGGGTGCTGCTTGGCGGGGCCGGCACGATTCTCGGGCCGTTTGTCGGCACCCTTTTCATGTTCTATCTGATCGATCTGTCGAGCGAGCTGACAACCGCCTACATGCTGATTGCCGGTTTCGCACTGGTGCTGTTGACGCTGTTCGCGCCACAGGGCCTGGTTGGTGAAATTCGTCGTCGCGCGCTCAGGTGGCTGCCATGATGTTGTTGTCTGCACGCGGGTTGAGTCGGAATTTCGGTGGCTTGAAGGCGGTCGATAATGTCGATTTCGACCTTCCGGCCGGCGAGGTACGTGCCCTGATCGGCCCGAATGGTGCCGGCAAGACTACTTTTGTCGGCATGTTGTCGGGCCGGATCCCGGCCAGCGCTGGCAGCGTGACCTTCGACGGCCTTGATATTACCGCGCTGCCTGCGCACCGGCGAATTCGCGCCGGCATGGCCTATACATTCCAGATTACCTCGGTATTCAGCCGGCTGCCGGTGGCCGAGAATGTGGCGTTGGCCCTGCGCTGGCGGACAGGTGGTGACGTTGCCGCAACCAACTGGCAGGTGGCCGAGGCGCTGGAGCGTGTCGGGATCGCCGACCGGGCAGACCAACTTGCCGGTGATCTCAGCTATGGCCATCAGCGGCTTTTGGAGATCGCCATGGGGCTAAGCCAGCAGCCACGTCTGCTGATTCTGGATGAGCCGACACAGGGGCTTGCCGACAGCGAGATTGCTGATTTCGTGGCGCTGATCCGCGGCCTTGCCGGTGATATGACCATCCTGCTGATCGAGCATAATATCAATGTCGTCATGCAGACGGCCGATGCCATCACGGTTCTCAATTTCGGTGCGGTGCTTGCCAATGGCACGCCATCCGAAATCAGGAACAACGCGGCGGTGCAGGCCGCCTATCTGGGGACAGGCTGATGCTGAGCGTAGAAAATCTGTCCTCGGGATATGGCAATATCAGGGTGCTTCATGACGTGTCCTTCAATGTCGAGGGCGGCGAGATCGTCTGCCTTCTGGGGCGCAACGGGGCCGGCAAGACAACCTGCCTGAAGACAATCATGGGGCTGCTGCGGGTGCGCTCCGGCAGCGTCATTTGCGATGGGGTCGAGGTGTCGCGCCTGCCGGCGAACGAAGTGCCACGCCATGGTATCGGCTATATTCCGCAGGGGCGGCGCCTGTTTGCCGAGCTGACGGTTGCCGAGAATCTGGAAATCGGGCTGATGGTGCGCGGTAAGGGCCGTGAGACACGCGACCGGGTGCTTGAGATGTTCCCGCGGCTTGGCGAAAGGCTGAACCAGCGTGCTGACACATTGTCCGGCGGCGAGCAGCAGATGCTGGCAACCGGCCGTGCCCTATGCATCGAGCCATCGGTGCTGCTTCTGGATGAGCCGACCGAGGGGCTGCAGCCCTCGATGATCGAGCAGATCAGACAGGCGGTAACGGCGCTGCGCGACCGCGGTGTGGCCATCCTGCTGGTTGAACAGCGGGTCGATGCCGTGCTGTCGATCGCCGACAGGGTGGTTTTCCTCGAGAATGGTCGCAGTCATCCGGCCGTCGATGCGGGTGAGCTGAAAGCGAATTCCGAGCTTCTGCACCGGTTTGTTGGCGTGTGACAGGTCGGCGCTCGCAGTTTCCGGTTTTGGTCAGACAAGCCGTTCCAGAAGCATGATCAACCTGTCCTGTTCCTGGCTGTCGAGCGGTGCCAGCGTCTGCCGCGTCACCTCGGATGCCTTGCCGGCAAGCTCGGCATAAAGCTCGCGTCCCTCATGGGTGGGGGTCAGTAGCAGACGCCGGCGGTCCCCGACCAACGGCGCCGCATCGATAAGGCCGCGGGCGCGCAGCCTGTCGACCACACCCTTGATTGTCGCCACATCCATCGAGGTCAGACGCCCCAGTTCATTCTGCGATGTCTGGCCAAGTTCGCACAGCTTTGCCAGCGCCGCGAACTGCGTTGGTGTCATCTCGGGAATCAGCGACGAGAATATGGCGATATGACGCTGCATCGCGCGGCGCATGATAAAGCCCACCTGACGTTCCAGAAGATATGTGTCCCGCGCTGTCATTTGGCGCCCCCGGGCTATGCGACGACATGCCGTCGCTGTCCTGCCTTTGTCAGTTGACACTATCAGGGGGGGCATGCACAGTCTATTGGTACACAAACGAAATTGGCAATGAATTCAACCGCGAGACCATGACGTATCTGCGGCCTCACCTTCTCGAAGACGCGTTGCAATGGCTGGCGACGGAGCGGCCGCTGGTCATGGCCGGCTGTACCGATATCTATCCGACGACACAGTCGCCATCGCTTGACGGGCCGCTCCTCGACATCACCGCGCTGGACGGCCTGCGTGGCATCACGCGTGAAAACGGTTGGCGGCGCTTTGGGGCGGCAACAACCTGGGATGATGTTTTGCGGGCCGACCTGCCGCCCGCCTATCGCATGCTGAAACAGGCGGCCCGCGAGATCGGTGCGGTGCAGATTCAGGTCAGTGGCACCATTGGCGGGAACCTCTGTACGGCGTCGCCGGCGGCTGACAGTGTGCCGTGCCTGATGGCGCTTGACGCAGAGGTTGAACTTGCTTCGGTCAGCGACAATCGGCGTCTGCCGCTTGCCGAATTCCTGACCGGACCGCGCCAGACAGCGCTGCGCCCGGATGAACTTCTTACCGCTATCTATATTCCGCCTCATGCTGAGGCCGGCCTGTCAGGCTTTGCCAAGCTTGGTGCCCGTCGCTATCTGGTAATTTCCATCGCCATGGTTGCAGTACGGATGACAGTGGAAGAGGGGCGCATCGCCGGGGCGGCGGTATCGATCGGGTCCTGCGCGCCGGTGGCGTTGCGTCATAACGGGTTGGAATCGCGTCTTGTCGGCTGTCGGCTTGACGCGGTCGGGGCGCTTGCCACCGAGGTGATGCCGATGATTGCGGATGCGCTGGCCCCGATTGACGATGTCCGGGCCACGGCTGGCTATCGACGGCGCGCGGCGGCGGAACTTGCCTGGCGGACCATTGAGTCCCTGTGCGCAGAGGCGGCGTGATGGACGGCATTACGGATACGGGAGTGGAGTTTGGCTTCACGGTGAATGGCGAGGCAACGCGGCTTCGCTGTCCGCCATCGACGCGGCTCAGCGATCTGCTTCGCGAGCGGTTCGGGCTTCGCGGCACCAAGGTTGGATGCAATGCGGGTGATTGCGGCGCCTGCACGGTATTGCTGGATGGACGCCCGGTCTGCGCCTGTCTGGTGCCTGCCGGACAGGTCGAAGGGCGGCATGTCGAAACCGCGGAATCACTTGCCGGTCCGGACAGTGCGCTGTCGGGGCTGCAGCAGGCATTTCTGCGGCATGGCGCGGCGCAGTGCGGTATCTGCAGCCCCGGCATGATGATGGCGGCTACAGCGTTGCTTCGCGACACCCCGTTGCCGGATCGCCATCAGGTCGAGGATGCCATTGGCGGCGTTCTGTGCCGCTGTACAGGCTATGCCAAGATTGTCGATGCCATCATGGATGCTGGCAGACCCGTTACCGAAGAGCCAACCCCGGATGCTGGCGCGGCGGTCGGCGCGGCTGTGCAACGTCTTGACGGTCATGCCAAGGTCAACGCCACCGAAGCCTTCGGCGCTGATTTCTGGCCACAGGATGCGCTGTTGGTGCGGGCCATTCGCTCGCCCTATTATCATGCCGATTTCAGTTTTGGTGATCTGGCGCAATGGCAGCAGGACCGGCCCCATGTCAGCGCCATCGTGACGGCGGCGGATATCCGGGGCATCAACGCCTTTGGTGTGATCCCGCCCTTTGCAGACCAGCCGGCGCTTGCCGAATCCGTCGCGCGGTTCCGCGGCGAGGCGGTGGCGCTGGTGATTGGTGTGGCAGACGCACTGGCCGGCGCTGATCTGTCGGATTTCCCGGTTGCCTGGCAGGAACGCGAAGCGGCCCTGACGGTCGATGCGGCGCGCCAGCCGGATGCGGCACTGCTCCATGAATCGCGGGCAGACAATCTTCTGATTGCAGGCCGGGTCAAGAGCGGTGACGGCGCGGACGGCCTTGCCACTGGCGAGGTGCAGGTCAGCGCTGTCATCGAAACTGCCTATGTCGAGCATGCGCCGATTGAACCTGAGGCCGGCTGCGCCTGGATGGAGGGCGATGTGCTTGTCATCTCGGCCTGTACCCAGGCACCGGTGATGGACCAGGAAGACACGGCAAAGGTTCTGGGACTGCCACTTACGCGGGTGCGGATCATTCCGGCAGCCGCGGGTGGGGGGTTCGGCACCAAGCTGGATGTGTCGCTACAGCCGCTCCTAGGGCTGGCGGTGCTGAAGACAGGCCAGCCATGCCGGATGGTCTACACGCGACAGGAATCAATGATTTCAACAACCAAACGGCATCCCGCTGCAATGCGCGGCCAGCTTGCCGCGACGCGTGATGGCCGGCTTGCCGGCATGGTGTTTGATGGCGCATTCAATACCGGTGCCTATGCCAGCTGGGGGCCGACGGTGGCGACACGGGTGCCGATCCATGCTTCTGGTCCGTACAACCTGCCGCATTATCTTGCCGAGGCGCAGGCCATCCATACCAACGGGCCGGTGGCCGGTGCGTTTCGCGGTTTTGGTGTGCCGCAGGCAACGATCCTTCAGGAAGTGCTGATGGACAGGCTGGCGCGCGAGCTTGATATGGACAGGCTGGCCTTCCGCCGCAAAAACGCCCTTTGTGATGGCGACAGGACTGTCTGTGGACAGCAGCTCTATGGCGTCGGGATTGCGGACTGTTTCGACGCGCTGGTCCCGGCCTGGCAGGCGGCGCAGGCGCGTGCCGCCGCGTGCAATGCCGAAGGCGGTTCCAGACGGCGCGGCGTCGGCGTGGCCTCATGCTGGTATGGCTGTGGCAATACGGCCCTGCCGAACCCGTCGACGATCCGGCTTGGCATCACGGCTGATGGCAGGTTGCGGCTGCATCAGGGGGCAACCGATATCGGCCAGGGATCGAATACGGTGATTACGCAGATCTGCGCCGATGCGCTTGGCATGCCGCTTGCCGATTTTGAACTTGTCGGGCCGGACACGGCGATCACGCCGGATTGCGGCAAGACATCGGCCTCGCGCCAGACCTTCATCACCGGCAAGGCGGCCGAGCTGGCCGGGCGTCGCCTTCGCGCCGATATCCTGCGGCACAGCAATATGGAGGATGATGCCGAAATTCGGCTTGCGGGCGCCAGCATCGTGATCAATGGCACAGCGGACCAACAGCGGATCGATCTTACAATGATGCCGGTTGATGAGTTCGGCTATGTGATGTGTGCTGAGGAAACCTATGATCCGCCGACGGCGCCGCTTGATGCTGATGGTCAGGGTGAACCCTACGCCGTTTATGGCTATGGGGCGCAGGTGGTCGAACTGGAGGTCGATCTTGGCCTTGGTACGGTCAAGGTGATGCATATCACTGCGGCACATGATCTTGGCCGGGTGATCAATCCGCTGCTGGCCACCGGCCAGATCGAGGGCGGTATCGCGCAGGGGCTCGGCATGGCGCTGATGGAAGAATATATCCCGGGTCGCACAGAGAATCTGCATGATTATCTGATCCCCTCCTGCGGTGACATGCCGGAGATCGAGACCATCTTCATCGAAAAACCTGATCCGGTCGGCCCGATGGGGGCAAAGGGGCTTGGCGAACATGTGTTGATCCCGACGGCACCAGCGATCCTGAACGCCATTCATGACGCCACTGGTGCGTGGGTCGAGCAGTTGCCGGCGCTGCCGCACCGCGTTCTGGCGGCTATCGACGCTGCCGGCGGAGGTGGGCTATGACCAAGGAAGCTGGTGAAAAGATCCGCTGCGATGCCTGCCCGGTGATGTGTTATATCGCCGATGGCAACAGTGGAGCCTGTGATCGCTATGCCAATCATGGCGGGCAGATTGTCCGGCTTGACCCGCTGACCATCTTTGATCGGCGGCTGGCGGTTGGCGATACGGTGAAACCGTTTCTTGGCGCTGGCTGGGATGGCGGGCTGGGAGCCGGGACCGTCTCAGGTCCGGATCTGTTCGTCACAGCCATCGGCGCCGGCACGACCTATCCCGATTACAAGCCGGCCCCCTTTGTCGTCAGCCGCGAGGTTGACGGTGTTGATTTCGTTACTGTGGTGACCGAGGCCATTTTCTCCTATTGCGGGGTGAAGGTGAAAATCGACACTGACCGGCATCTCGGACATGAAGGTGCGGTGGTGCGCTGCGCGGATGAGGCCGTCGGGCTTGTCATCACCTCGGAATATGGCTCGCAGATGCTGTCGCTTGGTGGCGTTGATCATCTGACCGGCGGGTCAAAGAAGGAAGGCCGGGTGACCTGTGATACGCTGATGCGACTGTGCAACAAGCAGGCTGTCGAACTGACCATTGATGACGGGGCGACAGTAACGGTGCAGGCTGGCAAGCCGCCAATTGTCGATGGCGTTGTCGAGAGCCGCATGCGGGTTGGTTGCGGGTCGGCCACCATCGGCATGTTCGCCTCACAATGGAAGGGACTGGTCGATGAGGTGGTTGTTGTCGATGACCATATCACCGGGGTGGTGTCCGAACACCAGGCCGGCAAGGTCATTGACTGGCCACAGACGGGCATCAGAATTAAGGGCCGCCGCTCGACCCCGGGGCGCTATTTCCAGGTGGCCGAGCCCGGTCTTGGCTGGGGTGGCACCGATATCGAGGATCCGCTGACAATCCTTGGTGACTGGGATGCGAAAAAGGGTGCGCGTCCGGGTCTGACGCTGCTGATGGTGTCAACCACGGGCGAACAATTTGGTTATTTCATCCTTGATGATGATCTGGTGCCGCAACCGGCTCCGCTGCCGGACTCGTTGCGCCCGACGGTCGATCTGATCACCGAGAATTGTGAGCCGGCGCTGTGTACGGTGTTGTTCATGGGCGGGGCTGGCGGATCGCTTCGCGCCGGGGCCACCAGAAACCCGGTAAAGCTGACACGGTCTGTGCAGAAACGGCACACCACCGTGTCCTGCGGCGGTGTCGAGGCATTTGTCTGGCCGGGTGGTGGCATCACCATCATGGTCGATGTGCTGAACCTTCCCGACAATGCGTTTGGTTATGTGCCGACCCCGGCGCTTGTCGCGCCGCTGGAATTCACCGTCCGCCATGATGATTACATTGAGCTTGGTGGCCATGATGACGCGGTGCGAAGCATTGCCGAAGCCATCGAGCAGGGTAGCGAGTATGGTGCCAATGCACTGATCATGGGCCCCGGCGCGAAAACCGTACTGACCGGACATGATGGTGACAGCTGAGGCAAACGCCGGCAGGCGGCCACCGGCCATGGCAGGGTTTCAGGCGGCCCTGATTGGTCGCCGTCAGCGCCTTCATATTCAGCATGGACCCATCGATCTGGTGATTGACGCCGACGGGCCGGGACGGATCGCGCACTACCAGTGCGCTGTGAATGCGGCGATGCCGGTGCTGTCCGCGCTGGTGGATGAGCTGGACAGGCTGCGCGCGCCATTCACGCCAGGGCAAAACTTCACCGGGCCGGTGGCGCGTCGCATGCAGTCTGTCTGCCGCATTGCCGGTGACAGGTTTGTCACGCCGATGGCCGCGGTGGCGGGATCAGTGGCGGATCATGTTCTGGCGGTGATGCTGGATGATGAAGCGGCGCGCGGATGCAGCCGGATCGTGGTGAATAACGGCGGTGATGTCGCCTTCTGGACCGCACCGGGTGCGACGATGCGGGCGCAGATTGCCGGCCTGCCGACAGGTATGCTGACGCTTGCCGGGCCGACCCGCTGGCGCGGCATGGCAAGTTCGGGATGGGGCGGACGAAGCCATTCGCTTGGCATTGCTGACAGTGTGACCGTGCTGGCCGAGAATGCCGCGCTGGCCGATATTGCGGCGACATTGATTGCCAATGATGTCGATCTGCCGGACCATCCGATGATCGTGCGGCAGCCGGCGGATGAGCTGGATGCGGCTAGTGACCTTGCCGGCAGGTTGGTGACAACGGGCGTGCCATGGCTGGAAGATGACGAAATTGCCACCGCGCTTGCCGCCGGTCAGGCGACAGCCACGGCGCTGATGCAGCAGGACGGTATCGCCGGTGCGGTGCTGGTGCTGCAGGACCGGGTCGAGACGGTCGGCCTTGGCACCGCGTTGCTGACCTGCCCGTCGGAACCCAGCATTGGAGATAATAAAATCGGGGAGGCATGCCATGCCTGACTTCACGCTTCGCAAGACGATGAGTTTTCTCGAGACCATCCATCATGAAAACGGCCCACCGCCGGAGATGCCGCGCCGCCGCGCCGCCATTGTGGCTGTCGTGGCCAATCCCTTTGCTGGTGAATGGCGCGCGGATCTGCAATCGGCGATGGATGATCTGAAGCCGCTTGGCCTTGCGATGACGGATGAGCTGATCGCTTTGTTGGGCGGCGTCGAGGGGATTGATGGTTATGGTAAGGCGGCGCTGGCCGGCGAGGGGGGCGAGCTGGAACATACCGCGCTGTGGCATGTGCCTGGCGGCTACTCGATGCGGGAGCGTCTTGGCGAGGCCAAGGCCATAGTTCCGTCGGCGATGAAGGTTGGTGGCCCCGGCACGCCGATCGATATCCCGCTTGGCCATATCAACGCCGCCTATGTGCGGAGCCATTTCGATGCGATGGAAGTCCGGCTTGCCGACGCGCCGCGCGCTGGCGAGATCATGTTCGCGCTGGCGATGTCACGGGGCCCGCGAATCCATAACCGGATGGGCGGACTGACGGTCGATGAGGTCACCGGCAAGGACGGGTTGCGCTAGTCTTCATATCGTGCCGTCACATTGCATGATGCAGAGCGGCATTCTACACTTGTCGTCTTACATGTTCCAATGGGGGGCCGACAGAGATGAAAGCACTAGTGGTAATCGACCCGCAGAATGATTTCTGCCCTGGCGGCGCTCTCGCCGTTGCCGATGGTGACAGCATCATGCAGCCGATCAACGCGATGATGGAAGCGTTCGATCTTGTCATCCTGACCCAGGACTGGCATCCGCAAGGTCATTCCAGCTTTGCTTCGTCGCATGACGGCGCGGCACCGTTCAGCCTGACCGAGATGCCGTACGGCCCGCAGGTGCTGTGGCCTGATCATTGTATTCAGGGAAGTGACGGCGCGGCGTTTCACCCGGCGCTGGACACGGTGCGCGCCGATGCAGTGATCCGCAAGGGCAGCAACCCGGCGGTCGATTCCTATTCTGCCTTTTTCGAGAATGACAAGGCGACGGCGACAGGGCTTGCCGGGCTGCTGCGCGACCGCAGCTGCGAGGATTTGACGATGGTCGGGCTGGCGACGGATTATTGTGTTGCCTGGTCGGCGCTGGACGGTGTGGCGAACGGCTTTCGGGTCGAGGTCAGACTGTCTGCCTGCCGGGCGATAGACCTTGACGGATCGCTTGATACATCGCTTGCCAATATGCGCGCCGCGGGTGTGAAGCTGGTGTCCTAGCGCTGAGGATTTATGGCTGGAGGGAGCAGGAATAAAGCGATGAAACCAGATGGAGTTGAAAAGGCAGGCGAGGCCCGCTCGCCGCTGGCAAGTCTTGTCGTCACCTTTGTGTCAGGTGCGCTGATCGGGGCCGGCCTGTTTTGGGCTGCCGGCGATTTGTGGTCCGCACCATCATCGGGCGGCCCGGCCGATGCCAGCAAGCCGCACGCGCATGGCATGCTTATGGTCGATGACTGGGCGAACCCGCCGACCATCGACGCCAACATTTTCAAGGACCCGGAGAGTGGCTGGAACCTGCATGTGGTGACGACCAATTTCATCTTCAATGCGGCGGCGGCCGGGCATGATAATGTCGAGGGCGAGGGCCATGCCCATATCTATGTGAATGGTGACAAGCTAGGGCGTCTCTATGGTGACTGGTATCATATCGGCGGCCTGTCGGCGGGACAGCATGATGTGAAGGTGTCGCTGAATGCGAATGACCACAGCGCCCTGCACCGCAATGGCGAGGAGCTTGCCGCGCAGGTGACGGTCACCGTCGAGTGATGATGCCGGGGTGATGATCATCCGGTGATCGCCAGCGGTCAGACGGCACCTGACCCGCAGTCTGCACACACCAACCGCATGAGAAAGGGCCACCCGCGAGGTGCGAGCGGCCCCCTTCCTATCACCGGGCGGAGGCCCCGGCGACGATGTGTATCTGACCTTACAGTGCCTTGTCGGTGACCATGTGTGTCCAGGCGCCTTGCGGCATCTTGGTAATCACCGGATCCGATCCACCCTTCATCAGCGTTGACACCGTGCGCTCGTAATCGGCCGGGTCCAGAGCGCCGGTTGAACCGGCGGTCAGCTTGGCGATCTCGCGCATCATACGGCGCTGATGCTTTTCGGTCTGCGCGCCGGTGGCGTCATTCTCGAGAACGATGTCAGCGGCGGCGTCCGGGTTTGCCTCGGCCCACTTCCAGCCTTTCATCGAGGCGCGGACAAAGCGCACCATCTGATCCTGGAAGGCGGCATCCTGAAGCCTGTCACCAAGAACATAGAGGCCGTCTTCGAGCGTTGCTACACCCTGATCCTGATATTTGAAGACAACCAGTTCATCTTCTGTCAGCCCGGCATCGATGATCTGCCAGTATTCGTTATAGGTCATCGTGGAAACGCACTCGGCCTGCTTTTGCAGGATCGGGTCAACGTTGAAGCCTTGCTTCAGAACATTGACACCATTGCCGCTGCCATCGGTCGGGATGTCGAGCTGGCTCATCCATGACAGGAACGGATATTCATTGCCATAGAACCAGACGCCCAGCGTCTTGCCCCGGAAATCTGCCGGTGACTTGATGCCGGAATCCTTGCGGCAGGTCAGCATCATGCCCGAGGATTTGAAAGGCTGGGCGATGTTGACAAGATCGACACCCTTTTCGCGGGAGGCCAGGGCCGACGGCATCCAGTCGATAACGACATCGGCGCCGCCACCGGCGATCACCTGTACTGGCGAGACGTCAGGTCCACCCGGCTTGATGGTGACATCGAGCCCCTCTTCGGCATAGAAGCCCTGATCGGCGGCAACGTAATAGCCGCCAAACTGCGCCTGGGTGACCCATTTCAGCTGCAATGTCAGCTTGTCTGCCGCGCTTGCCGCCGTGCCGATGGCAACGGTTGCGGCAAGTGCCAGCAGGGTTGTCAGTGTCTTTTTCATGTTTTGCTCCCTAGGTTGTGATCTTTTGGATGGTTACGAGGACTTCCGGCGGTTCGAGGGGTGCCAGAAGGTGACCTGCCGTTCGAGCAGGCTGAGAAGGCCATAGCTGAGCGATCCGGCAAGGGCGGCAACAACAATTTCCGCCCACACCATATCGACATTCATCCGACCGACTTCGGTCGAGATTCGAAAGCCAAGGCCAACAATGGGGGTGCCGAAGAATTCAGCGACGATGGCACCGATCAGCGCCAGTGTGGAATTGATTTTCAACGCGTTGAAGATGAAAGGTGCCGCGGTCGGTAGCCGCAGCTTGAACAGCAGTTGGAAATAGGAGGATGCGTAGGTGCGCAGCAAGTCGCGCTCCATGGCCTGTGTCGCCTGCAACCCGGCGACGGTGTTTACCAGCATTGGGAAGAAGGTCATGACGACAACGACGGCGGCTTTCGACTGCCAGTCAAAGCCAAACCACATCACCATGATCGGTGCGATCCCGACAATCGGCAACGCCGAGACAAAATTTCCTACTGGCAGCAGGCCGCGCTGCAGGAACGGCACGCGGTCGATCAGGATGGCGACGATGAGACCGCTGCCGCAACCGAGAATATAGCCGCTCAGCGCCGCCTTTATGACGGTCTGCTGGAAGTCGGCCCAGAGGATGGAGGTCGAGGCGGCAAAGCGCACGGCGATCATCGATGGTGGTGGCAGCAATACGGTGGGGATCTGCAGGCCGATTGTCAGCACTTCCCAGACAAAAATGATCCAGGCACCGAAAAAGACCGGCACCGCAAACGAGACGACGGAAGAAAGTGGCCTGGAAAGATGCCGCGCCGCCATTGCTTTTTCCACCGCCAACCATCCGAACAGCCAGCAGGCGACAAGCAACGGCCAGCTTGCCGCCGGCATCTCGCCGTCAAGTATCGACAGCAGCATCGCCATGCCGCCAAGGCTGGCAAGAAAATCGATCCGTGCCTGTGGCATCAGACCGAGATGGTGGCGCATGCCGACAGCGGCGAGAGCCAGGCCGGCGGCCGCCAGCATCATGCTGTGGCCGGGATTGAGGGTGGCGGTGACCAGCGCCGCCGCCGCGGCAAGCCCCCCGAGGGTCGCGATGGCACGCTGGAAACCGGTCATGCCCGCATTCCCATGCGGCGTAGCGCGACATGGCTGATCAGCCCGACAGCGCCGACAAGAAGCGCCGCCATACAGGCCGCTGAGATCAGCGCCGACCAGATCTGGATCGTCTGGCCGTAATAGGAACCGGCCAGCAGCCGCGCGCCAAGGCCGGCAACTGCGCCGGTCGGCAATTCACCGACAATGGCCCCGACAAGGCTGATTGCGACGGCCACCTTCATCGAGGCGAACAGGAACGGCACCGAGGCGGGCAGGCGCAGTTTCCAGAAGGTCTGCAGCCGCGATGCCTTGTAGGTGCGCATCAGATCCATCAGCATTGGGTCGGGACTGCGCAGCCCCTTGACCATCCCGACCACGACGGGAAAGAAGCTGAGATAGGTGGAAATCATCGCCTTTGGCACCAGGCCGGACAGCCCGACCGCGTTCAACACGACGATGATCATCGGGGCGATGGCCAGGATCGGGATCGTCTGGCTGGTGATAATCCACGGCATCAGCGACTTGTCCATCGCCCGATTCTCAACAATTGATACCGCCAGTCCGATGCCGAGGACCGTGCCCATCGCAAACCCGAGCAGGGTCGATGACAAGGTAACACTGCCATGATAGATCAGCGACCGTTTCGAGGTGATCTTCTTCTTGACTGTGGTGTTCCAGATTTCGGTGACGATCTGGTGCGGGGCCGGCAGGATAGGCCGGTCCTGTGCCATGGTATCGCGCACAAGATCGCTCATCTGCCATTCGGTGCCGGCCTTCTCGTAACGATCGATCTGCCAGGGCGCATTCAGATGCACGGTGAAGCCGTACCAGATGATCATGATCGCGGCGACCACGACGGCAATCGGCGCTGTCCTGCTGACCATCCCCGTCACCGCACCGCTCCTCGCGAATCCACGCCATCAGGCGGGCGGTGATCTTGCGGCCATCTAGTCATAGGAATGGCCTTCCCGCAGGCCGTTGCGGACCCGCTGGGCTATTTCAAGAAAGCGTTTGGATTCGCGGATATCGAGCGGCCGTTCGGCGGGCAGGTCGGATTCGATGATGTCGGTCACCCGGCCCGGGCGCGGTGACATGACCACGATGCGGGTCGACAGATAGACGGCTTCGGGAATGGAATGGGTAACAAAGCAGATTGTCTTGCCAGTCTTCTTCCAGAGCTGCAGAAGCTGTTCGTTCAGATGATCACGGACAATCTCGTCCAGGGCGCCAAAGGGTTCATCCATCAGCAGAAGATCGGCATCAAAGGCAAGCGCCCGCGCGATGGAGGCGCGCTGCTGCATGCCGCCTGACAGCTGCCAGGGGAACTTGCGGCCAAACCCCTCAAGCCCGACAAGTTCCAACGTGCGCTGCACGCGTTCAGCCTGTTCGGCACGACTGATCCCCATGATCTCCAGGGGCAGTCCGATATTGCGCTCAATGGTCCGCCAGGCCAGCAGCGCCGGGGCCTGAAAGACATAGCCATAGGCACCGCCAAGGCGTGCCTCCTCGGGCGTCATGCCATTAACCGAGATGGTGCCGCCAGTGGGATGCTCAAGGTCGGCGATGACCCGCAACAGCGTGGTCTTGCCGCATCCCGACGGACCAATGAAAGACACAAAATCGCCTTTCTTGATGGTCAGGTCGACATCTTTCAGTGCATGCACCGGGCCGTCATTTGCATCGAAGGTCAGGCAGAGCCTGTCAGCCTGAATGGCCGGTATGCTGTTGCTATCCTGTGACATCAATCCCCCGTCACGCCAAATGGTCTCCGCCACGCCGCAACGTAACGGATCTGGCAAATGTTTGCGCTGGCATCAAACCCCGGCCGGCATGTTGGCCGGATCGCGGATGACCGCACGCGGCGCCGTCAACTCCTTCCATTTCGACAGCGCCTTATTGGTCGCTGAAAACGGCTCGCGCGGCACGAACTTGCCATGCCCCTCGCGGGTCTTCACCTCGTCTTCCTGAATTGCCACATAGCCGCGGGTCATGGTGAAACGCGGCAGGCCCTTCACCTTGAAGCCCTCGAACACATTGTAGTCGATCGACGATTGCTGTGCGCCGTGCGAGATGGTTTTCTCGCGCGTCGGGTCAAAGACAACAATATCGGCATCGGCACCTTCGAGGATCGCGCCCTTGCGCGGATACAGGTTCAGCGCCTTGGCGATGTTGGTAGAGGTCGCTGCGACGAACTCGTTCATCGTCAGGCGGCCAGTGCCGACACCATAGGTCCAGAGCAGCGGCATCCGGTCCTCAAGCCCGCCGGTGCCGTTCGGGATTTTGGTAAAATCGCCAAGGCCATAGCGCTTCTGCTCGGTCGTGAAGGCGCAATGGTCGGTCGCCACAACCTGCAGACTGCCGGCCTGAAGTCCTGCCCACAGGCTGTCCTGGTGCAGCTTGTTGCGGAAGGGCGGCGACATCACGCGCTGCGCGGCGTGATCCCAGTTCGGGTTGGCATATTCGCTCTCGTCAAGCAGCAGATGCTGGATCAGCGGTTCGCCATAGACCCGCATGCCCTTCTGGCGCGCCCGCCGGATGGCCTCATGCGCCTGCTCGCAGGACACATGCACAACATAGAGCGGGACGCCAGCCATATCGGCAATCATGATGGCCCGGTTGGTGGCCTCACCCTCGACCTCGGGTGGGCGCGAATAGGCATGCGCCTCGGGCCCGTTATTGCCCTCTTCCATCAGCTTGGCCTGCAATTGCGCGACGACATCGCCGTTCTCGGCATGCACCAGCGGCATCGCGCCAAGCTCGGCACAGCGCTGGAAGCTGGCATACATCTCGTCGTCATCGACCATCAGCGCGCCTTTATAGGCCATGAAATGCTTGAAGGTGTTGATCCCCTTCTTCACCACCTCGGGCATTTCGTTGAACACCTGCTCGCCCCACCAGGTGATCGCCATGTGGAAGGAATAGTCGGTGGTGGCGAGGGAGGATTTGTTGTCCCAAGCCTGGATCGCGGTCAGCAGTGATTGATCGGGGGCCGGCAGGCAGAAATCAACCACCATCGTGGTGCCGCCGGACAGCGCGGCGCGTGTGCCAGATTCAAAATTATCGCTCGAATAGGTGCCCATGAACGGCATCTCGAGATGCGTGTGCGGATCGATCCCGCCCGGCATCACATAGCATCCGGTGGCGTCCAGCGTTTCGTTGCCGGAGAGCCCTTCGCCGATTTTCGTGATCTTGCCGTCCTCGACAAGAACATCGGCCTTGTAAGTGCGGTCGGCGGTGACAATGGTTCCATCCTTGATGACGCTGCTCATTTTGGTTCTCCCTGATCAATCATCGACGATTCCGGCGGTTTCAACGACGGCATGGAACAGCACGTCGGCGCCCGCGGTCGCCCAGTCCTTGGTGATTTCCTCGGCTTCATTATGCGACAGCCCGTCGACACATGGGCACATGACCATGGCCGTCGGCGCGACACGGTTGACCCAGCAGGCATCATGACCGGCCCCGGATACGATGTCGCGATGTGAATATCCCAGTCGTTCGGCAGCGCGGCGGATGGCGCCGACGCAGCCATCATCAAACTCGACAGGATCGAACTTTCCAGCCTGCTCGATCTCCATCTCCAGCCCGATCTCGGCGCAGATTTCCCTGGCACCAGCGCGCAGCCTGGCTTCCATATCATCAATGACTTCCTGTTTCGGGTGCCGGAAATCGACAGTGAAGACAACCTTGCCGGGAATGATATTGCGGGAATTCGGGAATACGTCGCAATGGCCGACAGCGCCGACCGCAAGCGGCGCATGCGACCACGCGATTTCATCGACAAGCTGGGTGATCCGTGCCATGCCAAGCCCGGCATTGACGCGTTTCGGCATCGGGGTTGACCCGGTATGCGCCTCCCTGCCGGTCAGTGTGACCTGCAGCCAGTTCAACCCCTGTCCATGCGTGACAACACCGATATCAATCGATTCATCCTCGAGGATCGGCCCCTGTTCGATATGAAGCTCGAAGAAGGCGGCCAGCTTGCGGGCCCCGACCTCTTCATCGCCGATCCAGCCGATGCGGGCCAGCTCACCGCCAACGGTCTTGCCGTCGGCATCGGCGCGGCCATAGGCCCAGTCCAGTGTATGCACGCCGGCAAACACGCCAGAAGCCATCATCGGCGGTGAAAAACGCGTGCCTTCCTCGTTCGTCCAGTTGACCACCTCGATGGGGTGGCGTGTCTTGATGCCGGTCTCGTTCAGTGTGCGGATGATTTCCAGCCCGGCAAGAACGCCCAGAACGCCGTCATATTTTCCGCCGGTAGGCTGGGTGTCGAGATGGCTGCCGACCATCACTGGCGGCAGCGACGCATCAGTGCCCTCGCGGCGGGCGAACATCGTGCCCATCTTGTCGAGCCCCATCTCCAGTCCTTCGGCCTCGCACCAAGCCTGATAGAGACGGCGTCCCTCGGCATCCTCATCGGTCAGGGTCTGGCGGTTGTTGCCGCCGGCGACGCCGGGACCGATCTTCGCCATCTCCATGAGTGAATCCCACAGCCGGTCGCCATTGATCCGGAAGTTCTTGCCACGCTGGTCCATCATCGTGCTGTTCATGTCGGAAGCCATTTATTGTTTCCTTCCCCTTTTTATGCTGTCCCGATGCCTGGCCCCGGCCCGGCGCTAAAGTGATTTCAGAACCGCACCCACAGCATCAATCAATTCGTCAATCTGGTCCTTAGTGATGATCAGCGGCGGTGACAGCGCAATGATATCGCCAGTGGTGCGGATCATGTAGCCCATCTCGAATGCCTTGATGAATGCCGCAAAGGCACGTCGTGTCGGGGCACCATCGATGGGTTGCAGCTCGATCGCGCCGATCAACCCGACATTGCGGATATCAATCACATAAGGGTGGTCGGCAAGGCTGTGCAGCCGGTCCTCCCAATGCGCGGCAAGATCGGATGCGCGGGTCAGCAGCCCTTCCTCCTGATAGGTGTCGAGCGTGCCGAGCGCCGCCGCGGCGGCCACCGGATTGCCGGAATAGGTATAGCCGTGGAAAAACTCGATCAGTTCTTCCGGTCCGTTCATGAAAGTGTCGTGGATTTCATCGCGAACAAATACAGCGCCCATCGGGACGACGCCGCTGGTCAGCCCCTTGGCGGTGGTGATGATGTCGGGTGTTACATCGAAATAATCGGCAGCGAACGGCGTGCCCAGCCGGCCATAACCGGTAATCACCTCATCGAAGATCAGTAGAAAGCCATGTTTGTCGCAAATCTCGCGAAGCCGCTTCAGATAGCCTTTTGGCGGGATCAGGACGCCAGTCGACCCGGCAACCGGCTCGACAATTACCGCAGCGATGGTCGACGGGTCGTGCAAGGTAGCGATGCGCTCCAGCTCATCGGCAAGCTCGGCACCATGCGCCGGCTCGCCGCGGGTGAAGGCGTTGCGAGACAGGTCGTGCGTGTGTGGCATATGGTCCACACCCGACAGAAGGGTGCCGAACATTTTGCGGTTGGCAACGATGCCCCCAACTGAAATGCCGCCGAAATTGACCCCGTGATAACCGCGTTCGCGGCCGATCAGGCGGGTCCGGCTGCCTTCGCCGCGGGCCCGCTGATAGGCCAGCGCGATCTTCAGCGCCGTTTCCACCGATTCCGATCCGGAGTTGGTGTAGAAACAGTAATTCATGTCGGCGGGGGTCAGATCGACAAGCCGGTTGGCAAGCTCAAAAGCCTTTGGGTGGCCCATCTGGAAGGCCGGGGCGTAGTCGAGCTGGGCCACCTGGTCCTGAACCGCCTTGACGATCTTCGGCCTGCCATGGCCGGCATTCACACACCACAGCCCCGCCGTGCCATCAAGTATCTGGCGCCCCTCAGCTGTCGTGTAATGCATGTCCTTGGCGCTGACCAGCATGCGCGGGTTGGCCTTGAACTGGCGGTTCGCGGTGAACGGCATCCAGAAAGCGCGCAAGTCATTCGGTTGCAGATTGGCACTATCGGGCATTGTGGCGCGCTCCCTCACATTCGCGGGTCCGCCGTTGCGGACCCTCAAGATTGCGGACCTCGGCATTCCGGGCAGGCCCACAGGTCTACCGTCTCGGCTTTCTGGCCGGGTTGACTTTCCATCACCAGAGTGGAAACGGTGTCGTTAAATTATGAAATATCATTTTTACCGTTTGGTCAAATATCTTAGGATGGCCTGACGCGAAAAAATGAAGCGTCGCGAAATGGGGGCATATGACAGTTAACGCGAAGCGCCGCGCCAAGGACAGGCAGGCGGGTGACAAGACCCGGATCCAGAGAGAAAACGAGACGCGCATTCTGCGCGCCGCCCTTGATGTGTTCTCACAAAGCGGCTTTCACGGGGCGACGCTCGACCGCATCGCCAGCGAAGCCAGCATGTCGAAGCCTAACCTGCTCTATTATTTCAGGAACAAAGAAGAAATCCATGTCGCGCTGCTGACCGACCTGCTGGATGTCTGGCTGGCACCGCTCCGCGAGATCCACCCCGATGGCAATCCGGTTGACGAGATCGGGTCCTATATCCGCCGCAAGCTTGAGTCCTCCCGAAGCTTTCCGCGCGAATCACGCCTGTTTGCGAATGAAATTCTTGCTGGTGCGCCGCATATAGGCGATTTCCTGCAGACAGAGTTGCGGCAGCTTGTCGAGGAAAAGGCAGCCATTCTGCAAGGCTGGATCGATGACGGGCGGATGGCCCCGTGTGATCCGCGTCACCTGCTGTTCGCAATCTGGTCAACAACCCAGCATTACGCGGATTTCAGCGTCCAGGTGCGGCATGTCCTCGGCCTTGGCCCCGGCGACAAGAGCTATTACGGCGAGGCCGCCACCATGCTGGAAACGCTGTTTCTCGGCCAGCTGATCAGCCGGAACGCATCCGGCTGACCACAAATCCGGCGGTATATAAGGTGGTATATCCGGCTGGATATCCTTCTGGCTGGCATGAGCCGGGTCTATTCGGCGGCGTCCCGCATCGGGTTGTTGGGGTGCATCGTCCAGTTGCCATATTCGTCGGAAACCGGCTTGCCGGTGCGCTCATCCATGTCGCCGGCGGGGATCTGCTCCATGGTGATGCAGTTTTCTACCGGGCAGACATTCACGCACAGGTTACAGCCGACGCATTCCGCGTCGATCACCTCGAAACGCCGCTCACCATCGACCATGTTGGTGATGGCCTGGTGTGATGTGTCCTCGCAGGCGATATGGCAGCGCCCGCATTTGATGCAGCTGTCCTGATCGATTCGTGCCTTGGCTGTGTAGTTCAAATTCAGATACTGCCATTCGGTGACATTCGGAACGGCGCGGCCATGGATGGCGTCGAGATCGGCATGGCCGGCATTGTCCATCCATTGCGCCAGCCCCTCGACAAGATCATCGATGATCTTGAATCCATAGGTCATGGCGGCGGTACAGACCTGGACATTGCCAGCGCCAAGGGTCATGAATTCGGCGGCATCCCGCCATGTGGTAACCCCGCCAATGCCGGAGATCGGCAGCGATGCCGTTTCCGGGTCACGCGCAATGGCGGCCACCATATTCAGGGCAATCGGCTTCACCGCCGGACCACAATAGCCGCCATGCGTTCCCTTGCCGTCGATTGTCGGCTGCGGGGCAAAACTGTCAAGATCAACCGAAACGATCGAGCTGATGGTGTTGATCAGCGATACCGCATCGGCTCCGCCGGCATGCGCCGCGCGCGCCGGATAACGCACATCGGTGATGTTCGGCGTCAGCTTGACGATCACCGGCATACGGGTATTCGCCTTCGCCCAGCGCGTCACCATCTCGATATATTCCGGCACCTGGCCAACTGCCGCGCCCATGCCACGTTCGGACATGCCATGCGGGCAGCCGAAATTCAGTTCGACGCCGTCGCATCCGGTATCCTCGACCTGACGCAGGATCTGCTCCCAGCATGGCTCCTCGCAGGGCACCATCAGGCTGGTCACGACGGCACGGTCGGGCCAGTCGCGTTTCACCGACTTGATTTCCTGAAGGTTCACTTCAAGCGGCCGGTCAGTGATCAGTTCGATGTTGTTCAGCCCCAGCAGGCGTCTATCAGCACCCCAGATCGCGCCATAACGCGGACCGCCGACATTGACGATATGCGGGTCAAGCCCCAGCGTTTTCCAGACCACGCCGCCCCAACCGGCCTTGAAGGCGCGGACAACATTATATTCCTTGTCGGTTGGCGGCGCCGAAGCAAGCCAGAAAGGGTTGGGGGATTTGATCCCAACGAAGTCATTTCTCAGGTCAGCCATGGATGCCTCCTTCGTGACAGGGTCAGGCGGTCAGTGCCGCGTGGATTGATTCGGCGGCGTCGCGGCCCTGCGCTACCGCGGTTACCGTCAGATCGTCGCCGCCGGCGGTGCAGTCACCACCGGCCCAGACGGACGGGTTTGATGTGCGGAACGAATCATCGATTTTAATGCGCCCCTTTTCGAGCGTGATCCCGGTGAGCGCGTCGCCAGCCTCCAGCGTCTGGCCGATCGCCTTGAAAAGCTGATCGACCTCAAAGGTCTGGAACTTGCCGGTGCCGGTCAGCTTGCCATCCGACAGGCCGGTATATTCCATCTTCACCAGCAGGCTGCCGCTATCCGATCTTGTCACCTCGACAGGCTGCATCCAGTGCCGGATAGTGACGCCCTTCGAGGTTGACTGGTTCTGCTCGACCGCGGAGGCGTTCATCTGTTCGCGGCCGCGGCGATAGGCGATTGTCACCTCCTGCGCGCCAAGAAGATGCGCCTGTGTGGCAACATCGATGGCGGTCATGCCGCCGCCGATGACCATGACCCGGCGTCCTACCGGCATGGCCGCCATGTCCGCGGCCTGCCGCAGCTCGGCAATGAAATCCACGGCATTGGCGACAGTATCGGCAAGGGCGTCATCCTCCTCACCATCGACGCCGAGCGCATTCACGCCGGACAGGCCGATGCCGACGAATACCGCGTCATGTTTTGTTGCCAGATCGGCGATTGTCAAACCATCGCCAAGACGCTGGCCGGTGACGATCTCAATGCCGCCGATGGCGGTCACATAATCAACCTCATGTTGCGCGAAATCATCGACTGTCTTGTAGGTGGCGATGCCATATTCGTTCAGCCCGCCGGCCTTTTCGCGGGCGTCATAGACAACAACCGAATGGCCTTTCATCGCCAGACGGTGGGCGCAGGCAAGGCCGGCCGGACCGGCGCCGATGATGGCAACACTCTTGCCGGTCTCATTGGCGCGGCTATAGAACTGGCGGCCATGGCTCATCGCATGGTCGGTGGCGTGGCGCTGCAGCAGCCCGATCTGCACCGGCTTGCCCTCGGCGGTCTCACGAACGCAGGCTTGCTCGCACAGCGTTTCGGTCGGGCAGACGCGCGCGCACATGCCGCCAAGAATGTTCTGATCAAAGATCGTCCGCGCCGACCCGTCGAGATTGCCGGTCGAAATCTGGCGGATGAATTTCGGAATATCGATTCCTGTCGGGCAGGCGGTTACACATGGTGCATCATAGCAGAAATAGCACCTGTCCGCCGCGACCATCGCTTCATGCGGGTCGAGCGGCGGGTGCGCGTCGCTGAAATTCTCGTCATAATCACTGGCGTTCAGCCGGTGGTCGAGGATCCCGTCCTCCAGATAGCGATCGACCATTTTCGTCTCCACTCGCAGCAAACCTCATCTCAGGCCACGGGGATGGCGCGTGCGTTGGTGTGCCGCCATATACCGAGCCATAGAAAAAGATTGCCGGATAATTTTGCTTTGTCCATTATTTTTTACCAAATGATAAAATTTTGCCATTTGGCAGCAATCACGCGGCTGGTCACGCTGGTGGTGATGGTAATGGTGGCCCTGCTGGAGCTGGGGGCGGTGATGTGGCAGAGTTTAGGGTGATTTCCAAAGGGAGGCTGGGGGACATGGACGCAAAGCTTGAAATCCGCAAGATCGTGGCGACGGTTGAGGACATCTACAGTGAGGCTGGCGTGGCAGCATCCGGGCCAAGCCGGAAATGCACCGTCGCGGCGGTGATTGCCAATCCGCTGGCCGGTCAGTCCGATGGTGACCTCGAGATTCTGAAGGATCTTGGCGCGGCCATCTCGGCGGCGCTGGTGGTGCGCGGTCTGGAGGCACTTGATGCCGCACCGGATGATGTCGATTCCTATGGCAAGGGTGCGATCATTGGCATCAAGGGCGAAATCGAGCATGCCGCCGCGCTCATTCATCCCCGCTTCGGGGCACCGGTTCGCGGGGCGCTTGGCGAGGCCACCGAGATCATCCCCTCGACCAAGAAACTGGCTGGCCCCGGTGCCAGCCTTGCCGTGCCGCTGACAAGCAAGCGCAGCATCTGGGATTTCGATCATATGGACGCTGCCGAGATCAGCATTGGCGATGCGCCGCATCCGGACGAGATCGTGGTTATTCTGGCGCTTGGCATTGGTGGCCGTCCACGCAAGCGCACCAGGCCCGATGGCTGATCAATCCGGTTGGCAACAGGTTGGCAGCATATGGGCGCGGCTTTCGATGTCATCGTGATCGAGGCTGGCAGCAGCGCGCCTTCTGGCCCGGCTTTCCGCCGGATACTCACCAGGTCGGGCGCAGGCCGTTCGTGTTGAGGAACACCGCATAGAGTGATGTCGTTGCGGTGATGAAAAGCCGGTTCAGCTTTGGTCCGCCGAAACAGACATTGGCCACCGTTTCGGGAATATGGATTTTGCCGACGAGATCGCCATCCGGGTTCAGGCAATGCACGCCGTCGCCGGCCGAACTCCACAGAAAGCCGTCACAATCCACCCTGAACCCGTCGAACATGCCGTTGGTGCAGTCGGCGAATGCCTCGCCGCCGGACAGTGTCCTGCCATCATCCGAAACAGTATGGCGACGGATATGCGCCGGCCCGTCCGGGTCGTGTGACCGGCCAGTATCGGCGATATAGAGGATGGTTTCGTCCGGCGAGAAGGCCAGCCCGTTCGGTTTTACATAATCACTCGCCACCGTGGTGACCTGATGCGAGGCGGGATCCCAGCGATAGACATGGCAGGCGCCGATTTCGCTGGCGGTCCGCCGGCCTTCATAATCCATCAGAATCCCGTAAGATGGGTCGGTGAACCAGACCGATCCGTCGGACCGCACAACAACGTCATTCGGCGAGTTGAATTTGCGGCCATCGACCGCGTCGGCAAGCACCGTTACCGACCCGTCATGTTCGGTCCGTGTGACCCGGCGGGTCAGATGCTCGCAGGTGATGAGCCGTCCCTGCCGGTCGATGCTGTTGCCGTTTGAATTCTGCGATGGCTGGCGAAAGACCGACACCGAGGCATCGGTATCGTCGAAGCGCAGCATCCGGTCATTCGGAATGTCGGACCAGACAAGATAGCGGCCAGCGGCGAACCATGCCGGCCCCTCACACCAGCGCCCGCCGGTCCACAATCTCTCGACATGGGCATGGTAAAGTGTGCGGTCGGTGAATTCCGGCCTGATGACTTCGATCCCGGTACCCTCGATAACGCCAAACATCATGGCCCGCCTTTCCCTGAATGAGTGTTCATGTGTGGATGATCATGTGGGGGTGATCTGCTGCATCAGTTTCCGTCTTCCGCGGCGAAAGGGCAATGCCTGGATGAACAACATCCTCTTGTGGCGCAGTGCTTGTGATGGCATGACAGGGGCAGGCGGGTTACACTGCCGTTCACGGGGGCGGCCCAACGGCACGTCCGCCGATGACCAGATTTTCGATGAACATGTTAATGTGGAATGCAAACCAATGACGCAATTTGCCCATTATCCCAGCCTGGCTGACAAGGCCGTAATTATCACTGGTGGTGCCTCCGGGATTGGTGCCGATATCGTGCGCGCCTTTGCTGCCCAGGGGGCGAAGGTCGGCTTCCTCGACCTTGATGCCGAGGCCAGTGCCGCGCTGAAGGATGCATGCGACGGCACCGTCGATTACGAGATCTGCGACCTTCGCGATATTGCGGCGATGCAGGCCGGGCTTGCCGCGCTGCGGACGCGGCTTGGTCCTTTCACCACGCTGGTCAACAACGCCGCGCGTGATGACCGGCATGACTGGAAGGATGTCAGCGTTGAATTCTGGGATGAACGGATGGCGACCAATTTGCGCCATATGTTCTTTGCCATTCAGGATGTTGCGCCGGATATGATCGATGCTGGTGGCGGGTCGATCATCAATATCGGATCGAATTCCTGGTGGGAAAACCAAGGCAATTTCCCGGCTTACACAACAGCGAAGTCGGCGGTTCATGGGTTGACCCGCACAATGGCGCGCGACCTTGGCAGGCATCGGATCCGCGTCAACACCGTGGTGCCGGGTTGGATCATGACCGATCGCCAGAAGGAATTATGGGCGACCCCCGAGGCGCTGGAGAATCATCGGAACCGGCAATGCCTTCCCGATCTGATCGATCCTGTCTATGTCGCGCGGATGATCCTGTTTCTGGCATCGGATGATGCCGCGATGTGTAGCTCGAACAATTATATGGTCGAGGCGGGATCGATCTAGACCGGGTCAGCGCGCGCCGATGGCGGTAGGTCCAGAAACCCGCCAAGCCGGTAGACTTCACGCCGCAG
>CBFHNZ010000028.1:0-30301 GCA_965657415.1 Puniceispirillaceae bacterium (SeqCode) | reverse complement strand
GGGAACTTTCCGGGCGCCTGTTGAAAGCGCTCGCCGCGTTCAGTGGCGCGGCGCTTTTCGTGATCATGTGCCTTGTCAGCTACGCTGTGTTTCGAAGATATGTGATGAATGATCCGGTCCTTGGCGATGCCGAAATCGTGCAAATCGGCATGTCGATCGTGGTGATGATGGCAATGCCCTATGCCACTGCCAGTGGTGCACATATTCGGGTTGATATCTTTGACCGCAAGATTGGTCGTTGGGGTCGGTATCTTGGCGATGCGCTTGCCCGGAGCCTTGGGGCCTATATCCTGCTTCTGCTGATCCAGAAAACCTGGGACAAGGCGCTTGACGCCCATGAATATGGTGATGTCACCAATATGATCGAAATTCCGGTCTGGATTGCCTACGGTGCGATCACGATCGGCATGGGGGGATATGCTGTTGTGCTGATCGTCCAGTTGGGGTTTCAGCTCCTGTCAGGGGTCAAGGATTATGAGTGAAACCCTGATCGGCTGTCTGGGCATTCTGGCACTATTCTTTTTTCTGATTGCGCGGATGCCTGTTGGCATGGCGCTTCTCGTGGTTGGCTTTGGTGGCATCTGGGTGATTGATGGTCAGCGGGTGGCGGTGGCGACCCTTTCCTCTGAAACCTACTCCTCGATTACCGCCTACAGTCTTTCAATCATTCCGCTGTTTGTGCTGATGGGGAATATGGCCGGTGCCGCCGGCTATTCCCAGAGGCTGTATGAGGCGGCTTATGCCTGGATCGGGCTATTGCGCGGCGGGTTGGCGTCGGCGACGGTTGTTGGGTGCGCCGCTTTTGCCGCGGTATCCGGGTCCTCGGTGGCTACGGCTGTAACCATCGGCAAGGTGGCACTGCCGCAGATGAAGCGGTTCGGCTATGGCGACGGGTTGGCGACAGGTTCGGTTGCCGCTGGCGGTACGCTGGGCATCCTGATTCCCCCATCAACCGGCTTTGTGCTTTACGCCATCCTCACCGAGGAAAGCATCGGCAAGCTGTTCATCGCCGGCATCCTGCCTGGCATTCTGCTGTCGCTTCTGTTTGTCGCGACCATCGCGACGGTGACGTTCCTGCGTCCCTCCGAGGGACCTGTTGGCCCGACCACAACGGCCCGTGACAAGCTGTTCGCCACATTGCATTCGCTTCCGCTGATCGGTGTGATCCTCACCTCGATTGGCGGCATCTATCTTGGGGTTTTCACACCGGTGGAAGCGGCGGGCGTGGGCGCGTCGATGGTGACGGCGCTCGCTCTTGGCACCGGCGCTGTCAAAATAGGCCAATTGCCGGACATCCTGCTTCAAACGGTGATGATGACGGCCATGCTTTATCTCATCATCATCGGCGCGCATGTCTTTGGCCCGTTTCTGGCCCTGACGCATATTCCGGAAACGCTGGCGCTGGAACTCAAGGCGCTTGGACTTGGTCCCTACAGCACGCTCCTGCTCATTCTGATTGGCTATATCATTCTGGGAATGTTCTTTGATGGGCTGGCGATGCTGGTTGTGACGCTGCCGGTGGTATTTCCCATCATATCGGGGCTTGGTTTCGACCCGATCTGGTTTGGTGTGATTTGTGTGATTGTGATCGAGATGGGTTTGATCACGCCGCCTGTCGGGGTCAATGTCTTTGTCGTAAAAGGCGTCGCCGCCAACGTGCCGATGGCAACCATTTTCAGGGGTGTCCTGCCGTTCTGGGTTGCCATGGCCGTTTGTCTGTTCCTGCTGGTGGCCTTTCCCGATATCGCGCTGTACCTGCCCAGTCGCATGTAGCCGTCACAGGCTGATATTCAGGCCGATATTAAGGCCGTTATTCAGGCCAATCCCCGTCCTTTGCAAGCCAATGGACGGCACTGGTCTCAGCCGGATAATGCGTCCTGTAAAATGCCGAGATAGTCAGCTGCCATTGCCGGTCGCGGATTGGTGGCCGATAAATGGTCTTGCGCTGCTTTTTCGGCGATGGTGGGCAGTTGATCGACCTGCACCCCAAGTGCGGCCAGGGTTGTCGGCAGGCCAATGCGGCTGACGAAATCGCTCATCCAGTCGTGAAGTTCGGTCTCTGGCCGAATATTCATCGCGGCGCGCAGATCGGCAAAGGCGGCGTCGGCATGGCCCCTGTTGAAGCGCAGGATGTGCGGCAACAGAATGCCGATCAGGGTGCCGTGATGCAGATGCAACTCGCCAAGCGGTGTGGCCATCGCATGTGCGCCACCAAGTGCCTTTTGAAGGCACATGCCCCCCATCAGCGAGGCCATCATCATCTGCCACCGTGCCTCACGGTTGCCACCCTCATTGACAGCCACGGGTAGCCATCTGGCGGCGCGGCGCACGGCATCCAGACCAATGGCGGCCGCCGGCGGGTTTTCCCAGGGGCTGCAATAGGTTTCCACACCATGGCTGAGAGCATCGATGCCTGTCGCCGCGGTCAGCCCTGCCGGCAGGGTCAGGGTCAGTTCGGGGTCGCAGATTACCAGATCGGCAACCATGTTCAGATTGACCGCCACCATCTTCGTGCCATCAAGAAGGCTCATCACGCAGGCGCGCCCGACCTCGGCACCTGTTCCGGCGGCAGTCGGAATGGCAATCTGCGGCGCCACCTTGCCGATCTTGGCAGAACCGCCTGTCTTCACATTGTAGTCGGCCAGCTTACCGCCATGGCTGGCCAGCAACGCAACCGCCTTGGCAAGATCAATGGGAGAGCCACCGCCAAGAGCAACCACCCCGTCACACCCCTTGTCCTGCCAGATTTCCATACAGTCCAGCAGCGACTGTTCGGTCGGGTTTTCGGTTGTGCGATCATAGATTACGGGTGTGTGGGGGGCGGCGGCGTCTAGCGCGCGCTGTAGAATGCCGGCAGCGGCAATGCCTTCATCGGTGATCAGCAGGGGCCGTGTCAGACCAAGCCGTGTAATCTCGTCACCGAGGCCGGCAACGGCACCAAAGTCGAATTCGATTCGCGTCAGATAGTTGATCTGCGGCATCAGCTTTCGGCTTCCACATAGATATGCTTGGTTTCCAGGAAGTCGTTCATGGCTTCGATTCCGTGAAGGCGACCGATGCCACTTTCGCGATAGCCACCTGTTTCAACTTCGGCCAGAAGCCGGTTGTGGCAGTTCATCCACACCGTGCCGAATTTCAATCTGCGTCCCATCCGCATCGACAGGTTGAGGTCATTTGTATAGACCGATGCCGCAAGTCCGAAGCGCGTGGCGTTGGCACGGGCGATGGCGTCTGCCTCGTCGGTGAACCTCTCCAGCGAAACAATCGGTCCGAACAATTCATCCTGCACAAGCTCGTGCTGCACATCCTCGATCTCGAACATTGTTGGGCTGATAAAGAAACCGGCGGCCAGATCACCATCGCCGGGTTTGCCATGCACCACCATGCGGGCCTCATCCGCGGCGCGGTCGATGATGTCGAGAAGCCGGGTCTGGTTGGCCTTGTCGATGATCGGGCCAAGCTCGGTACCAGCGGTGCAGGCATCGCCGAGCTTGACCGACCGGAAGGCATCGGCAAGGCGTTGCTTCATGCTGTCATAGATATCGTCCTGGACCAGGATCCGGCTGATGCAGGTACACATCTGCCCGTTCAGGGCCAGCACGCCGCGGCGGATTTCGGCAACGCTCTTGTCTAGATCGGCATCACTGAACACCAGCGCCGGTGACTTGCCGCCAAGTTCCAGCGACACATGTTTGATTGTGTCCGAGGCGTTCGCCATGATGATCTTGCCGGTCCGTGAAGACCCGGTGAAGGAAATGACATCGATTTCCGGGTGCGAGGACAGGACGGTGCCGACCTCTGTGCCATATTCATTGACGGAATTGACGATGCCGGCCGGGAATGTGGCGGCCTCGTCGAAGCAGGCCATGACGGCAGCGTTGGTCAGAGGTGTCTGCGGGGCCGGCTTGATCACAACTGCGCATCCTGCCGCCAGCGCGGGCGCGACCGACCGCACCAGCAGCGTCACCGGCGCGTTCCAGGGGACGATGACAGATACCACGCCGGACGGTTCACGCGTCATCAGGCTGAGTTTACCTACGCCGCTCTCAAAAGTGCGGCCAAACACATTGCGGGCAACACCAGCGTAATAGCGGGCCTCGCTATAACCTGCCACCACCTCATGCCGGGCCTGCGCCAGCACCTTGCCATTCTCGCGCGCCATCAGCGCTGCAATCTCGTCCGTCCGGCTTTCCAGTATGTCGGCGAATTCGAGCAGCGCTGCCGCGCGCTGGCGTGGATCACTGCCCCAACCTGTGGTCTCGAAAGCATCGCGTGCTGTCAACACTGCCCGTGCTGCCAGTTCGGCGGATCCATTTGGGGCCGCGCCGATGACCGTGCCGTCGGAGGGATTCTCCACATCGATCAACCCGTTTGGCGCATCGGCAAGCCACTCGCCGGCGATATAGTGATGTCCAAGCTCGTATGACATTAGGGTCTCCTCACGCGCCGGTTGCCTGATCGATTACGGCGGCGGCGTCACAGTTAGTGGCCGAACCGGCCCAGGCGATGAAGTTGTCCGGGCGGACAAGAATGGCGTCCGCCCCATAGCTTTCCACCAGGCCGGCACCGGCCAGGTTCAGGATCTCCAGAGGAATGCCCCGTGGATTTGCGGCAGCGTCGAAGCGGTGTTGCAAATCGGCATTTCCGGTCAGGTCGAGCAATGTGTAGCCGGGGCCAAGCATGTCCCATAGATCGCGTCCATCGGGAAGCGGTTGCGGCGCCAGATGATGCCCGGCCCTGGCGGTGAAGGCATGCTGCCCAGTGGCACCTGAGGTGGCACCTGAGGTGGCACCTGAGGTGGCACCTGAGGCGATGTCCGTCTCACCGCAGATGATTGGCGAGCCCTCATAATGCGGAAGATACTGCGTCACAAGGCTGTCATCACCGCTGGCCCGTTGGTTCCAGGCCGCCTCGAATGCCGCCAGATCCCGATCAGGGTGGTAGCTGTCAACGAAATCGCGGTCCTCAAGGATGGACTTCACGATAAAATCATCTCGGGTCGAGGCGAAAACCGGGTGTCGTTCGGCTGTGTAGCTGTCGAGCAGGCTGTCGCCAGCCCATCCCCCATGGCAGGCGGCCAGCTTCCAGGCCAGATTGCGTGCATCCTCAAATCCGGTATTGATGCCATAACCGCCATAGGGAGGATGCGAATGGGCCGCATCACCGGCGATGAACACGCGGCCCTGCCGATATGTGTCGGCCAGGCTAAGACGCAAATCCCAGAATCCGACATAGGTGAAATCAACATCGATCTCGGCGCCGACGGCCTTGTTCAAAAGCCCCTGAAAGTCGAAATTCTCGCGCGTGGTACCGGGGGGAACAGGCGCGTGGAAGAACCAGTTTCCGTCGAGGTCAACCCGGCCAAGAAACTGCCAATATCCATTCATGTCCGGGCTGATGGCATTGAAAATGGCCTTGTCGCCGTAAATGGCCAGCTTCTCATCGAGTTGCCGGGAATTGAACACAAGCAAGGCCATCAGCCTGTCATGCGGGTCTACGGTCTGGGTGATCCCGACAGCCTCGCGAACAGGGGATCGTGCGCCGTCACAGCCAACAAGAAATGGCGCAGATATTGTCTGGCTTTCATCGCCCTGTGTCATGGTGATGTGCGCCACGACGCCATGATCATGCTGGTCCAGAGACTGGAAGCTCCAGCCGCTCATCAAGGTGATCTTTCCGGTTTCTGCCGCCCTGGCCCGCAGCACCGCTTCGGTCTGATATTGCGGCAGGCGTTCATTCGTTGCCGCGTAATAGTCAACGATGCGGGCGCGGTTGAACCATTCATAGTGATAATCCGACAGGTAGTTGCCATAGGTGGCGACGCCCCCACTGCCGTAACTCCGCGGGATCGGCGAGGCGGCACGGATAGCGTCTGTTACACCCCAACGGCGAAAATGCTCGCCGGTGCGTGCGGTCAGATTCTGACCCTTCGGAACTTGTTGGATCGAGTCATGGCGTTCCACGACAATCGTTTTCATATCCTGGAGGGCAAGGTCAATGGCAAGAGCCATGCCCACAGGCCCACCGCCAACGATGATTACATCTGCATTCATACCGGCAAAAGTCCCCTTAGTTCACCTTATGATAGTCAATGTCCCATGAAGGCCGCTAGTGAATTGCAAGAAAGCCGCCGGTGAATTGAAGGCTGGCCTCCAGGCCAGCACGCGTCAGCATATCCAGAATAAAGACAAATGGTCCAAGTTGTACACATATTTGAAAGTTGGCAGCCATTACACCGCAATTTTATAGACATTTTCAAATTTCTGTATACATTTCAGTGTCTGGCCATTCGGAGACGCCCCATGACGAAGGACAACCGACCAACGAATCTCAGCATGAAGGCTCTTGCCGAGACACGGTCGTTGATTCTGGGGGGAGCCTTTTCTCCGGGGGAACGTGTCTCGGAACCGCTTCTCGCGCAGCGTCTGAATATATCGCGCACACCGCTCCGCGAGGCGCTGGCGACCCTTGCACAGGAGGGGCTTGTCGAACGACAGGCATCGGGGCGCTGGCAAGTGTGCAGTTACACCATCCAGGATATCACAGACGCAATCGAGGTCCGTGGAACGCTTGAAGGGTTGGCAGCGCGCACCGCAGCGGAGAGGGGCGTTTCCCAATCCATGCTGACCGTATGTCGGCAGACGCTGACAAGGCTTGACGCGCTGATGGGCCTAACCGGCCCTGATGATTTTGAGCGTTACGTCCAGCTCAACGCAGATTTCCACAGCTGGATGGCCGAGGCGTCGGCAAGCCAGATCCTGCTCCGCGAGGTTGATCGTGTGTGCCGGATGCCGCTTGCCTCCCCAAGTTCGTTCCTGGCCGGACAGGAAGACAGCGCCTCGTTTCGCAAATCCCTGTTGATTGCGCACCACCACCACTGGGCGATTTTTGAGGCCGTCGAGGCCCGAGAAGCGTCAAGGGCCGAGGCGCTGGCGCGTGAGCATGCGCGGCTTGCGCGGCAAAATCTGAACCTCCTTATGGCCGGCGACCTGCCGGCGCGGGCCAATGTGCCCGGCTTGTCTCTCGTGAAGTCCTGACCTTTTGCTGATAATGAGGAATGCAATGAACAATCTGACAGATGTAATGAACAGCCATACCAATCCGGTTACAATGCTCCGGAACTCGAAAATTGGGATGTATGTGTATCCGGTCGTGGCGCCGGAATTCAGCAACTGGCGCGATGAGCAGCGGGCGTGGCGTGACAGTGCGGTGTTGTTCGACCAGACGCACCATATGGATGAATTGACGGTGGAAGGGCCGCAGGCAGAAGCGTTTCTGGCTCATACCGGGATCAATGATTTCTCGAATTTCGGCCTGAACAGGGCGAAGCATTTCGTGCCTGTCACACCGGCGGGCCATGTGATCGGTGACATGATCATTTTCCGTGAGCGTGAAGACAAATTCATCCTCGTCGGGCGGTCTCCGACGGCAAACTGGCTTCGCTTTCAGGCGGCCTTTGGTCAGTGGAATGTGCGGTTGTCCTATGACCCCCGTTCGGACAGCCGCCCGGATGGCGAGCGGGTGATGCGGGGGCATTATCGCTTTCAGATTCAGGGGCCGGATGCGCCGCAGATCTTTGAAAAGATCAATGGCGGGCCCATTCCCGACATCAAGTTCTTCCATGTCGACTGGATCAATGTTGGTTCAAAGAAGGTGCAGGCGCTGCGTCATGGTATGGCAGGCGCGCCCGGTCTTGAAATCTGGGGGCCTTACGCCGACAAGCATTATATCCGCTCTGTGATCATGGAGGCGGCGCGTGACATCGGCGTCAATCTGGTGCCCGTCGGAAGTCGCGCCTATTCCACGAATACACTGGAATCAGGATGGATTCCCTCGCCGCTGCCGGGCATCTATAGCGGTGACGGCATGATGACGGAATATCGTAACTGGCTTGGTGCGGATAGCTATGAGGCTGTTGGCTCGATTGGTGGCAGCTTCGTATCCGACAATATCGAGGATTACTATGTAAATCCGTTTGAGCTTGGGTACGGTTTCTATATTGGCTGGAAGAAGGATGATTTCATTGGCAAGGCGGCGCTGACGGCAATGAAGGACGGCCCGAACCGGAAGCGGGTCACGCTGGAATGGAACCGGGAAGATGTGCTGAAGGTCATCGCCAGCGGACTGGAGCAGGGCACGCCCTTCAAATGGATCGATTTTCCGCAGCCAAACTATGCCTCATCCTCGGCCGATATGTTGATGGTGGATGACAAGATGGTCGGGATGAGCATGTTCAACGGCTACAGCTTCAATGAAAGATGTTTCCTGTCACTCGGCGTTGTTGATGCCGGTTGCGAAATAGGCGACGTGCTGACATTGAAGTGGGGCGAACCTGACGACACCGGCAAGACATCAGCCGAACGGCATGTTCAGACCGAAATCCGCGTGCGTGTCTCGCCCACGCCGTATGCTGCCGAGGCGCGTGAGAATTATGCCGATAGCTGGCGCACGAGATCCGAATAGCATTGTAAGGGTAGGCGCGGGCCGATAAGGCCCGCGCCGCCAACATCATGACGAGCTGTATATTGGTCCCGGGGTTGCTTTCGGACGGTCATGTCTGGGCGCGTGTAACGCAGGATCTTCCAGGGCCGGTGATTGTCGCCGCGCTGTTCGATCAGGATCATATAACGCATATGGCCCAAAAGTGCCTTGCCGCGGTTGAGGGGCCATTGGCTGTCGCCGGTCATTCCATGGGCGCACGGGTGGCACTTGAGATGGTGCGCTTGGCGCCTGACCGGATTGAGAGGCTGGCTCTCCTCAGCACCGGGGTTCATCCGCTGAAACCCGGAGAGCCGCAGCGCCGTGCTGAGATTGTCAATCTGGCTTATCAGCATGGGATGGCCGCGCTGGCGGCGCGGTGGTTGCCGCCGATGGTGCATCGTCGCGACGCGGATGTGATGGCTGGTCTGACCGAAATGGTGCTTCGGATGACAGCGGAAATTCATGACCGGCAGATCAGGGCGCTTGTGAACCGGCCGGAAGCCGAGGCCCATCTGCCGTCAATAACCTGCCCGACGCTGATAATGGTGGGTCGCCAGGATAACTGGAGCCCCGTTGGCCAGCATGAGGACATCGCCACGCTGATACCGCACTCACATCTGGAAATTATCGAAGGGGCCGGGCATTTCCTGCCGGTTGAACAACCAGATGCGGTGGCGGATCACCTGATGCCATTCCTCATGGCGGAGGATCAGAACAGCTCGTGATACTCGGCCGGGGTGCTGGAATGCTCGCGCATCATGGCAAAGGCGCGCGCCCCGTCACCGACTTCGATGGCCGTCTTGATGATCAGATGCTGGCTGTGGCTGACAATGATCCTGTTCAGTGACCAGCTGACACGATCAGCGCCAAGAACTTCGCCCACACCGCTGTCCGGCATCACCTTTAGCCGTCGCAGACAATCCTCGATAAACTGGTTGTCGCTCCCCTGCATGATGGTCCTGTGAAAGATCAGGTTTGCAAAGGAGAATGCTTCGACCGCCTCATTGTCGATGATGCCCCGGCTGATAATCCCAGCTGTTGCTTCCACCGATTTGTCGAGCCGCTCGCGATTCAGTGAAGACAGGCCGATCCGCGCCAGGCGTTCTGCCGCCAGTGCTTCGAGGACGCCGCGCACCTCGGTGGCCTGTCGAAGCGCATCTTCGCCGAATTCACGGGCCTGATACCCACGCCCCTCAAGCTTGGTAAGCAACCCCTCGGCATGGAGCAGCTTCAGGGCCATGCGCACCGGCGTCCGCGAAACGCCAAGCTGACGGCTGATATGGCTTTCGGTGATCCTGTCTTCAGGTTTGAACTGACCGGCACTCAGCATCTGCCGGATCGTGTCGGCAACAGCTTCCTCGCTGTGGGCGCTGCGTGATGTGCTGGTGTGGCTGGCTGCTGGCTCCATGTCTTACTCTCTGTCTGTCTGGCCCTCTGTCTGTCTGGCCCTCTGTCTGGTGGGGCGGTCGGTGGCCGGGTTTGGTGATTCGGCGTTATTCTGTCTTAATCGATTTCAACAAGACAAATAATGTATTCATAAAATCTAATATATTTCACTTAATCCAAAATAAACCATAAAATGAATTCAAAATAAAAAATTATGCATTCATAAAATGCTGTAGTGGGTATTTGACTTTACGCGAGCGCTACTTTGTACCTAAGGTTCTACTACCGGTAGGCATGCGGGATTGCAGCGACGGCGCGAACATACCCGCAGCGATGAGTATTTGTGGAGGAAATCTATGTTGAAGAATGTTCTCAAGGCAACGGCTGTTGCCGTAACGGCATCGTTGATTGCGTTCAGTGCGAATGCAGCGGATGTCATTAAACTTGGTGCCGTGGCACCGAAGTCGGGACCACTGGCTGGCGGGGCGACCGTAACCCAGTGGCCGAATGTTGAATTGTGGTCAAAGCAGGTCAATGCGCGCGGCGGCCTGAATGTCGGCGGCAAGAAGATGATGATTGAAGTCATCGAATATGATGACAAGACAAACCCTGGTGAGCATATCAAGGCAGCCCAGCGGCTGGCCGAAGTCGACAAGGTCGATTTCATCGTCGCGCCATATGGCACGGGTTTCAACCTGGCGGCAGCGCCGATCTATGCGAAATACAACTATCCGCACATCGCCGTGTCGGCGATTTCCGACAAGATGCCCGAGCTGACAGACCGTTATGACAACATGTTTTTCACGCTTGGCAACACAACCTCCTTCACCGAGTCCGTGATCGACATTCTGGATGACATGCGGACGGCCGGTACAATCGGCAACCGGGTTGCCATGGTGAATGTTGCCGACGCGTTCGGCATTGAACTTGCCGAGGCGGCGCGCCCGCGTCTGGAAGCAGCCGGATATGACATTGTCTATGACAAGTCCTATCCTCTTGGCACGCCCGATCTGTCGCCGATTATCAAGGGCGCCAAGGATAGCAAGCCGGATGCCTTCATTGCGTGGTCCTATCCGCCGGACACGTTCGGCTTGACCGAACAGGCGATCATTCAGGATCTGGATGTAAAGATGTACTACACGGCGGTGGCCACCTGTTTCCCGGCCTTTGGCGGTAAATTCGGGTCGAAGATTGAAGGTGTCTTCGGTGCGGGTGGCGTCAATCAGGATTCGCCGAAAATTCAGGAATATTTCAAGGCGCATCAGGAAATCACCGGTAAGACCCCCGACGGCTGGGCCTCTGCCAACACCTATGTGTCGTTGGAAATTCTTGGCCAGGCCATTGAAGGGGCAGGCACACTCGATCGTGCAACAGTGACCCAGTACATCAAGGACAACACCTTTGACACGATCATGGGTCCCATCAGCTTCGACAACCAGATCTCCAACAAGTTCTGGACTGTCGGTCAGTGGCAGGGTGGCAAGTTCCGCGGGGTGAAATCCTCGCAGATGGATGGTGCCGCACCGATCATTGTCAAGGATGGCTGGAACTAGTCACACCAAGCTGCGAAGTCGGCCACGCTGGCCGTGGCCGACTTTGTGATCGCTTAAACTGGTCGGTCGTTTAATCTGCCCTGCCGTTTATTTTTTTCCCATGAATCCGGTGTGATGGCCTCTGGATAAGGGCTTGTGGTAGCCGGATTTCGCATCATGGGGTGAGGTGAGATGGATATCATCATCACAGGTCTGTTGCTTGGCGGCACCTACGCGCTGATCGCGTTCGGGCTGAACATGCAATATGGCGTTGCCAGGATCATGAATCTTGCGAATGGCGAGTTTCTGGTGCTTGGCGCGCTGGCGGCCTTCTGGATCTTCGTTGCCGACGCCATCAGCCCGATCCTGACGATGCTGATCGTGGCGCCGCTGGCATTTTTTGGCAATTGGGTGATCTACCAGGTTCTGCTGCGCCCGCTGGTGCGCCGCGCAAAGAACCAGGGACAGCTGGAAGTTGACTCGATCCTCGCCACATTTGGCATGAGTTTCGCGCTGGTCGGCATCATGGTGTCGATCCATGGGGAATATTTCACCTATTCCTATCTTGCCGAACCTTTTGAAATTGTCGGTGAAACCTTTGCGTTGAACCGTATCGTGGCGTTCTGTTTTGCCGTGCTGATCGGCGGGGCGCTGTGGCTGTGGCTGTATTTTACCAGGCCAGGCATGGCGATGCGGGCGGTATCGGTCAGCACCGAGGCCAGTGGTCTTGTCGGGATCAATGTGCCGCGCATGTCGGCACTGGCGTTTGCCCTTGGCGGCGCTGTGACGACGATGGGCGGGACGCTGATTTCGACCTTCATCACCCTCGATGCCTCTGTCGGTGTCATCTTCACGATGAAGGCGCTGATCATCATCATCATGGGCGGTGTTGGTGACATTCGCGGGGCGATTATCGCGGCGCTCATCCTCGGTCTTGTTGAAACCACTGTGGCACGACTGATTGATCCGGGCCTGACGCTTGCTGCCGCCTATGCCATTTTCGTGCTGGTTCTGCTGTTTCGTCCGCAGGGATTGTTCGGAAGGAAGCCGTCATGAGCCGCGATTCCAGCATCTCGTCGCTTGTCTGGGCTGGTGTGCTTCTGCTTCTGGCGGCCTGTGTGCCGCTCGTAGCCAATGGCTATTGGATGTCGATCGCTCTTACCATCGCCATGTTCACCGTATTAACGACAAGCTGGGCCCTATTCTCCGGGCCAACGCATTACATCTCGCTGGCAACGGCGGCATTTTTCGGCGTTGGCGGCTATCTCGTCGGCACCGGTATGTCCGACTACAATATGGGCTTCTGGACGATGGTGGTCATCGCCCCGCTGGTTGGCGCGGTGCTGGCCTTCCTGATTGGCATTGCAACATTGCGCCTGTCCGGGGTTTATTTCGTGATCTTCACGCTGGGCCTTGCCGAAATGATCCGGACATTGGTGTCCTGGATCCAAAACAACTTCACCGGGTCGCGTGGGCTTTACGTCCTGACCGATCTGACCGAGGTGGATATCTATCTCTATCTGGTCCTCCTCGCCGCGACCGTGTACCTCGTCGGGTGGTGGGTGAACCGGTCCCGTCTTGGTTTTGCGCTGCGGATCATCGGCAATGATGAAACAGTGGCGCGTCATGTCGGCATCAACACGGCGATGTCCAAGGTCATCCTGTTTACCTTTTCCGGCTTTGTGGCGGCGCTTGTCGGTGCGCTGATCGCGCCGCGCTATACCTATATCGAGCCGAACGGCGTGTTCTCGCCCGAACTTTCCTTCATTGTCGTGATCATGGCGCTGCTTGGCGGCACCGGGCGCCTGTGGGGGCCGATTGTCGGGGTGATCCCGTTCGCGTTGCTGCAGGAATTTATCAACGCCAATTATTCAAACTATTCGACACTGGTTCTTGGTATCGCCTTTCTGGTGATTGTCTATTTCCTGCCAAACGGGGTTGTCGGCCGGATTGAACAGGCGCTTGCCAGGCGGAGGCGGTCCACATGGTAGCGACGGTTCTCAGCGTGGCGAATGCCACCAAGCGGTTTGGTGGACTGGTTGCTGTCAATAACCTGTCCTTCGAGGTCAATCGTAATGAGGTGATGGGAATCATCGGCCCGAACGGATCCGGCAAGACGACAATGATGAATCTGATTTCGGGCGCGCTTCGGCTCAGCGAGGGATCGATCAGTCTTGAAGGCAGATACATCAGCACGCTGAAGGCCAACCAGATCAACCGGCGTGGGATTGCGCGTACCTTCCAGCTGGTGCGGGTGCTGCCGGGGTTGAGTGTTGCCGAGAATTGCATGGCCGGCATGGTCTTCGGGCATCGCCGCTTGTGGGGTGATGAGGCGCGTTACGAAGTTGGCAAGCTTCTTGAGCGGGTCGGGCTGTCCGGGCAGGCTTCGCTGCCTGTCGGATCGCTGACCTATATCGACCAGAAACGCCTTGAGCTGGCGCGTGCGCTGGCCGCGAACCCAAAGATTCTGCTGCTTGATGAATGGCTTGCCGGGCTGAATCCGACCGAACTGCAGGAGGGGATTGAGTTGATCCGCTCGCTGCGTGAGGAGGGCATCACCATCATCCTTGTCGAGCATGTGATGGATGCCATTCGTTCGCTCTGTGATCGCTGCGTTGTGATGGCGGCTGGCAGCAAGATTGCCGAAGGGTCGCCGGACGATGTTCTGGCCGATCCTGAAGTGATCAAGGTCTATATCGGGGAGGATGTCTGATGCTGGAGGTAAAGCACCTTTCTGTTGCCTATGGCCAGCACCGCGCTCTTGACGATGTTTCAGTGCAGATCGCGAAGGGCGAGGTGGTGGTCATTCTTGGCGCGAATGGTGCCGGGAAATCATCTCTTCTGCGCGCCATAGCCGGTCTTTCCGAGGGGCATTGCGAGGGCGATATCAGTTTTGAAGGGTCGACGATTCTGGGCACGACACCTGATGATATCGTCACCGGGGGCATTGCTCTCGTGCCGGAAGGCCGGGCAATTTTCGGTGATCTGAATGTTGAGGAAAATCTCCGTCTTGGTGCCTATAATGATCGGGCACGTGCCAATGAGGCGGCCAATCTAGACCGGGTGCTGACGCTGTTCCCGAAATTGCGTGAACGCCGCAGGCAAATCACCCGCACCATGTCGGGCGGTGAGCAGCAGATGGTGGCCATTGGCCGGGCGTTGATGTCGGATCCGTCAATCCTGATGCTCGATGAACCGTCGCTCGGCCTGTCACCGCTGCTCAGCAAGGAGTTGTTCCAGGCTCTTGGCCGCATTCGCGAAAGCGGCCCTGGCGTGCTGGTGGTGGAACAGAACGCAAAGCTGTCGCTTGCCATCGCTGACAGGGGCTATCTGATCGAGAACGGGCACATCGTCGGCGCGAACGACGCCGCCAGCCTGTCGGCCGACCCGGCGGTGCAGGCGGCCTATCTTGGCGGCAGTAGCAGCGGTGGTGGCCTTGGTAAGGGCACGCCGCGCACGCGTGTCCTGACAGCCGCCCCAGCATCAGGCTCGATGCCCGGCACCACGGCGGGGCGGACCTATGTAAGGCCGTCTGGTCTAACCGCAACATCGGCCACCACATCGTCGCTTATCGGTGAGAATTTGGACGGGCTGCTCGGCCGGGCATCCGAAGCGGCGCAGCAACGCCCGCAGGCAAAGGTGGCGGTGCCGAAGTCGCCTTCCGGTGGCGGCGCGATAGCACCATCACCATCACCGCGGGTGATTGAGGTGCGGCCGGACTCATCATCTATATCTTCATCCACATCCTCATCCATGGCGGTGCCGGCACAGACAGGTGCAGGGGCGGCATCCCGGCAGAGCGCTGACGGTGATGACCGCATTGCCAGCATGCTGGCAGAATTTGAAGAGGCAGCGACCCGTGCCAGGCAGCCACGCGGCAGTGGCAGCCATCAGCAGGCCGAAGGGCAGGCGCAGCCGGCGCCAGGAGCGGAGCCTCCACATATCCCTGTGTTCCGTAAGTCCCGGGTTGAAGTCTTCAAGCGTGACGGCAGTGGCGCGCTGGTGAAATCGAGGGAGGTCTGAATGGCCAGATCATTTGACAATCTGTTTATCGGCGGCTCCTGGGTGCCGGCTGGTGGGTCGTTTGACGATATGAACCCGGCGGACGGTTCGGTCTGGGCGCGTGTTGGCGATGGTAACAGCGCGATGGCGGTTCGCGCCATCGAAGCGGCGCAGGCGGCCTTCACGCAATGGTCAAGCCTCACGCATGCCGAGCGAGCGCATCATATGCTGAAGGTGGCCGATGAATTCGAGCGCCGCCGTGATGATCTGGTTGCGGCGCTGCAGGGCGAGGGCGGCGGCTGGTTTGGCAAGGGCATGTTTGAATCCGGCTATGTGCCGGAGGTGTTCCGCGCCGCGGCGGCGATGAATTACAATCCTATCGGCGACATCATGCCGTCCGATCATGGCAAAGTGTCGTTGGCGATGCGCCGGCCGATGGGGGTTGTGACGGTTATTTCCCCATGGAATTTTCCGACCCTGTTGACGGCGCGCGGGCTGGCTTTCCCGATTGCGGCCGGCAATTGCGTGGTGTTGAAACCGTCCGAGGAAACGCCCTTTACCGGCGGCATGATCTTTGCCGAGGTTTTCGAGGCGGCCGGTGTTCCCGCCGGTGTGCTGAACGTGGTGACCTGCTCGCGCGAGAATGTACCCGCGGTCGGCGATGTCATTGTCGAACATCCGCTGGTCAAGGGGATCAGCTTCACCGGCTCCACGCCGGTCGGACGGGTGATCGCGGCCAAGGCCGGGGCGCATTTGAAGAAATGCTGCGTTGAACTTGGCGGCAAGGATGCGCTGATCGTTTGCGATGATGCGGATCTGGATCGCGCCACGGCCGCCGCCAATTTTGGAAGCTTCATGCATCAGGGTCAGATCTGCATGTCGGTCGAGAAGATCCTCGTTCAGGAACCACTGTTCGATGCGTTCATGGCGCGCTTTGTTGAACGGGCGGCAAAGCTGAAGGTGGGCGATCCGACGGCCGATAAGGGCCATGTCATCGGCCCGCTGATCAATGACAAGCAGGCCGGCAAGGTCAAGGAGCAGATTGATGATGCGGTGGCTAAGGGCGCGCATGTGGCGCTTGGCGGCGGCGTCAATGGCAGGTTTGTCGAACCGACGATCCTCACCGGGGTAACGCCTGATATGAAAGTCTATGCCGAGGAAACCTTCGGGCCCGTCGTGCCGGTGATACCCTTCAGGACCGATGAGGAGGCTGTCGCCATCGCCAATGACAGCGAATACGGCCTGTCATCCGGTGTTATCACCAGGGATGAATCGCGTGGGCTGGCGATTGCCGCGGCGCTGGAAACAGGCATGTGCCACATCAACTGCAGTTCGGTGAATGACGAGCCGCATGTGCCCTTTGGCGGGTCGAAATCATCCGGTGTCGGCCGCCATGGGGGGCGTTGGTCAACGGAAACATTCACCGAGACACGCTGGCTTACACTTGAGCGTGGCGGGCGCGGTTTCCCGCCTGTCTTCTAGTGTGACAGGAGAAGAGACGATGCAGGATACAGACTGGGCGTCCAAGGACTGGACCTATGGCAAGCTGCTTCGTGACAAGGTCATTGTTGTCACGGGATGTTCGTCCGGGATTGGCCGCGACACCGCAAAGCTCATCAAACAGCTTGGCGGAGACGTGATTGGCGTCGACCGCACCAAGACCGAAGACTATGTCGATGAGCTTTATCTTGCCGACATGTCCGACCGTCGCACCATCAAGGCACTTGTGAATGCGCTGCCGGGCCGGATCGACGGCATTGCAAACAGCGCCGGTGTGCCACCGACGCAGCCAGCCGATATGGTTCTGAAGGTGAATCTCGTCGGGTTGAAATATTTCACCACATTGATGATCGACAAGCTGAACGACAACGCCTCGATCGTGAATCTGGCGTCGCTTGCCGGGTTCGGATGGCCGCAGTCGATTGATGCGATCAAGGCATCGGAGCATCTTGCCTTCGAGGATGTCGAGCGTTTCATCCATGATTACAACATCACCAATGAAGGTGGACGAAGCTACTTCTTCAGCAAGGAAGCCCTCGTCGTCTGGACCATGAAGAACCGCTGGACCTGGCGGGATCGCGGCATACGCATCAACGCTGTCAGTCCCGGGCCGGTCGATACGCCGATTATGCCCGACTTCAAAAAGACGCTTGGCAAACGTGCCGAAGAGGATTTGTCAGTCAATGACCGCCCCGGCAGGCCCGAGGATATCGCGCCTGTGGTTTGTTTCATGTTGTCCGATATGACCCATTGGTTCCGCGGAACCAACCTGATGCTTGATGGTGGGATGTCCTCGCACATCTACCAGAACATGCATCAATTCTAACCCTGGAAGGAGAGAATGTGATGTCCGCTACATCAATTATTCTTCTGTTTATTGTTGTTGTTGCCATTCTGGTGGTCGTTGCGGCGTGGCTTTATGAACGCGCGTCGCGAGAGGTTTCACTGGTGCGAACTGGCCTTGGAGGCCGCAAGGTGGTCCTTGATGGCGGGGTGATTGTATTGCCCTATTTCCACAAGGTCAGCCGCGTCAACATGCAGACGATGCGTCTTGAAGTTCACCGACATGGCGAACAGGCGCTGATCACCAAGGATCGCCTGCGGGTTGATGTCGGAGTGGAATTCTACGTGTCGGTGGAACCGACCGAAGACTCCATTGCCCGTGCCTCGCAGACGCTTGGCCAGCGCACATTCGAGGCTGATAAACTGCGCGATCTGATTGAGGGCAAGCTTGTTGATACCTTGCGCTCGGTCGCGGCGCAGCAGACGATGGATGAACTCCATGAAGGTCGTGGGGCCTTCGTCAAGGATGTGAAAGCCGCCTTGACCGAGGAAATCAGGCGCAATGGCCTGGAGCTTGAATCGGTATCCCTGACAGCGCTTGACCAAACCCCCTTCACCGCGCTCGACGAAAACAACGCCTTCAACGCCGTTGGTATGCGCAAGCTGGCCGAGGTGATTGCGAACTCGAAAAAGGAGCGGGCCACGATTGATGCCGATGCCGAGGTTTCGGTGCGGCGTTCGGCCATGGAGGCAGCGAAGCGGACGCTGCAAATCGACCTCGAGGAGCAGGAAGCGCAGATCGAACAGATCAAGACGCTGGAGTCGCTTCGTGCGACACAGCTGGCTGAAATCGCCGCCAGCAAGGCAGAAGCCGAGATTGCGGCGAATGCGGCGAAAATCGAGATGGAGAAGTCAATCCGGGCCAATGACATCCGCCGCGAGGAGGAAATCAGCAAGGCCGAGATTGCGCAGAAACTGGCCGTTGAAACAGCCGAACAGCAGCGCAATATCTCGCTTCGCAGGCAAAGCATGGATGAAGCCAAGGCCGAGGCGGCGGCCAGCGGTGCCCGTGCCGAAGCCGTGAAGGCAGCCGAGGATGTCGAAACAGCGAAGGCAATTGCCGCGGCCGAGCGCGGGAAAAGCATCGACATGATCGCCGCCGAGAAGGAAAGCAGCGTTCATGGCCTTCGAAAGCGCCATGCGGCTGAAACCGAGGCCGACATCATGGTCGCGCTTGCCGATGCCCGCCTGAAGGCTGCCAAGGCAGACAGTGATGCCGAAAAGGTCAGACTGTCGGCGATGGCAGAGGAGCTGGCGCTGAAGGCGGAAAATGCCCGCGCCATGAATGAGGCGGAAAACGTGATGTCGCCTGAGATCATCGATCTGTCGCGTGACAGGGCGCGGCTCGATGCCCTGCCAAAGATCGTTGAACAGATGGTCCGTCCGGCGGAGAAGATCGATTCCATCAAGATCCACCACATTACCGGTGGGGCGCTCGACAGGAGCGGGTCCGGTGGCAGTGGCGATCGGGGTGGTGACAAGCCGCCGGTGAACCAGGCGCTTGATTCGATCATGGATATGGCGGTGCAGCTCCCGGCGCTTCGCAAGATTGGCGAGGATCTGGGGGTGAGTTTTGAGGATGGGATGAGCGGTGTCGTCGGGTCCGGGCGTAAATCGGATCAGGATGAGTCGTCCTGACCTGCGATAGCAAAAGTATGTGTCAGAGCCCGGATTCCGGCAGGAAAATGTGATGTTCAGCACAGTGAGCAACGACCGTCCGGTCACCACCGGAAACTATATCGATGGTGTTGCCAGACCGGCACAGGGTGGCAGAACCTACGCCCTTTACAATCCGGCGCGACCGGATGAGCTTGTCGGGCACGCTGCGCTGTCCTCGATTGACGATGTTGACGTAGCTGTGCGGGCGGCGCATGCCGCCTATCCGGCATGGTCGCGGACAAGCTATGCCGAGCGTGCGGCCAAGCTGAATGAAGTCGCTGACTTCCTTGAAGCAGGCCAGGATGATGTTGAATATCGCTCGCGCCTTTTCTGCCGCGAACACGGCAAGATCATCAAGGAAACCCATATCGAAGTGTCGCGCCTTGGCGACAGGTTCCGTACCACTGCGGCCTATGCCGAACGGTTGGCCCGCGATGAGATCGAACATGGGCCGCCATTCGATACCATCATCACGCGTCAACCGCGCGGTGTGGCGACGCTGATCGTCCCCTGGAACTGGCCGCTCTCGATCCTCGGTGCCAAGCTGCCGCAGGCGTTGATGGCCGGCAACACGGTGGTGGTGAAACCATCGGAATTATCGGTTCTGGCACCCAGCATGACGCTGCAGAGGATTGCCGAGATGTTTCCGCCCGGCGTGATCAATATCGTTACTGGCGATGCAACGCAGATTGGCGACAGCCTGGTGTCGCACCCGCTTGTAAGATTCGTGAATTTCACCGGTTCGGTGCGCATCGGCAAGCATATCATGAAGGTGGCGGCAGACCGGCTCACTCCGGTGACGCTGGAATTGGGGGGCAATGATCCGGCCATCGTCTGTGCCGATGCGCGGCTCGATGACCGGGCCTTCATGAATATGTATCTTGGCACCTTCATGTCATCGGGGCAGATCTGCATGGCTTTGAAGCGGCTCTATGTCCACCGCTCGCGCTATGACGAGGTGGTGGATGGGCTGTCCGCGCTGTGCGACAGGATGGTGATCGGTGACGGGCTGCTTCCCGAAACCAATATGGGGCCGGTGAATAATGCGAAACAGTTGAAAACTGTGACTGACATGATCGGGCAGGCGCGGGCAAGCGGTGCCGAGGTGCGCGAATGCGGTCAGGTGCCGGATGAGGCGCTGTACCGTCAGGGCTATTTCCAGAAGCCGGCGCTTGTCTTCAACCCCGACCAGAGCCTTGATATCGTCCGCGAGGAACAGTTTGGCCCGGCCCTGCCGATCATGCCGTTCGACAGCGAGGATGAGGCGCTGCGGCTTGCCAATGATTCGCGTTACGGGCTCTGCTCATCGGTCTGGACCGAGGATCGTGATCGCGCCCTGGCGATATCCCGCAAGCTTGAGGCCGGCTACACCTATCTGAACAACCATGGTCCGACGGCACAGGATTTCCGGGGGCCGTTTGGCGGTTTCAAGGACAGTGGCTTCGGCCGTAATCTCGGTTATGAGGGGGTGGTTCAGTTCCAGGGACACCACTCGATATCCAGCGTTCCGGGCTGGCTTTTCTGAACAGTTTCAGATGGCTGCTTTCAGGCCGCGCTTTGCCAGTAAGAGCAGGCCGGCTTTGTTGTTTTGACCGACTGTTTGGTCCATTGTAGTTCAATAAAACCTAATCAAGGAGGAAACCGTGAGAAAGATCGCAACGTTGTTGGCGGCAGGGGCAATCTCTGCTGTATCATGGACGGCTGCACAGGCCGAAAATCTTGGGCTTGGGACCATGTCACAGGGCACCCTGAGTTTCACGACCGGAACGGTATTGGCAAAGGTGCTGAACGAGAACACCGATCTTGAGGCGCGCGTGCAGCCGAATTCCGGAGAATCTGTGTTGATTCCGTTGATCAATTCAGGCGATCTGGATTTTGGAATTGCGAATGTTCTTGAAGCGCAGCAGGCGTCCTCGGGAACCGGCGTTTTTGCCGGCAAGAAGCAGGACAATCTGCGTATCGCAGCGATCCTGTTTCCCCTTCGTACCGCCTTCTTCGTACATGAGGATAGCGATATCAAAACCCTTGCCGACCTGAAGGGCAAGCGGGTGACCGTCGGTTTCAGCGCGATGGGCACAGTCGACACAATTGCCAAGGCGCTTCTTCATGCCGGTGGTGTTGAGCCTTCTGACATCAAGCCTGTGATGGTGCCCAATGTTGTTGTCGGTGCCGAGCAGTTCTTAAACGGCCGTGCTGACGCCTTCTTCTTTGCCGTCGGCGCGGCAAAGGTTGCAGAGGTCAATGCAGCGCAGCCGGTTCGTATCCTTGCCATGCCCGAGGATGCGGCCAGCATCGCCAGGCTGAAGTCGCAATTCCCGGACGGTTATGGTGTTACTGTTCCGCCGCTACCGAACTTCGCCGGTGTCAGCGCGCCGACGACCGTTCTGGGCTATGACAATACGCTGTTGACCGGCACCCATGTCTCGGATGCCGCGATCAAGGAGGTTCTTGACGGGATTGCGAACAACAAGGATGCCCTTGCCGGTGCCTTTCCGCTGTATCGCGGTTTGAATCCTGACAAAATCTACAAGCAGGACATCGCAACGGCCTTCCATCCGGCAACGGTTGCCTGGGCCGCGGCAAGATAGGCTGCCACACCATCAGCTATCCGGTCGCAAGGCCGGATAGCCGAACGCTTGCGGGATCGGGTGGGCTGACCGATGAATGATATCGACAAGGTTGCCGGCTGGCTTCGCACCGCGCTGCAATTTCATCTTGCGGTTGTGACGTTCGGCTGGCTTGCCGACCTTCCTGCGCGGAATGGGTATTATTTCTATCCCGAACAGTTTCTGGCTCTGGCTGCCGGCTATTCGGTTGTTCTGATACTTTTGTCCAAGTGTCCAGCGCGACCGGTCTTGGCATTTCTTAACCTGTTGTTTGCCGCCACCTGTTATGCGCTGTTTACCTATGTGGCGGTGAACTATCCGATGCTCCAGCTCGATCTGGCGTTGGCACCGCCTTCGGCGGTTGCGCTTGGTCTTGTGATGATTGCCGGTGTCCTTGAAGCGACCCGTCGGCAAACAGGATTATTCCTTCCCGCTTTGATACTGGTCATGGCGGGTCTTGTCTTTCTAACCCCGCATCTGCCCGATTCCTATAGCACGCGACCGGTCAGCATGTCGCGTTTGGCGGTTTATCTGGCGCTCGACACGAATGCCCTGTTTTCAAAGATTCTCTATATTGCGGCGGTTGTCGTCGCGCCCTTCATTCTGTTTGGCGCCCTGCTGAATGCGCTTGGAGGAAGCACAGTTTTCTCTCATCTGGCGGCAAGACTTGTCGGTCGCTTTCGCGGCGGTGCGGCAAAGATTTCGGTTGTCGGTTCAGCGGCCTTCGGGATGGTTTCGGGGAGTGCGGTGGCCAATGTCGCCGCCGTGGGTGCCGTGTCAATTCCGATGATGAGACGGGCAGGGTACCGGGCACCAACCGCTGCTGCCATCGAGGCTATCTCCTCAACCGGTGGGCAGTTGATGCCACCGATCATGGGAGCGTCGGCATTCCTGATGTCCGAACTTCTGGAAATCGCCTATGTCGACATTGCGATCGCCGCCATATTGCCGGCGTTGCTGTTCTATTTTGCCCTGTTTCTTGCTGTGGACCTCGAGGCGCGCAAATTCACCCCCGCGGGCGAGAGTGCGGTTGAAGAGGCATCGTCAGCAGACCGCCAGGTCAGTGTCGATCAACAGATCAGCGCCTGGGACTTTCGGTTCATGGTCCCTGTGGGCGTGCTGATCTACTATTTGTTTGTTGAGCGCCGCACACCGGAGTTTTCCGGTCTTGCCGCTCTTTTGAGTCTATTTCTGGTCAGTTTCGTGGCGCCCGGCGCGCGCCCAATGCGCACTGCCATGATGCTTGGCAGACATCTTCTGGCTGCGATGCAGGGATTGGCCGACATCATCGTCCTTGCTGCTGCCGCCGGGTTTGTTATTGGCGTGCTGAATGTCTCCGGTCTTTCCTTTGTGCTGACTTTACAAATACTAGCGGCAAGTGGCGGGATGATTTTCGTCATGCTGCTGCTGACAGCGCTCTTGAGTATCCTGCTTGGTATGGGCATGCCAACTGTCGGCGTTTATATCCTGCTGGCAACGCTGATAGCGCCTTCGCTCGTGGAATTGGGGGTAACGCCTCTGGCCGCACATATGTTCGTGCTGTATTTCGGCATTTTGTCGATGATCACGCCACCGGTCGCGATCGCCAGCTTTGCTGCCGCGAACATTGCAAATACATCCCCCTGGCAGACGGCGTTTTCCTCTCTGAGGATCGGTATTGGCATCTATGTAATTCCATTTGTGTTCGTGCTTTACCCGGAAATGCTGACCTTTCAGGACGGTGCGGATCTATGGGTGGTGCTGCCGTCAATCCTGGTGGTTATCATTCTTCTCACCGGATGTTCGATTGGCGCGCTGGCGGGGCCAATCAGCATCCCGGTTCGCGGTATTTTGCTTGCTCTCGCCCTGTTGCTTCTTTTCAATCTCTTTGCGGGGAACAATGGATTTGTCTCTGTTGCGGTCATTGCGCTGACGGTGAGCCTGCTGGCGTTTCTGATCGTGACAGGTCGGCCGGCGAACAGGATTGGTGACCATGGATGAACCCATAGAGCTGTACAGCAGCGATATTGATGCCGACCCGTTCCCGGCCTACAGGCGTCTTCGCGACGAATTTCCCTGTTACTGGAGCGAGGGGGCCGGGCTCTGGTTTCTGTCACGTTATGATGATGTGGCGAATGCGGCGGTCGATTGGCAAACCTACTCCTCGCTCAGTGGCAATCTGATTGACGAGATTCCCGGACGGTCTGGTGGCACCCTTGGCACCACCGACCCGCCACGACACGATCGTTTGCGGCGTCTGGCAAACCACGCCTTTGCCCGTAAAAATCTTGGTGAGGTGATTGACCATGCCGAGGCCATCGCCGACCAGGCAGCCGCAGAATGTGCCGGACAGGCGGGATTTGATTTTGTCAGGTCATTTTCAAGCAGGGTGACCGTGGATACGATCCTCCACATGCTCGGTCTGCCGCCACGGGATCCAGCGGAAGTCAGGTCGAAGGTGGTGCTGTCGATCTCGACCGACAAGGCATCCAAGGGACGAAGCCAGCAGATGAATGACGCCTTCTCTGAAATCTCTGACTATCTGAAGGAGGCGGTTGCGGCACGGCGGCGTGAACCTGCCGACGACCTCATTACCAAGCTTGCCGAGGCGGAAATCGACGGTGATGCGCTGTCCGAACGCGAAATCGTCCTGACCACAGCGATGTTCGTGGTGGCCGGGGTGGAATCGCTCTCAAGCTTCATGAGCATTTTTGCGATGAATCTGGGACAGATGCCTGATGTTCAACAGGCCCTGCGCAGCGATCCGGGGCTGCTCAAGCCTGCCATTGAGGAGTCGCTGCGATACAATACATCGGCGCAACGCTTCAAACGGGTTCTTACGCGGGATGTTGACCTGCATGGCCAGAGGATGCGAAAGGGCGATTTTGTCGTTCTGGCCTATGGCTCTGCGAACCGGGATGAACGGAAATTTCCCGATGCCGATATCTATGATCTGCACCGCAACCCGACCGGTCATCTCGGGTTCGGCACGGGCAAGCATTTCTGCATTGGCAATGACTTCGCCAGGATGGTCATGGAGCGGGCGATGACAGTGTTTCTGCGGCAGATGCCGCAATTCAGCCTGTCCGATGACAGTTTCGACTGGGTCCCGTCGTCGAATTTCAGGAGTCCTGTAACCCTTCCGCTTGCCGTGTGACCGCCTGTTCCCCGGTTACGGCCATGCCGGACCAAAACCGGCATCATGATTGGCACGGCTGAACGGAATTCTGCTGGATATGGTCCCGGACATGCCCACGGACATATCCACAGACAGGCCCACTGACATCCCGCCTCATTTCACGGTGATCGTGATGACCTCTGACATCACCGGCGGGTTATGCGGCACATGATCGGCATCGCCAAGCACCAGCTGCAAGGTATGGCTGCCCGGTGTCAGTTCGATCAGGGTTTCGGTCTGGCCCTTGCCAAAATGCACATTATGCGCGTCGGCAATCAGGCCGTTATCGAACTCATCGGCACCATCCTCACCCTGGCCAAGTGGCGGGCGGTCGATCAGAAGATGATGATGGCCGGTATTCTCCGCCTCGACACCGGCCGGCGCAACACCCATGCCGGACAGCCCGAAAACCACTTTCAGTGGGCTTGAAACAACCTGTCCATCTGCCAGAGTGACAAAATATTGCGTGGCACCGGGTGGCGATCTTGTGTCACCGGCGATGGCAGAATGGGGCACGGCAAGGGTAAGAGCAAGAAGGCCCGCTCCCACAAATGCGTGATTTACAGAATCAGCATATTTGCCAAGAATTATGCGTTTCATTACGATTTCTCCCGTTGTTGGTGTTTCCTGTTGCCAGCCTGTGTGTTGCCAGCCTGTGCGCGAAAAACATCTTGTGCGCGATCGACATTTGGCAGTTGCCACATCCAAATCCGGTGAACGCAACCACACTGAAAAACAAGTTGAAAAATAAGCTGAAAAATAAGCTGGAAAGCACGCTGAGTGGTGAGGCCATGTGATGCGGCATTCTCGCCCGCGGCGATGTTGCCGGACACACGCCCACAGCGCTCATGGGGCCATGGGACTGCAATCAGACGGGTAAATGATACAGCGTTAAACCCTTGCCGCCTAACGGATCGCCGGTCCAAACCCTGCTGCTCGCGGGTTTGTGAATTGCCGTTCCGCCTCTGGCCCCTTTAGATGCTCAGTAATGGCGGGTCCTGTCCTGGCGCGTTTCAGGATGGCTGTGGCGCCATGATGGTGGGCCATGAAAGTGGAAGGTCACCCGCAGGATTGTCCTTAGTTGGATTGTCCTGTGGCCAGCACCACCCCGCCAAGGTTCAGTTTTCGTATCTCGCAGCCGCCTTCCCAGCGCGCGTTTGGCTAGTCGATGTCGTCTTCGGAATCATCCGGCAGGCGGGGGCCCCAAGTTAGGAGATACGGAATGAAGAAATCCATCCTTCTGGCGGTAGATGGCAGTTCGGGCGGCGGTAAGGCGCTGCGGCACGTGCTGGACACCATCGACGCCAATACGGTCAAGATCGTTCTTGCCTATGTCATTGAATGGTCGCCTTACAGTTTCAACACCCCCGAAGAGAATGCCGAGCGGCACAAGCGCCGTGAGAGCGAGATCTCACGCGCCAAGGCCGGCGTTGTCGCGCCTGCCAAGGCCGAGCTTGAGGCCAAGGGGTTCACCGTCAGCGCGGAGGTGCGGCACGGCCCGCCCGCAGAAACGCTGATCAATCTGGCGCATGAATACAAGGTTGCCGAGATCACCATCGGTCGTCGCGGGCAGTCGGGAATCAAGTCGCTGTTGTTTGGCAGCGTCGCCGGATCGCTGATGCAGACATCCGATATCCCGGTCACCGTGGTGCCCTAGAGGAGGAAATGCAATGAAATCATCGATTGATATGGCGTTGCGCCGCGCGAGTCGTGCCCGTATCGCCACCACCGCCGCGCTGGCCGCGGCCCTGTCGGTTCTGCTGACGCTGCCGGCACATGCCGGAATCGACGAGACCATCAACAGTATCACCGCCCCGGCGGCGGTGTGGTTCGGCAAGGTTGTGTTCTTCAAGATCCCGATCTTCGGCGCCAACCTGCCGCTTGTCGTTCTCTGGCTGATCGCTGGCGCGGTCTATTTCACCTGGTATATGCGGTTTGTGAATCTGCGCGGCTTCGGCCATGCCATTTCGCTGGTGCGAGGCGATTACGCCGACCCGAAAAGCGCCGGTGAGGTGTCGCACTTCCAGGCGTTGGCCACCGCCGTGTCGGGTACCGTCGGCATCGGCAATATCGGCGGTGTCGCCGTCGCCGTGACGATTGGTGGCCCGGGGGCGACCTTCTGGCTGATTCTGGCCGGTTTCCTCGGCATGTCGACAAAGTTCGTCGAATGTACACTTGGCGTGAAATACCGGAACGAGAACCCTGACGGGTCGGTGTCCGGCGGGCCCATGTACTATCTTCGCAAGGGGTTCGAGGACCGCGGCATGTCGCAGTTCGGCAAATATATCGGTGGTTTCTACGCCATTGGTATCTTTATCGGCGCGCTGGGGATCGGCAACATGTTCCAGTCCAACCAGGCCTATGTGCAACTCAACCATGTCGCCGGCGGGGCGCTGGACGGGCTTGGCTGGCTTGTCGGGTTGATCTTGGCGGGGGTTGTGTTCTCGGTCATTGTCGGCGGCATCAAGTCGATCGCCAAGGTGACCGAAAAGGTGGTGCCTTTCATGGCGGTGTTCTACTGCGTCTTCGCCCTCATCGTCATCATCCTGAATTACGACTCGGTTCCGGCCGCCATCGGCAATATCTTCCAGGGTGCCTTTACCGGCGAGGGTGTGGCAGGTGGCGCGCTTGGCGCGATGATCATCGGCTTCCAACGTGCGGTCTTCTCGAACGAGGCCGGCATTGGCTCGGCCTCGATCGCGCACTCGGCCGTGCGGACTGACGAGCCTGTTACCGAGGGGTATGTCTCGCTTCTGGAGCCGTTCATCGACACCATCGTGATCTGCACGATCACCGCGCTGGTGATCGGCACCTCGCAGGTTGCGCAGCCGGGCTTTGCCGGAGATGCGACAGGCGTTGCGATGACCTCGCTGGCGTTTGAGCGGCAATTCTCCTGGTTCCCGTATCCGCTGGCGCTGGCGGCGGTGCTGTTCGCCTTCTCGACGATGATCGCCTGGTCCTATTACGGGATGAAGGGGTGGAGTTATCTGTTTGGTGAGAGCCCGCGTACGCAGACCACCTACAAGGTGATCTTCTGCGCCTTTGTCGCGCTGGGATGTATGGTGCAGCTCGGGCCGCTCCTCGACATCTCGGATGCTTTCGTCTTCCTGATCTGCGTGCCGAACATTCTGGGGCTGTATTTCCTCGCCCCGATCGTCAGGGCCGAGATGGACGACTATATGCGGCGCCTCAACAGCGGCGAGATCAAGCGCTTCAAAAACGCCTGATAATGGATGCCGCGGGCGTTCGGCATGCCGGATGGCTCGATACGACAACACTCCACCAGGCTCATTTTTGGGTCTGGTGGCGTGTCTTAACGGCGGCAGAGTAGGGCATGACGGGCATGACCTTCCTGCGTCGTGATGAGGCGTTGTTCCTGCTGTTGTGGAGTTCCGGCTATATCGGGGCGAAGCTTGGCGTGCCACTTGCTGGCACCTTCACGTTGCTGTTCTGGCAGGAGGCGTTGACGGCCGGTCTGCTGGTCACCTCGGCCGGGTTCTGGTTGATGGCGCGCGGCGCAAGCCGTGTGGTGGCGACACCGTAAGTCCCGACTAACCGGCCTTTTTCAACTTCACCGCTTTCGGCTTTGGCGCGGCGGCGCGCGGGCGCGGGCCGACATCGACCCATCCTGCCAGATTGGCGGCGGCAAGCTCCTCGATCACCTTCATGCCGCCGACGCTGTCATTCAGGCAGGGAATATAGGTCAGCGTCTCGCCGCCGGCCTCATGGAATTCCTCTTCCAACTCGTTGCCGATCTCGTCCAGTGTTTCCAGGCAGTCGGCAACAAACCCCGGCGCCATTACCATCACATGCTTGTGGCCGGCCTCGGCCATCTCGACGACGGATTCATCGGTGTAGGGCATCAACCATGGCTCCGAGCCAAAGCGCGACTGGAAGGTGGCGTGAAACGTTCCCTTGTCCCAGTCCAGCGCCTCGCGCAACAGCCGCGCCGTCTTCATGCAGTGGCAGTGATAGGGGTCGCCCGCCATATGATAGCGTTTCGGAATGCCGTGGAAGGAGACAACAAGCGCATCCGGGCGGCCATGTTCGGCCACCGCGTCGCGCACCGTCGTCGCCAGCGCATCGATATAGGTCGGGTTGTCATGCCAGGGCGGCACCGTGCGGATGGCCGGCTGCCAGCGTTTCTCCAGCATCCAGCTGAACAGCTCGTCATTCACCGTTGCCGTCGTCGAGGCGGCATATTGCGGGTAGAGCGGCATCAGCACGATCTGCGTGCAGCCAGCATCGGTCAGCTTTTGCAGCTGGTTCGGGATCGACGGCTCGCCATAGCGCATGGCGTAGTCGACGACCAGATTGTCCTGCTGGAATGTCTGCGCCAGATGTTCGGCCTGCAGGCGGGTGATTTTCCGCAACGGCGATCCGTCCGGGTCGTCATGAAGCCAGATCCGGTCATACAGCGCGCCCGATTTCTTCGGCCGCACATTCAGGATGATGCCGTTCAGGATCACCCACCATAATGGCCGCGACACCTCGATCACCCGCGGGTCGGACAGGAACTGTTTCAGATATTTGCGCATCGACTTCTTGTCGGTGCCCTCGGGCGTGCCGAGATTGACCAGCAACAGGCCGGTGCGGCCATGCGGCGGGAAATTCGGGTGGTCGGACGGCTTGGCGTTGAGCGGCATGGCGAACCTCATGGGCGGCTGGCGTAACGGACTGCCCTAGATGTAGGAAGCCACCCCCCGCGCGTCCAGCGGCGGCATGTCGCAATGTGTGGGGGGAGGGGAAGGTTGCCCGAGTTTACTTTCACATACACTACAAAACCAGGGTGGCTCGCGCCTGAATCCTCGGCCAACAGCCTGCGTTAACATTCGCGTGAGGTCATGCTTTTGGATTGTTCAGGGGGTGGCTTGTCACCACAGTGATGGTCAGCGGGAGTGTGTGATGGAAGCACTGAGAGGCATTGTCGAATTCTGGCCGTTGCCGGCATTTGTCGGCGCGATGGTCTGGTGGGCCGCCAGCATGAGCAAGGATGTCCATATAATGCAAAAGGACGTGCAGGCCCTGAAGAATGACGTGCGGGAAATCAAGCAGCTGATATTGAAACAGGCTGGCGCGTAGTCTCCGCCCGGCCTACTGCGCGGCCTGGACGCCGGAATCCTCTGCCATCACCC
>CBFHNZ010000027.1:0-33839 GCA_965657415.1 Puniceispirillaceae bacterium (SeqCode) | reverse complement strand
AGCAACATCTTCAAAGGTGACGCGGCCCTGATGCTCGGTCAGCAGTTTGGCGCGTGACTTGCCAAAACCCATCGCACCGCGCGAACCGCCCTGCATCTGCCGCATGAAAAACACCCAGATGCCAATGAACAGCAGCATCGGGAACCAGGACAGCAGGATCGACAGGAAACTTGGCATGCCACTGTCTTCCGGGCTGGCAATAATCCGCACGTCGTTGGCGTCAAGCACCTCGACAACGTCGGTGCCTTCCGGCATCACCGAGGTGATGACCCGGCCATTCTTCGCGGTGCCCTTCAGGTTCCGCCCGTCAATCACGACCTCGACAACTTGCCGGCCTTCCACTTCGGCGATGAAGTCGGAATAGGCAAGCTGGCTTCCCGGCGTGGTCGAGGACGGGCTCTGGAACAGGTTGAACAGGGCCAGCAGCGCGGCGCCGAAAATCAGCCAGATGATGATGTTGCGACCCATGTTGTTCATGGTTTCAACTTTCCTTCAAACAAGTTGTCAAACATCCCGCTGAACTGCCGGCGGGCATGACCAGAAATCAATTCGATATGCCGCCAATGGCAAGAGGCGCTGGCGACACCGATGGCAAGAAACATGCCGTTGCGGTGGTGATGGCATCATCGCCCATATCTCTGATGTGTAAGTGGGGGTAAATCAGAGCCCCGTCAAGGGTTTCAAGCACCGGGAGGGACCGGCGCACCAGCGACGGAAGCGCACACCAGCCGGGCGTTCCGGTCCAGCCGCCTACCGCCCCACTGCCGGCCACGCCAAGATGGCGGATGGTGGCATCAACCGGGCTGGCAATCTGCCACATGTCGGCAAAGATCGCCCGTTCTCCGGCACGCAGACGCAGGCGCGGTGGCCGGCGGCCGATTTCGGCCGTCACAAGCCAGTCACCATCATGTCGCGAAAACCGCGCGCCGCCAAGTGTTGCCGCCCTGCCATTGGCAAGCCGCACCGAAAGATGGCGCAAAGCCTGGCTTGAAGGCGGAACCTGCGGGCACGCCACCTGTGAAATCACATGCGCCAGCAAACGCGTTGCAATGCTGGGCGGCAGGTCTGCAACGCCGGAAGGCACCACCATATGACCTGATGGCTGAACCGCGGGAAGATGCCCGCTTTCAGCCAGCGCCCCCAGCAATGTACCGTCGATTGTCCCGGCGGCGTGCGCCAGACGCCGCAAATGATCCGCCATCGCACTCCCCGCGCCCGCCATCGCCGCCAGCATCTGGCGGACCCGCACACGTTCAAATCGAGCCTCAAAGTTGCTCGGATCAGTCTCGAAACCCGCATTGCAGGCGACACAATGATCAACCAGCACATCCGGGGGCATGCCCAGAAGCGGGCGCAAAATCGGCACCCCGGCGCGATGTGATACGGGCTTCATCGCGGCAAGACCAGCCAGACCGGACCCCCGTGAAAGCCGCATCATCACCGTTTCCGCCTGGTCACCGGCATGGTGGCCGAGCAACAGGCAGCCGCGCGCCCGGCGCGCGCGCGCCAGCATCAAATGATAACGGCGGGATCGCGCCCAGACCTGGATCCCGGCTTGCGGGGCCTCGTCGCCGACGCTCAGAACCTCTGCCGTCACGCCAAGGCGGTGCATTCGGCTGGCAACACGGCGGGCCTCGGCCGTGCTATCGCCGCGGATGCCGTGATCGACAATCAACGCAATGTGCTGCAACCCGTGCCGGCTTGCGTAATCCTGCACCAGGCAGGCCAGTGCCGTGCTGTCAGGGCCGCCGGACAGGGCGGTGAAAAGATGGGGGGATGGATTGGGTGCGGCAGCCTTGTCGAGGCAATCGCGCATGGCAGCGTCAAAATCCGCCGCCAGAGCGGGGCCGGCAGGTCTAACAGCGGCGTCAGCCACCGCAGTTGGCGGCCTCGCTCAATGCCGCCAGCCGTTCGGTTAGCCGTTGCGACGGTTCTTTAACGACACTTGGCAGCTGCCGGTAGATATCGCATGCCTGTTCGGGCGGCGCGAAACGCGACACCGATTCCGCGACCCAGATTGTGGTGTCGTTCAAACGCGCATCTTCGGGATAGGCCCGGCTGAATTCCGAGAAGGTCAGCGCCGCCTGTTCGAACTGGCCGCGCAGAAACTGGATCCGACCAAGCCAGAACAGCGAATCCGCCTCGCGCGGGTGTCCGGCATTGAGCTGCCGAAACTCGGCAAAAGCCGCCTCGGCCGTTTCAAGGTCGTTCTGCATGGCGCGCTGGAGGGCGAAATTATACTGCTCCTCGGCTGACGCGTCGGGCAGGATTTCAGGCTTTGCCGGCGCAGCCACAACCGGTGCCGAGGGTTGCTGTACCGGGAGTTGCTGTGGGGCCGCGCGGTCAGCGCCGGTGGCAGGTGCCGGTGTTGTCGTCACGGATGGCGCCGCCCCGGTATCGGTTAAGCCATCGCGGCTTGGGAGCGCACCAACATTGGCAAGATCGGTCGCCTGAGGCTGTTGCTTGTTGGCTTCAAGCTGCTCATTCAGCTTGTCAGCATTCATCTGCCAGGTGACTTCGCCGGTGGTGGTGTCGCGCTGCATCGAAACCTCCGGCGTCTCTCCGGCCGGGATGGTGTCATCCTGAACGGCCGCACTGGCCAGCTCGTCCCCACCAAGCTTCATCAGCGTCTGCATGCGCTTTTCCATGCGCAAAAGCCGAAATTCCATGTCCGAGGTGATTTCCAGCGTACGCTCCATCCGCCGGCTTGCCATCGAAACAGCGTCAGCAAGACGTTCCACCTGGTCACGCAGATCGCGCAGCTCGGCCGTCGTTGCAGTCTCGCCGCTTGATGCGTTGTTGCCAAGCTGCGTCACCTGCATTTTCAGGTTGCGAAGGTCGGTCTCCATCTGACCGCGCATTTCACGAAGATCGGTTTCCAGCATTTCCAGCCGCTGGCTCTGCCGGGTCAGCAATACCGAAGTGTTGGCAGACGCGGCCTCCCCCGACCCGCTGGACGGTGCTGCCGTGCCGCTGCCAGCGGTCTGCGCGATAGCAGGCATCACGAAAAGCAGGGCGGCGATCAGACCGGCGATCAGACCGGCGATCACGCCCCGGATCAATCCTATGGACATTACCAGGGTGTTTACCAAGGTCTTTGCCGGGGTCTTTGCCGGGGACACCTCTGGGGTCATTCCCGGGGGCAAAAGTGAGCGCGCGCGCATTTGACGATCCTTTCGTCAACAGGACAGACATGTCTGACCACTGTCTAGTCGGCCTTTGAGGCACAATTTTGGCAAAAAAAGAGGAGCGCGCGGCCCCTCTTCTGGTCTGTTCCTGTCCAACATCGGCAGTTGCCGCCTTGAGCTATGCCATGTATCGGGGTCGGTCCGAAGACAAACGGTTCGCCTCGATAACCTGATTGATCACTGGCCTGGTTAATCACTGGCCTAGTTAATCACTGGCCTGGTTGATCACTGGCCTGGTTGATCACTGGCCTAGTTGATCATCGTGGCAGCGCGGCGGTTCTTTGCCCAGGCAGCATCATTCGATCCGGCGACAGCAGGACGCTCCTTGCCGTAGGAAATGGTGCGAATGCGGGCCGAGTCGACACCCTGCGCCAGCAGGAAGTCACGCGCAGCGCTGGCGCGGCGTTCACCAAGGGCGAGGTTGTATTCACGCGTTCCGCGCTCATCACAATGTCCTTCAATGGTCACGGTCAGCGCCGGATTGGCGTTAAGGAACCCTGCCTGACGCATCAACGTGCCTTCGGTGTCCGCGCTCAGGGCAGAGCTGTCGAAGGCAAAATAGACAGTGTTGCCAATGGCGGCAAGCGCCTGTTCAGCCGAAGCCTTGTCGGAGACACCAGAGGACGAACCGGCACTGTCCGAAGAGCCGGAGCCGCTGCCGGAGGACGAACTTCCGGAGCTTGACGAGGTCGAAGCAGACGATGCCGCTGTCGACGAACTGGAATCGCCACTACTGTCAGCCGTCGTCTGGGATGCGGTTTCGCACGCAGCGATGAAAAAGGCGACTGCCACAAGCGCAATCAGGCGGTGCAACATGGTTATGCTCCCTGTCTAGGTCCGGTTCACTCAGTGCCCGGTCATCCGAATGGTTTCATGTGTCGGCTGGTCAGAATGGACACTTCAGCTACCTAGTCCCGAGCCGAAACTTCCCACCAAAACCAATGATCAGCCACACTTTTCGGTTCCGGTTCAACCGGATCCTCAAATCTTCGGTATTTACTAACCCAAAAAACCTTGCAATGGAAACAAAAACTCCCTCGCGGGGGCACGTAATTCGCTGATATCAACGCCGCAGCGGTGACCATGCCGGATCGGAGGCATCAGACGGCGTGATAATGCGCCGTTCATTGAAGCCGGTAATGTCGACACGATACAAAGCAGTCTTGCCGCCACTGCCATCAGACTTGAAGCGTTCCTGCTTGTAATACATCAGAACACGCCCGTTCGGGGCCCAGGTCGGCCCCTCGACAAGAAAGCCCTCTGCAAGAAGGCGTTCACCGGTGCCATCGACATTCATGATGCCGATGTAAAAGGTGCCCTTGTGCATTTTCGTGAAAGCAATGATGTCGCCACGCGGCGACCAGACCGGAGTCGCATAGCGCCCATCACCAAAACTGATTCGCTGGGTACCGGTGCCATTGCTGTTCATCACATAGAGCTGCTGCCGTCCAGCACGGTCAGACTCGAACACCACGCGGCTGCCATCGGGAGAATAGGATGGTGCCGTGTCTATCGAGCTGGATTTGGTCAGCTGGCGGATGTCCTGCGTGCGCAAATCCATTTCATAGATATCAGTCAGACCATCCTGCGCCCAGCTCATGATCAGCTTGTCGCCCTGCGGCCCGAACCGCGGCGCAAAGGTCATGCCGGGGAAAGAGCCAAGCCGCTCGCTGCGGCCGGTCCGGATATCCTGAATGTAGACATTCGGCTCTTCGTTGAAATAGTTCAGATAGGCGATTTCCTGGGTGGTCGGCGAAAATCGGGGGGTCAGCACAAGGTCAAGACCGCTGGTCAGATATTTGTGGTTGTGCCCATCCTGATCCATGATCGCCAGACGTTTGATGCGGCTTGCCTGCGGACCTGATTCCGCGACATAGACAATCTGCGTGTCGAAGTAGCCCGAATCCCCGGTGAATTCCTCATAAACAAGGTCCGCGATCTTGTGCGACAGCTGCCGCAGCGCGTTCGGGTCGGCGCTGCCGGTGCCGGAACTCAGATCACGCTCGGTGACAACGTCCCAAAGCACGAATTCGACCTGCAGCTTGCCATTCTCATCAACAATGGCAGACCCGACAAGCAGCCCCTTTGCACCAAGCGGTGCCCAGTTGGCGAAATTCGGCTTCATCGCCGGCGATCCCGGCGGCGCGATAAAAGCGGCGCTGTCTATCGGCTCGAACAGCCCCGAACTCAGCAGATCGTTCGAGATAATGGTGGCAATCTGGCGCCCCTCATCCGAGACAAGCCCGTCGGCACCCGTGAAATCGGCGATCGCGATCGGTGTTGGTGCAACCATTCCCTCGGTGATCTCGATGCGAAGCTGTGCCACCGCGCTTTCGATAGCCAGCAACATGGCAACAAGCGTCGCCGCCAGAAATCTGGCGACTGCGAAACCACCAGACTGGCTGTGAACAGGGGCGGAAAAAAAGACCGGCTTCATCTGAATTGACCCTATCGTGAGATGAATTTCGGGTTGAACTCGAAGGTGAATTCCTTGAGCTGATCATATTTCTGCGGCGGTATGGGAAGCGGTGAACAATCCACGATGGCCCGCTGCGCGGCAATTGCCGATGCCTTGAAATAGGAATCAAGATTGAAGCGCAATGTATCCTTGATCTCAGCTTTCAGAACTTCACCATCCCTATTCACCGACACAAATATGTCAACAATAAGGGTATCGTTGCCAGCCGCGCCAAGCGGCGGTTGCCAGCATTTCGACACATGCTGTTGAATACGGGCGACATCATCGATGCCGACCGGCGCAATGCTCTTTTTCGGCGGTGCCTTCACCGCATTGCCGGCGACAGCCGACAGCGTCTTGGTCACAGTATCGGCAGCCAGTTTTCGTTCCTGCGTCTGGCGCGCCTGTTCGGCGTCATCGGCGGCGATCTTTGCCTCGGCAAGGTTCTGCAGCACGCCGGACGCGGCATCGGCGCGCTTCTTTTGATCCTTCACCATCTTGTTGAGTCGGCTCGCAAGCTGTTCATTCGCCTTTGATTTCTGCGGCGGCGCCGGTTTCGCCGTCTCGACCGGCTTTGGCGCCGGCTTCGGTGTTGGCGGTGCCGGCCGGTTCGGGCGTTTAGGTTTCGCCGTCGGCTTCATGACCGGCTTGGGGTTTGACTTCGGCGCAACCTTGGCGGCTGGCTTCGGCTTTGGTTTTGGCGTGTCGATCCTGGCCAGCTTCGGCTTTGCTACCGGTTTGTCAGGCAGAACCTCGGCGGACGGATCCTCGGCCGGCGCTTCCGGCTCCGGTGCGGGCGCGGCTGGCGCAGGCGCAGCCGGTTTTGGCGGTTTTGGCGGTTTTGGCGGTGGAGGCGGCGGCGGGGGTGGTGGTGGTTTCTTCGCCACGGTTGCCTGTTGCTCTTCTTTTGCCGTGCTTGGCTTGTCGCCCTCGATCAGGTTGGTCTCCGGCACCGTTCGCACCACCTCAAGACGGACAAGCGGCATTTCCTCCGGCAGGTCGCGACCAAGTATCGGTATGCCGAACACCACCAGTAGGGTGAACACCACATGCACGCCAATGGAAATGATGAAAGGACGCGACATCATATTCGGTGCGCAACTCCAGTCGTTAAGGCCCAGATCATTGAGGCCCAGATCATTGAGGCCGGGATCATTGAGGTTCCGGCAACTTGGCGACAAGGGCGACACGTTCAAACCCGGCGGCCTGTATCCGCCCCATCACGCCCAGCACCTCGCCATAGGCCACAGCCTCATCACCACGAACGAAGATCCGCACCTGCGGATTGGCCTCGGAAATGGCACGGAGACGCGGCACCAGCTTGTCACTATCTACCTCGGTTTCCTGCAAATAGAGCCCCCCGTCCGACTTGATCGAGACGACCAGCGGCGCTGCATCGGCATTGATCTGGCCAGCCTTCGTCTTCGGCAGATCCACCTCGACGCCGACGGTCAGCAGCGGCGCCGTGACCATGAAAACGATCAGCAGGACAAGCATGACATCAACAAAGGGGGTGACGTTGATCTCGCCCATCGGGCGATGGCGGCGGCCGGCACGCGACCTGTTGACCGACATCCCCATCAGCGGCCACCCTCATCAAGCTGGCGCGCCAGCAGGGTAGAGAATTCCTGGGCGAAGGTTTCGAGCCGGCCACCGACACGATCCAGATCACCGGAAAACTTGTTGTAGGCAATGACCGCCGGGATCGCCGCGGCAAGACCAAGCGCCGTGGCGAACAACGCCTCGGCAATGCCGGGCGCAACAACGGCAAGACTGGTATTTTTTGACTCGGCGATCGACTGGAAGGAATTCATGATCCCCCAGACCGTCCCGAACAGCCCGACAAAGGGCGAGACGGATCCGATTGAAGCCAGAAAGTTCATCCCCTTTTCGAGACGTTCCATCTCGCGGGTAATGGTGAAGGTCATCGACCGTTCGACCCGGCCAAGAAGCGAGGCCCGCAGATCGGATCGCGCCGCCGTGGCAAGGCCGCTTGCTTTGGCACGTCGCCATTCGCGCATGCCGGCGACAAACACCCGCGTCATCGCATCGCGCGGATCGCCGCCAATCTCGTCATATAGCGCATCGGCCGACCCGCCGGACCAGAAGGCATCCTCGAACTGGTCGGAATGACGCCGTTCATTGCGCACCGATGTGACCTTTTCGAAGATAATTGCCCAACACCAGATTGATGCCAGGACAAGAAGAAGCATTACCGACTTGACCAACGGGTCGGCGGCCAGAAACAGCCCCCAGATACTCAAATCAGAACTCGAATGCGCTACAAAACTGTCAACAGATTCCATCTGTGAACCTCATGCCACCCAGCACCCGTTTGGCTGGCGCACCCCGCCGTGACCGCGCCGTGCCGGCGTTGTCATCCGGAGGCGGTGTCGGGTGGCGTGGTGGTCCGTAGCCTGTCAACCACGGCGCTGGGAATCCGCCGGGGCCGTTTACCACCATCCTTGCTGGCGGCAACGCACACTATGTCGACGAGAAGTCGGGCAAGAATGTGGCCATCGGAAAAATTCATAATCGCCTGATCAAGCTGCATCGAGGCACCGCGCAATGCCATCAGGCGCGTTTCAACCCGCAGCGCCGCGCCAAGTCCGGCGGGTGTCAGATAGTCGATGTTCAACCGCCGCACGACAAGCATCGCACCTTCCAGCGGCGGGCCACCATCACCGGCAAGTGCGGTTTCCTGATTGATGCCGATGAGGCGCAGATAGGATGAGCGCGCGCGTTCGGCGAAGGCAAGATACGTGGCGTGATAGACGATGCCGCCGGCGTCGGTATCCTCGAACTGCACACGAAGCGGATAATGGTGGCAGCCATCGGCGACCCAGCCATCAAGCGCCGGCACTTTTTCATCTGACCTGAATGTTGCGGCGTTACGATCCGTCATCATCGTCCATATCGGTCAGCATATCGAGTTGCCGCGTCGCGCTCGGCGGCGGCGTCAGGCCAAGATAGCTCCACCCGGCGCTGGACAGGCATCGGCCCCGCGGCGTGCGCATCAACAGGCCGGTCTGCAACAGATAGGGTTCGATCACCTCTTCCAGCATGTCGCGCTGCTCGGCCAGCACCGCGGCCAGCGTTTCCACCCCGACCGGCCCACCTGAATAATTTTCCGCAAGGCACCCGAGATAGCGCCTGTCCATCGCATCAAGGCCCGCCGCGTCAACCTCAAGTCGGCGCAGCGCCGCATCCGCCACCGTCGCGGTAACCTCGTCCTGCCCGTCTACAGCCGCAATATCGCGAACCCGGCGCAGCAACCTGCCGGCAATGCGCGGCGTGCCGCGGGCGCGCCCGGCAATTTCCAGCGCCCCGTCAGGCGCCAGCGCCAAACCAAGGCGTGTTGCCTGGTTGGCAAGGATCACCGCCAATTCTTCGCGGCCATAGAATTGCAGCCGCATCTGAATGCCGAACCTGTCGCGAAGCGGTGTTGTCAGCAGGCCGGCGCGCGTTGTTGCCCCGACCAGCGTGAAAGGCGGCAGGTCGATCCGGACAGAACGCGCCGACGGCCCTTCACCGATGATCAGATCAAGCTGGAAATCCTCCATTGCGGGATAGAGAACCTCTTCCACCGCCGGATTGAGACGGTGGATTTCGTCAATGAACAGCACATCGCGCGGGCGCAGATTGGTCAGCACCGCGGCCAGATCACCAGCACGCGCAATAACCGGGCCGGAGGTGGCACGGAATCCCACGCCAAGCTCGGCCGAAATAATCTGTGCCAGCGTTGTCTTGCCAAGGCCGGGCGGGCCATGAAGAAGGCTGTGATCCATCGCCTCGCTGCGATCACGCGCGGCGGCAATGAAGGTTTCCAGATTGGCGCGTCCACCGCCCTGGCCGATGAAATCGGCCAGGCGTTCCGGGCGCAGGGCATTGTCGGCGCGCTCCGGCACCTCGCCACTCACCAGCCGCTCGTCATCCTGCGCCATCTACTGCCTCATTTCCTGCTGGGTCACTTCCTGATGGCTCATTTCCTGATGGCTCATTTCCTATTGGCCCATTTCCTGAAGCGCCGCGGCGATCAACGCTGACAGATCATCCTCGGCCACACCGGCGCCGCGGGCCCGTTGCAGTGCCGCGTGCGCCTCGGCGCGGCCATAGCCGAGATTGACCAGTGCCGACATCGCATCCGCGCCAACCGACCCGGCCGTGGCAACCCCACCGACCACCGCCGCAACGCCGCTGTCACCGGCTGAGACTGACAAGGCCCCGATCTTTTCGGCAAGTTCATTCACCACGCGCTGCGCCAGTTTCGGCCCGACGCCATCGGCCCGTGCCACCATCGCCTTGTCGCCGGACATGATGGCCCCTGCCAGTTCATCCGGTGTCAGCACCGTCAGGATGGCCATCGCGGCCTTTGCGCCAACCCCCTGTACGGTGACCAGCAACCGAAAGGCATCGCGCTCGGCAGTGTCGATAAATCCGAACAACGTCATGCTGTCCTCACGCACAACCATGTCGGTGAGCAGTGTCACCGCGCCGCCGCCGATAGTCAGGCCGGCCTGCGTCTTGCCGGATACCGTGGCGGCATAGCCGACACCGGCAACATCGATAATCACCATATTGTCATCGATCTGGATGATGGTGCCGCGAAGCCGTGCGATCATGACCTGCCTCCCGTCTTGCTGCCGGCTTGGCGCACTTCGCGTTCAAGCGCTGCTGCAATGGCCTTGTCAAGCCCCGATCCCGGGTCTGCGGAAGGTGTGCCGGAGGCAGCCTTCCCACCACCATCACCGCCAACCTCATCCCCACCCTCATGGCCAGCCGCGATGGCAATCGCCAGCGCATCTGCGGCATCGGCATTCACAGCCTGCACCGCCAGCAGACGCGTGACCATCGCCGACACCTGTGCCTTGTCAGCGGAGCCGGTGCCGACAACCGATTTTTTGACTCGGCGCGCCGACAGTTCACGCAGCGGCAGGCCGGCCGCCGCGCATTGCATCATCGCCACACCGCGCGCCATCCCGAGTTTCAGCGCCGAGGCGGCCGAGCGCGCCACAAAAATCTCCTCGATCGCCGCACAGTCCGGCTTGTGCAGGTTTATGACCGCGGCAAGTTCGCTGGCGATGGTATGAAGTCGCACGCTGTCCGGTGATTTGGGGTCAGGTTTGATGACGCCATTTGCGACATGCATCAGCCGGCCATCCACCAGCGTGATCACGCCCCAACCGGTGTTGCGGATGCCTGGATCAATACCGAGGATCTGCATCCGCCCCCGTCCCGTCAGGCCAGCTTGGCCAAAATCTCGTCGGAAATATCAAAATTCGACGATACGTTCTGCACATCATCATTGTCGTCAAGCGTATCAAGAAGCTTGAGCAGCGTCGATGCATGATCCTCGCCAACCTCGATGGTATTCTGCGGCTTCCAGACAAGACCGGATTCCGATGGCGCACCAAACTGCCCCTCAAGGGCCTCGACAACGTTGTTGTAATCCTCGGTCGCACAGGTCACCTCATGCCCCTCGTCATCGGACTCAACATTCTCGGCCCCGGCCTCGAGCGCGGCCTCGAACATCGTGTCGGCATCGGTCACGTCACCGGCGAAGATGATCTGGCCGACGCGGTCGAACATGAAGCTGACCGACCCTGTTTCCCCGAGCGAGCCGCCAAACTTGTTGAAGGCAGCGCGCACCTCGGAGGCTGTGCGGTTCTTGTTGTCGGTCATCGCCTCAACGATCAGCGCGGTGCCGCCAGGCCCATACCCCTCATAGCGGATTTCATCATAGATCTCGCCCTCGCCGCCTTCCGCCTTTTTCAGCACGCGCTCAATATTGTCCTTCGGCATGTTGGCGGCGCGCGCCGCGGCCAATGCCGTTCGCAGCCGCGGGTTTGCCGCGGCGTCGGTGGACGCGCGCGCAGCAACGGTCAGCTCCTTGATCAGACGCCCAAAGATCTTGGCGCGCTTCTTGTCCTGCGCGCCCTTGCGATGCTGGATATTCTTGAATTTACTGTGGCCTGCCATGGTCGTGCGTTCTTTGTTGTCGGTCGAATGGACTAGTGCCGGCAGCGGTTACACCGCCCGCTCCGTTGCTATAGCAAATTCGACACCGGTTGCGCCAGTGGCGATGCGTCGCCGCACGGCCAGTTGGCCGAACGGTCAGATTGTCGGGGTTATATCTGAAAGACGACCGCCCCGCCGCAGCGGCGCCACCGCCCTGGCAAGGCCCGTCTCGTCACTTTCGACCAGCAGGCCGCACAGGGTGACCTCACCAAGCGCCACCGAAAGGCGCGGCCCGTTGGTGCCGGTGAACCTGGCCGTCGCTGCCTGCTTGTCCATGCCGATCACACTGTCATAATCGCCGCACATGCCGCTGTCGGTCTGAAACGCCGTGCCGCCAGCCAGGATGTGGTGATCGGCCGTTGGCACATGCGTGTGGGTACCGACCACCATGGTGGCGCGGGAATCGGCATGATGCCCGATGGCCATCTTCTCGGATGTCGCCTCGCCATGAACGTCAATCATGATGAAATCGGCATCACGGCCAAGCTGGTTACGAACCAGCGCACCATTCACCGCCGGAAAGACCGGGTCATAATCCGACATGAACAGGTTGGTGATGGCGTTGATCACGACAAGCCGTTGACCGGCCGCGTCGGTTACACAGATTGATCCTGCGCCGGGCGTGCCCTCGGCCATGTTGATCGGCCGCAACAGACGCGGCGTCGCCTCAATATAGGGGATGATCTCGGCCTTGTCCCAGACATGGTTGCCGGTTGTCAGAACATCGATGCCGGCGGCGAACAGATCATTGCAGATGGTTGGTGTCACGCCGAATCCGCCAGCGGCGTTCTCGCAGTTCACAACCAGGAAATCCAGCGCCAGTTCGTCACGCAATGCCGGCGCCTGTTCGATCACCGCCTTGCGCGCCGCGCGGCCGACAATATCCCCCAGAAACAGAACCCGCATTATGAAAATCCCAGTTTGATTGCCCTAGCCCGAAAGACTTTGTGCCGGGCCGGACCGCACCCCGGATGGCGTCAGCACCGCATCAAGCGGCATATCGAACGGCCCGACCGGCACCTTATCGACCAGCTGTCCATCAAAGGCAATGCCAATGGCCGCTACGCTGTTTCCGGTGGCGCGAAGTGCAGCCAGGGTGCGATCATAAAAGCCGCCGCCATAGCCAAGCCGCCAGCCCGCTGCATCATAGGCCAGCATCGGCGCCAGAATGACCCTCGGCACGACAATCGGTGCCATCGGTGACGGCTGCTGCGTGCCATAGGGACCATCAACAAGGTCATCACCAGGGGCCCAGTGCCGGAACACCAGCGGGTTCCCGGGCGACGGGGTTTCTGGCATGGCTGTTTTGATTCCCTGCGCGACAAACGCGGAGACAAGCGGCAGCGGCGACAATTCCGAACGGATCGGCATGTAGGCGGCCACGATACCGACTGGCCGTTCTTGCCTGGCGAGGTTGATGATGATATCGGCCTGCGTCGCCAGCCGTGCCGGCGCGTCAGGGTCGGACTCCATCAGCATTGCGCGCTGCGCCGCGGCCACCTTTCGTAAAGCGGCCTTCGCGGACGCTGGATCGCTGGATGTATCTTGCATGAACGCAGTGGCAGCCAGTCAGTGACAAAAGCGGGAGGCGGCGGCAACCAGCGCAACCGCCGGTAGCTTCATCCTCTGTGACCTGCAGTGCAGGTGGGCACCGCGAATAACCGGACCACGGTCCGGCCAGAGGCAGCTCCCAAGAGATGATTTATGGCCCCAGGGATCGAAAATCCAAGCGCAAAGCCCAGTTGCCGCACGACTCTTATTTAGTGGGAAGACAGCCGGGTTGCAAGCGCGAGGATGCGCTCGGCAGCGGTTTCCAGCGCCGCTGCCGCGGCTTCGCCACCTTCATCTGACGCTGGCTGAACGCTGCCGGCATCGGCCCCGCCATCATGCGCGCGGTCAGCCAGGATCAGCGCCGCCATTGCCAGCAGACGCGCCTCGCCAATCTGCCCGACCGACGCCACAAGCGACTGCAATATGGTTTCGATATCGCTGGCAAGCGATTCGATATGTGCTTCTTCCCCCTCACCACAGCCAATCTGGTAAGGGGTGCCGTTGAGGCGGATGGTCACCATCGACTGGCTCATGCCGTGCCGCCTTCGCCGCCGGACGCATGCCTGACACGGTCGATCATCTGCATGGCGTTGATAAGCTGTTCATCAATCCTGCCGATTTCCGCAATGATGGCAGCCCGGTCCACCATCTCGCCAGCGTTTGCAGCATCAGCGTTTCCGGCATCAGCGTTTCCGGCACCGGAACTTGCCGAACTGGTGTTTGTCGTGCCGGAATTCGCTTCGGCAGCGGGCCGGTTGGCCAGCACGGCTTCAAGCTGCTGCAAGGCGGCTTCAAACTTTGTTTCGGCTTCGGCAAGGCGCGACATTAAGCAATCTCCCGGCAAAGGACGGTTTATGATGATGCGTCCGGCAGGTGTCGGGACGGCGAATCGTGACGACGGTGCGCGTTGCTCACGGCATACCCGGCGATCTTTTCGGGCTCAGACCATCACCGTCAGAGACTGCCCCAAGCGCGGAGGCAAATAAAGTCCGATTTTCTATCGCTGTCTTTTCCTTGGCATTCCTTGCATTAGGCAGCGCGCAGCCCGGCCAGCGCACCAGCGGATGATATAGACAAAACCGACTCACCAATTGACGAGACAGCCTTGCAAGGGCAGATTGCGGGCCGTCACCAGCAGCGATCGGCGGTTCATTCACGCCGGTGGCATCCTGAGGAGTTTTTCATGGTCAATACCCCCGAGCGGCAGGATATGGCGAACGCCATCCGGGCGCTGTCTATGGATGCCGTCGAGGCGGCAAAGTCAGGTCACCCCGGCATGCCGATGGGCATGGCAGACGCTGCCACGGCGCTGTTTGCAGACCATCTGAAGTTTGATGCCGCCGCCCCGGGCTGGCCGGACCGCGACAGATTTGTGCTTTCCGCCGGGCATGGATCGATGCTGATCTACGCGCTGCTGCACCTGACCGGTTATGAAGACATGACGATGGCGCAGCTTCGTAATTTCCGCCAGATTGGCGCGGTCACTGCCGGCCATCCGGAAGTCGGCCATGCAGGTGGCATCGAGACGACCACTGGCCCGCTTGGCCAGGGTTTCGCCAATGCGGTCGGCATGGCGATGGCGGAAACGCATATGGCGGCCCGGTACGGCCGTGACCTTGTCGATCATTTCACCTATGTCATCGCCGGTGATGGCTGCCTGATGGAGGGCGTGAGCCATGAAGCTGCCTCGATGGCGGGTCATATGGGGCTTGGCCGGCTGATCGTGCTGTTTGACGATAACGGCATTTCGATTGACGGCAGCACCGATCTTGCCGTCTCGGACGATACAACGGCCCGGTTTACCGCCTATGGCTGGCAGGTGCTGGCCGTGGACGGGCACGACATGAAGGCTGTCTCGGCGGCGATCACCGAGGCGCGCGCCGAAGAAGACAAGCCCACCCTGATCCGCTGCCGCACGGTGATCGGTTATGGCGCGCCGACCAAGGCCGGCACGTCAGGTGTGCATGGGGCGCCGCTTGGCAGCGATGAAATTGCCGGCACCAGGGCGGCCCTTGGCTGGCGCCATGAACCGTTTGAAATCCCGCAGCCCATCATCGACAGCTGGCGGGCCGTCGGGGCGCGTGGTCGCGCCGCACGGGAAGCGTGGCAAGACCGGCACAATGCTGCCGACAGCACCGCCTTTGATGCCGCCATGTCCGGGGATTTCGACGCCGCGATCAATGATGCGGTTCAGAGCTGGAAAGCCGCCCTCGCCGCCGACCCGCAGAAACTGGCAACCCGCGTTGCCAGTCAGAAGGCACTGGATGCCATTGTTGCGGCCTGCCCGGCCCTGATCGGCGGTTCGGCCGACCTCACCGGATCGAACAACACCCGGGCTGGCGGGCAGGATATCTTCAGCCGCGACAATCCGGCTGGCACCTATGTTCATTATGGGGTGCGCGAACATGGCATGGCAGCGGCGATGAACGGCATCGCACTGCATGGCGGGGCGATCCCCTATGGTGGCACCTTTCTTGTCTTCACCGATTACTGCCGCCCGTCGATCCGCCTGTCGGCGCTGATGAAACAGCGTGTCATCTATGTGATGACGCATGATTCCATCGGCCTTGGCGAAGATGGGCCAACCCACCAGCCGGTCGAACATGTTGCCGCACTGCGGGCCATTCCAAACCTGCTGGTATTCCGGCCCGGCGATGCGGTCGAGACGGCCGAGGCGTGGCAATGCGCGCTTGCCGCGCATGACCGCCCGTCGGTTCTGGCGTTGAGCCGGCAGGGGCTGGAACAATTCCGGCTTGGTGATCTGACCGCGAACAGGACCGCCGAGGGAGGCTACATCATCGCCGGTAACGCGACAGACCGGCAGGTCACGATCATGGCCAGCGGGTCGGAAGTCGGCATCGCCCTAGCCGCGCGCGACCATCTGGCCAGCGAAGGCATCGAAGCCGCCGTTGTATCGGTCCCCTGTATGGAATTGCTGCGCGAACAGGATGCGGCAACGCGCGACTCCATCCTCGGATCATGCCCGCGCATTGCCGTCGAGGCAGCGATCCGCCAACCCTGGGACTGGATGCTGCGTGATGGCGATGCTTTCATCGGCATGGACGGGTTCGGCGCTTCCGGGCCGGCCGGCGCACTGTTCGCGCATTTCGGCATCACCGCCGAAGCGATCACAGGCCGCGCCAGAACGATGATTGCCTAGCGTCATGAAGCAGACATAATCACAACAGAGATGAGGACAGGATATTGACCGTTCGACTCGCAATCAGCGGCTTTGGCCGCATCGGGCGCATGGTTCTTCGCGCTCTTGTGGAAACACAGAGGAAAGATGTCGAGATTGTTCTGATCAACACCCCTGGCCCGGTCGAGACATCGGCCCATCTCTATGAGTTTGATTCCGTACATGGCCGCGCCCGCGCGCCGGTCAGCCATGGTGACGACTGGATGGATGTTGGCACCGGCCGCATCGCGATGACGCATGAACGCGACCCGTCGATGATTCCGCATGCCGACCATGGTGTTGATATCGTCCTTGAATGTTCGGGCAGGTTCAATGACCGCGAGAAAAGCGCCGCGCATCTTGCCGCCGGGGCAAAGCGTGTCCTTGTCTCGGCACCCTGCAAGAATGCCGATGCCACGATAGTCTATGGCGTCAATCACCATGAAATCACATCGGACCGGCTTGTACTCTCCAACGCCTCATGCACCACCAACTGTCTGGCACCTGTTGCCAAGGTGATGGCGGATTCGGTTGGCATCGAAGCAGGTTACATGACCACCATCCATGCCTATACAGGCGACCAGCCGACGCTGGATACCAGCCACAAGGATCTGCGACGGGCCCGCGCCGCCGCACTGTCGATGATCCCCACCTCGACAGGCGCGGCGCGGTCGGTCGGCGAGGTTCTGCCACATCTTCGCGGCCGCATGAACGGGTCGGCCATCCGGGTGCCAACAGCCAATGTGTCGGTCGTTGATTTCGGCTTCACCTCGAACCAGGATACCAGCACACAGGAAATCAACGCGTTGCTGCGGACCGCTGCCGAGGGCCCGTTGAAAGGCGTTCTCGGCGTCAATGAGAGGCCGCTTGTCTCGATCGACTTCAATCATGACCCGCACAGCTCGATTGCCGACCTGACGCAGACCCATGTCATGAATGGTCGGCTTGTCCGGGTGCTTGCCTGGTATGACAATGAGTGGGGTTTTTCATGCCGGATGCTGGACAATGCGGCCGAAATCGGCAAAACACTCTAGCCAATCACCCTTTGGGCATTGGCCCCGAAGCCATCATGACGCCGCGTGACGTGGCAAGCCTGCGATGAGGTTGAAGATGAAACTGAACGGTAACGCCGTCAAACCCGGCAATGTGATCGAACATAACGGCCGTCTGTGGAGCGCGGTCAAGGTCGAACATGTGAAGCCCGGCAAGGGCGGCGCCTTCGCCCAGATCGAGCTTCGTGACATTCGCGACGGCACCAAGCTGAATGAGCGCTTTCGGTCCTCGGAAACGGTCGAGCGTGTGATCCTCGAGGAAATCGAGTGTACCTTCCTGTTTGATGATGGCGATAATCTGGTCTTCATGCACAGCCAGACCTATGAGCAGATGGCGATCAGCCGCAACATGGTCGGCGACAGCGCCGCCTTTCTTCAGGACGGCATGACGGTCACCGTCAACAGCCATGAGGGCGAGGCGATCTCGGTACAACTGCCGGACAAGGTTGTGATGGAGGTTGTCGAGGCCGACGCCGTGGTCAAGGGCCAGACAGCGTCCTCAAGCTACAAGCCGGCAGTTCTCGAAAATGGCGTGCGGGTGCTTGTGCCGCCGCATATCGAGGCCGGCACGCGCATCGTCGTGCGGCCCGACGACGCCACCTATGTCGAGCGCGCCAAAGACTGACCACGCCCGCCTTCGGGTTCAGAAAAGAAAGTAACGATATGGCCAGCCAATCGGCGCTGATCAACGTCATGCAGAAAGCCTCTATCTATGCCAGCAAGGGGCTGCTTCGCGATTTCGGCGAAGTCGAGAATTTGCAGGTCAGTCGCAAGGGCCCGGGCGATTTCGTCAGCCGCGCCGACATCAATGCCGAGAAGACAATCCGGCGCGAACTGTCAAAGGCCCGGCCTGACTGGGGGTTTCACCTTGAGGAAGGCGGCATTGTCGAGGGGGCCGACCCTGACGCCCCGGTCTGGGTGGTTGACCCGCTGGACGGGACGACGAATTTCCTGCATGGCATCCCGCATTTCGGCATTTCGATCGCGGTGATGGAGACCGACAGCCAGGGCCGACGCAGCATCACGGCCGGCAGCATCTTCGACCCGGTGAAGAACGAATTCTTCTATGCCGAGAGAGGCAAGGGCGCATTCCTGAATGAGAGGCGGCTGCGTGTCTCGGGACGCCGGGCGATGGCGGATTCGCTGTTTGCCACCGGCATCCCGTTTCTGGGCCGCGGCGATGACGACGACCATGCGGCCTTTCTGAAGGAACTTGGTAATGTCATGGCGGTCAGTTCCGGCGTGCGGCGCAACGGCGCTGCCGCGCTCGACCTTGCCTGGTTGGCAGCCGGTCGTTTCGATGGATTCTGGGAACGCGGCCTCAGCCTGTGGGACATTGCAGCCGGCGTCATTCTGGTTCGCGAGGCCGGTGGTTTCATCTCCGATTTCGCTTCCCGCGACAGGGCGCTGGACAGCGGTGACGTGGTCGCCGCGAACCCGGCGATCCATGGAGATCTCATCCGCCTGCTGCGCGGCTGATTGCATCCGGCCTCATTCCTGCCATTCTTTGACAGCAGGTTGCAGATGTCATTTCATCTGCCGTACCAAGCTGTTATGGGAGACCAGGCCATGATGACCGACCCGCGACGCTATCTCGTTCGCATGCTTGTCTTTTTGTTGATCGTGACGGCCATCGCCGCGCTGCTGCATGCCCCGCTATGGCGGGCCTTCATGGGCAATCCGGCGCTGAATGGTGTCATCGTCGGCGCGCTTGGCCTGGGCATTATCTATGCCTTCAGGCAGATCCTACGACTGGTCCCGGAGCGGCGCTGGCTGACCGGTATCCAGAAGACAGGCAAGCTCGACAACCGCCAGGTCAAGCCGGTGCTGCTGGCGACCGTCAACGCCATGCTGGCCGACCAGCGCCAGGAGGCACATCTCTCCGCGCTGTCGCTTCGCTCGGTCCTCGACGGCGTCGCGGCGCGGCTTGATGAAGGTCGCGAGATCTCACGCTACATGATCGGGCTGCTGGTGTTTCTCGGCCTTCTCGGCACCTTCTGGGGCTTGTTGCAGACCATTGGTGCGGTGGGGCTTGTCGTCGGCTCGCTGGATACTGCCGGTACCGATTTCGACGCCATGATGGCACAGCTCAAAGGTGGCCTCGACGCGCCACTTTCCGGCATGTCGACGGCGTTTTCCTCATCCCTGTTCGGACTTGCCGGCTCGCTGATTCTCGGCTTTCTGGATTTGCAGCTTGGCCAGGCGATGGGCCGCTTCTTCAATGAACTGGAAGACTGGCTGTCGGCTTTTGCCCGTTTCAATGACGGCGGGCCTGTCGGCACCGATGCGGCGACACCGCTGGCCAGCGGGATGAGTGAGGAAGCCGCACGCGCCCTGATCCATCTTGGCAATTCCATCGCCGCCGGCGAGGAGAACAGACAACGTGTCCTTGACCAGCTGAGCAGCATCAACATGACGCTTGCTGCGCTGAATGAAGCGATGACGGATGACCGGCGGCTTCGCGAACAGCTGGCGCAGCTGAATGCCGGCATCGCGCATCTGGCGGCTGATCTGCGCGACGATCGGACACGGTCGGCCGATGCCGTCAGCGCAGAGCTGAGGTCACTGTCGAACGCCATCAACAAGATGGCTGGCACGACGCGCGGCACCGGCCAGACGAAAGGGTCCTGACGATGGCACTGGCGCGGCTTGGCGGTGCCCGCCGCCCGGACAGCTATACCTGGCCCGGCTTTGTCGACGCGCTGGCGACATTGCTGATGGTGATCATGTTCGTGCTGCTGGTGTTCGTGTTGATCCAGGTCAACCTGGCCTATCGGGTGGCCGGACAGGACGCCACGATGAATGATATGCGCGCCCAGATTGTCAGCCTTGGTGAGCTGTTGAATCTTGAGCGCAAGGCGAATGACGATCTGGCGGCCGAGCTGGCCCGGATTTCGAGCAACCTTACCGATGCCACGCGCGAGCGTGACGCTCTGGAGGCCCAGCTTGCCGACACCAGCACCACTCTAGACCAGCGCGAAACAGAAGTTGCGAGGCTGACCGCATTGCAGGTGGACAGCCAGGCGGCGTTGGCGGCGGCTGAGGCCACGCTTGCCGACCGCCTCACCGCACTGGAGACTGCCGAGGCCGCGCTTGCCAAATCCCGCGACCGGGTCGAAGCGTTGGAACTGACATTGGAAGAACGTGTGGCAGCCCTTGAGGCAAGCGAGTTGCAGCGCCAGCAGGCCGACAGCCAGCTTGCCGATGCCACCTCCCGGAATGCGCAATCACTGGCCAGAATCAGCGAGCTTGAAGCGGTGAACGCCGCTTCGAAGGCCGAAGTAATCCAGCTGACCAATGCCCTGACCGCGCTGCGGCTCCGGATGGAGGAGCTGACCGCCCTGCTGGCCGAAAAGGAAGCCGAGGCGGCCCGAGACAAAATCGCTATCGCCAGCCTGGGTAAGTCGTTGAACAACGCGCTGGCATCGCGGGTGCAGGAATTACAGCGTTTCCGCTCGGAATTTTTCGGCCGGCTCCGCGATATCCTTCGCGGGCGTGATGATGTGCGGATTGTCGGTGACAGGTTTGTCTTCCAATCAGAGGTGCTGTTTGCCCAGGGACAGGCAAATATCGCTGTCGAGGGCGAACAGCAGCTGAAAAAACTGGCGGTGGCGCTGACGCAGATTGCCGCCGAGATCCCGGAAGATATCGACTGGGTTCTGCAGGTGGAAGGCCATACCGACGACATTCCGGTACGGGCCGGCCGCTTTGCCGATAATTGGGACCTGTCGACGGAACGGGCATTGTCAGTGGTTCGCTTTCTGGCCAGACAGGGCCTGCCGGCAAACCGGCTTGCCGCCGCCGGCTATGGCGAGTTTCAGCCGCTTGACAGCGCCGGTACCGACGAGGCCCGGCGTCGTAACAGACGCATTGAGATGAAGTTGACGCAGCGCATTACCGGGAACTGACCGGCCCCCGCCGGTTGCAGGCTTAACGGCTCTCTTCACGGTAACGTGATACCGCATCCGACCTTAGGTTAACCGGATTGCGGGCCACCTGACAGGATGATCCTTTCAGGTGGAAAAATGTCCAGATTGCCGTTGGCAACTGCCATTGCCATGACTCTGCTGTGTGGCTGGTCGATGGTGATGCCGGCATCGGCTTGTGGCCCGGAACAGCCATGTGACGCGGATGCCATCGACGGGTTCTTTCTGCCGCTGATCACCGGAAGTCTGGGCGAGCCAAGCCGGATTGCGGTGATGCCGCTGCTGCCAGCCACGACACCCGCCCCGTCTCCACTAACGCCATCAGGTGAGCCGGTAATCATCAGGCCACCTGCCCCGCCGGCCGCTCCAGACCTGCCGAAACCTGACAAGCCGCAACCATCAACCGAAATCGTCAATCCGGTGCAGCAGCTGCTGATTGGCCAGCAGCTTATTACCGGCCCAATGCATGAGGGGGCCGATGTCGATTTGTATTTCGACCTTCTGCCTTCGATCCATGGCGGGCCGAATGGGTTGACGGATCAGCTATCGCTGTCGGACCTTGCTCTGGTGCCGGACGCGTTTGATCATACGATGCTGTTGATGGAACAAACTGTCACCGTCCCAACCGTTGATTTCTGGCCATTACAGACCGCTTTGTCGCAGCAAGTGGACATGCAGGTCACCTGCGGTGCCTGCGGCCCCGGCGGCGGCTTGTCGCGGTTTGACGGCACCGGCAGACTGGAGATCCAGAACAACTCATGGGGCAGCGGAAAGATAACCGATATCGATTTGCTGGCATCCGGAGGGTCAACCGCGAAGGGCGAAATGGACTTCACCCTTCAGGCCGGGCTGCAGAATGTCTTTGCCGATGACAATGCGCATCTGCGACTGGTGATCAACCATGAGATGGTGGATCTGGCAACCCGGCTGGTGGCCTGGCGCGGCGCGCGGCAGCAGATCACCGGCCTTTTTATCGGGATGCCAGAGGGGGGTGATATCGATCCTGGCGGCATCGCCGGTCAGTTCCGGGGCGGCGAATGTGTGCCGGCCTGCGGCGTGGAAAATTGAAGATCGGCCAGATGGCGGTAGAGCGGCGATTCGGTGATCAGCTGTTCATGGGTGCCGGTGGCGACAATCTTCCCGCCATCCAGCAGAAAGATACGGTCAGCACGGATCACCGTGGCAAGACGATGCGCGATGACAATTGATGTGCGATCCTTCATCAATGCTTCCAGTGCCGCCTGCACCGCAGCTTCGGAGCGTGCATCAAGCGCGCTTGTTGCCTCGTCGAGAAGCAACAGGCCCGGGTCCCGCAGAATGGCGCGGGCAATTGCAATACGCTGGCGCTGGCCACCAGACAGCCGCACGCCCTTCTCGCCGACCGGCGTGTCATAGCCATGGTCAAGCGCCTTGATGAAGTCATGCGCCTCGGCCTGCCGGGCCGCGGCGATGATCTCATCCTCATTGGCGTCCGGTCGCCCAAAGGCGATATTGTCGCGAACGCTTGTCGAGAACAGGGCCGGATCCTGCGGTACCAGACCGATAAAATGGCGGATATCGGCAAGGTCGAGATCGCGGAGATCCTGCCCGCCAAGCCGAATATGCCCGGCACCCGGATCATAGAACCGCAACAACAGATGGAACAATGTTGATTTGCCGGCCCCACTTGGCCCGACAAGCGCCACCCTTTCACCGCGCCTGACAGCAAGATCGACGCCGCTGACCGCCGGACGGGCCGTCCCGGCCGGATAGACAAAATCGACAGCTTCGAATGCACAGGCAATCTCGTGATCACGCCGCAGCGGCGCCGGGTCCAACGGCTGTGGCAGGCTGGCCGATGCCTGAAGCGCCTGCGCAATGCGCTCGGCGGCACCAGCGGCACGCTGTAGCTCGCCGGCCAGTTCCGACAGGAATCCGGTCGAGGCGGCGACAAGAAAGGCATAGAAGACAAAGGATGACAAATCGCCGGCACTGATCCGGCCGGCCAGCAGGTCCTGCCCGCCGATCCACAAGATGGCCGAGATGCCGCTGAAGACAAGAAAGATGATAATGCCGCTCATCCAGCCACGAAGCCTGACACGCGCCAGCGCTGCCTCAAGGCTCGACCCGACCGCCACATCGAATCTCTCGCGCATCAGATCCTGCCGACCGAACGCCTGCACGGTCCGGATGGCGCTCACTGTTTCCTCGGCCTGAACGGCGACATCGGCAAGCCTGTCCTGGGCCAGACGCGAGGCCCGACGAAGCCGCCGCCCAAGGAAGATCAGCGGCACCACAACCAATGGCACCACAACCATCACGACAAGCGACATTTTCGGGCTCGACAGCACCACCATTACCAGCCCGCCAAAAAGCAGGATGACATTACGCGCCGCCATCGAGATGGTCGATGTCATGACCGTCTGGACAATCGCCGTGTCGGTGGTGATTCGCGCCAGCACATCGCCGGTGCGCGCCGTCTCATACCAGGCCGGCGACAGCGTCAGCAGATGGCCGAACAGCGCCCGTCTGATATCGGCAAGAACACTCTCGCCGATCTGGTTGACCAGCGTCGTGCGCAAATAGCTACCGGCCGCAAGAAACAGCGCGATGATTGCCGTGCCGACCACCGCCCGGTCAAGCAGCGCCGGGTCCTGGCGGCCAAGCCCCTCATCAACAAGATAGGCAAGGCCACGCCCCATCGTCAGTAGCGCCCCGGCCACCATCAGCAGCGAAATCACCGCACCGATGATGCGATGCCGGTGCGGGCGCAGATAGGGCCAGAAGACACGCCATAGCGCCGCCGTCGTGAAGGGTTTTTCGGCCGGCTGCCGGGGAGGGGTAAAAGTCACGCTTTGCCGCCTGTCTGTCACATGCTAGGTCAGTGCCACGGGAAAGGCCGGAGGAATGGCCGGGGGCCAATTCGGGCTTGCCTTGCGGGGTGGTTGACGATATACCACCGCATCCGAATATTGACCAGCGCCGCCGGGTGGCGCGCGCGGACCAGAACGACGTAAAAGACGGCCCGACAGGCAGGAGCATGTTATGAAAAAGGATATCCATCCCGAATATCACGAAATCACCGTCGTGATGACCGATGGCAGCGAGCGCAAGACCCGTTCGACATGGGGCAAGCCTGGCGATGTGCTGAAGCTTGATATCGACCCGAAGACGCATCCTGCCTGGACCGGTCAGCACCGGATCGTCGATTCGGGCGGCCAGGTGGCGCGCTTCAACAAGCGCTTCTCGAATCTCGGCATCAAGTAAGCCGCCGCATCGCGATCAGTGCCCGGCACCGACAGGCCGGGGGTAGGAAAAAGGCCGGGATCGCCCGGCCTTTTTGTTTGTCCAAATAATGTATCAGCCGCGTTGGCGAATCGCCGCCTGCGCCGCGGCAAGGCGGGCCGCCGGCACCCGGTAGGGTGAACAGGACACATAGTCCAGCCCGACCTCTTCAAAGAAGGCGATGGACGCCGGATCGCCGCCATGTTCACCGCAAACGCCAAGCTTCAGCCCGTCACGCATCGCGCGGCCCCGTTCGGCGCCCATCCGCACCAACGCGCCAACACCCTCACGGTCAATTGAGACAAACGGATCGATCGGATAGATTTCCGCATCCGTATAGGCATGCATGAAGGCACCGGCATCGTCACGGCTGATCCCGAGTGCCGTCTGCGTCAGATCGTTGGTGCCGAAGGAGAAGAATTCCGCCTGCGTGGCAAGATCACCAGCACAGATCGCAGCGCGCGGCAGCTCCACCATCGTGCCGACAAGATACTCGATCCTGATGCCGGTCTCGGTCATTACCGCCTCGGCCTCGGCCTCAATCACTGCCTTGCAAAGTTCCAGCTCCTTTGCCGTGGCGGCAAGCGGGATCATCACCTCGGGCACCGGTGCCTCACCACCCTTGCCGGCGATGGCGGTGGCAGCCTCGAAAATGGCCCGCGCCTGCATCCGGCAGATCTCCGGATAGGTGACGGCCAGACGGCAGCCACGATGCCCCAGCATCGGATTCGATTCCGACAGTTTCAGCGAGCGTTGCCGCGCCGTCTCGGGCGAGATACCAGCCGCGGCGGCGACATCGGCAAGCTCCTCGGCAGAATGTGGCAGGAACTCGTGAAGCGGCGGATCGAGAAGGCGGATCGTTACCGGCAGCCCGGCCATGATGGTAAACAGTTCCTCGAAATCCTGACGCTGCATCGGCAGCAACTTGGCAAGCGCCGCTTCGCGGCCCTCGCTGTCGACCGCCATGATCATCTCGCGCATGGCGATGATCCGGTCGACATCAAAGAACATATGCTCGGTCCGGCACAGCCCGATCCCCTCGGCACCAAAGCCGACGGCCGTGCGTGCGTCGGCCGGTGTTTCGGCGTTCGTGCGCACAGCCATGCGGCGAATGTCATCAGCCCATTCCATGATCGTCGCGAACGACCCCGACATTTCCGGCTGGATGGTATCGACACGGCCAAGAAACACCTCGCCGGTACCGCCATCGATGGTGATGGTGTCACCCTCGGACAGTTCCTTGTCGCGAACAAACACCTTGTTGTTCACCTCGTCGAACCGGACCTCACCGGCACCGGACACACAGGCCCGCCCCATGCCGCGCGCAACGACGGCAGCATGGCTTGTCATTCCACCACGCGCCGTCAGGATGCCGGCAGCGGCGTGCATGCCGTGAATGTCCTCCGGGCTTGTCTCCAGCCTGACAAGGATCACCTGGTGACCGTTTGCGGCCATTTCCTCGGCCTTGTCGGCAGTCAGGACGATCTCGCCGGCCGCCGCGCCTGGTGAAGCGGGCAGACCTTGCGTGATCACTGTCTTTTGCGCATCGGGGTCGAGTGTCGGGTGAAGAAGCTGGTCAAGCGCAATCGGGTCGATCCGCAACAGTGCCTCATCACGGCTGATCAGCCCTTCTTCGGCCATTTCCACCGCCATACGCAGCGCCGCCGCAGCGGTGCGTTTGCCACTGCGGGTCTGCAGCATATAGAGCTTGCCCTTCTGCACGGTGAATTCGAGATCCTGCATATCGGTGTAATGCGTCTCGAGCTGTGTCCGCACCTTGTCAAGCTGGCCGAACACATCCGGCATCGCCTCTTCCATCGACAAATCATCACCGCCGCCGTTCGCACGGGCCGCCGCTGTCAATGGCAGCGGTGTGCGAATACCGGCGACAACATCTTCGCCCTGGGCGTTGATCAGGTATTCGCCATAGAAGGCATTCTCACCCGTCGAGGGGTCACGCGTAAATGCAACGCCGGTGGCACAGTCATCCCCCATATTGCCGAACACCATGGCCTGAACATTCACCGCCGTTCCCCAGCTTGCCGGAATGTTGTTGAGCCGGCGATAGGTAGTGGCGCGCGCATTCATCCAGCTGTTAAACACGGCGCCGATGGCACCCCACAGCTGGTCATGCGGGTCCTGCGGGAATGGCCGGCCAGCCTCTTCCTCGACAATCGTCTTATAGGTGGCGACAAGCGTTTCCAGATTATCGCCCGTCAGCCCGGTATCATCAAAGACGCCGCACCGAAGCTTCAACTCCTCAAGCTCATCCTCGAACAACCCGTGATCAACCTCCATCACGACATCGGCATACATCTGGATGAAACGGCGATAGCTGTCATAGGCAAAACGCTTGTCATCGGCCCGCCGGGCCAGCCCTACAACCGTGTCGTCATTCAACCCGAGATTGAGTACCGTATCCATCATCCCCGGCATCGAGGCGCGGGCACCGGAACGCACCGAAACCAGCAGCGGGTTGCCGGGGTCGGCAAAGCGGGCACCGGTCTCGGCCTCGATCCGCGCCACGGCGTCGGCCACCTGCCCGCCAAGCGTCTCGGGATAGGTGCGGTCGTTGTCGTAATAGCGGGCACACACCTCGGTCGAAATGGTGAAACCCGGCGGCACCGGCAGGCCGATACCACTCATCTCGGCCAGATTGGCACCCTTGCCGCCAAGCAGATTGCGCATGCTGCTGTCACCATCGCTGCCACTTGCGCCAAAACTGTAAACCCACTGCATAGAACTATCGTTCATTGATCCCTTACCCCTCTAGTCTGGAGAAATCCGCGACCCGTTGCATGGCCTGGCGGACCATGGCCAGGAGACCGAGGCGATTCAGTCTTATCGCTGCGTCATCATGATTGACCACGACGCTGTCAAAGAATTTGTCGATGGGCTGACGCAGGCCGCCAAGCGACTGCATCACGGCAAGAATCTCATCACGTGTCTGCATCCGCCCACCGGCCTCCGGCAGCGAAGTGAGTGCCGCTTGAAGCCCAGTTTCGGCATCCTCGACAAACAGGTCCGGGTCGCAACTGGGGGAAAAACCCTGCTTGACCTTGCTTTCCTCGGCCTCGAGAATACTGGCCGCGCGCCGCCAGCCAGCCACAAGGCCAGCCCCGTCATCACCGGCGAGAAAGGTTGCAAGCGCCGCTGCCCGGTCGGCAAGCCCCAGAATATCGTCATGGCCCGGCCCGGTGCCGTCACCAAGCGCCGCCGCGACAACATCATGCGCAAGCCCGGCATCACGAAGGCTGACGCGCAGCCTCTCGCGGATGAACGGCTCAAGTTCGGGGTCGGCAGCGGCAAAACCATGTGCGGTAGCGGCGCTGGCCAGAACTGGCAGCAGCGGCATCCTGATCCGCGCCTCAAGAATGATCCTGATGATGCCAAGCGCGGCGCGGCGCAGCGCAAACGGATCCTTCGACCCGGTCGGCTTGGCACCGACACCGAAGAATCCCACAAGGCTGTCGATCTTGTCGGCAAGCGAGACAACACACCCTTCCGGGCTGGCAGGCAGCGCATCAGACGGGCCCTGCGGGCGGTAATGCGCCGCGATGGCATCGGCGACGGCATCCGCCTCACCGTCATTACGAGCGTAATAGCCGCCCATAACGCCTTGCAATTCCGGGAATTCACCCACCATGCCGGTGACAAGATCGGCCTTGGCAAGACGGGCCGCCCGCGCCGCCATCTCTGCATTGCATCCGGCGACCGAGGGCGCCATCACGCCAGCAAGCTTTTCAAGCCGTGCCACCTTGTCACCAACGCTGCCAAGCCCCTCATAGAAAGTGATATCGGCAAGCCGCGGTAAATGTGATTCAAGGCTGGCCTGACAATCCTCCTGCCAGAAGAATTCAGCATCGGCCAACCGTGCCCGCAACACCCGCTGATTGCCGGCAAGAATCACCGCGTCACGCTGTGGATTGGTCAGCCTGTTGCTGATTACCACAAAGCTTGGCTTCAAGGCGCCATCGGTGCCGCCGGTTGTCAGATATTTCTGATGCGTGCGGATCGACGCCTCAAGCACCTCGTCAGGCAGCGCCATGAACCGGTCCTCGATGGCACCGACCAGCGGCGTCGGCCATTCAACAAGGCCACTTATCTCGTCGAGCAACGCCTCGTTCGGGCGCAACTCCGACCCGGTTCCCTTTGCCAGATCTGCGGCCCCGTCAAGGATCGCCCGTCGGCGTTCTGCCCGGTCGACCATGACGTGACCGGCGCGAAGACGCGCGACATAGTCACCAGCGCTGGCAACTCCGGCGAGGTCGATATCCAGCGGGCTTTCGAAATAATGACCACAGCTCGCCGCAGTAAAAGCAAGACTGGCCCCACCAAGGTCAAGCTCGCCGGCAAGTGGTGCCCCACCAAACAGCAGATTGACCCGATGCAGCGGCCGCACCCAGCGGAACCGCGTGCCGCCCCAGCGCTGGCTTTTCGGCCAGGGAAATTCGGCCAGTACGCTACCGACCATGGCCGGTAGCAGGGCGGCGGCATCAACGCCCTTCTTCTCAATTCTGGCGAACAGGAAGCGGCCTTTTGGCGTGTCTTCCACAACCAGTTGGGCGCGCGTCAGGCCGGTCGATTTCAGGAATCCCTCGATTGCCTTGTCAGGCGCATCGGCGCGCGGACCGCGACGTTCCTCACTGATGTCGGGCTGGCGTTCGGCAACTTCATCGACATAAAGCGCCAGATGGCGCGGTGCCACAAACCCGTGCGCCGCGCCATGCGAAAGACCGGCTTCATCAAGCCGCGCCAGGATCATCCGTTGCAGATCGGCCATGGCGCGGGGCTGCATACGGGCCGGGATCTCCTCGCAGATGACTTCGATCAGAAGGTCAGCCATCCTCGCCTCCCGGTGCCCGGCTATCGCCGTCCTGCTTGCTCTGGCTGACCCACGCCTCGCAGCAACCGCGGGCGAGCGCCCGCACCCGGCCGATATAGGCGGCGCGCTCGGTCACCGAAATGACCCCGCGGGCGTCAAGAAGATTGAACAGATGGCTTGCCTTCATGCACTGGTCATAGGCTGGCAGTGCCAGCGGCGGCGCGACCGACAGCAGCCTGTTGCATTCATCCTCAGCATCCCGGAAATGCTGCAACAGCATGCCTGTCTCGGCGTGGTTGAAGTTCCAGTTGGAGAATTCCACCTCGGCGCGGTGAAAAATATCGCCATAGCGTTTGCCGCCCTGATCGCCCGGCACCCCGTCCCAGTCAAGGTCATAGACATTCTCGACCCCCTGGATGAACATGGCCAGCCGTTCCAGCCCATAGGTCAGTTCCAGCGGTACGGGATCGCATTCCAGACCGCCAACCTGCTGGAAATAGGTGAATTGCGAGACCTCCATGCCATCGCACCAGACCTCCCAGCCAAGCCCCCAGGCACCAAGCGTCGGCGATTCCCAGTCATCCTCGACAAAGCGGATGTCGTGGGCGGCGGGATCAAGCCCGATAGCGGCAAGGCTACCGATGTAAAGCGCCTGCGAGTCCGGCGGCGATGGCTTGAAGATGGTCTGGAACTGATAATAATGCTGCAGCCGGTTCGGGTTCTCACCAAACCGCCCGTCGGTCGGGCGGCGTGAGGGCTGAACATAGGCGGCGCGCCAATGGTAATCCGGGCCAAGCGAACGCAGCGTCGTCGCCGGATGAAAGGTACCGGCGCCAACCTCCATATCATAGGGTTGCAGTATCACTGCACCTTTCTCGGCCCAGTATGCCTGAAGCTTGAGAATGATGGACTGGAAGTCCAACCCGGGCTGGGTCGTAAAGGTTTTGGCCATCCGCCGATTTTCCGATGAATAGATGCCCGCAAACTAGCCGCAAACCGGGCTGGAATGCAATATGTTGAATCCGCAAAAGCAGCGACGGGTCACGACCGGTAGGGGCAACTCTCACGCTCGCAAGGCTCACCGGCCACCCAGGCACGGCAGACAGCGCATTCCTCGAGATCAAGCGCGCCGTTGCCGGTACGGTCCCCGGACTTGTCGGGCGGTGCGTCACGCGAGCTGCCGCCGCGCCGCTCCAGCAGGCGGAACCCCATCCAGACAGCCCACAGCACGGCGGCAAGGGCAAGAAGCTTGGGAAGCGAGGGTATCATTGACGCGGATCTCCAGTTATCAGGCTAAAGACCGTAACGCGACAGATGCGCACGCTCAACCGCCAGCTCGGCGGCCTCGTCAACGGCCCGTGCCGCCACCGCCCCGCCAACGGCATGGCCAAAGGTGCCGGGCAGACCGCCAATCCCGCCAAAAAGCCGCTTTTTCGGCTGGATCGAAATCAAATCGACCGACTCGCCAAACCGTTCGGTTACCAGTTGTCGGCATTCGGCGATGCCGTCGACCAGGCCAAGTGTCACCGCCTGCTGGCCGGTCCAGAAAGCACCGCTGAACAGATCATCATGATCACCACTCAGCTTGCCGCCGCGCCGGTCAACAACATAGTCGATGAATTGCCGGTGAATTTCCAGCTGAAGTGATTTCAGCCGTTCAACATCGCGGTCCGATTCCGGCTGGAACGGGTCGAGGATCATCTTGTTGTCACCGGCAGTATAGACCCGCCGGTCGATGCCGATGCGTTCGATCGCCCGGTCAAAGCCGAAGCCGGCCGAGACAACACCGATAGACCCGATGATCGAGGCCGGGTTGGCGTAGATTTCATCGGCGCTGGCGGCAAGCCAGTAACCGCCGCTTGCCGCCACATCCTCGCAGAAGGCAAGCACTGGCACATTGGCCTTACGCGCAAGATCGCGGACACGCTGTCCGATCAGGGAAGACTGCACGGGCGAGCCGCCGGGTGAGTTGATGATCAGCGCCACCGCTTTGGCATTCCTGACGGAAAACGCCCTTTTCAGCTGCGGTTCGACAGCCTCAAGCGAGATCCCGCGGCGCAGGCCGCCGCCACTGGCAATCACCCCCGACAGGCGTACCATCGGCACCACCGGGCGCCGACGACGCCAGAACATCAGCCGCGACAACATGCTGCTAGACCCCGCCATTGCCGACATCACCCCGCCGACGACGTCCGGCAAGCGGGCGCGCTGGATGAATGACCTGCAGCGGCGTGCCCGCCATCACCTGTTCGGCGGCATCGGTAAAGCCGCCATCATCGCGATGCAGGACCAGACCCGGCAAAATGGCACCGGGTCCAGCGACATCACGGCGCACCTGGACAATCACCCGGCCTGCCGGACTGGAGTGGCGCGGCCAGAGCGGGAACAGCACCGCCTCGCCAGCACCGTTGGCATCGAACAGACTGATCAGCTCGGGCACCCGGTCGGCCCGGCAGATGAAGGTGATCTTGGCCCGCGGCTTGGCCGCCCAGACCGCCGCCCGCACCCAATCCTGCATTTCCGTGTTGTCACCCATATGCGCCATCGCCCGAGCCTGGTTCTGCGGCTTGGTGCCATGCGAATTATGATAGGGCGGGTTGCTGACGACATGATCAAAGCTGCCGGCGAGAACCGATGGCAATTCACGAATGTCGGTGGTCAGTACACGCACCCTGTTGGCAAAGCCGTTGGTGGCGGCATTTTCCTCGGCAATTGCGGCAAGATCGCCATGCTTTTCCACAGCCGTGACCTGAATTTCGCGCAGCCGATGCGCCATACATAGGCAGACACCGCCGACACCGGCCCCCAGATCGAGGACACGCCCGCTATCGGTGACCACCGACGCCGCCAGAAACACGGCATCGGTGCCGACGCGATAGCCATCGGCAGGTTGCGTAATCTTGACAGCCTCGTTCAGAAGATGGTCATGCGTGACCTGCATCATCCGCATCTCACCATCTGCGGTGTCGCCCTTTGCCTTATCAGTCATGATCGAGCCTAGTCATCGTAGAATTCCTCTGCGTCGAGCAGAATCGTTTCGGCTGCCAGTTTTTGCGCCGGCGACACGGCCAAGCGCCGGGGAAATACCCCGATCCCTGCCTCCAGCGCCGAAATGTTGCCATCGAACACTTCGGTGTGGATACCCGAATCCGCCAGCAGCGCCTGCAAAAAGGACAGCCGCACGGCATTGGTTGTCCGGACCAGCGTCACCATGTCAAAGATATGCGCCAAAAGCTGGCATTAGCCAAGACCCGTCGCAAAAAAACGATCCTGGCCTATTGCCTGCGACGAATTGCCGGCCTGTCCGGTTGGCCGCTGATTTCGCTTGCCCCTGGCAGTAAGGCGGCGATACTGGAATTGCCATCAAAATCTGGATTTCACCCGACTATGAAAGCAATCCCAGCCACCCAGCCGGGCGACAGATCATCATCGCTCGGATCGCCATCACTCGAACCGCTGGTTGCCATGCTGGCGGCCGATATGGAGCGGGTTAACGCGACAATCATCGGGCGGATGGACAGTGACATTCCCCTGATCCCGCAGCTGGCCGGGCATCTGATCGCGGCTGGTGGCAAGCGTATGCGCCCGATGATGACGGTGGCCGGCGCGATGCTGGGAAGCCCGGATGCCGCCACCCGCGAGCCTGCGATCAAGCTGGCGACGGCGGTGGAGTTCATCCATTCGGCAACACTTCTGCATGATGATGTGATTGATGAATCGGATTTGCGCCGCGGCCGCGAAACGGCGAATGCGCTATGGGGAAATGATGCCTCGGTGCTGGTCGGGGATTTCCTGTTCGCGCGGGCCTTCGAATTGATGGTCGAGGCCGGCGACCTGACCGTGCTTGGCAGGCTGGCGGCGGCAGCGGCGCAGATCACCGAGGGCGAGATCCGGCAAATGGCTATCACCGGCCAGCCGGACACACCGCTCCAGGATTATTATGATGTGATCGAGGGCAAGACGGCGGCGCTGTTTTCCGCCGCCGCGGCGGCCGGGATCGAGATCACCGGCGCCAGCGCGGCGCGGGTCGAGGCCATGCAGGTTTACGGGATGAAGCTTGGCATGGCGTTCCAGATCATGGATGACGCGCTGGATTACGCCGCCTCGGCCGATGATATGGGCAAGAATGCGGGCGATGATTTCGCCGACCAGAAGATCACCCTGCCGACGATCCTGGCCTGGCAGGACGCCGATGCCGGGGAACGTGATTTCTGGCAGCGCACACTTGGCGGTGCCGAATTCACCGATGGCGATCTTGCCACCGCGCAGGGCATTCTGGCCCGGCATGACGCGATAAACCGCGCCATCACCATCGCCCGCGATTTCGCGGATGCGGCCGCTGGCGCGCTGGATCCGTTCATGGATGATGCCGGCACGGC
>CBFHNZ010000026.1:0-35162 GCA_965657415.1 Puniceispirillaceae bacterium (SeqCode) | reverse complement strand
TGTTCCCTGATCCGTAGCGGCAGTGTTTCCAGCCCCTGGATCAGCTGGAAAGCATTCGCCGGACTCAGCGCCCCACCGAGATCGCGAAGCAACGTCACCCGCGCCTTGAGAACAAAGGCAACCGGCCCAAGCGGGGCCGCTGCCTCGGCCCAGACCGCCCCATGATAGGACGGATCGGGCGCGTTCAACGCTGGCTGCTGGTCCGGATGGGCCGACCAGTCAAAATTGCCACCATCGATAATGATGCCGCCGATTGAGGTTCCATGTCCGCCGATATATTTCGTCAGCGAATACACGATCACAGCCGCCCCATGATCGAACGGCCGGGTCAGCAATGGCGCCGCTGTGTTATCAACAATCAGCGGAATACCGCGGGCGCGCCCGATTTCGGCCACCTCGCCAATCGGAAACACCTCAAGCTTCGGGTTTGGCAATGTCTCGGCATAATAGGCACGGGTCCTATCATCGCTTGCCTCGGCGAAATTGTCCGGCCGTGACGGGTCGACAAATCGCACCTCGATCCCCTGCTGGCGAAGCGTATTCTGGAACAGGTTCCAGGTGCCGCCATACAGATCGGTCGAGCTGACGATGTTGTCACCGGCAACAGCGAGGTTCTGCACCGCATAGGCTGACGCCGTCTGGCCAGAGGCCACGGCAAGCGCCGCCGAGCCGCCCTCGATTGCCGCCAGCCGTCTTTCCAGCACATCCGTCGTCGGATTCATGATCCGGGTGTAGATATTGCCAAGCTCGGACAGGCTGAACAGGTTCGCCGCATGTTCGGTCGACCCAAACTGGTAGGAGGTTGTCTGGTAGATCGGCACCGCAACCGCACTGGTCGTCGGATCGGCACGATAGCCAGCATGAAGCGCCAGAGTGGCGGGATGAATAGACTCAAGATCGGAAGCGAGATCGGACATTATCAGTCTCCTCTTTAGTGCTTTCGGCGGTATGCCGGGGCGCACAAGCTGAAATCAAATCGCCCGGCCGAATTCGGGGACGACTGGCCCCTGGCCCTTGCGGGGCCGGTGACTGTGCGCGCTGGGTAGAAACAGGTTCATCATGAAAAACCGCAACGTCCCCAGCGCCCTGCAACTGGCGCTGGTTCCGTGTCGGCATTGGAAAACCCGGAGTGACCGTTATCGGTCCAAGCGCTTTAGCTGTATTTTTGAATCGCCCGCAAGTTGACAGTTAAATCGGCGATGGAAATAAGAGTAGCGCAGGCCGCGTCGCGCTCAAGAGAAAAGTCACGTCAAGGCGAAAAAAGCAAAAAAGCACCTGGTGTCCCGATGGTTCCAGGCAAATCATTGCCATAAAAACACGAAGTACGGGCAATGCGTTTTTCCGTTGGCACCGCCTACCTCTAAAGATCACTGCCACGGCGCTTGCTCCCTGGCTGGCTTGCCCCCTGGCTGGGTTGCCCCCTGGGTGGGTTGCCCCCTGGGTGGGTTGCCCCCTAGCTTGCTTGCCAATACGGGACCGGGTTCATATAGTCTGCCAGCAGGTCAGGAGCATCCGCCTGACCGCCCTGTTCACCTTGTCGGCGCGCAAGCCAATGCGCCGACATTCAGCCGTGAGGCCCCGATGACAAGCGTCATGCGCGTTACCCTGAAAAAGCTCACCGAAGGCGGCGAGCCCTCGCCGGATGAAATCCGCACATGTTTCAGCGACATCATGGATGGCGAAACCAGCCAGATCCAGATGGCGGCGTTCCTGACCGCGCTGAAAATACGTGGTGAGCGGGTTGAGGACATCGCCGCCGCCGCCAGCGTCATGCGCGAAAAAGCCACCGTCATCGAGGCACCAGATGGTGCTATGGATATTGTTGGGACAGGTGGTGATGGCATCGGCACCTATAATATCTCCACCGCGACAGCTTTTGTCGTGGCTGGCTGCGGTGTGCCGGTGGCCAAGCATGGCAACAAGGCTGTCTCGTCAAAGAGCGGCGCGGCGGATGTGCTGTCCTGCCTTGGCATCAATCTGGACTGCAAGATGGCGACGGTACGCCGCGCGCTTGATCAGGCCGGGATATGTTTTCTGATGGCCCCGCGCCACCATTCGGCGATGCGTCATGTGGCACCGGTACGCGCCGATCTGGGGCTGCGGACAATCTTTAACATGCTGGGGCCGCTTGCCAACCCGGCACTGGTGCGCCGCATCATGGTTGGTGTATTCGACCCGAAGATGTGCGCCCCCTTCGCAGCCGCGCTGGCCAGTCTTGGCACGACACATGCCTGGGTGGTTCATGGCGACAGCGGCCTTGACGAGGTATCAACAACCGGCCCAACGCAGGTTGCCGCGCTTGTCAATGGCGTGATTGAGGAATTCACCATCTCACCGGACGATCTGGGACTGCCCACCGCGTCAATCAACGATCTTCGCGGCGGCACCCCCGAAGAAAACGCCGCCAGCCTTCGCGCCGTGCTTGATGGGGTGTCAGGACGCTACCGCGATATCGTTATCTTCAACGCCGCCGCGGCGCTGGTAGGTGGCGGTCACGCATCAAACTTGCAGGAGGCTGCCGAGCGCGCCGAAGAGGCGATCACCAGCGGCAGGGCGATGGCGGCTCTTAACAGCCTTGTTGAGATTACCAACAGTGACAATGGGGAGGCATGAGCCGATGCAGGATGTCCTGTCCCGGATCATCGATGGCAAGCGTGACGAGGTTGCGGCGTTGAAAGCCGCTACATCGCGGTCCGATCTTGAGGCAGCCGCGGCAGCGGCCTCACCGGTGCGCGGCTTTGCCAACGCCCTGCGCAAGGCGTCGCAAGACGGCTATGGCCTGATTGCCGAGCTGAAGAAAGCCTCGCCGTCAAAAGGTCTGATCCGGCCGGATTTCGATCCCGAGGCCCTCGCCCGTGCCTATGAACAGGGTGGCGCAACCTGTCTCTCCGTGCTGACAGACACCCCCTGGTTTCAAGGCGCGCCGGAATATCTGGTTGCGGCCCGAAACGCCGTTGGCCTTCCCGTTCTCCGCAAGGATTTCATGATCGATCCGATGCAGATCATCGAATCCCGCGCGCTGGGGGCCGATTGCATCCTGCTGATCATGGCCGCGCTTGCCGACAATGAGGCGGCTGAGCTTGAAGCCTGCGCGCTGGGGCTTGGCATGGATGTGTTGATCGAGGTGCATGACCCGTCCGAACTGGAGCGGGCCTGCAAGCTGGCCTCACCGCTGATGGGGATCAACAACCGCAATCTCAAGACCATGGAAATTTCGCTCGATGTCGGGGCCGCGATGCTGCCGGAGCTTCCCGATGACCGGATCGCCGTCGCCGAAAGCGGGCTGTTCGCGCCAGCCGACCTGGCGCGCATGGCGGCGACCGGGGCCCGTTGTTTCCTGATTGGCGAGTCATTGATGCGGGCCGACGATGTTGCCGCAGCGACGACGGCCATTCTCGCCAACCCTGTTCCAGCCCGGGGATGAAAATCATGTCAGACCTGACCCATTTCGATGCTGACGGCAAGGCGCATATGGTCAATGTCGGTAACAAGCCGGTAACGGACCGGGTCGCGGTGGCGCAGGGCAGCATCACCATGGCGACTGATACGCTGGCAAAGATCCGTGGAGGCGGGTTCGGCAAGGGCGATGTTCTGGGGGTGGCGCGCCTGGCCGGCATCATGGGTGCCAAGCAGACGGCCAATCTGATCCCGCTATGCCACCCGCTCGGCCTTGATCATGTCGCCGTTGATCTGGAACCTGACGACAGCCTTCCCGGCGTGCGGATTACCGCCACCTGCCGGGTAACCGGCCGCACCGGGATCGAGATGGAGGCGATGACGGCGGTCTCGGTCGCCGCACTGACAATCTACGACATGTGCAAAGCCGTCGACCGCGCGATGGTGATCGGCGCTATCAGGCTAACCCACAAATCAGGCGGCAAGTCCGGGGTGTTTGACGCTGATGAATGACGAGGCCATGAATGACGGGCCAATGAATAATGCGCCGCCCCCTCTCCTTCCCGTCGCCGAGGCGCTTGCCCGCATCCTTCAGGACCTGGCGCCATCTGAGACCGAAAGCTGCGACCTGCGGGATGTCAGGGGCCGCGTGCTGGCAACTGACATCGCCGCCAGGCTGAGCCTGCCACCGGCCGCGGTGTCGGCGATGGATGGCTATGCTGTCCGCGCCGCCGACTGCACAGCCACCGGAACGACGCTGACACGCGTTGGCGAATCCGCCGCCGGCACGCCCTGGAACGGCAAGGTTGGCGTTGCTGAGGCGGTCCGGATTTTCACCGGCGCCGTGGTTCCGGAAGGGGCCGACACCATACTCCTGCAGGAGGATGTCAGCGCCACAGATGAAACAAACGGCGCGACAATCACCATCAATGAGGTGCCGCGTGACGGACAATTCATCCGTCCTGCCGGCCTTGATGTAACCGCCGGTGATATCATCCTTGTCGCCGGCACCATGATGTCGGCGCGGCTGATCGCGCTGGCGATCTCGGCCGGCCACACCGAGGTCAGCGTCTGGCACCGGCCGCATGTCGGCATTCTGTCGACAGGTGATGAGCTGGTGGTGCCTGGTGGCACGCCCGGGCCGGGCCAGATCATTTCCTCGAACGCGACTTATCTGTCGTCTTTCGTCGCGGCATGTGGCGCGGTGCCTGTCGATCTCGGCATCGCGCGTGACCGGCCCGGCGACATGCTGGCCTGTGTTCGGCGCGCGACGACCCAGCTTGACCTCATCGTGACAAGTGGCGGCGCGTCGGTCGGCACCCATGACCATATCGTCAATGATCTGTCGGCAAGTGGCACCGAGCTGGACTTCTGGAAGATTGCCATGCGTCCCGGAAAGCCGCTGATCCATGGCCGCATCGACGACATTCCCCTTATTGGCCTTCCCGGCAACCCTGTCTCCAGCGCGGTCTGCGCCAATATCTTCCTGCGGCCGGCCATCGCGAGGTTGAGCGGCGGCAACCACACCCCGCAAATGATCAGTGCGAGGCTGTTGCATGATCTGAAGGCGAATGACCAGCGGCAGGATTATCTTCGCGCCACCCTCGCCTATGACGAACGGGGCCACCCTGTTGTGATACCAGCCCAAAAGCAGGACAGCTCGATGATCAGCGTTTATGCCGGTGCCAATGCCCTGCTTGTCCGCCCCCCGCACGACACACCGCGTCAGGCTGGCGATATGGTCATGGTGATGCCCCTCGACCCGCTTCTCTGATCGCGCTTTGTTCATGCGCCCTTGCGCATTTATCGGAACATTGGTAGAACAACACCAGAACGAGACCAGAATATGCGGAGGCTGCGATGCTCACACGCAAGCAGAAGGAACTTCTCGACTACCTCACCGCCCATGCCGAGGCGCATGACGTACCGCCATCATTTGACGAAATGCGTGATGCGTTGGGGCTGGCATCAAAATCGGGCATTCACCGGCTGGTATCCGGGCTTGAGGAACGCGGCTATATTCGCCGTCTGGCAAACCGGGCGCGTGCCATCGAGATCCTGAAACCGGCCTCCAACGCCATCGGCGAGATGGGCCGCGTCGTGGCCAGCGCCGCTGACGCGGTCAGCCTGCCATTGCTTGGCCGCATTGCTGCCGGCACACCGATCGAGGCGTTGAGTGACCCCTCCAATCAGCTCGAGGTGCCGGCCAGCATGCTCGGCCGGGGCGAACATTTCGCGCTTGAGATTGTCGGCGATTCGATGGTTGAGGCTGGCATTCTCGAAGGTGACACCGTGGTGATTGAACGCTCTGACACAGCCAATCATGGTGAGATTGTCGTAGCCCTGATCCAAAAGCAGGAAGCCACACTCAAGACCCTGCTGAAGGAACCCGGACGGGTTGGTCTGCAGGCCGAGAACCCGCGCTATGAAACGCGATACTTCCAGACCAACGATGTTGAGGTTCAGGGACGCCTCACCGGATTGATCAGGAAATACTGACCGTCAGGTGCCTGCGCGCTGACAACCTCACCCGAAAAATGCAGCAGGTAATTATCTGCCGGCAGATCGGCTAGGCTGAATAACGGCGTGGCGTCACCACAGGGATAATCCGCACGGACAGTCGCAATGACCAGCTTCGCCGTGCTACGGCACCCAGCGCTCAGCAAGCCGCGCGACGTGATCACGGCAACATCCCCTTTATTCCTATGCCGGAACAATGTGATGTCCCGTCGCGTTGTGCGGGCATCGATGTCCTGGGCAAGGTTTCGCGCGGCATTGTCGGCCAGAAAATCAGACAGGCCCCTGCCCCTTGGCGAGGTAAAGGCCGCCGCCTTGCCATCCACTCCCGCCAGCACCAGCTGCGCAGTATGACCGCGCGCAAACAAGATGCCGTCGATCGGCGGGCGCATGACAAGATAGGCCGCGATGCCGACGGCAAGGCCGGCCCCGCCAGCCGCCTTCAACCGCCGCCGTCCCGCAATGCACAGCAACAGCCCAAACCCTGCATAACCGAGGATCAGCAATGCCGGTGATGGCGGCCGAACGGGCAATGGTGACGCTGGCAGCGCGGCAAACCAACCGGCGGTACTGACCAGCATGTCGATACCCCCCTGCATCGCCAGCAGTGCCAGTCTCGATAAGAAGTCCGGTACCGGCAGCGCGGTGGTGATAAGAACGGCAAGCCCGGCCGGCATGATCCACAGCCCGGTTAGCGGAATGCCAAGCAGATTGGCCGCAACCCCCCAGGGGGCAATGGCACCAAAATGATAGGCTGTCAGTGGCAAGGTTGCCGCGCTGGCGACCAATGAAGCGATGATCAGGTCGGTGATCCATCTTCTGGTCCTGCCGACAGTGCCGCCGCCGGATGGCTGACGACGCCAGCTTTCGAACCAGATCACCAGCGCGGCGGTGGCCGCGAAGGACAGCTGGAACCCAGCTGAAAACAGCGCCAGGGGCGAGACAAGAAGGATGGCACCTGCCGCCAGCCCGACATTCCGCACCGTCAGGCCGAGCCTGTCGATCAGCCAAGCCGCAAGAATCAGCATCGCCATCAGAAAGGCGCGTATGGCGCTGATTGAAAGACCGGACAGCAACACATAACCAAGCCCCGCTGTCACCCCGGCGACAGCGGCGAATTTATGAACCGGCAGGCGGCATGCAAGTGAGGGCACAAGCGCGGCAAGCCCCCGCAGACAGGCAATCAGCCCAAAACACAACAAGCCCATATGAAGTCCTGAAATAGCCAGCAGGTGTGCCAGTCCCGACCCGCGGAACATCTCATAGGTGGCCTCGCTGACATACCGACGATCCCCGATCAGCAACGCTGCCGCAATACCGCCAGCCGGCGTAGTCATGCTGTCTGCAATACGGTCAGCCCGGGCCTGCCGAAAGGCCGAAAGACGTGCCGTCCACAGACGCGCGATACCGTCATCGCCCGGCGGAGGTCGATCAGCGATAACATAGCCACTGGCCACGACATCACGGGCGCGGGCGCGAAGCGAAAAATCCGGCGCACCATGCAGCACACGCCCGGGTGGCGGATAGATGCGCGCGACCACCCGCACCATGACACCAGCTTGCGGGGTCATCTCATCCGGACGGACGGACAACCTGACGACATTGCCGGTGATCCGCGTTACAATTTCGGCCGGTCCCCTGCCGGTGTCGCTGACCCGAAGCCACATCCGTAACCGCCGATCAAACTGGCCATCAACCTGTTCGACGATGCCAGTTACCTCAACCTGCGCCGCCCGATCGCCAAGGCCGTCTGGCAATTGTGAGAGATGAAACAACGATGAAAGAATCCCGGCCAGACACCAGGCGACCCCCACCATCACCGGCTGCCAACGCGCCACACGGCCGCCTATCGCACGAAGGCCAAACATTGCCGCCACCAGGAACGCAAGTGCCGCAATGCCGGCCATGGCTGGGAATGCCAGCAAATCGCGATGGATGGTGGCCAGAGCCACACCCCCCATCATCACCCCGACATAAATCAGGATGCGCCGCTCCGGTATCAGGTTTATGACGGTTTCTCCTCGCCTTTCAGGCGGCCATTGCTTAGGATGCCGCCAGTTTTCAGGACCGCGACCGGGCACGCCAGGACGCGCCCCAGATAAGCCTATCAGCGAGGCGTTAACAGACCATGAACGTTGTCACGCGTTTTGCCCCCTCACCAACCGGGTTCCTGCATATTGGCGGGGCACGGACTGCCCTCTTCAACTGGCTGTTCGCCCGCCATCATGGTGGCAGATATCTGCTGCGAATCGAGGATACTGACCGCCAGCGCTCGACAGCCGCGGCGATTGACGCGATCCATGATGGCCTGTCCTGGCTTGGCCTTGCGGGGGATGAGCCTGCGATCAGCCAGTCAGCGCGTGCGCCCCGCCATGCCGAAGTGGCGGCAGAGCTGGTGGCAAACGGCGCAGCCTACCGGTGTTATCTGTCAGAGGATGAGCTTGCCGCGTTGCGCGATGAGGCCCGCGCCACCGGTGTACCGGTTCGCTCGCCCTGGCGGGACCGCAATGACGCGCCCGACGGGCCCTTCGTCGTTCGCATGCGGATGCCAGACAGCGGCGAGACGACAATTGATGACGCCGTGCAGGGCCGTGTCACGGTGCAGAACCAGACGCTGGACGATATGGTGATCCTGCGCGCCGATGGCACCCCTACCTATATGCTGGCTGTCGTTGTTGATGATCATGACATGGGGATCACGCATGTCATTCGCGGTGATGACCATCTGAACAACGCATTTCGCCAAAGCATGGTCTATCGCGGCATGGGATGGGATGTGCCGGTTTTTGCCCATATCCCGCTGATCCATGGCGCGGATGGCGCGAAACTGTCAAAGCGGCATGGGGCGTTGGGCGTCGATGCGTATCGTGAGATGGGATTTCTTCCCGACGCGATGACCAATTATCTCCTCCGCCTTGGCTGGAGTCACGGTGATGAGGAAATCATCTCGCGCCAGGATGCCGTTGCCTGGTTTGATCTGGCACATGTTGGCAAATCGCCGGCACGGTTCGATTCTGACAAGCTGGCCGACCTTAACAGCCATTACCTACGCCGCCTTGACGCCGATACCATTTGGGATTTGATCGTACCGCATATCGAGGCCAGCAGCCCCCAGGCGCGGGACCGGATTGTCGCACTGATGCCGCTGCTTGTCGAACGCGCCAAGACACATCTGGATGTCGCCGGGCGCATCGGATATCTGCTGCGCGACGGTGCGCCGACACTTGATGATGATGCGGCCGGCCTTCTCGATAAAACGGCAAAATCGCGCCTCCTGACGCTTGTTGGCGACCTGCCTGAAGCCCCCTGGAGTGCCGAATCACTTGCCGCGTTCCTCAAGGAATGGCTTGCCGCGAACGAATTGAAAATGAAAGATATCGGTTTGCCGCTGCGGGCTGCGTTGACGGGAACCCGCCAGTCACCATCAATCACCGACGTAATGGCTGCACTTGGCCAGCAGGAAACCGAAATTCGCGTCCGAGAAACTTGCAAAATCTAGTTGTTCGGGCTAATTAAAGGCTCCCCCATGCAGCGCGCCACCGGGCCACATATCGCTGGCGTTTTCACAGAATACCGTCACGTCGAAACGAGGACAGGCATGGCCAAAGATACTGACACGCAGAAGACAATCACCCTGACGGACAGTGAAAGCGGCAGCAGCATTATGCTGCCTGTTCTCAGCGGCACCATCGGCCCGGATGTTCTTGATATCCGCAAGCTGTATGGCGAGACCGGCATGTTCACATTCGATCCCGGCTATGGGGCGACCGGGTCCTGTCTGTCTGGTCTGACATATATCGATGGCGATGAGGGCGTACTGCTGCATCGCGGCTATCCGATCGAGGAGCTGGCCAACCAGTCCGATTTTCTAGAGGTTGCCTATTTGCTGCTGGAAGGTGAGCTTCCGGATGCACGCCAGAAGGCCAAATTTGACGAGGCGATCACTCGCCATACAATGGTGCATGAACAGCTGTCGACCTTCTATCGCGGATTCCGCCGCGATGCTCACCCGATGGCGATCATGTGTGGTGTGGTCGGTGCGCTGTCGGCCTTCTACCATGACTCGACCGACATTCATGACCCGATGCAGCGGACAATCGCCTCGCGGCGTCTGATCGCCAAGATCCCGACGCTGGCGGCGATGGCATTCAAATACTCGACGGGGCAACCTTTCAATTACCCGCGCAACCATCTGAATTACGCCGAAAACTTCCTTCACATGTGCTTCGCCGTACCGGCGGAGGAATATGAGGTAAACCCGATCCTGGCAAGCGCCATGGACAAGATCTTCATCCTGCATGCCGATCATGAACAAAACGCTTCGACATCGACAGTGCGGCTTGCCGGTTCCTCCGGCGCGAACCCGTTTGCCTGCATCGCCGCTGGCATTGCCTCGCTTTGGGGGCCGGCGCATGGTGGAGCCAATGAAGCTGTGCTGAACATGCTGAACGAAATCGGCCATAAGGACAATATCCCGGAATTCGTCAACCGTGCGCGCGACCGGGATGATCCGTTCCGCCTGTTCGGTTTTGGTCACCGGGTTTATAAGAATTTCGATCCGCGAGCCAAGGTACTGCGCGAGACATGCCATCAGGTGCTTGATGATCTTGGTATTCAGGACCCCCTTCTTGAACTTGCGATGGAACTTGAAGATATTGCACTCAAGGATCAGTATTTTATAGATAAAAAGCTGTATCCTAATGTCGATTTCTACTCGGGAATCATTCTCAAGGCGATGGGCTTCCCGACCTCGATGTTCACCGTGCTGTTCGCGGTCGCACGTACCGTCGGGTGGGTTGCGCAGTGGAACGAGATGATCACCGACCCGATGCAGCGTATCGGCCGGCCGCGACAGCTCTACACCGGGCCAGCACAACGCGCCTTTGTCGGGATCGACAAGCGCTAGTTCCACTATAACAGGGTGTTGATCAGTCTTTGGACGGGGAAAGCCAGCCCGCAAGGGCTTGCGCCACATTGTGATCGAAACTGTCCGAGCCACCGCGGAGCGCAAGGCGCAACTCGGCTGCGTTTTCGGCGGCGCGTCTGCCGGCCTCTGCATCCCCCAAAAGCTCTAGCATCGCACCGGTCAGATTGCGTGGTGTCACTTCTTCCTGAAACAGGAAGGGATAAACCTGCCGGCCAAGAATAGCATTGGGAAGGATCACGCGGTCCATTCTGACTAGACGGCGGCCGATGGCAGCTGACATGCCCGATGTGGCATAGCAGGCAATCCCGGGGACGCCATATAGTGCAGTTTGCAGGGTCACCGTACCTGAGGCGGCAAGGGTGGCATGGGCGGTTCCAAGCGCCCGGAACAGCGCCCCCTCCCCCGCATCTATGGTCACCCCCATCTCGCTGCCCGGCACGCGGTGCAAAACCGTATCTATCTCGGCGCGCATCGATGACAGCGTCGGAATCGTTGCCGTGATTCCGGGATGGCTTGAGCGCAGGTTGTTCAATGTCGACAGCATCGGCGGCAACAAATTTCGAATTTCTGAACGACGGCTTCCCGGTAGAAGCACGATATGCGGCGCCTCGCCAGCAGCAGATGGTCGGGCCGGCCTGTCATAGACAGCATTGAATGCTTCGGGATGACCGATGAAATGCGCCGCTACGCCAAGCGGCGTGAAATAGTCCGGCTCGAACGGAAACAGGCACAAAAGACCATCCACCGCTCTGGCAACGCGATGCCGGCGCCATGCCCCCCAGGCCCAGACAGTCGGCGCGACAGTGTGGATGATCGGTGCCAACCAGCCTGTTGCAGCCATGCGGCGGCGCAACCGGGCGGCAAGGCGGAGCGAGAACCCCTTCACATCCACGGTGATGATCAGGCGTGGCCGCGCCGCAACGATCTCATCGACAAGCCTGTCGGCAAATTTTGACAGGCGAGGATAGGCGTGCAGTGCCGCGCCAAATCCCATGACGGTCAACTGATCCATCGCATGGTGTGTTGTCAGCCCCTCGGCCACCATGGCAGGCCCACCCACACCAATCCATGTCTGTTGTCCGTGGGCTGCTTCAATAGCGCCCATCAGGCTGGCCGCCAGCCTGTCCCCGGACGGTTCTCCAGCAAGGATGAAGATGGGCGCCGTCAAATGCCGACCACCGTCAGCTGCAGCTCTGCGGCAAGCTCGCCCAGCATATCGGCCGGTTCCGCCAGCATCACACCATCTGCCTGCAGGGCCAGAACGCCGATCCCTGCGGTCGCCGCCAGACGCAAGGTTTCAGCCCCCACAACCGGGACATCCAGCCTTTCATCCTGCCCGCTCTTTCGGCATTTCACGAAGATCGCGGCGGGGCCCGTCGCATCCACAAGGGCGCCGCCGCGTACCAGCATTGCATCGGTTCCCTCGGCAGCCTCGACGGCGATCACCCGCCTGTCCTGGATGATGATTGACTGCCCCACATCATGCGCACCAAGAGACTCAAGAACAGCAAGACCAAGATCAATATCAGGCTGCAATTCAGGGTCATGCCTGCCCGCCAGCGTGCCTTTCGGCATGGCGGCGCGCGGCATCAGGCTATCCGGGGCAATGATTTCGATGCCGGCCTCGGCGAAATAGTCTGCAATGGCGCGCAACAGCGCATCGTCACCACGCCCCACCGCGCTCGCCAGAAGTTTGACCGCCGCGGCATCGGGCTTCAGTTGAGCAAGAGACGGCCGCCTGATCTTGCCCGCCATCACCATGCGGGAGCAGCCGCTTTCCACAAGAAGATCGCGTGTCCGGCCGATCGCACCAAGGGGAATAGCGATTGTCTCGAAACTGGAAAAGGCTGCGTCGGCCTGTCCTGTCACGGCAAAAATGGTCACCTGATGGCCTTGCTCGCGGGCGCAGTTCGCAAGTGTCTCCGGCAGGCTGCCCTGACCGGCAATGACCGCAAGCTTGCCAGCTGATGGCCTCATCAGGTTGCCTGTCGTGTTGCTGAGGGTCGTGGAGATGCCTGGCAGACACCATTGCGGCCCGCCGCATCAAGAAAAGCAAAGACCTGGGCTGCCTCGGTGCTGGCGTCATAGGAAAGACGTGCGGCATCAAGGCGATCCTTGAAGACCCCTCCCGCGCGAAACAGCTCACGATAGAGGCTGCGGAGCCGCGAGATGCTTTCACCGCTGAACCCGCGCCGCTCCATGCCGATGACATTAATCCCCGTCAGGCGGGCACGGTTCCCGACGGCAATACCGAAAGGAATCACGTCACTGTCGACGGCGGTCTGCGAGGCAACCATTGCATGATCGCCCACACGGCACCATTGCTGGACTGTTGCAAAGCCACCCATCATCACATGATTGCCAATCTTGGCATGGCCGCCAAGCGATGCGTTGTTGGCGAAAATGGCATGATCGCCGACCACACAATCATGCGCCACATGGGACGCCACCAGAAACAATCCGTGATTGCCAATGCTGGTGCGCATGGAGTCAATCGCCGTGCCGGGATGCATGGTTACATGCTCGCGAATTACACAATGATGCCCAATCTCAAGCGTTGATTCCTCGCCGGCAAAGCGCGTGTGCTGCGGTGGGGCGCCAAGTACGGCAAAGGGAAAAACCTCGCTGCCCTCGCCCAATTTTGTCCGCCCCTCAACAACGACATGCGCATGCAATGTCACCCGATCACCAAGCACAACATTCCCGCCGATTACACAATAGGGGCCGATGGTGACCTGCTCGCCTAACGCCGCGCCGGCATCAACGATCGCAGTCGGGTGAATGGAAACGGTCATGACATCACTTTCAACGGAATTGGAGTATCAACGTTGCGGGTCGACGATCATGGCAGCAAACTCCGCCTCGGATGTCTTCACCCCGTCAACCGTAGCGTAGCCGGTGAACTTCCAGAGCGGGCCACGCGCGCTGACCTTTTCGACATGGAGCTTCAGCAGCATCCCCGGGCGAACAGGCTTACGGAACTTCACCTTGTCGATGGTGGCAAAGAAGACAAGCTTGTCATCGGTCTCGCCACCCAGTGTGACACTTGCCAGACAGGCGGCAGTTTGCGCCATGGCCTCGACAATCAGCACCCCCGGCATGATGGGATAGTCCGGAAAATGGCCTGCAAAGAACGGCTCGCCGATGCTGACCATCTTGATGCCGACAGCACTTGTGTCGGGGACGATCTCCTCGACACGCTCGATGAGCAGCATAGGCGGCCGGTGCGGGATGCGTTTCTGAATCTGGTCGATATCAAGTTCGGTGATCTGCTCGCTCATGGGCTATTCTTTCCTTTGACTTGACTTGGCAATCAGACGCCGTAATGCGGCGCGTTCACGCCAGGCTTCACGGGCTTCGGTGGCGGGGAACCCGACCACAGTCATATTATCGGCAACATCCTTTGTTACACCGGACTGCCCCATGACGATGGCGCCCTTGCCGACCGTAACCTGCGAGCTGACCCCGGCCTGGCCAGCCAGCATGGCACCCACACCAATCTCGGCTCCGCCGGCGAGGCCGACCTGCGCGGCGAGAACCGCGCGGTCGCCAATCCGGCAGTTATGGGCAACATGAACAAGATTGTCGATCATCACCTTGCAGCCAATCGTCGTGGACCCCAGCGTCCCACGATCAATACTGCATCCGGCACCAATCCGGCTGGACTCGCCGATTTTCACCGTCCCGACATGGGGAAGATGGACAGGTCCGTCGGACGTGATCTCAAAACCGAAACCAGACCCGCCTATCACGCTCCCTGCGCCGATGACCACATCATCCTCCAGATCGCAATGTGACAGTACCGCGTTCGGGTCAATGCGACACCCTCGGCCGAGTCTGACACCATGATGGATCACCGCGCCTGCCGCGATGAGCGTGCCAACGCCAATTTCCACATCTTCACCAATGACAACGCCCGGACCGATCTCGACTCCTGGCCATTCGCCTTCGGGATGATGACGCCACCCGCCCTGTCTAGCAGTCGCCAGCGCCGCCAGCGCTATGGCAAAATCACGCCGCGGTGCCTCACTCACCAGGCACACACACCCCTTGGGCAACAATGCGCACAGATCTGCCGTCGTCACCACAATGGCACCTGCAAGGTTGGCCAAATCATCCGCACCACGCGCATCGGCAAGAAAAGTAAGATCACCCACACTTGCCAACGACACCGGCACCGCGTTCACGACCATCCGTTCGCCATCACCGCGCAAATGGCACCCGGTGCGCTGTGCCAGATTGGCAGCACTGGATGGGATGACAGTGAAAAAACGTGGATCAATGGCCATGCAGCACCTCACTCATCCGTGCCGACAGGGCTGACCGTCACCTCGATCCGCGCGTTCTTTGTCCGCTCATCAAGGCGACGCAGAACCTCATCGGAAAGATTCAGGCTTGGCAGGAAAATCAGCGCCGATTCACGCACCAGAACTAGATCCAGTTTCCTTTCCTGTGCCAGTTCGGTCACGATCTGCATGGCCAAATTGCGAAGTTTCGATTGCGCCTCCTGAAAGGCGACATCAATTGCTTCACGGCGATATTGGATCTCTTTCTGGATTTGCGTTACAGACGCCTCGAATTCTGCCAGTTGGCGTGCGAACTCCGCTTCGTCAATCTGGTCCCGCTGGGCCACAAGACTACGCTCGGTATCCTGAAGTGCTGCCTCGCGGGCGGCGAATTCACGTTGAAACCCGCGCCGCTGTTCATCGAGAAGGTTCCGCACCCTCGCCGCGCCTTCGGAGGCCCGCAACACACCGTCCAGATCGATCAGCCCGATGCGATCAACCGACATGTCTGCGGCACCTTCATAGAACGGAGTAGACGCATCCCCACTCCGGCTCCCGGATACCTGGGCAGCCGCCGGGTCGCTGGCCAGTAAGAGGCTCAGGCCAAAACAAAGGCAAAGGCTTGCCAGACACGCACCTCTATGGCCGGCAATCCAGGCTTTGTCAGAGCCGCGTTCCGATGGTGAACTGGAAGGTTCGTGTCTTGTCATAGCTCTTCTTCGTTGTGGGTTTCGCCCAATAGAAGGACATCGGCCCGATGAATGTATCCCACAACAGCCCAACACCTACAGATGTTCTGATCGATGAATCACTGGCACCGGTCACGCCTGAGGGGTAGTCGGTTTCCCACACAGAACCAAAATCCGAGAAGACGGTCCACCGCATGCTGAGATCCTGGCTGATACCGGCCCTCGAGACCACCTCGAACGAGCCATTGACGACCTTGTTGCCACCGACCGCTGCATCCGATCCTGTATCTCGCGGGCCAATCCCACTGCCGTCAAAGCCGCGAACACGCCGTCCGCCAAGGAAGAAACGCTGCGACTGTGTAACCTTCTCGCCAAGCCCTGTGACCTGGCCGAGGCGGCCCTTCGCCCCAAGGAAGAAGGTGTTAAACATCATGGGCCGATAATAGGCGCCGGACAACACAGTTCGGTAATATTGCGCATCACCGCCAATGCCCGCGATCTCCTGCGCCACTTCGAACAGCGAGCCGTCCGATGGATCAAAGCGATTGTCAAGCGTATCTCTGCCAACGGTATAGCTTACCGCCGATTTGAGAATATTCTTTCCATTCTCACCGGTAACTGATTGTGACTTGGTTGATTTCTCGTTGGTTTCCGACTGTGAAATCTCATAACCGAACCGATGGAAATAGTCATTTGCGGCGGCAAAGCCGATACCAAAATCAAAGCCGCGACGGGAAATAGACAAGGTGTCTTCCTTGATTTCCTCGTTGAAAACACTGGCCCGCCCGGTCAGGTTCCGGCCGAACAGATAGGGCTCGGACACCCCGACCCGCACATTGGAACGGCTGGCCGATACATCAAGGCTGAAATTGATGCCTCGGCCAGTGCCGAGGAAATTACGTTCATCAAGGCCAAGTGCAAAGCTTGTCTGATCCAGCGATGAATAGCCAAGACCAACGGAGAACTCGCCTGTCGACTGTTCTTCGACCGTCAGTTCGGTCACAGTCTGCTCTTCAGAACTGCCAACAAGGTTACGAACCGATACATCAGAGAAGAAACCGAGGTTGCGCACATTACGAATGGAGCGCTCCAGTTTAAGCTGGTTGAACGCATCACCCTCGACCAGCTCAAACTCGCGCCGGATGACGGAATCAAGCGTGCGAACATTGTTCACGATCTCGATACGCTCAATGAAATTCTTCTGGGCCTTGCCGATGCTGATATTGATGTCCAATGTCTGCGCCTGCGGATCGGTAATCACCTCTGGTTCGATGTTGACAAATGCATAACCGAGTGCGCCAAGTTCATTGGTTATATCCAGAAGCCCCTGTTCCAGCGCCCTGACATCATACCAACCTTCATCGCCGAAATCGAAAAGCTGACGAAGTGCTTCCGGATCCACATTCTCTATCTGGCTGTCGACCGCGATGTCACCGACCTTGTATCTGGCACCTTCATTCAACAGGAACGTTACGGCGAATCCGGTACGATCCGGCAACAGGCCGCCCTGTACGCGCGAAACGTCGATATCGGCATAGCCCCGGGCCAGATAGAACTGGCGCAGCAGCCTGGCATCATAATCGAGGCGCGCCTCGTCATATTTGTCGGAGGTCGAAAAGAACGCCCACCAATTCGATACGCGGCTTGCAATGGCCCGTTTCAACGCCCTGTCGGAATATCTTTCATTGCCGTTGAAGGTGATCGAACTGATTTTGATCAGCGGCCCTTCCTTGACGACAAAGGCAAGATCAACGCGATTATCCTCAAGCTCAATGATCTGTGGCTCGACAACGGCCGCATATCGACCCGCCGCCTGGTATACCGCAAGCAGCTTCTGGCTTGCCTCCACCGCCAGCCTGCGGGTGTAAACACGCCGTGGCTGGATATCGATGATCTCAAGCAGCTTTTCGTCATCAAGGGCATCATTGCCCTCGATATTCACCCGGTTGATGATGGGGTTCTCAACGACCTCTATGCGAAGTGTCTCACCATCGATATCGATCTTGATATCGGCAAAAAGCTCTGTCTCGTAGAGCCGTTCCAGAGCGATACTCAGGGAACTGCGTGTAACCCGATCACCAACCCGCACAGGCAGATAGGAAAGAACGGTGCCGACAGCGACGCGCCGATTGCCCGACACCGCGATTTCATCGATCCGAATCTGGTCGTTGGTGGTTTGCGCAACTGACGGCACCGGAGTTCCGGCTGCCAAGGCCAAAAGCAACACAAGAATTAGCAGCGGTTTCGGCATGATCACCATTCTCCTGATCCGTCGGCAGAACTATAACCATGCCGCCAGCGTTATCAAAGCATGCATTTCATGCGGCACCGTCCGATGACGGCTAGCCGATGAGCCGCGCCACATCGAAGACGACAAGAACCACCATCAATCCCATCAGGATGGCAATGCCACCCCGAAGCAACAGATTCTGCAATTCCAGCGGCAGGGGCTTGCCAACAATCGCCTCGTAGAAAAAGAAGACAAGATGTCCGCCATCAAGCGCTGGGATGGGCAACAAATTGATCAATCCCAGATTGATCGAGATAACAGCGGTCAGCAAAATGAAAGGAATGATCCCCTGTTGCAGCGCCGATCCGGAAATCTTGGCGATGCCAACAGGCCCTTGCACCTCGCCTGCCTGCATCTGACCGGTTCCAAGGCGTGCAAGCCCGCGCAGGATCATCACCGACATTCTGAATGCATCCGAAGTCGCCGCCACCAGCGCACTGCCTGGCAGAAGCCGCTCACGACTCCCGGCCCCGGCCGACTTGACGCCGAGAACGCCCATGTAAATCTGCATCGCTTCATTGTAACGCGGCATCGGCGTGACAGTGAGGGTCAACTCGCGGTTATCGCGCTGAATGGTAAAATCCAGCGGCCGCCCCGGGCTTTCAACCACAAGACTGCGCAGATCATTGAAATCACGAACGCTGATACCATCGATTTCGGTTACCAGATCACCCGCCTGCAGCCCGGCTTCGGCGGCGGCTGTTTCCGGCATCACCTCCCCGATCTGCGCCGGCAGAAAAATCTTGCCCGCCGTCATATACACCATGGCGAACAATGCAATGCCGAGGATGAAATTGGCAATCGGACCGGCCGCAACAATGCCAATACGCCACCACAGACCCGCGCCGGCGAAACTGCCCGGAACGCTGGACGCCTCTTCGGTTGCGCCCCCGGCCTCGGTATCATCACCGCGCATGCGAACATAACCGCCAAGTGGAATGGCCGCGATGCGCCAGCGTGTGCCGGTCTTTGAAGATGTCCAGCCGTAGATTTCCGGGCCAAAACCGATGGAAAACACCTCGACAATAACGCCGGCCCGACGCGCCACCCAATAGTGACCAAGCTCGTGGAAAAATACCACAGGCGTCAAAAGCAGCAGAAACCCGATGATTAATTGTACGGCGCTCAATTCAGGCATGGGGGAATTGTCTCCGGTTTCTCTGTCAAACAATCATCCCAAGACATATAGTGTCTGCAGAATGATTTGGGGGAAATCAGCCAATACAAGTCGTGTAAATCAATTCAAATCCGGGGCAGGCATGCGTGCGCAATGGCTCGCGTCCGGGCGTCAATATCCAACACCGCATCCAAGGTTTCAAGATCCCCATCCGGAGTTCGTTCAAGACATTGGTCAACGATATTGGCGATATCGGTAAAGGCAATCCTGCCATCAAGAAAAGCGTCAACAGCGATTTCATTGGCAGCATTCAGCACCGCCGGCATGATTCCAGCCGCGGACAGCGCCTGTCTGGCGAGACGGAAACAGGGATATCTGTCGTCGTCCACCACGGCGAAGTCCAATCTTCCCATAGCCGCCAGATCAAGCGGTTCCGGATCCCAGTTCAGCCTGTCAGGCCACGCCAGCGCGTAGGATATCGGTGTTTTCATATCCGCCGTGCCAAGCTGACCGATCACCGACCCATCATTGAAATAGACCATGCCATGGATGGCCACCTGCGGATGGATCAGCACCTCGATGCATTCGCTCCCGAGGCCGAAGAGCCATGCCGCCTCGATCACCTCGAGGCCCTTATTCATCATTGTGGCGCTGTCGACCGATATCTTTTGGCCCATCGACCAGTTGGGGTGGCGAACCGCCTGCGCCGGTGTGATCTCGGCAAATCGATCCAGCGGCCAGTCGCGAAAGGGGCCGCCTGATGCCGTAAGGCAGATTTGACGAATCGTGCCCATATCCGCTGGCATCGCCCCTTTTCCAGCTTCAGCGTGACCGGCCCACCCAAGCCAGCATTGAAAAATGGCACTGTGTTCACTGTCCACGGGCAGCAGTCGCGCGCCATGCCGAGCCGCCATGGATGTCACAAGCGCGCCAGCAGACACCAGTGATTCCTTATTCGCAAGCGCCACTGTCTGCCCGGATTCGAGCGCCGTCAAAACCGATGGCAAACCGGCAAGTCCGACAATCCCGGCCACAACAATGTCGACAGGCTCACGCGCCAACGCGGCGCAAGCCGCCGCGCCGACAACAACCTCAATGCCGGAATCCTTCAGTGCGGATCGAAGAATATCAGCATTGTCGTCAGATGCGAGGCCAACACAGGCCGGCCGGTGACAGAGCGCCTGTTCCGCCAACAACGCCGCGTTCTTGCCGGCGACAAGCACAGTCACCTCAAACGCGTCCGGACACCTCTCGACAAGGGCAAGGGTGCTGGTGCCGATGGAACCGGTAGACCCAAAGATTGAGATTTTCTTTGCCACGCCTGAAACCCTAACCAAGTGCCGCCATCGGCACCCGTTCATATCAATCGGTCATATAACCTACAGGCCCATCATATACAGACACATCACCGGCATTGTAAGGAGATAGCCGTCAAACCGGTCCAGAAAACCACCATGCCCCGGGATGAGTGTACCGCTATCCTTGACCCCAAGATGGCGTTTCAGTGCCGATTCCAGCAAATCACCAAGCTGAGCAAGCACCGCAATAATGGCCGTGCCAGCCAGAACTTCCGGCATGGCGAGTGGTAGCCAGGGCATCACAGCCAGCGACATCAGCATAGCGCCGCCTATGCCCCCAATTGCGCCGGAGCGTGTCTTGTTTGGCGATATCAGCGGCGCCAACTTAGACCCACCGACGCGGCGCCCAACAAAATAGGCAGCGATGTCGCAGGCTGCGACGATGGCCGCCAGATACAGCAGCGCCAGATGACCACCCGGCAGACCAAGCATCGTGCGCGCCGCCAGAATGCACACAATCAGGAAAGCGATAAACATCGTTGCAAGACGATCACGTGAGACCACCCAGACAAAACCGACAACCAGACCCGCAAGAGCAAGAAACACCGGCAGAAGCGACATCTGTGCGATCGCCTCCATCCCGGAAACGAGCGGTGCAGGAAGTGAAAACAGCAGAAAATCGAACACCAGGGCTATCCGCAGCGGGCGCGGCATCGCCAGCATGGAGGCAAATTCCAACGCCATAGCCAAAGCCAGTGGCATCAGCAACCATTGGCCCACAGTCTGCGACATGGCGAACAGCGCTATGAGTGGAATGAACAATGCCGCACCAAACACACGGCGGCGGGTTCCCGATGGTGAGGCCGCCATCATCCCGGGGTCAGACAGAACGCCGTCTGTCAGCCAGCGACGTTATGATGTTGGCATTGGTATCTTCACCGTCAGGCGCAACGCCAACGTCAGGCGCAACGCCAACGGCAGGTGCAACATCAACCGCGGGTTTGGCATCGCCGCCAAACCGCCGCTCTCGTCCTGCGAAATCTCCAATTGCCTGATCAAGATCGTCAGTTGTGAAATCCGGCCAGAGCGCAGGCGTGAAATGCAACTCGGCATAGGAGAGATCCCACAACATGAAATTTGACAGCCGTTGTTCACCGCCGGTGCGGATCAGCAGGTCAATTGCCGGAAGCGGTGACGCCTCCATACGCGATTTCAACAAATCTTCATCGATGTCGGTGGCCGCAATGAAGCCATTTGCCACGTCGGATGCCAGACTGCGCGCCGCGGCCGTGATATCCTGTCGACCGCCAAAATCAAGCGCGAGGGATAAATTCAGCCCCGTATTGCCAGAAGTCTCATGCTCCGCCCACTCAATCAGCTTGCCAAGATGCGGTGACAGGCGGGACCGGCTGCCGATCACCCGCAATTTGACGTTTTCGTCATTGAGTTCGCTGATATCATTCTCGAGAAAACCGCGGAGCAAGCCCATCAACCCATCAACTTCCGGCCTCGGCCGGGACCAGTTCTCGCTCGAAAAGGCAAAGGCAGAAAGCCAGCCTATACCGCGGTCATGGGCGTGCCGCGCAATCGTTTTGAGCGTGTTGGACCCCTGTTGATGCCCGCGCAGGACGGGTATGCCGCGCTGATGGGACCAGCGCCGGTTGCCATCCATGATGATGGCCAGATGATGCGGCGGTGTCGGCATGTGAAGGATACACTCCAGTTTAGCTAGGTCGATTGCAGGGTCAGACTTGGGTAATTTCCTTTTCCTTGCTGGCCAGAGCATCGTCGATCATCTTCACATGATCATCGGTCAGTTTCTGGATATCGTTCTCAAGATCACGCCGCTCATCTTCGGACATCAGGCTGTCTTTTTCCATCTTTCGAGCGCTTTCAATGCCATCTCTCCTGACATTGCGCACGGACACACGCGCCGCCTCCGCATAACGACCGGCTACCTTGACCATGTCGCGGCGGCGCTCCTCTGACAGATCGGGAATCGGAACCCGGATCAGCGTACCTTCGGCCATGGGGTTGAGCCCGAGATCAGACTCCCGGATCGCCTTTTCCACCGATGCTGTCAGCGAGGCATCCCATACAGTCACGGTCAGCATGCGCGGCTCCGGGACGGAAATATTTCCGACCTGCGTGATCGGCATTTTCGATCCATAGGCTTCGACCATGATCGGCTCCAGCATGCCGACCGATGCCCGGCCAGCCCGCAGCCCCATGAATTCCGCCTTCAGGCTATTCAAACTGCCATCCATGCGGCGCTTGATATCATCCAGATCGACCTCGGACATCTACCATTCTCCATTCGGTTTGATCACTGGCACAGCCTATCATGTGCATTCCGGACATGAATGTGAAGCGCCAAGGATATTCCAGTCTAACTCACAATGGTGAATTTTCCCTTGTGCTGCAGTACGCGCTCAAAGCCACCGCTGTCTTCGATTGAAAAAACCAGTATCGGGATATTGTTCTCCCGCGCCAGCGAAACAGCCGATGCATCCATCACCCGCAGGTCCTCGGACAACACCTGAAGGTATGACAGACTGTCATACCGCACCGCGTCCGGCACCTTTTCCGGGTCTGCCGAATAAACGCCATCGACCCTGGTTCCTTTCAACAGCGCGGCGCACCCCATCTCCGAGGCACGCAGCGCCGCCGCCGTATCGGTGGTAAAGAACGGATTGCCGGTGCCAGCCGCAAAAATAACCACACGCCCCTTTTCAAGATGGCGCATGGCCCGGCGCCGGATATATGGCTCGCAGACAGCGCTGATTGGTAGTGCCGACATCACGCGCGTCGGCACATCCAGCGCTTCGAGAGCGTTCTGCATGGCCAGCGCGTTCATCACCGTGGCCAACATGCCCATATAGTCACCAGTGGCACGCTCCATTCCCGCGGCAGCGCCAGACACGCCGCGAAAGATGTTGCCGCCACCTATGACAAGACAGGTTTCGACCCCGGAGGCAATGACTTCGCTGACCTCACGGGCAACGGTAGCAACCATTTCCGGATCAATGCCGTAGGACCGCTGGCCCATCAGGGACTCACCTGAAATCTTCAAAAGAACGCGTGGATACCGATGGTGTGATCCGCTGTCCTTGTCGCCGCCATCAATCATGTCTATCCCCGGGTCGATGCCTCGACAGGTTAATCAGGACAGTTGCGCCGCCACCTCGGCTGCGAAATCTGTCTCTTCCTTCTCAATGCCCTCGCCAAGATTAAAGCGGACGAAGCCGGTCAGCGCAATCTCCGCGCCGGCATCCTTGCCAGCCTGTGTGACGACATCGGCGATCCGGGTTTCGCCGTCAATGACCGAAGTCTGCTCCAATAGAACGACTTCCTGATAATATTTCTTCATCCGGCCCTGCACCATTTTCTCGGCGATTTCCTGCGGCTTGCCAGAAGCTTTTGCCTGCTCAATCAGGACATCACGTTCACGCTGCACAACCTCGGGATCGAGATCATCAACCGACAGGCTGGCCGGCGAGGTTGCCGCAATATGCATCGCGATCTGCTTGCCGAGACCCTCAAGAACATCCGTGCCGGCGGTCGATTCAAGCGCCACAAGCACGCCGATCCGGCCAAGGCCGGGCGCGGTGGAATTATGCATGTAGGAGACAACCATCCCAGAGCCGACCGACAATTTGGCCATCCGACGCAGCGACATGTTCTCGCCAATGGTGGCAATCTTGTGTGTCAGCTCGTCGGCAACATTGCGGCCTGTTTCCGGATAATCTGCCGCGCCGAGCGCCTCCAGATCATCAGTGGCAAGCGCAAGCTTTGACAGCGTCGAAGCGAATTCCTGAAATTCGGTGTTGCGGGCCACAAAATCGGTCTCGGCATTAAGCTCGATCACCGCGCCCTCGGTGCCCTCGACACAAAAGGCAACAAGCCCTTCTGAGGCCACGCGGCCTGATTTCTTGGCGGCCGTGGCAAGACCTTTGGTACGGAGCCAGTCAATTGCCGCCTCCATGTCGCCATTGGTCTCGGCAAGTGCCTTCTTGCAGTCCATCATGCCGGCACCGGATTTTTCGCGAAGTTCTTTAACAAGTGCAGCTGTAACGCTCATCGTCATGTTCCCGTTTCAGGTGGTTTTGATATTGATATGGTCTTCACATACCAAACCGCCCCGTTCCCGGGGCGGCGTTTGATTTCGGTGTCGGACGGCAGAGCCGCGCCTGACTTGCCCACGCTCAGCTGGCAGCTTCCTTGCCGTCAGCCTCGGCAGCCGGCGTGACTTCAGGGGCCGGCGCCTCCTCTGCTGCGGGGGCCTCTTCGGCACCTTCAGTCGCAGCAGCAGCTTCCTCACCCGGGGCTTCTTCGGTGGGTGCTTCAGCGGCCACAGCAGCCTCGGCCGGAGCCTCGCTTGCCGCGCCTACATCGCCGCCGCTCTTCATCAGCTCGGTCTGCAGTCCATCGAGAACAGCAGCTTGCGCAAGCTCACAATAGAAGGAAATCGCACGCATGGCGTCATCATTGCCAGGAATGATGTAATCGACACCTTCCGGCTTGGCATTGGAATCGACAACGGCGATCACCGGAATGCCAAGACGATTGGCTTCCTCAACGGCGATGGCTTCCTTGTTCGTATCGATGACGAACAGCATATCGGGAAGACCGCCCATTTCCTTGATGCCACCAAGGGTCAGCTCCAGCTTGTCGCGTTCGCGCGTCAACTGCAGGACTTCCTTCTTGGTCAGCTGGTTTATTTCGTCGCTGTCCATGCGGCCTTCAAGGTCACGAAGACGACGGATCGACCGCGACACGGTCGCCCAGTTGGTCATCATCCCGCCAAGCCAGCGGTGATTGACATAATACTGGCCGCAATTACGGGCGGTTTCGGCAATCTTCTCAGATGCTGCCCGCTTCGTTCCGACGAACAACACCCGGCCACCGCGCGAGGTTACATCGCTCAGCGCTTTCAGCGCCGCATGCAGCATCGGCACGGTCTGTTGCAGATCGAGAATGTGGATTTTGTTGCGCTCGCCGAAAATGAACGGACTCATGCGCGGGTTCCAGCGACGGGTGCTGTGACCAAAATGAACGCCAGCTTCAAGCATCTGGCGCATAGAAAAACTTGGCAGAGACATTGTAAAAACTCCTGTTCTCCGGTTAAGCCTCCATGCGGGAAATGAAAGGTCGACTGACCCTCACCGGAATGCCCCCTTGCCGACTGCTGCCGGCGGGCGCGGCCCGCATGTGTGAATTGCGCGTGGTGTACCCAAAGCAGCATGGAAATGCAAGCTGAAATAAGGCCCGTGCGATGATCGGGCCAGCAGATGCCAGCGATCCTAAAGGTCCTGGACTTCCAGAACGCCGGGGAGCTGACGAAGCGACTGCCGTGCCTCACCGCTCAACCTGTAGCGGCCCGGAAGCAGAACCCTTACCGCCTTGCCGTCGATTTCCAGATGCAGCTTCACTTCGGCCTGCCCCGGGCCATCATCGGCCAGCAGCGTTTTCAACGCCGGCAGCGGACGGTCGTCCTGCACCACAATGCCGACGCTGCCATTCCAGGCCGCTATGGCATCATCCAGCGCCTGCACGCGTGCCGCCGTCAACCGCGGGCCATTCTCCTCGAGGCGCAGATTGGCAGCAACAAGAACCGGCATGTCACTGTCCAGCAATTCCTGGCTTTCGGCCAGAATATCGGCAAAGAAGGTTACCTCGAACATACCGGTCTGATCGGTGAACTGAACAAAGGCAAATTTGTTGCCGCGCTGGGAAATTCGAACCTGTTTCGAGGTCACCGAACCGGCGAGATGAATGCGCGGCTTTATCGCGCGGGTTTCAATCATCTCGGCAAGCGCAGTGGCCGAGGTGACCTGCAGCTTTTCAAGCCGCCCAACATAGCCATCCAGCGGGTGCGCCGACAGATAGAGGCCGAGCGCATCAAATTCCTCGCGCAGCCTGTCCATCCCGCCCCAATCATCACAGGCGCGAAGCCGCACCGTACTGTCCAGTGCATCCTCACCGCCAAACAGGCTGTCTTGGCTTGACTGCGCGTCACGCCACATCGCCTCGGCATGGCCAAGCACACCCTCGATATTTTCGATCAGCTCGCGTCTATTGGGATGCAGGCTGTCAAGAGCGCCGGCCCGGACCAGATGCTCCATCTGCCGCCTGTTCGCAGCCTCGCGCGGCAGCCGACGCAGAAAATCCGACAGGTCGGCAAAGGCCCCGTTGGCTTTTCGTTCCTCGACAAGACGCGCCATCGCCTCGGCGCCGACGTTGCGGATGGCGCCAAGCGCGTATCTGATAGATGCGGTGCCGCCATTCTTTGGTGGCTCAACCGTGAAACTGGCGCCGGAATGATTCACGTCGGGCGGCAACACCGTGATTTCGGCCCGCTGGCACTCCTGCCTGAAGGCGGCAAGCTTGTCGGTGCTGCCAGCGTCCAGCGCCATCGAGGCGGCGATGAACTCCTCAGGGTAATTCGCTTTCAGATAGGCCGTCTGGTAAGACACCAGCGCATAGGCGGCAGCGTGCGACTTATTGAATCCATAGCCCGCAAAGGCGGCGATCTGGTCGAACACATCCGAGGCCAACTGTTCGGTAAGGTCATTCGCCACCGATCCGGCGATGAAGGTCTGGCGCTGCTTGTCCATCTCCGCCTTGATCTTCTTGCCCATAGCGCGCCGCAGAAGGTCGGCCCCGCCAAGCGTGTAGCCAGCAAGAACACGCGCCGCCTGTTGTACCTGCTCCTGATAGATCATGATGCCGTAGGTTTCGGCCAGCACCGGTTCCAGCGCCGGGTGCATATAGGTCACAAGTGACGGGTCGTGCTTTCGCGCCACATAATGCTTGATGTTCTCCATCGGTCCCGGCCGATAGAGCGCGACAACGGCGATAATGTCCTCGAACCGGTCAGGCTTAAGCCCTTTCAGGACATCCCGCATACCGGCTGATTCAAGCTGGAAGACCCCCACCGTATCGCCAGCAGACAGCATCTCAAACGTCTTTGCATCATCCAGCGGGATCGCAGCAAGATCTATCTCAGTTCCGCGCGCGGCGAGGAAGGTGACGGCCCGTTCCAGAACCGTCAGCGTTTTCAACCCGAGAAAGTCGAACTTCACAAGCCCGGCATTTTCAACCCATTTCATGTTGAACTGCGTGACCGGCATCGGCGAGCGCGGGTCGCGATAAAGCGGCACAAGCTGGTCAAGCGGACGGTCGCCGATCACAAGTCCGGCAGCATGGGTCGAGGCATGGCGGAACAGCCCCTCAATCTTCATCGAGGTGTCAATCAGCTCGGCGACCTGTTCATCCTCGCGGCGCTGACGGCGTAGGTCCTCTTCGCCTTCCAGCGCCTGTGCGATTGTCGTCGGGTTGGCCGGATTGTTCGGGATCAGCTTGGCAATCCGATCAACCTGCGAATAGGGCATCTCCAGAACCCGCCCGACATCACGAAGCGCAGCACGCGCCTGTAAGGATCCGAAGGTGATGATCTGGGCAACACGGTCATAACCGTATTTTTCCTGAACATAGGCGATCACCTCATCGCGCCGGTCCTGACAGAAATCAATATCGAAATCGGGCATCGACACGCGTTCAGGATTGAGAAACCGCTCAAACAGCAACCCCCACCGCAGTGGATCGAGATCGGTGATCGACAGCGCCCAGGCAACGACTGACCCGGCGCCTGACCCCCGCCCCGGACCCACCGGAATGCCCTGTCGTTTCGCCCATTGAATGAAATCGGCAACAATCAGGAAATACCCTGGAAACCCCATCTGTTTGATGACGCCAAGCTCATATGAGAGGCGCTCCCGGTAGGGAGTAGCGGCTTCATCACGCGCCGCCTCGTCCATCCCGGCGGAGAAAACATGGCGTTGCAACCGTGCCTCAAGCCCAAGCTCGGACTGGCGGCGCAACTCATCCTCTTCATTCAAACCGCTTTCAGCCTCAAAGGGTGGCAGGATCGGGTCACGTTTCTCGGCAACGACACTGCACCGCTGCGCGATGACCATGGTGTTACGGATCGCCTCCGGCACATCCGCGAACAGCGTTTCCATCTCCTTGGCGCTCTTGAAATAATGCTCGGCCGAGAATTTGCGGCGATCCTCCTCCGCCAGCTTGCGCCCGGTACCGATACAGACCAGAACGTCATGCGGCACCTCCATGTCGCGGCTCTCGAACCGGCAATCATTTGTGGCCACCAGCGGCAGGCCGGTCGCAAGCGCGGCATCAAGGAGTATCGGCTCGGCCCGTTGCTCGGCGGCAAGGCCATGACGCTGGAGTTCAATATAGACGCAGCCCGGCAGCGCGGTAGATAGCGCGGCCAGACGCTCGGCGACCATGCTTGTCTGACCGTCCGCCGCTGCCCTTCCGACAAAGCCCTTCTCGCTGCCGCCGGTCAGAAGGATTACCCCTTCCCCCGCAGCCGCCAGGGATTCGAGGGCAATGACCGGCTCGTCACCGCCCTCGACAGACAGCAGCGCCTCGGAATTCAAATGGCACAAAGTGGCGTATCCAGCCTCTGTCTGCGCCAGCAACACCACCTCGCCACTGCCACGCGCGTCGCCAAGCAGGCATTCAAGGCCGATGATCGGCTGCACCCCCGCGCCCATCATGGTCTGCGAGAATTCCAGCGCCCCGAACATGTTGTTGCTGTCGGTGATGGCAACGGCAGGCTGCGAATCACCGGTGGCAAGCGCCGCCAGCTGTTTCAGGCGAAGCGTTGATTCTGCCAGGGAAAAGGCTGAATGCACGCGCAAATGCACAAACGAAGAGGGCATGGGATCCAGTTCGATGAAAGCAACGCCACCAGACTATCGCAGCGCACCGGCCGGGCAAACAGCTTTTAGCGCAGTGCGGTACGATCTGTCTCAGAGTTCGACAATCTGCCCGTCGCGGATGGTCAGGCGTCTGTCCATGGTTGCAGCAAGGCGTTCATTATGCGTCACGATGAGGGCCGCCGCGCCAGTGCCGCGCACGATCTTCTGCAGATGCTGGAACACATCATCGGCGGTGTCAGGGTCCAGATTGCCGGTCGGCTCGTCAGCCAGAAGAACCCGCGGCGCATTGGCGACAGCGCGGGCAATGGCAACGCGCTGCTGTTCACCGCCAGACAACGCGCCGGGGCGATGTTCGCGGCGGTCGGCCAGACCAACCATACCCAACAGCTGCTCGGCCCGCGCCTCGGCCTCAAGGCGCGACAGGCCGGCCAGCATCTGCGGAATCATCACATTCTCGAGCGCCGAGAATTCCGGCAGCAACCGGTGAAACTGAAAGACAAAACCGACATGACTGCCGCGAAGCCGTCCACGCCGCCGGCTGCCAAGTGCGCCGGTTGGCGTGCCGTCAATAATCACGTCGCCGGCGCTTGGCCGCTCCAGCAGGCCGGCGATGTTCAACAAAGTTGACTTACCGGACCCGGACGGCCCGACAAGGGCCGTCATCTCGCCGCCCCGGATCGCAAGATTTGCCTCACGAAGGACATTGATCACGCTGTCGCCCTGACGATACTGCCGGCTGACCAGCTGCATCTCCAGCCTGATCTTTCCGTTTCCGACAGGATTATTCATTGCGCAGCACCTCGGCCGGCGCAATGCGGCCGGCCCGCCAGGCAGGGTAAAGACTGGCAAGAAATGAAAGCGTCAATGCCATGGTGATTACCAGCCCAACCTCGGTCGGGTTGACCAGCGCCGGCAGCGTCGACAGGAAATAGATCTCGGCGGCAAACAGCTCTGCCCCGGAAATTGACTCGATAAAGCCCTGGATCGACCCGATCTTCCAACAGAAAAGTAGCCCCAGCACGGTGCCCGTCAGCGTGCCAATAACACCGATGCTGGCACCGGTCATCAGAAAGATGCGGATGATGGTTCCGGCGCTGGCGCCCATCGTTCGCAGCACGGCAATATCGGCATGTTTCGAGCGGACAAGCATGATCATCGACGAGATGATGTTAAAAGCTGCTACAAGGATGATCAAAGTCAGGATGAGGAACATGACATTGCGTTCGACCCGCAGCGCATTGATGAAGGTCCGGTTACGCTGTAGCCAGTCGAAGGCCCGCAGATCACCTGTCAACTGGTCAGCGACAAGGACCCGGATATTGGCGATATTCTGCGGATCGACCGTATAGATCTCGAGTCCCGAGGCACGCCCCTTCATACCGAGAAAATCACCGGTCATGTCCAGCGGCATGAAAACGAAACTGTTGTCATATTCGTGCATGCCAACGTCGAAAATACCCGCCACCCGAAACGTCCGGCGTTTCGGCAGGGTGCCGAATGCGGTGGCCTCGCCGCGCGCTGCCGTCAGGGTGATGGTGTCACCGACCGCGGCCCCTGTCTTGAAAGCCATGCCCTTGCCAATCAACACCCCCTCGCCGTCACGAAAGGCGGCGATGGTCGGCTTGTCGAGGGCTTCCCACAAGGGGCGCCGGGCCGCCAGGTCAGACCATCTGACACCGCGGATCACCGCCCCGATATTGACCTTCGCGCGGGTAACCATCACTTGCCCCTCGATCTGCGGGGTCACAGCGATCACGCCGGGAATTTCAGCCAGCGAGAGTGACAGATCGTCAAAATTCTCGATGCCGCGATTCTCGGCGGCATAGACGCCAACATGGCCGTTCAGGCCGAGAATCCGCCCGATGAGTTCAGCCCGGAATCCGTTCATTACCGACATCACGATGATCAGTGTCGCGACACCAAGCGTGATCCCCGCCAGCGAGAACCAGGCAATGACGGAAATGAATCCCTCGGCCCGTCGCGCCCGCATGTAGCGCATCGCCAACAGCCGCTCGACGGGGGAAAACAGGCTCATCAGGGTCCTTTCGTCATGGCATTGAAACTGGCATGTGATCCACCAGCCGATTAATCGCCTTCGATAGCGACCATGGTGAGAGCGGAATCTGGCGAAACTTCGACAGCTTCTCCCGTTGCCCGATTCTTCACCTCGACAACGCCATTCGCCATGCCGCGTGGGCCAACGACGATTTGCCACGGGATACCAATCAGATCGATGCTGGCAAGTTTCGCCCCGGGGCGCTCATCCCGGTCATCAAGCAACGGGTCACACCCGGCATTGGCCAGACGGATGTAAAGATCCTCGGCGCAGGCAGAACAGGCCGTATCATCGGGCTTCAGGTTGATGACGGCAACATCGAATGGCGCCACCGCGCGCGGCCAGACAATCCCCTTGTCATCGTGACTTGCCTCGATAATACCGCCAACAAGGCGCGACACGCCTATGCCGTAGGAACCCATATGAACGGGAATATTGGCCCCATCCGGACCGGCAACCGTCGCCCCCATTGCAGCTGAATATTTCTCGCCAAAATAAAAGATATGACCGACCTCGATACCGCGAAGGCTCATCAGGTCCGCGGGCGCGACGGGACAATCCGCCGGGTCATGCTTTTCATCAGCACGGGCATAGAGCGAGGTAAAACGATCGACAACAGGCTGCAGATCCTCATCATAATCGACGCTGGCAACAAGGTCGGCCTTCAGCCAGTCCCTGTGAAAATACACCCCGCTCTCGCCAGTTTCGGCAAGGATGATGAACTCATGGCTCATATCACCGCCAATCGGTCCCGTATCGGCCTCCATCGGGATCGCCGTCAGGCCCATGCGCGCAAAGGTCTTGAGATAGGACACGAACATCCGGTTATAGGCCACACGGGCGCGCGCGGCATCAAGGTCGAATGAATAGGCATCTTTCATCAGGAATTCACGCCCCCGCATGATGCCAAACCGCGGCCTCACCTCGTCACGGAACTTCCACTGGATGTGATAGAGGTTGAGCGGCAACGCCTTGTAGCTTCGTACATGCGCACGGAAGATATCGGTGACCTGTTCCTCATTTGTCGGGCCATACAGCATATCGCGGTCATGGCGATCGCGGATGCGCAGCATCTCTGCGCCATAATCATCATAACGACCTGATTCCTGCCACAGCTCGGCAGGCTGGATGGTCGGCATCATGATTTCCAGTGCGCCAGCGCGGTTCTGTTCCTCACGCACGATCTGCGCGATCTTGTCGAGAACCTTCTTGCCAAGCGGCAGCCAGGAATAAATGCCGGCGCTTGATTGCTGGATCATGCCGGCGCGCAGCATCAACCGGTGGGAGGCGATCTGCGCCTCTTTCGGCGTTTCCTTGAGAAGCGGCAGAAAATAGTGACTGAGACGCATGAAGCGGGCCTTTCAATCGGGTGATACCGGCCGCGCCAATCTAAGGCGATGGCGGGTTCGATGCAAGCCGCCCTCAACCGCATCGAGGGCCAACCGAAATATTACCGCAGTACCGGCAGCGCGACCTGGTCGAAAGCGGCCTCACGCCAACACCGCCCCCATGGTGATTCCGTCGGCAAGCGAACTGGGTCAAAAAGAATGAACCCTGCCCGGACGTTGGTAGAAAGCCGGATGTCGTCCTGTTGCATTGCGTCCTGTCCGGATGGTGGCTATATCTCGGGAACGGCACAACTTTCTGCTGTTGTTCTTTACGGTTTAGCAGGATGGCCGTGTCACGCCGGCGAAAGTGGAGTTGAGATGAGCAGAGGTCAATACCCGGCCACGCGCATGCGCCGGAACAGGATGAAGGCATTCTCCCGCCATCTGATGGCCGAGACACGCCTTGGTGTGGAAGATCTGATCTGGCCAATGTTCGTGATTGAAGGCGACGGTGTCGTCGAACCAGTCGATTCAATGCCCGGCGTAGAGCGCCTTGCCATTGACAGGCTGGTCGCAAAGGCCGGCGAAGCTGTCGATCTTGGCATCCCGGCGATCGCGATCTTTCCATCGATCGACATGGCGCTGAAAGATGCTGACGGTTCAGTAGCGTGTGACGGTGACAATCTTGTCTGCCGGGCGGTGCGTGCCGTAAAATCGGCTTTCCCGGAGCTTGGCATCATTTGCGATGTCGCGCTCGACCCCTTTACCGACCATGGTCATGACGGCGTGCTGCACAATGGCGAGATCGCCAATGACGCAACTGTCGCAATCCTGTGCAAGCAGGCCGTTCATCAGGCGAATGCCGGCTGTGATATCATTGCCCCGTCCGACATGATGGATGGTCGCGTTGCCGCCATCCGGGCGGCGCTGGATGATGCCGGGCACCATAAAGTCCAGATCATGTCCTATGCGGCGAAATACGCGTCAGCATTCTATGGCCCGTTCCGCAATGCCGTTCGCGCCGGCGCGCTTACCGGCACGGATGGCAAATCCACCTACCAGATGGACCCGGCCAACAGCGATGAAGCCATGCATGAAATCGCGCTGGACCTGCAGGAAGGCGCCGACATGATTATCATCAAGCCGGGCATGCCCTATCTTGATATTCTGGCGCGCGCCAAGGCCGAGTTCGGCGTCCCCTGCATGGCCTATCAGGTGTCCGGCGAATATGCGATGATCATGGCGGCCAGCCAGCAGGGTTGGTTGGATGAGGACCGGGTGATGATGGAAAGCCTGATGGCCTTCAAACGCGCCGGCGCTGACGCCGTCCTCACCTATTTCGCGCCACGCATCGCGCGCCTGCTTCGCGTGCAGGTTGATTGACGCGCCACTCGAACCATCCCGGAGGACAGAAACATGACAGTCTCCGCAACCGATATCCAGAAAGCATCCGAACAGCTTGAAGGTCATATCATCCGCACCCCCTTTGTGCCGGCCCCGATGCTGTCAGGCTCGCTTGGCTGCGATGTCAGGCTGAAGCTGGAAAATCTCCAGCACACCTCGTCGTTCAAGGCACGCGGTGCCTTTATCGCCATGCAGTCCCTGCCCGAAGATGCGCGAAAGCGCGGCGTCATCACCATGTCGGCAGGCAACCATGCCCAGGCGGTCGCCTATCACGCCAGGCAGATGGGCATTCCGGCGATCATCGTGATGCCGGCGCAAACACCATTCGCCAAGGTATCGCGCACCCGCGCCCATGGTGCCGAAGTGGTTCTGGAAGGTCGTAACCTGAATGAATGCGAGGGCCTTGTCAGCCGCCTGATCGACGAGCGCGGCCTGTCCCTGATCCATCCTTATGATGATGAGCTGGTGATGATGGGCCAGGGGACGGTCGGGCTGGAGATGCTGACCGAAGATGACAGTCTTGATGCGCTGGTTGTGCCGATTGGCGGTGGCGGGCTGATTGGTGGCATTGCCACCATCGCCCGTGAGATGCGCCCGAACATCAGAATCTACGGTGTCCAGACAGAACTCTACCCGGCGATGAAGCTTGCCGTGAACAATCAGGACATTGTCTGTGGCGGTGAAACCCTTGCCGAGGGTATCGCGGTAAAGAAACCGGGCGGCGTCACCAGACCGGTCATTGCCGACCTTGTCGATGACATCCTTCTGGTCAATGAACAGTCGCTTGAATGGGCCGTTGGCAGCCTGATCGAGCAGCAGCGGATTGTTGCCGAGGGTGCCGGGGCGGCCGGGATCGCCGCCATCCACCAGCACCGATCCGTTTTTGCCGGCAAGACGGTCGGTGTTGTGATCTGTGGCGGTAATATCGACCCGCGTCTGCTGGCCTCGATCCTGAACCGCAACATGGCGAGTGACGGCAGACTTGCCAGATTGCGGATTGATATCTCGGATGAACCCGGCATGCTGGCGGCAATCACATCATCAATCGGGCGCTGTGGCGGTAATATTGTCGAAATCTACCATCAGCGCCTGTTCTATGACGTGCCG
>CBFHNZ010000025.1:0-35284 GCA_965657415.1 Puniceispirillaceae bacterium (SeqCode) | reverse complement strand
CCATGCACGACATAGTCACCACCGATGATGGTCTTCATCCATTTGTTGAGGGCAGCACTGGCTGAGTTGGCATTGCATGTCTGCCCATTACAGTAACGTGGGAAGGCGTAGCTACTATCATGCTGTTGCAGCCTCTGTGCTGCCCACAGAGCCGTTCCCACAAGTGGGATATGCCTCGCACTGCTCTTGGTCTTCAGACGCCGCCACGGATGCGCTGTAAGGTTGATGTGAGGTGTTGATGCATCCAGCACGATGTCGTCGCTATGCAGTCCTGCAGCTTCACTGAGGCGCATTCCGGTATCGCTGATAAGAGCCAGCAGCCAACGCATCTCATCATCAGTTTCCTGACAGGCTTTTTGCAGGGTTATCAATTTGTCCTGCGGAACAGGTTGTCTGTCTTGGCTGTCATTCCGGTCAGGCATATAGGTCTTGGCAAAGGCATTGCTGCCTTCAATGCCATGTTCCCGCATCACAAGATTGATGATGGACCGCACAGACCCGAAGATGCGCTTCACACTGCCAAGTGACAGGCCTTTGTCGAACAGATGGTCACGGAAGGCTGCTGCATCAGATGATGAGTATGAGGTGATGGGCCTGTTGCCCAATGCCTCTGCCACATATCTGCCATTGCGCTTGGCAGCACGGATGAAAGTTGGTGTCTGCTTATCAGCCTTCAGCCTGAGATAAGTCTCCACAGCCTCCATCATGTTGGGGCTGTTATCTGGCACGTCAGCGTCATCATCAATAACCAGATGCAAAGCTGGTACATCCATCTTCTGCAGTCGCAGCCCATGCCAGTAATCATCAAGCCTCTGGCTGATAGATACAGCAGAACGAGATGCTGCTCTGGCTGACCTCGTCCGCAGACTGATACTCACCCTATCACTGCGGTAATGCTGCTGAAGGTCAGCAGGAACACGCCTGACAAAGTGATAGATGCCGCTGCGAACACGGATATGAGGGGATTGATTGTACGTCATCCTGTACGTCACCTGACCTGTTAGCACATAAAATGCTGACATATCAGTGATGTACATGAAGGAATGGTGCCCGCTGAGGGAATCGAACCCCCAACTAATCATTACGAATGACCCGTTATACCATTTAACTAAGCGGGCACAGGCTGCGCTTATAGCCGCTTTCACCGGCGGGTTCAATCGGGCTTGTTTTGGCCGGGCTTGTTTTGGCCGGGCTAATTCGGGCCGGGGCTCTTTACACCGCTGCCGGATGGTGTCGGCAGCATCGGCGTCACCCCGTCGGGCCGTCGCCACACCAACGTCGCGAACCCGGCGCAGCCGGAACAATGCCCCTGCCATGCGTCATGGACAAGCTGGCATTCGGTGCATTGCCAGCATCGTGGTCGCGGTGCCTCGCCGGCTGCGCGAAGCGCCGCGGTTTCCGCCGCGCTGTCCCCGGCCTCGGCGGCAAGCCGTGCCATCAGGCGCCAGGCAGCAGCGTCGCGCCGTGCCGGGTCAATCTCCTCAAGCAGCCGGCGCGCTTCGCCAACAAGGCCACAGGCCAGTGCCACAGCAGCCACGACACGTCGCCCTTCATCGGCAAGCGGCCCCTCCTTTGGGATCAGTTTGATCAGCCTTGCGACATGACCGCCAGCATTGGTTTTCCACAGCGCCTGGAGCTGGGCCGCGATGTCATCATGCGGCAGCGATCTGAAGGCTGTTTCCAGCCATTTCACCGCCTTGCGGGAATTGCCACCCTCGTCCTGAAGCACGGCAAGCCGCAATGCGGCTGGCCAGAATTCAGGCCACGCCCTGATTGCCGTCTCAAGCCCCGACACCGCGGTGCGCCAGGCCTGGCTCTCCATCCCATTATCAAGCGATACCAGCGCATCAAGATAGGCCAGCGCCGCCTTTTGCCGTGACAGGTGATGTGCCGCCGACGCGTCATCCGCATCCGCCGCCGCCACAACAGCATGCGCTGGCAGCGCCGCCGCCCAGTTACCGCGTTCGGCCTCGAGGATCATCACCTGACGCGCCGCAAGCGCCGATTTCGGACGCATCTCCAAGGCCCGGCGCGCCGCCGCCAGCGCCTGATCGGGCTGGTCGTTTTCCAGCGCCAGCCTGGCAAGGCCGATATGGCCGAGAAAGGCCGTGTCCCTGCCTCGTGTCAGCGAAGTGAAATAGCGCCCTGCGGCCTTGCGGTCGCCCGACATATGCGCCGCCTGCGCGGACAGAAGGTCGGTCAATTGCGGTGCGGCAAGCAACCTTTGCGCCCGCGCCGCCTGGCGGCGCGCCTCATCCGGCTCACCAGCCGACACCGCCATCAGACCCAGCGTCAGCGCCCGGTGCCCGGATTCGGTCCGTCGGCGTGTCAGATTGCGGCCGAGCCATGATGGCAGCCCCAGCAGGCCGCGAAGCAACCTGTCCATGAAGACAAGCGCCAGCGCCAGAATGACCAGGATTGCCACCGCCAGGCTGGTGCGCATCTCCAGCTGCCATCCCAGCCATTCAAGCTGCAGCATGCCGGGCTGTGCGCCAAGCCAGCTTGCCAGCGCCGCGCCAAGAAGCACAAGAATGACAAGACCAAGCAGGCGTCCGAACATCACTCTGCCACCCCGGCGGCGCCCGGATGTGCCGTCATCTGCGCCGTGATCTGTGCCGTCAACTGCACCATCAGGCCGACCAGCGCGGCATCAAGGTCAAGGCGTCGTTGTGCCTGTATCTGCCAGTCTGCAAGGCCGGCCGGCGGCGGTGTGATCGCGCGGCTGGCGGCAAGCGCACCGCCAAGCCCCCCGCCAATCCCTCCGGACCGCAGCGCACCTGCGAATGTCTCCAGCGGCGTTGCTTTCTGTGCGGCAGTTTCCTCGGTCGCCGGCGCGTCGGTGCTGCGGCGCAACCTGATGAAGCCGGCGATCCTGCCGGTGGTGTTCTGCCACCAGCCGGAATCGCCGTGCCGGTCCTGCTGGATGAGCGCCACAAGATCGCCACCCTCGGCAAGAAGCTGCGCTGCCGATGGTGGGCGCGGGGTCAACACGGCCGCTATCGCATCAACATCGCCAACATCAAGCCCGGCCCGCGCCAGCTCCCGCAGCACCGGAACCCATTGCGCCGGATCACCGCCATTAAGATTGGCTGCATTCATCGCAGTCGCCGCACCAAGGCCGGCCTGTGCCAACGCCAGGCCGGATTCACCCAGGCCGGATTCACCCAGGCCGGATTCAACCAGACCGGATTCAACCAGACCGGCTCTGTATGACGGCGGCGCGGTTTCGCTGGCAGCCAGGATCGCCGCCATCTCGGCGGCCAGCGTGTCGAGACGGGCCGTCAGCGTCGCCAACGCCTCGGCCGGGTCCTGTGGCAGCGCCGCCTCTAGCCCGGCAAGACGCGATACCACCCCATCCTGGCTGGTGCCGAGGGCGGTAATCTGTGTCTGTGTATTGGCCAGCGTTTCATGCGCCGCTTCGAGTTGCGCCGCCAGCGTTTCGATCTCGGTGCGAAGCTGGGTTTCCTGCCGCGCCGTCATCCAGTGCTGAACCGCGATGCCGGCCAGCGCCAGCAGGATGGCCGCAACACTCAGGATCGCCGGCATCTTGCTGGCAGAGGACACTTTGGAAGATGTGCCTGTTGAACTGTCGGGGGGACGCACAGACTCAGCATCATCCGGTTTCATGTCGTCGCCAGTAGGGTTGCCAAAGGGATTGGCTGAGGGGTTAGAACGATGATCCGACGCCTCCCGACCAGCACCTGATTTTGTGCGCCCCGCCGCCCGCCCGCGTCCTGTCGAGGCCGCCGGTTTTTCAACGGCAACACCCTCGATGGTCTCAGGTTCAGTGTTGGAAGTCTTTTTGGCGGTCATGCGCTCGTCAGGCCCCTTGCTGGTTCCGGTCGGTTGGTCACGGCCGCTTGGTCACGGCCGGTTGGTCAAGTTTAGCTGGCTACATTCGGCGCGTCATCAACGCCCTGTCATACGGCGATGATAGAACAAAGCGGCGATGGCCAACAGCCGTGCGCGTGTCGAACGTCTGGCAATGAATGTCTCGCCCCAACCGGACCCGGCCGCATCGGCGATGGCCTTGCTTCCGGCGATCACCGCCATGCCGGCAATCTGCGCCTGCAAATCGTGCCGGGCCAGCATTTCGCGAAACAACCGCGCCGAGCGGGCCGACATCAGGATCACCGCGCCGACCCGCCCATCCCCAAGGGCGGCAAGTGCCCTGTCATCGAAGCGCGGCACCGGTTTCATCTCATAGACCGGCAGCAGCGTTACCGCGATCCGCGGTGCCAGCGCGGCCCGCATGTCAAAGCCGCGATGCACCGCACAAGGCCAGAGCAAAGGCACACCGATCAGGTCACGGCGTGCCAAAGTCCGGGCCAGGATGAGTGGCACCAGGCCGGCCCCGCCACCGGTCCCGACCGTCACCTCCCTGAAACCCGCCTTACGGGCCACACGGCCTGAGGCACGACCGACGACAAATACCGGCAGGTCGGCAAAGCCAGACGGCAGCCCCCCGTCAAAAAGCCTGAGAAACCCGGTGATGGCGTGACGGCTGGTGAAAATCAGCCCGCCAACAGAACCAGCCGGCGGCGGCGGGATGTCAAGACAGACGGCCCGCATCACCGGCGCGGCCATCGCCACCACGCCCCGGCGGCCAAGCGCGGCAATGTCGGCCTCACCGTCGGGGGCCGGGCGTATTGTCAGAATGCGGTCGGTCATCATCTGTCACCCGCCAAGCCAGCCATTACCGCCTCAGGCGAGAAACCCGCGCCCGCCAGCGGCGTCGAGCAATCTGGCACCAAGCTGATGGCCAAGCGCCGTTGCATCATCCTGCGGCGCTGTCGCGCTGGCCCGGTGCGCCACCGCACCATCAGGGCGTAGCACCATGCCGTCAAGATGCAGAACCCCGTCATCATCCAGCGTCGCACTGGCCGCAATCGGGGTGTGGCAGGACCCGTCAAGATGCGCCAGCATGGCGCGCTCGGCCGTAACCTCGGCTTTGGCCTTGGCGCAGTTCAGGCCGACGATCACCTCTGTCACGGCCCGATCCCGATCCGGATTCAGGCTGCCATCACCATCGCGGATCTGGATTGCCAGCGCGCCCTGCGCCGCTGCGGGCGGCATGATTACCGGATCGAGCGGTGTATGCGGCACATCAAGCGCCAAGCGGCGCAACCCTGCCATGGCAAGGATGATGGCATCATACCGGCCATCGGCAAGTGCCGCCAGCCTGGTGTTGACATTGCCGCGCAGCAACTCGATCCGCAAGTCCGGACGGTGATGGCGAAGCAATGCCTGACGGCGCACCGAGGCGGTGCCGACAACGGCGCCATCGGGAAGCGAGTCAATCGTCGCGAAGGGCCCGACCAGCGCATCGCGCCGGTCCTCACGCGGCAGCACCGCGGCAATGGCGGTGCCATTGGCAAAGACGGTCTCCATATCCTTCATCGAATGGACCGCCGCATCACAGCTGCCATCAAGCAACCGCCGCTCCAGATCCTTGACGAACAGCCCCTTGCCGCCGGCATCGGCAAGCGAGCGGTCGAGGATCTTGTCACCGCGCGTTGTCAGCGACAGCGTTTCGGTGGCCAGCGGGGCAAGGCGGTCACGGACGATGTCCGCCTGCGCCAGCGCCAGCGCCGAAGCGCGGCTTCCCAGAATGAGAGGGCGGGCGGCAAAGATATCGGGCAATATAGTCATAGCCGCCTGTAATAATGCCCGGTCGCCACAGTTGCAAAATAAAAAGCCGCCAGCGTCGGGACTTATCAACATGGCAGCGATGCCCTATGATCCGGGGCTAAGCGAAAGACATGGGCGCCCCTTGATGAATGACACCTTCCTGATGCTCGGCATCGAGAGCAGCTGCGATGAAACAGCGGCCGCCATCGTGGCCGCGGATGGCAGCATCCTCGCCAGCGAGGTGGCATCGCAGATGGACGTCCATGCCGCGCATGGGGGGGTCGTGCCGGAAATTGCCGCGCGAGCGCATCTCGATGCCATCGACATGGTAATCGATTCCGCGCTTGCCAAAGCCAACATCAACATTGAAGCCATCAACGGGGTAGCGGCAACAGGCGGGCCCGGGCTGATTGGCGGCGTTGTCGTGGGCACAGTGACGGCAAAGGCCATCGCGACGGCCCTCGGCATTCCCTATTATGCCGTCAATCACCTTGAAGGCCACGCGTTGAGCCCGCGGCTGGTTGCGCCCGTTACATTTCCCTATCTGCTATTGCTGGTTTCGGGCGGTCATACACAGCTTCTGGCCGTCCACGGGCCGGGCGATTATGAACGCTATGGCACGACGATGGATGACGCCGCCGGTGAAGCCTTCGACAAAAGCGCCAAGATCATGGGGCTTGGCTATCCCGGCGGACCGGCGATCGAGCGTCTGGCGGCAGAAGGCGATGCCAGGAAAATCAAACTGCCACGACCGCTGAAAGGGGCCGATCATTGCCATTTCTCATTCTCGGGCCTGAAGACCGCCGTGGCAACGCGGCACGCGGCACTGACGCCTGCTGATGATGCGGCCTCGCTGGCCGATCTGGCAGCATCGCTTCAGGCCGCGATTGCCGATTGTCTTGCCGACCGGGCGCGCCGCGCCATGGGCCGGTTCGCCAATGCGCATGGCGCATCAACACTTGTCATTGCCGGCGGTGTTGCCGCCAACAGGGCAATCTTCACCAGGCTCGAGGCCGAGGCCGCCGGTGCGGGATTCGACCTTGTCGTTCCACCGGCATGGCTGTGTACGGACAATGCCGCGATGATTGCCTGGGCCGCGCTTGAGAGACGCCAGACCCCGGATGAGCTGAGCTTTGCGCCGCGCCCACGCTGGCCGCTCGATCCCGACGCCGCGCCGCCGCCGGGCCGCGGGGTGCGAGCGTGATCCGCGCTGCTGTCATTGGGGGCGGCAGCTGGGGCAGTGCGCTGGCGCATGCCCTGCGCTGCGGGTCTGCCACACCGAGATTGCTGGTGCGTGATCAGGCCGCCGCCGACATGCTGGCCAGCGGCCGCTGTCGCCAGCTTGCCAATCTGCCGCCGCTTGACGGGTTTGACGCCACCATCGACCCGGCAATGCTGGCAGATGCCGAGATGGTTTTTGTCGTCGTGCCGGTTGCCGCCACACGTGCCTGCCTGCAATTGATTGCGGCGCACGCCACGCCATCGATACCTGTTGTGCTGTGTGCAAAGGGGCTGGTGATGGACGGCGACACGCCGCTTCTGATGCCTGAACTTGCCGTACGGATGCTGCCCGCCAGCCCGCATCTGATCCTGTCCGGCCCGACCTTTGCCGATGAGGTGATGCGGGGACTTCCCGCGGCGATTACCGCCGCCAGCACCGACAGACAGGCCGTCGCCGCCACCCAGCAAGCCTTTGCCGGCAGCCATCTGCGGGTCTATGCAAACCACGACCCAGTCGGTGTCGCCATCGGCGGCGCGATGAAGAATGTCATTGCCATCGCCGCTGGCTGCGCTGCCGGTCTTGGCCTTGGCGACAATGCACGGGCGGCGCTGATCACCCGCGGCCTTGCCGAGATGGCGCGCTTTGCCGCCGCCGCCGGTGCGCAGCCCGACACCATCTATGGGCTGTCAGGTGCCGGTGATCTGGCCCTGAGCTGTGCCGGGCCGCATTCGCGCAACATGGCCTACGGGCTGGCCCTTGGACGCGGCGAGACTCCGGCGGACGGGCTTGCCGAAGGCCGTCACAGCGTCGCCGTGCTGGCCGCCCGCGGGGCGGCGCTCGGGGTTGAGCTGCCGATCACATCGGGTGTCGACAGCGTGGTCAATCACGCCGCCGATCTGCGCCAGGTGGTAGCCAGTCTGCTGGCACGGCGTGCCGGCGTTGAATAGCGGCTGACGCCCCTTACCTCTACAGAAGGTGATGCCAAGCGGCATGGCAGAAAGGCAGGACAGGATGAATTACTGGCTGATGAAGTCGGAGCCCTCGAGCTGGTCGTGGGATGACCAGCAGGCGAAGGGGGACGAGGGCGAGGGATGGGACGGCGTCCGCAACCATCAGGCATCGAACAACATGAAAGCCATGGAGATTGGCGACCTTGCCTTCTTCTATCATTCGGTGAATGAAAAGCAGATTGTCGGCATCGTCGAGGTGATCGAGCTGTATCATCCCGACCCGACCGATGCCAGCGGGCGTTTCGGCATGGTCACGGTGAAAGCCGTAAAGAGTATGACAAGACCGATCACACTTGCCGAGATCAAGACCGACAAGCGTCTTGCCGAAATGGCACTGGTGCGGCAGTCACGGCTGTCGGTGACGCCGGTCACCGCCGCGCATTGGGCAATCCTGATGGAGATGGGCGAGACGACATTGTGACAGCTGGGTGACGGCAGGTCAGCCGCCGGATGTGGTGTCGCGGCGGATGAAATAGAGGTTCCGCAGATAGATGAACAGCCCGAGGCCCTGACCGCAGATAATCACCGGATCCTGCCGCCAGATGGCGTAGAGAAGCAGCACCGCACCGCCACCGATCGAGAAATACCAGAAGGCGACCGGGATCACCGACTTGGCCTGTTTTTCCGATGACAGCCACTGGATGATGAAGCGCATCGCGAACAGGCCCTGCCCGGCGAATCCGACAACAATCATGATCCGTTCCGGGTTGGTGACAAGACTGTCGGGAAGAAAGGGCAGGATCGTGACAAGAACGCTGGCAAAGGCGCGGGCACCGGCCTCAATCTGCGCTGACAGAAAAGCGATCATGCGCCACCCCCCTTATTGCTGGCTTTCTTGGCAGCTTTCTTGGCAACCTTACTGGCGGTTTTCTTGCCAGCCGTGACCTCGGTCACCGTGCCCTGACGCGGCGCCCGGCGCAACAGCCAGATGACCCCGAAAACATCGCTGATCCCGACCACAAGACGGTCGAGAATCCGGTATTTGGAGGTGCCCCGCAGGCGCGGCCGGTGCGCCACCGCAACGCCAACCACCACGCCGCCATGCCGCCGCACCAGGCTCGGCATGAAACGGTGCATATGGTTGAAAAAGGGAAGCTGCAGGAACAGCGAGCGGTGCAGCACCTTGATCCCGCAGCCGCTGTCAGGATGCGTATCGGCCAGCAGGCTGCGCCGGATCCAGCGCGCCCCGCGCGAGGCAAGCAATCGCATGGCACTGTCCTGACGACGGGCCCGGATGCCGGCGGCCATGCCGACGCCGCCTGTTTCGCCTGTCTTGCCGGTCTCTGCCAGCAGCGCTGCCTCGAGCGCCGGCAGGTCCGACGGCACATTCTGGCCATCACCATCCAGCACCGCGATCAGATCGCCGCGCGCCGCCAGCAGTGCCGATCTGATGGCCGCGCTCTGGCCGGCACGGGTCTGATGGCGCAGCACCCGCAATTCGGGAATGTCGGTGGTGGCGCTGGCAAGCTCGGCCGGGCTGTCATCGGTGCTGGCATCATCGACATAGATGATCTCGAACCGGCGTCCGGTCAGGGTGGCGCTGATTTCCTCGATGAGCGGGCGGATGTTGCCAGCTTCGTTCATCACCGGCACAAGCACCGAGATCTCGATCGCGGAGGGTAGAGGAACAGCAGCCTTGGTTCGGGTCATGAAGACACACTCGGCAGGGACAGGAACGATGGCAGGAACAATGACAGAAACGATGGCATGAACATTTGCGTCTCTTTACCCACTCATGTCGCGCGGGTCAAACGCATCGGCGCGATAGAGGAAAATTAACACATCCCTGCCCTTTGACATGTTGAAGCCTTCAATCTGGCGGATGACCTCGACACCAAGCCCCAGCGTGCCCGCCATGTCAAGAAACGCCGCCTGCTGGTCACGTTCCACAATGGCCATACCGCCGGGCGCCTCGGCAAGAAAAAGCGCCGCCTCACCACCATCAACCAGAAGCAGATCCCGCCCAAGATGAAAGACCAGCGAGGGTTCATGAAACCCGGCCGCGGCCATGGCGGCCGGCGGCGGGCCGGATGCCATGATAGCGGTGTCGATGGCGCGCGCCAGATGGATGCGGGACAGTGACGGGATCAAGCCGCCGATGGCGATCATATTCATCACCGCGCCAGCAGCGATCACCATGGCAACCGGCCGAATGCCGCCATGCCGGTGCCAGACAATTCCCTGCCACAGCGCCAACCCGGCCAAGAGCGCGCACAGCATGGCAAACACAAAGGCCCGGCCGCCGGTCACCCCGCCATAGGTCAACGCGGCCCAGGCAAAACAGCCGACAAGCACCGGCCCAGCAGCCAGCATCGCGCCTTCACCGGCAAGCGCCAGCCAGCGGCGTGCCACCACCCGCATACCCCCTTTCGCCGCGCCAGCAAGCGGCGCATCAACAGCGCAAACAAGAAGCACCATGATCGCCGGCACCACCGGCAGCGGATAATGCGGCAATTTCGTTGGTATGAATTCAATCACCACCCAGAAGGGCAGAATCCAGGCCAGCAGAAACCGGCTTTCAACATGCGAAAGCAGCAGCGGCGTCTGGCTGATGGCGCGCGGCAGCAGCAGGCTTGCCGGCCAAAACAGGATCGCCGCCAGAACCAGATAGATTCCAACCGGCGCGCCGTGCGATTCCTGCGCGCTTTGCACCTTCGACAGAAAATCGCCGCGAAAGGCAATGTCAAGGAACGCCCCGTTGGTGGCCAGCGTCACCAGCACCGCCCAGGGAAGCGCAACGAGGCACAGAATCAGCAGGCCGCGCCCAGCCCGCAGCATGCGAAGCCATCTGACATTGCGATGCCAGGCCGACAGCGCGGCAACCGTCGTCAGTGCCAGCATTGGCGCCACCGGCCCCTTGACCAGCACCGCCGCCGCCATCGGCAGCCACACCCACAGATAGGAATGATAGGCCAGTCGGCGGCCATGCTGCCACGCCTGATAAATCCGCATCAGCCCATATTGCTGCATTAGACACAGCAACATCAGCACCGAATCCGTCTTTGCCAGATGGGCCTCGGCGAAGACGATCAACGCACCACCACAGGCGGCGGCGGCCAGCACGGCACGTTGTGGTTTATAAAGTGTGCGGGCGATACGGTAGGTACCATAAACCGTCAGCAGCATGGCAAGCAGGCTTGGCAGACGGTAGGGCGCGATATCGTCCTCGCCGAACAATGATGCCGAAGCGGCCTGAAGCCAATAGATGCCAGCCGGTTTCTTGGCCCGGAGGTCATCCTGAAACCGGATGGTGACAAGATCGCCTGTCTGCACCATCTGTTTGCTGGCCTGGGCAAAGCGTGACTCGTCACGGTCCATCGGCGGCACGGTCTGGTGGCCGATCAGCACGGCGGCGGCAAGACATGCCAGCACCAGCAACAAGGCCGATTTTTTAAATGGCACGATCACAGACGATCCCCTGGATGGCCGGTCGCCCGTCACACAGGTAACCGCCAGCCCGTTAAAGCATTTTTTCAGCCGGTTTGCCATATGAATTGCCCCTTTGGATGGCTGGTTGTAGGGTGGCATCCCGCCACTGTCCGGCAATGGGATCATGACCGACATTTCAACAGAAAACGCTGGCAACAGACCCTGGCAACAGCAGACAAGCTGGCGCCATCTCTGGTCCATAACCTGGCCCATCATCATCGCCAATGTGACCTTTCCGCTGGTCGGCGCGGCGGACACCGCGATGATGGGGCGGCTTGATGATGCCAGCTTTGTCGGCGGCGTCGCGCTTGGCAGCCTGGTGTTCAATTTCATCTATTTCGGGCTTGGGTTCCTGCGCATGTGTACGACCGGGCTTGTCGCCCAGGCGCAGGGTCGCGGCGATCTGCGAGAGATCGAAAACCACCTTGTCCGTGGATTGCTTCTGGCATTCTGCCTTGGCTTTGTCTTTGTGATCGGCACGCCGCTGGTGAATCTTGTCACCGCCGCCCTGCTGACCGCCAGCGATACTGTTGAAACGCTGATGCAGCAATATGTCGGCATCCGGCTTCTGGCGGTGCCGGCGGCACTGGCGAATATGGTGCTTCTGGGATGTATCTTCGGACGCCAGCAGATGCGGCTGGCGATGGTCCAGATCATTTTCATCAATCTTGCCAATCTGGCGCTGAACCTGTTTTTTGTGCTTGGTCTCGGCATGACCATCGACGGCGTGGCGCTGGCATCGGTTGTCGCGCAATGGACTGGCCTTTTGGTTACACTGGGACTTGTCGGCTGGCACTGGCGGGATCTGCTGGCTGGCGCCGGCCGCCGCATTTTCACCCGCCGACCGGCCTGGCTTGACCCGGCCGCCTTCATACGGTTTTTCGAGATTGGCAGCGATATCACCATCCGCACCGTGCTGATCCTTCTGAGCGAAGCGGTGTTGCTCAATCTCGCGGCCGGGATCGACGATCTGTCGCTGGCCGCAACACAGCTTATCCTTGTCATGTTCGGTCTGATTGCGTTTGCGCTGGATGGTTTTGCCCACGCTGCCGAGGCACTTGTCGGCGAAGCGGTCGGCCGCCGCCATCTGCCGATGCTCGACCGGGTGGTGCGCCGAACCAACATCCTGGCAGGCTGCACGGCGCTGGTGATCAGCGCCTTAGTCTGGACCGGTGCGCCCTGGATCGTCGGGATGCTGACCTCGCAGCAGGAGCTTGCCAGCCTGACGCTGGCGCATTGGCACTGGGCGGCGCTGTTGCCACCGATTTCATTCCTTGCCTTCCAGATGGACGGCGTGTTCATTGGCGCCACGCAAAGCCGTGAAATGCGCAACGCGATGCTGGTCTCGGCGGTTCTGTTCGGCGTTGCTGTGCTGGTGCTTGGCGGGTTTGGACTGAATGGCCTTTTTGCCGCCTTTACGATATATCTCGGACTGCGCGGCATCACCCTGCAGATGCGTATGGGGCGTGTCCGCGCACTTGCCACCCCGGACCCGATGGATGCGTCATGACCAGATTTCCGCTTCGCGAACCAGATGAACTTGGCCTTGTCACAGGTGATGATGGGGCCCGCCGGCTGCGCCTTCTGACGGCGCCGGAATATGATGGCTGGCTGGCCGCGGCCGAAGCCGCCTCGCGCGACTGGATTGCGGCCAGCGGCTTTACCGCCAGCGGCGGCAAAGCGTGCCTGCTGCCAGCAACCGGGCAGGATTCTGATCGTGATGATGCTGTTGCAATCATCGACCCGGCAAACACCATCTGGCATGCCGCCGCCATCGCCGCATCACTTCCGGCCGGGCGCTGGTCAGTGGCCGGCCCATGCGATTCGGCCATCGATCTTGGCGCGGTCAGTCTTGGCTGGGCGCTGGCGCAATACAGCTTCACCACCTATCGCGACGCCCCGGACCGGGCGCTTCGTGAACTCAACCTTGCCATGATGCCAGATGATCAGGCGCGCGACCGGGTGATGGGGCTTGCCAGCGGCACCGCCTTCTGCCGCGATCTGATCAACGCGCCGCCAAACCACATGACCCCGGCCGGGCTTGAAGCTGCGGCGCAGCACCTTGCCGACAGGTTCGAGGCCCGAATCGAGGTCACCGCGGGCGAGGCGCTTGCCACTGGCTACCCCGCCATCAACACGGTCGGGCGCGCCGCCGAAATCGCGCCGCGGCTGATCGATATTCGCTGGGGTGACAGTGGCCCGGCCATCACCCTGATCGGCAAGGGTATCACCTTTGATTCCGGCGGCCTTGATCTGAAGCCGTCAAAGGCAATGGAGCTGATGAAAAAGGATATGGGCGGGGCGGCAACGGTGCTTGGTCTTGCCACGGCGGTGATGATGGCCGGGCTTTCGGTGCGGCTGCGGGTGCTTATACCAACGGCCGAGAATGCGGTGTCGTCAAAATCGATGCGGCCACTCGATGTCATCGACACGCGCGCCGGCCTGCCGGTGGAGGTCGGCAACACCGACGCCGAGGGACGCCTTGTCCTGGCCGATGCCATCACCCTTGCCTGCGAGGACGCGCCGGACTTCATGATTGATTTCGCGACGCTGACCGGGGCCGCGCGGGTGGCGCTTGGCACCGAATTACCAGCCCTGTTCTGTAATCTTGATGACACGGCCAATGGCATTCTGGCGGCGGCAGAGGCAGCGTCTGACCCACTCTGGAGGCTGCCGCTGTTCGAGCCCTATGAGCGGCATCTCGATGCCGGCCATGTCGCGCTGTCAAGCACCGGCCCGTCAGGTTATGGCGGGGCGATCACCGCCGCATTGTTCCTGCGTCGCTTTGCCGGCAAACAGACGAACTGGGCGCATATCGACGTGATGGCGTGGAATCTTGCCGGCCGGCCGGGTCGGCCGAAAGGCGGCGAGGCGATGGGGCTTCGCGCACTTTTCACCTATATCGAAAGCCTGGCCGACCGCCGGTAAATGCGGATCAGTAACCGCGCGTCCAGTCGACGCGGTTTGCCGGCGCCTCGCCGGCCATCATCCGCTGGATCGCCTGCGCCACCTGATCAGCCGCCGAGGTGGCGTTGGTCTGCGCTGCCACATGCGGCCAGACCCGCACTTTCGGATGCGTCCAGAACGGGTTGTCATCCGGCAACGGTTCAATCGCGAATACATCCAGCGCCGCACCGCCAAGTCGGCCCGAATCAAGAGCGGCCAGCAGATCACCATCCACCACCTGCGGGCCGCGCCCGCCATTGATGATGAAGGCCCCCGGTGCCAGACGGTCGAAAAAGGCGGCATTCATGATTCCGGTTGTCTGCGGGGTCAGCGGCAGCACCGAGACAACGATATCGAGACCGTCGGCAAAAGCGGCAAGCTGGTCCATGCCGACAAAGACCTCTACCCGGTCGATCTGTTTCGGTGATCTGGCAAAGCCGCGAACGGCGAACCCCAGCGCCGCAAAACGCCGTGCGATCACTGTGCCGATGGCCCCGACACCGAGGATTCCGACACGCGCGCCGGTGGCCGGGCGCTGTGGCAGCGCGTGCCAGTCGCGCCCCGCCTGCTGGGCCCGGTAGGCCGCGCCGTCGCGCCAGAAATCCAGCGCGTTCAGGATTGCCCAGTGGCTCAGCGCATTGGCCATGTCAGGATCGACCAGCCGCACCAACGGGATGTCACGCGGCACGGTGCTGTCACGCATCATGTGGTCGACACCCTGGCCCTGCATGATGATACCGCGAAGATTGCCGCAGTTGGCAAAGGCATGCGGCGGCGGTGCCCAGACGAGCGCCACATCGCTTGCCGCACCGGCCTCGCCCAGCAATTCATTGATTTCAAAGTTCGGCAGCCGTGTGGCAAGTGACGCTTCCCAGGTGGCGATGTCGCTGGCATTGCCGTAAAAGCCGATCCGGATCATCGCGTCCTCCCTGTCAGCCCTCGCCTTTCACAATGGCAAGTGCCTCGGCGTGAAGCGCCGGCGTTGACGCGGCAAGAAGGCTGGTCGTCTCGCGCATCGAGACCGGTGCGCCGGTCTTGTCGGTGACGACGCCGCCGGCGGCCCGGATCAGCTGCACAACCCCCATGATGTCGTGCGTTGCCAGCCCATCCTCAAGCACCAGATCAAGATGGCCGGCAGCCAGCAGCGCGTAATTATGACAGTCGCCGCCATAACTGTTGGTCGCCGCCACGGCACTGAGCCTGTTGAAGGCATCAAGACTGTCGGCAAGCAGCGCTTCCGGTGCGGTGGTGGCAAGCCGCGCATTCGCAAGCTTGCTGACCGTGCTGGTGGTGATATCGCTGCCATTCAGCGTCGCCACATCGCCAACCGCAACATAGGTTTCATCCAGCATCGGCATGTCAATCAACCCGGCCACAGGCGCATCATCCCTGACCAGCCCGACAAGCGTACCAAACACCGGTCGGCCACAGATGAAGGCACGCGTGCCATCAATCGGGTCGACAACCCAGGCATAGCCGCTGTTGCCATGATGCGGTGCATGCTCCTCACCGAGGATATCATCATCGGGAAATTGCGCGATGAGGGCGTCACGAAGCGCCAACTCGGTCGATTTATCGGCCAGCGTCACCGGCGAATCATCGGCCTTCCATTCAATGGTGCCACCGCTGCGAAACCAGCTTGAGATGATCGGCCTGCTGACGGACGGAAGACCGCGCAGGAAGTCGGCCAGCTCGGCATTGCTAAGCCGGCTATGGATTTGGCTGCTGTCTGACACGATGCCTCAGCTGCCGCTTTCGGTGGCGATCTGCTCGGCGGTCGGCAGGGTAGCTGGCGCATCCGCCTGCTGGCGCAGATAGGCAATCATATTGGCACGGTCCTGCGGCTTTTTCAGGCCGGCAAAATTCATCTTGGTGCCGGCAATATACGCCTTTGGCTTGGCGAGGAACGCATTCAGCGCGGCATAATCCCACTGCCCGCCGAATTCGGCCAGTGCGCTCGAATAGCCAAAGCCTTCGACAGCGCCCTTGTCGGCATTGACGACATTCCACAGCGCCGGGCCAACCTTATTGGCGCCGCCCTTGTCAAAGACATGGCAGGCGGTGCATTTCTTGGCAAGCTTCTCGCCAGCCACCGCATCGGCGCTGGCCAGCAGCGCCATGACCGGCTCTGGCCCCTGATCGACCGGCGCGGCGGCGGCAGCAGCACCACCTTCGGGCACCTCGATGACATAGGCATTCTGCTCGAGCTCGCTGTGCGGCACGAGGATTTCGGCAAGCTTTACGCCCGTCATCAGCAACAGGCCAGCGACAAGGATGCCGGCAAAAAGCTTGTTCAGACCAAGTTCGTCCATGCTTAAACCTTCCGCTGGCGCGGAAGCTCCCCCCTAAACTGCCTTCGGCCGGCCCTCACAAAGCCTGCCCAACGCCCATCTCTTAGCGAAATTGCCGGTTGCCCTCAAGCCCCAGATCAGCCTATTTGCGCCTTTTGCCTAGGCAAATCGACAATTATGTGATGAATTGCCGCATCATGAGTTCGTCCCTGTCACCTGTGATCATTATTCCCGCCCGCATGGCGGCCAGTCGGCTGCCGGGAAAACCGCTTGCCGACATTGCCGGCAAGCCGATGATCCAGCATGTCCTGGAACGCGCCATAGCCGCCGATATCGCGCCGGTATGGGTGGCGACCGACAATGACGCGATCGTTGAGGCTGTCCGGGCTGCCGGCGGCAATGCAGTGAAAACCCGGGCCGACCACCCGTCTGGATCGGACCGTACCTTTGAGGCGGTCGAGCTGATCGACCCGGACCGGCAATATGATGTGATCCTCAACCTGCAGGGCGATCTTCCCGAGCTTGATCTGGCGGTTCCGGCAACGCTTCTTGCCACGGCCGCAGGCAGCCGGGCCGAACTGTCGACACTTGTCACCGCTGCCGATGAGGAAGAGGCGGCGCGCCCGCAAATCGTCAAGGCGGTGGTCAGCTGGCAGGACGGCACCGATACACCGCAACCCGGCACCCCCACTATCGACATACCCCGCATCGGCAGGGCGCTTTATTTCAGCCGCGCCCCGGTGCCGACCGGTGCGGTGCCGAAATATCATCATATCGGTGTCTATGGATGGCGGCGTGCGGCGCTGGCACGGTTTGTCGAACTGCCCCCCTCGCCGCTGGAGGTGGCCGAAAAGCTGGAGCAGTTGCGTGCGCTGGAAGCCGGCATGACTGTCGCCGTGGCCGAGATCGACGCGGCGCCTGCCGGCGTCGATACCGAGGACGATCTTGCCGCAACACGGCATCGGCTTGCCAGCGCATAACATCGACGGGCCATAACATTGACAGTCTGTGGCCATGACATGATACTCGCGCGCCGGCGGAATGCCGCCTGAGGACAGCAACGGAAACTCTATTTCATGAGCGACAGCAGCAACATCATCGCTTTCCAGGGCGTGCTTGGCGCCTATTCGCATATGGCATGCCAGGCGGTAAAACCGGAGATGGAGGTGCTTGCCTGTGCCTCGTTCGAGGATATGATCCTCGCGGTGCAGGAAGGCCACGCCGCGCTGGCCATGGTACCGGTCGAGAATTCCATCGCGGGACGCGTGGCCGATATCCACCATCTTCTTCCGGAATCCGGCCTGTTCATCAATGGCGAGCATTTCCAGCGGGTCAATCACCATCTGCTGGCCCCTAAGGGCGCGACGCTGGAGACTCTTGTCGAGGTCCACAGCCATGCCCAGGGGCTTGCGCAATGCCGCGAGCGACTTCGTGCGCTTGGCCTGACGCCGGTGATGCATGCCGACACCGCCGGCGCCGCCAAGGATATCGCAGAACGCGGCGACCCGGCAATTGGCGCCATCGCCTCGCAACTTGCCGGCCAGATCTATGGCCTTGATGTGTTGCTGGCCTCGGCCGAGGATGCCGAACACAACACCACACGCTTCCTCGTCATGTCGCGCACTGACATCACACCGCCGCTGAATGGCGCGCCGATGATGACCACCATGGTGTTCAAGCTTCGCAGCGTGCCGGCAGCCCTCTACAAGGCGCTTGGCGGGTTTGCCACGAACGGTATCAATCTGACCAAGCTGGAAAGCTACCTTCGGCCAGGCTCGGCCGAACATGCGCAATTCTATGTCGATGTCGAGGGCCATATCGAGGCCCCTGACATGAAGCTCGCCATTGAGGAGTTGCGTTTCTACTGCCAGCATGGCGAGGTGACAATCCTCGGCAGCTATCCGGCAAGCCCGGTGCGCGCCAGCAGGTAAGTCGCCAGCAGGTAACCGGTGGCACTCAAAGTCTGGCATTAATGGCTTGTTCCCCCTGCCGCTTTCATCCATATAGAGGACAGGAAGGCTGGACGGACGGGCTGTCGGTCTAACCGGTCAGATCCGAGAGGAAGCAGCCAGGGTCGTTTTTGCGCGGGTCGTTCAGTCTTCCGCTTTCCCGCATTCGATCCTCGATATCCGCTGACATGGTGCCAGGAGCGGCACCGGATGTGACGCCCGACATAACCCGGACATAACCCAGACATAACCCAGACATAACAAGGGTCGCGACAGGGGTAACGCCAAGGGCTGCCACCGGGCAGTTACCAGTGGCAAAACCACCCTTGCTGCGCTAGGTTTCAGACATCATGAGCGACAGCGTCCTGACAGGTTACCGGGTACTTGCGCGCAAGTACCGCCCCGAACGTTTTTCCGAGCTGATCGGCCAGGAAGCGCTGGTCCGCACGCTGGAAAACGCGCTGTCACTCGGGCGGCTGGCACATGCCTTTGTCCTGACCGGCGTTCGCGGTGTCGGCAAGACCTCGACAGCGCGGCTTCTGGCCCGCGGGCTGAACTGCATCGGACCGGATGGCGCGGGCGGCGCCACGCTGGAGCCGTGCGGCAACTGCGAGCCGTGCCAGGCCATTGCCGCCGGCCGCCATGTTGATGTTCTGGAAATCGACGCAGCAAGCCATACCGGCGTCGATGATGCGCGTGAAATCATCGAGGGGGTTGGCTACCGGCCGGTTTCGGGGCGGTTCAAGATCTATATCATCGACGAGGTTCACATGATGTCGAAGAGCGCGTTCAACGCACTGTTGAAGACGCTCGAAGAGCCGCCCGACAATGTAAAATTCATCTTCGCCACCACCGAAATCCGCAAGGTGCCAGTGACCATCCTGTCACGATGCCAGCGTTTTGATCTGCGCCGCGTGCCGACCGACATGCTGGCAACGCATCTTGTCAATATCTGCGAGCGCGAATCGATCACTGCCGATGCCGAGGCCATCACCGCCATTGCCCGCGCTGCCGAAGGGTCGGTGCGCGATGCGCTGTCGCTTCTTGACCAGGCGGCCGCGATGACCGCCGACAGGATGACCATCGACAGCATCACCGACATGCTCGGCCGCCCCGGGCGCGCCGATTCCATCACCATCCTTGATTCGGCGATGCGCGGCGATACGGGCGGTGCGCTGGCCGCGCTGGCGACGACGATGGCTGGCGGTGCCGAGCCTGAAATGATTATCTCGGACCTGATGGACCTTGTTCACCGCGCCAGCCAGAAAGCCGCCGGCGGCGCACTCGACACATTGCTGGAATCCGAAAAAGAGGCCATTGATCGGCTGGCGCAGATGGGAATCGCCCGACTTGGACGGGCCTGGCAGATGCTGCTCAAGGGCCATGGCGAGGTGACATCAGCGCCGCAACCGTCGGCCGCCGCCGAGATGCTGATCATCCGGCTGGCGCATCTTGCCAACATGCCGACCCCCGGCGACATCGTTCACCGTCTGGCGACAAGCAAGCCGCCAACAAAGGCCACAACCCCGACAGCAATGTCTGATGTGGCGCAGCCCGAGATGCAGGCTCCCGAAATGCAGGCCCCCGAAATGCAGGCCCCCGAGCTGACAGCATCCGCGCCAGAAGACCCGTTGCCACCAGCCACGATGCGCGCCGGCGGCGATGCGGCGGCACCCCAGCCGGCCGCGGCGCCAGAATCAATGCCTGAATCGGCGCCCGAACCCTTCAGCGCAGCAACCCCACAGCCACAGTCGCTTCTGGAGATCTCCGAACTTGCCGAGGCGCAGAATGATCCACTTCTGGCAGCACATATCCGCAGCCATGTACGGCTTGTCCGCCTGCAGCCCGGCCTTCTTGATATCTGTCTGACCGATGGGGCGCCGGACAATCTGCCGGGTGACATGGCACGCCGCCTCAGCGACTGGACCAGCAGCCGCTGGATGGTCAGCCTGTCTGAGGGCCCGGGCGGCATGACCATCGCCGAGGAACGGCGCGCGGCGCAGCGGCGCGAGATTGAAACGGTGGCCGGAACACCGCTGGTGAAGGCCATCACCGAAACCTTCCCCGGCGCAACAATCGAATCCGTCATGCCGCTGACCGGACCCGAACCAGACCAACCCCCTGTAGACCAACCCCCTGTAGACCAACCGAATGAGGAAATTCCAAAATGATGCGCAATATGGCCGGCATGATGAAGAAGGTTCAGGAAATGCAGTCGCGCATGGAAGCGCTGCAGCAGGAAATGGCCAACACCGAATTCACCGCCAGCGTTGGCGGCGGCGGCGTGACGGTGACGGTCACCGGCAAGGGCGAGATGCGCAGTGTGAAGATCGATCCGGCTGCCATTGATGCCGACGATATCTCGATCCTCGAGGATATGATCTGCCTTGCGACGAACAACGCAAAAGGCGAGGCCGAAGAGGCGATGGCGGCACGGATGAAGGATATTACCGGCGGCCTGCCATTGCCGCCTGGCATGTCGCTGCCTTTCTGATCCCGGGGGTCTGATGGATTCGCAGCTCGACAATCTGATCCGCCGGATGGCACGTCTTCCCGGGCTTGGTCCGCGTTCGGCCCGGCGGGCGGTGCTGCATCTGCTGCAGAATCGCGACCGGCTGATGCTGCCACTTGCCGAGGATCTGGGGCAGGTGGCGCGCAGCATTCGCAGCTGCGCCGATTGCGGCAATCTCGATACCGGTGATGTCTGCGTCCTGTGCCGCGATCCACAACGCGACCGGCAAACCATCTGCGTTGTCGAGGATGTGGGGGATCTCTGGGCGATGGAACGCGCTGCCGTCTATCGCGGGCTGTATCACGTCCTTGGCGGCACGCTCAGCGCCATTGACGGGCGGGGACCATCCGAACTCAATATCGACAGGCTGTTGACCCGGGCGGGCGCGGATGTTGGCGAGGTGATCCTCGCCCTGCCGGCCACCGTCGAGGGACAGACAACCGCGCATTACCTGCATGAAAGGCTGGCCCCGCTCTCGATCGAGGTGACAAGACTGGCGCATGGCGTGCCGGTTGGCGGCGAGCTGGATTTCCTTGATGACGGCACGCTGGCACAGGCGCTGAAGGCGCGCGGGCGGATTGGCGGTCAGTGATCGCCCCGCCCGGTCGCGTCGGGCGGCAGTTCCGGCGACAATTCTGGCGGCGGGGCCGCGTCGCTACTGACATCGATCTGGGTGATCTTCGCCCCGCGTGACGAAATCTTGCGGCTGGAGATCTGGATATCGTCGATATCCTTTTCCACCTGGCCGAAATGCGTCGCCAGCTTCTTGATCCGCTCATCAAGCCGCGAGACATCCTGCAGCATCGTCTCGACCTCGGCCTTGATCACGCCGGCGGCCTCGTGCATCCGCGCGTCGCGAAGGATGGCCCGCACCGTATGCAGGATCAGCATCAGATTGTCCGGCCCAGCCATGTAGACGCGGCGGCGACGGCTTTCCTCGACAAGCTTGGGAAGCTGCAGGTTGATTTCGGCATAGACCGATTCCGACGGCAGGAACATGATCGCGCTGTCCGCTGTTTCACCAGGGATGATATAGCGCTCGGCGATATCAATGATATGCTTCTTCACATCACTTTCCATCATCCGGCGCGCCGCACTCCGCTCGGCCTCACCGCTTGCGGCGGTCAGCGCACGGTAGGATTCCAGCGGAAATTTGGAATCGATACAGATCGCGCCCGGCGGCGCCGGCATATCAAGCAGGCAATCGACGCGGCGGCCATTGCCAAGCGTGTGCTGGAAACTGAAGGCGCTTTCGGGAAGCGCGTCACGAACCAGATTTTCCAGCTGCACCTCGCCAAAACTGCCGCGTGCCTGCTTGTTCGACAGGATATTCTGCAGCTCGCCAACCTGCCCGGACAGCGCCGAGATATGGGCGTTCGCCTGCTCGATCACGGCAAGTTTCTCGGCCATGCCGGTGAGCGAGCGGTTGGTGCGGTCATTCTGGTCACGAAGTGAATTTTCAAGGCGGGTGCCAAGGCGGCCCTCGGTTTCCTGCATCTGCGCGGCGACAGTCCGGTGAAGCTCGCCGGACTGCGCGGCAAGCTGCGCCAGCTGGCCCTTCAGCTCGGCCAGCACCGCACTATCCTGCCCGCCGGTTCGCTGGCGCATCAGCATGAAGACAAGCCCGGCAATAACGGCCAGCGCAAGAAGGATGATGATCGTATTGAGCGGCATGGCTGATCTATCCGTCCAGAGAACAGGTCTGACAGGTTCGGCCAGGGGTGTGAACGCATCCCGCAGGCCGATCACCGCAGTCTGGCATGACCACCGGCCTACTGCAACTTGACTGCCTCGTCGGCATCCCCTACTCCAAGGACCTGTTATGTGACGGTCAGGAAAGGCAGGGCTATGGCGCTGATCCCCATCATCTGCATCCCCGACCCGGTGCTTCGCCGGGTGGCCGCGCCCGTGGGCGAGGTGACAGACGGCGTCCGCCAGCTTCTCGATGATATGGCGGAAACGATGTATGATGCCCCAGGGATCGGCCTTGCCGGACCGCAGGTTAATGTCTCGGAACGGCTGATCGTGATGGATTGCGGACCGGACGAGGCGCCGGACCTGCTCAAGATGATCAACCCGGAGATTGTCGCACAGTCGGATGAGACCTCTATTATGGAAGAGGGCTGCCTGTCGATCCCGAAACAGACCGCCGAGGTCAAACGCCCGGCGCATGTCGATGTCCGCTATATCGACATTGACGGCGATGAGCAGATGATGCGGTGCGAGGGGCTTCTTGCCGCTTGTGTGCAACATGAGATCGACCATCTGGACGGGGTGCTGTTCATCGACCATATCTCGCGACTGAAACGCGACATGATCGTGCGCCGCGCCCTGAAAGAGCTTCGCCAGGTCAATGGCGGCGACTAGGGGCTGGCCATGACAGCTCGGCGGATTGTCTTCATGGGAAGTCCGGGATTCGCCATTCCGACGCTTGACCGGCTTGCCGATGCGCATGAGGTGCGGGCGGTCTACACACAACCGCCGCGCCGCGCCGGCCGCGGCATGCGCGAGACCCCGCAACCGGTAGCGGCACATGCTGCCGCACGCGGGTTGACGGTCCGCCATCCGGAAAGCTTGAAAACCGCCGCGGATGCCGCCGCGCTGGCAGCACTGGAGGCGGATGTCTTCATCGTCGTTGCCTATGGGTTGATCCTGCCACCGAATGTGCTGGCGATGCCGCGCTTTGGCTGCATCAACGGCCATGCCTCACTGCTGCCACGCTGGCGTGGTGCCGCACCAATCCAGCGCGCCATCGCCGCCGGTGATACGAAAACCGGTGTCTGCGCGATGCTGATGGAGGCCGGGCTTGATACCGGGCCGGTACTGGCGCGGCGGGAATGCGCCGTCGGCGATGGCGAAACCGCCGCCAGCCTGCATGACAGGCTGGCAATCCTGACCGCCGATCTGCTTGGCCAGGTGGTGGCAGGCCTGCCCGACATCCTCGAGACGCAGCAGCCGCAGGATCACGCGGCCGCGATCTATGCGCCGAAACTGACCCCGGCCGAGGCCGAGATCGACTGGCAGCTGCCGGCGCTGGTGATCGACCGGCAGATCCGTGCCTTCACCCCGGTGCCGGGCGCCTGGTTCACCGGCCCGAAAGGACGACTCCGCGTCCGGGCCGCCAGACGTGGCGATGCGGCAAGCGCCGGCGCGCCAGGGCATTATCTGGGGCTTGACCCGCAGGGCGGCATGCGCATCGGCACCGGTGCCGGCGAAATCATCCTTGATGAGATCCAGCCGGCAGGCGGCAAGGTGATGCCGGCGCGCGCCTGGCTGAACGGCAATCCGCTGCCGGTCGACAGCGCCGTCGCCATGGCCCGCGCATGACCCGGCGCATCTTCATCACCATTGAATATGATGGCGGGCCCTTTGTCGGCTGGCAACGCCAGGACAACGGCATGTCGGTACAGCAGGTTCTTGAGGAGGCGGCGCGCGCGTTGACCGGCGGCGCGTGCCACGTACAGGGCGCCGGTCGCACCGATTCCGGCGTCCATGCCACCGGACAGGTGGCGCATCTTGATGTTCCGGACAAGTTCGACGCGGCGCGGGTTATGGCGGCGCTGAACGCGCTGACAGGCGATCATCCGGTGACCATCCGCAGCGCCCGCGAGGTGCCGGCCGACGCGCATGCCAGATTTTCCGCCACCGGCAGACGCTATCTCTACCGCATCCTGCCGCGCCGCGCCCCGCCGGCGCTTGATCACGGGCGGGTCTGGCATCACCGGGCCGACCTTGACGTGTCAGCCATGCAAAGGGCGGCAGAGCATCTTGTCGGGCGGCATGATTTCACCAGCTTTCGGGCCAGCCAATGCCAGGCCGACAGCCCGCTTCGGACACTTGATGAGCTGCTTGTCGAATCGGTTGGCGAAGAAGTGCATGTGCATGCCGCGGCGCGGTCATTCCTGCATCATCAGGTGCGCAACATTGTCGGCACGCTGGCGCTGGTCGGCACCGGGAAATGGACACCCGATGCTGTCGCGGCCGCGTTGCAGGCGCGTGACAGATCTGCCGCCGGGCCGACCGCGCCGCCCGAAGGGCTGTATCTGACCGGCGTGACCTATCCGCTGTAGACTATCCGGGTACCTGGATGCGCGACTGCACGAACAGGAACAACCCGGCATCGATGACGAATGACAGGAACAGCAGGCCGGTGGCGAACCACCCTCCACGGCCAAGTTGGTCACGGCCGATCCGCCACAGCCAGTAGACGGTCCAGAAAATCAGCGGTGTGATCAGAATCAGCATCGTCGCATCGCCGGAGAGAATCACCAGATTCTGCACCAGCCCGCCGACAAGATGCTGGACATTCTCGACCCACAGGAACGGCACGGTAAAGGCAAAGAGCCTGTCGGCGAGACCGGCACCGCGCAGAATCGTCGCAAACAGCAGCACCATCAGGACAACGGCAACAAGCTGCAGAATCAGATTGGCCGCCAGCACGCCGATGCCGGTCCGCAGACCGGGATAGACCGAAACGATAAAGGTGAAGATCACCGATGCCCAGATTGCCTGCCAGACCGCCGGCACGTCGAACACATAGCTGCCGCCAATCGGCCGACGGCCGAGCATCACCAAAAGCGTGCGCTTAAAAAGATCGGCAAGGCGGCCCGGTGCCAGTGAATGGTCAGCCTCGTTCACGCCGCACCTCCAGCAAAGAAACGGCGAAGACAGTCTTCATAAATCGCGCTGAGGCCGTCGATATCCGCGGTGAGGACGTTCTCGTCAACCTGATGCATGGTCTGCCCGACAAGGCCGAATTCGGCTACCGGGCAGAGTTTTGTGATGAAGCGCGCATCCGAGGTGCCACCCGTGGTTGACAGCTCCGGACGGCGGCCGGTGACCGCCTCGCTGGCATCCGACAACAGCTCGGTCAGTGGCCCGGGCGCGGTGATGAAGGGGTCCGCATTCGATTTCCAGCTGACCTTCCAGTCGCCGCCAACCCTGGCGAAATGCTCCTCCAGCCAGCCGATCAGACCGGCCGCGCTGTGTTCGGTATTGAAGCGGATGTTGAAACGCGCCTCGGCCCGCGCCGGAATGACGTTTGTCGCCGGATTGCCGACATCGATTGTCGTGACATGCGCCACCGACGGTCCGAAATGCGATGTACCAGCATCCAGTTCACACCCGTTCACCGGCGCCAGCATGGCCAGCAGCCGTGTCACCGGATTGTCGGCAAGATGCGGATAGGCAACATGCCCCTGTCGCCCCTCGACAACAAGATGGCCCGACAGGCTGCCACGCCGACCATTCTTGATAACATCGCCAAGCACCGTCGGGTTGGTCGGCTCGCCGACGATGCACATGTCAGGCTGATGGCCGTTCGCCGCCGCCCATTCGACCATCTTCACGGTGCCATTGATGGCATCACCCTCTTCATCGCCGGTGATCAGCAGGCTGATCGACCCATCGGCCAGATCGGCGGGCAGGCGGGCAATGGCGGCAATGAAAGCGGCAATGCCGCTTTTCATGTCGGCCGCACCACGTCCAAAAAGCCGCCCATCCTCGATTACCGCACCGAATGGGTCATGTGTCCAGGCATCACGGTCACCGACCGGCACAACGTCGGTGTGGCCGGCAAAACAGATATGCGGGCCGTCGGTGCCGCGGCGGGCAAACAGATTGTCGATCCGCTCGTCACCCATCCCGAAGGGCAGCCGCTGGCAGACAAAGCCAAGCTCCGTCAGCTCGCGCTCGAGACAGTCGAGAGCGCCGCCCTCATGCGGTGTCACCGACGGGCAGCGGATCAACCGCTGCGTCAGCTCGACAGCATGCGACAGCGCCGAGCCCATCAGTCGCGCAGCAATTCGTTGACGGAAGTCTTGGAGCGGGTTTTCTCATCAACCTTCTTGATGATGACGGCACAGGCAAGCGAAGGTCCGGGCGATCCGTCGGCGAGCGGCTTGCCGGGAAGCGTGCCGGGAACAACCACCGAATAGGCCGGCACGCGGCCCATATGGACCTCGCCGGTGACGCGGTCGACAATCTTTGTCGACGCGCCGATGAAGACACCCATCGACAGCACGGCCCCCTGTTCGACGACCACACCCTCGACAACCTCTGATCTGGCCCCGATAAAGCAGTCATCTTCGATCACCACCGGTCCGGCCTGCAACGGTTCGAGAACGCCGCCAATGCCGGCGCCACCAGACAGATGTACATTCTTGCCGATCTGCGCACAGGACCCGACCGTTGCCCAGGTATCGACCATCGTGCCGCTGTCGACATAGGCTCCGAGATTGACGAAGCTTGGCATCAGAACGGCACCGGCGGCGACATGCGCCGAGTGCCGGACGACACAGCCAGGCACGGCGCGGAAGCCGGCATTGCGAAACTCGGTTTCGCCCCAGCCGGCAAATTTCGACGGCACCTTGTCCCACCAGGCAGCCTCACCATGACCAGGATAGGTAGTGCCGGACGGGATCACCGCCATGTCATTCAGCCGGAAGGACAGCAGCACGGCCTTCTTCAACCATTGATTGACATGCCATTGATGATCGCCGCGCGGCTCGGCAACCCGTGCCGCACCGCTGTCCAGCATCCCGAGCGCCGCCGAGACCGCGTCACGAACCGGGCCGGTGGTGTCGGCACCGATGGTGTCACGCGACTCCCATGCCGCGTTGATATCCTGTTCCAGCTGCGCCAAATCCATCTTTGTCTCCACTTGTGTCTTTCGGCGAGACCGGGCCTGCCACACCCTCACCGTCATTTGTTCTTTTGCATTTGTTCTGTTGTTGATATCGACCTTTCAGGCCGGAATGGCAAGGGCCGAAAGGAAGCTCTTTAAATCCTCGGCGACAAAATGCACATAGGGCTCGTCGGCCCCCTTGGCGGCCCAGTCATGATCGCTGACAAGCCATACCGTGCGCATACCAAGCGCGTGCGCCGGTTCCAGATTGCGGGCCATGTCCTCGACCATGACCGCACCCATCGGGTCGATCCCAGTTGTCATGACGAAACTGTCAAAGGCCCGTTGTTCCGGTTTCGGCACGAAATCGGCCCCGACAATATCGAAGATATGGTCGAAATGGTGTCGGATGCCATAGGCGTCGAGAATGTTTTCGGCATGCGGCACCGTGCCGTTGGTGAAGATATGCTTGCGCCCCGGCAGACCCGCCAGAAGCTGGTCAAGTTCGGTTTCGCGCGGCAGGTCGCTGACATCGATATCATGCACGAAATGCAGATAATCCTCAGGTGCCAGATTTTCCTCGACCATCAGCCCGCGCATCGTCGTGCCATAGCGATGGAACAGATCCTTCTGGATCGCCCGCGCCTCGTCATGCGGCACCTTGAAATGCTGCGCGACAAAATCGGTGATTCGCACGGCGACGCGCAGGAACAGCTGCGACCTGGCAGGATAGATGGTGTTGTCGAGATCGAACACCCAATCCCGGATCTCGTCCGTGGGAAAATCAAGTGGCGATTTTGAAACAGGTGACATCGGTAAGGTGCCTTTCTGGGAAATGGTCGGTCAGTCGGCGTTGATGATGGTTCCCATTCCATGCTCGGTGAACAATTCGACAAGCAACGCATGCGGCGCCCGCCCATCCATGATCACCGCGGCTTCGGCCCCCCCGAGAACGGCATTGATACAGGTTTCGACTTTCGGAATCATACCGCCTGATACGGTCCCGTTGCGGATCAGCGCTTCGGCCTGGCTGACCGTCAATTCGGTGATCAGCTGGCCATCCTTGTCCAGAACGCCGGGCACATCGGTCAACATCAGCATGCGCGTCGCGCCAAGCGCCGCGGCGATGGCACCCGCCGCCGTATCGGCATTGATATTGTAGGTCTCGCCGGCGGCATCGCTTCCCACCGGCGCGACGACCGGGATCAAATTGCCGGCATTCAGCGCGTCCAGCACATCGGTGTTGATCTGTTCCGGCTCGCCAACAAAACCGAGGTCGATGGCCTGTTCGATGGCACTTCCCTCGGCGCGGCTCTTGCCAAGAAGCTTGCGTGCCCTGATCAGACCGCCATCCTTGCCGCTGATCCCGACGGCGCGGCCACCGGCCCCGGCGATTGCCGCCACAAGCGCCTTGTTGATGCCGCCGGCAAGCACCATTTCGACAACAGAAATGGTTGCTTCGTCGGTCACCCGCAGTCCATCAACGAAATTCGATTCGATCTGCAGCTTGGCCAGCATTTCGCCGATCTGCGGACCGCCGCCATGAACGACAACCGGACACGCGCCAACCTGATCGAGAAGCGCGATATCGGCGGCAAAGGAGGCAACATATTCCGCCTCACCCATCGCATGGCCACCAAATTTCACGACAATCGTCTGTCCGGAATATTGGCGCATGAAGGGAAGCGCCTCGACAAGCATGCCCGTCCGCTCAATCAGCCTTGATTGCAGGGAAGAAGATGTGTCGCCCATTATATTGCCTTTCAAAATGCCGGCCTAAACTGCCGGGGCCAAACTATCGGCAAGCTGGTGCCCTGTGCAAGTCCTGTTCGTGCAAGTCCTGTTCGTGCAAGTCCTGTTCGTGCAAACCCCGTTCGCGCAAACCCTATGACGCCTGGCCACGCGGCAGCGCCATCCCGGCAAGATGGGCCCGTAATTCGGCGATGCCGCCGCCTTCCTGGGACGAGGTTACAAAAATCTGCGGATAGGCGGCAACATGGCGGCCAATCATCTCAGCCGTGGCGGCACAAACCGCTTCGAGCGGGGACGGCTTCAGCTTGTCAGCCTTCGTCATCACCACCGCCCAGGACACCGCGCTGGCGTCGAGAAGCGCCATGATCTCGGCATCCGCAGAACCGACGCCGCGGCGCGAATCAATCAGCAGGAACACGCGCTGTAGCGAGGCGCGGCCAGCCAGAAATTTGCGGGTCAGCGTTGTCCAGGCTTTGATATCGGTCTTTGGGGCCGACGCATAGCCATAGCCTGGCAGATCGACAAGCTGCAGGCGGCTGGCAAGATCGAAAAAGATCAACTGCCGCGTACGCCCCGGGGTCTGCGAGGTGCGGGCCAGCGCCCGCCGCCCGGTCAACGCGTTGATGAGCGATGATTTGCCGACATTCGAGCGACCGGCAAAGCAGATTTCGGGCAGCCCTTCAGGCGGCAACACGCGCATGTTGTTGGCCGCGGCGATGAAATCGCAGCTGCCGGCGAACAGAAGGCGTCCGGCCTCGAGATCCTCGGCCGTCAGCTCTCCTTCGCTATTCTGCGCATGATGTACCATTGTTGCGCCATCGAAAGAAGGTTGTTCCAGGTCCAGTAGATCACCAGCCCAGCCGGGAATGTTGCCAGAAGAAACGTGAAGATCAGCGGCATGAACTGGAAGATCTTTGCCTGTACCGGGTCGGGTGGTGCCGGGTTGAGGCGCATCTGCAGGAACATCGAGATTCCCATCAGGATCGGCCAGATGCCAAGCTGCAGGAAGGGCGGCAGAAAACCGACCGAATAGGGAAGCAGCCCGAACAGGTTGAAGACCGAAGTGGGGTCGGGCGCCGACAGATCGGTGATCCAGCCGAAGAACGGCGCATGCCGCATCTCGATGGTCACGAACAGCACCTTGTAGAGCGCGAAGAAGACCGGGATCTGCAGCAACACGGGAAGACAGCCCGCCGCAGGGTTGATTTTCTCGGTCTTGTACAGCTCCATCATCTCACGATTCATCGCCATTCTGTCTTCGGAATGCTTTTCGCGGATCTGCTGGATCTTCGGCTGTAACAGCCGCATCTTGCCCATCGAACGATAGGATTTACTGGCCAGCGGATAGAAGACGAGCTTCACAATCACCGTGAAGGCCAATACCGCAACACCGAAATTGCCAAGGATTCCATACAGCCAGTTGATCACCAGGAAGAATGGTTTGGTCAGGAAATAGAACCAGCCGAAATCAATCGCCAGATCGAAATTCGGGATGCCGAATTCCTTGGAATATCGATCCAGAAGCGAAACTTTCTTGGCACCGGCGAACAGCCGCGTCTTGCTTGCCACGATCTGTCCCGGCTGCAAAAGCTGGCCTTCAGCGGCGATATAATCCACCTGGTAACGATCCTCGCCGCCACCAAGCGACTTGAAGGCGTAATTGATCCGCACCGACTGATCCGGTATCAGCGCGGAAAGCCAGTATTTGTCGGTAATGCCGATCCAACCACCCGCGGTTTCCGGGGTGACATCAATCACCCCGCCATCGGCATCCAGCATGTCATCGTAATCCTCCTCGCGCAGCGTCTCGTCGAACACGCCGAGTGCGCCTTCATGAAGGATGTAGATGCCGGTTGTCGGCGGCGTACCATGACGCCTGACAAGACCATAGGGAAACAGCGTCACCGGCGTGTCGAGACGGCTCACGACACTGTCCTCGACGGTGATCAGATAATCCTCGTTGATCGACAGCGTCCGGCGGAAGGTCAGGCCCTTGCCATTATCCCAGGACAGCGACACCGGGGTGCCCGGCGCCAGCGTCATGCGATCGGCGCTCCACAGGCTGTCCGCCGTCGGCATGGGGTGATCGGCATTGCCCGCAGCCCAACCGAACTCAGCGAAATAGGGGAGACCGGAACTTGTCTTCTGCAGGAACTGGATGAAGGGCGACTCCTCGGACTGCGTCTCGCGATAGCCTTTCAGCATCACATCGTCAATCCGCGCTCCAGCCAGCGAGATCGAGCCAGAGACAAGCGGCGCATCAATGATGATCCGCGGCGCGTTGTCGGCCGGTCGTGATTCGGTAACAGCCACGCCTGCTGGAGTCGTGCCGGTGGCGTCGGCCTGCGGTGTGGCGTTCCCGGCCGCGGTCTCTTCAGCCTGCATCTCGGCGATCGCCTGCTGGCGTGCCGCCTCTTTTTCCAGCTCCGGACCAACGACGAAGACCTGCCAGCCAAAAAGCACGGCCATCGACAGGGCGATGGCAAGGATCATGTTACGGTTTTCGGGGTTCATCAATCATGTCCCTGTGCGTTCATAGGCACGCATTCATATGCACCAGATGTAAAACAGCCATTCAGCCATGGCGCCGGCCTTGTCCGGCAGCGCCATCCTGATCAGCGCGCGGCACCGGATCGAATGCCGGCGTCGCCCACGGATGACAGCGCGAGATACGTTTTAGCGCAAAGATTCCACCGCGCAAGGGGCCATGACGCTGCAGGGCCTCGAGAGCGTATTCGGAACAGGTCGGCAAATGGCGGCAATTGGCGCCCAAAAGTGGCGAGATGAATAGCCTGTAGAGCCAGATCACAAGGATCAGCGGAGCGGCCAGAAGACGTTCGGCGACGCGCTGCAGGCCGTTCAATACCGACATCACGACACCTCGGGCCATCACGAAACCCCGGCCGGGCCGTTGCCCCGATGCTCAATGATCCGCTCCATCGTCCGGTCCATCGTCCGGTCCATTGTGCTGTCCATCGTACGGTGAAGATATCCGACAGCCTTGCCAAGATCTCTGACAAGGTCGGTCCAGTCACGGTCGGCGGTGCCATGGCGGGCGATCATCACATAATCGGTACCGGGTCTGGCGCGCATCGCCAGTTCAGTGCGGGCCAGCGCGCGCAGACGCCGGCGCGCCCGATTGCGGCGCACCGCATTGCCGACTTTCCGTGAAGCTGTCAGTCCAAGCCGCCAGTCCGGCCGCCCCGTTGGCACAGCCTGCAAAACAAAGCCTCTAGATACTGCTTTTATGCCGCTGTCACGGGCAGCCAGAAACCCGGCACGTGACGGGATGCTGACCAGTGCGGTCACCGCGGTGCCGTCACGCCGTCAAGCAGACAGGCGTGCCCGACCCTTGGCGCGGCGGGCCCGCAGGACGCGGCGGCCACCAACGGTCGCCATACGCGCACGAAAACCGTGCCGGCGTTTACGGACGAGAACACTGGGTTGATAGGTGCGTTTCATGGCGACGCTCCCTTCGCGCAATCAATAGGTTGTCAGAAACTGGTCGGTTTGTAGGGGGCAGACGGGCAGGTGTCAATTGTTTTCAGCCATGGAGGCGGCGATGTGGCGTGCCCTATGACACCCTGCCCTATGACAACCTACCCTGTGACAAAGGGCGAAACACTGACCGGCATAAGACTAACGCGGCTTATACTGTGGCCCATACTGGTTCTGTTCTGGCAGTGGGAATAACCATAATGCGCCATTCGGCTTTATACCCGGCCATTTTTGTTACGGCATTGCTTGTGATGATGTTTGTTGCGGGGCTCGCCACGACGCCGATTCTCTATCGTCACTTGGCGTTTGCCCCGACCGATTCGCCAACCAGGGCCGATATGCCCGCGATACCGGTGCGCAATCCCAGCATGCCCATCATCGATCTGCAGACAGCATCAACGCTGACACTTCTTGGCACCAGCCTGACCCTGATTCTGCCGGGACCCCGCCAGGCCATGGCCGTGACCGGGCCCGGCGAGGCGCCACATCGGCTGTTCAATCCGGCCAGACCCGGCCTTCGCGCGGCGTTGCGGCTTGGCTTCCTGCAATGGCTTATGGCCGGCACGGCGGTGTCCGGGTTGATCGTCTGGCTGGCGCGCCGTTTCCTTGAGCGTCATTATTCAGCGCCGCTGACCGCGCTGATCGACACCATTAACGAGTTCAGCGACAATCCGGCGGTGGCAAGCCCGATTCCCGATGCGGTCACCAGCTCACCCGAATTCCTCGCCGCCGCCGGGGCGCTTGATTCGCTGCAGCGCAACACGCTGATCGCGCTGCGCCAGCGCGAAAGACTTGCCGATATCGGCGAGGCGGTGGCGAAGATCAATCACGACATGCGCAATGTACTAAGCTCCGCAACGCTTGTCGCCGACACGCTGATCGCCTCGGAAGACCCGCGGGTGCGCCGCGCCGCGCCGCACGTCGTGCGCTCGCTGGAACAGTCGGTGATTCTATGCCAGTCGATGCTGGACTATCTTGCCGAAACGCCGATGCCTGAACCGGAGGTCATCACGATGCCAGATCTTGCCGCCGATACAGCCGCAGATTCGGGACTCGCGGTGGATTATAGCGGGCCGGACCAGCTCTATCTCGACCGCACGATGATGGCGCGGATCCTGCTGAATCTGGCGCGTAACGCCGCCGCCGCAGGAGCCGGGAGGATCAGCGTCGATATCTGGCGCGCCGGGCGCCTTGGCGTTATCGACATCGCCGATGACGGGCCGGGTATTCCGCGCGGGCAGTGGGAAGATCTGTTTCTGGCCTTTCGCAGCCGACAGCGCGGCGGCACCGGGCTCGGGTTGGCCATTGCGCGCGACCTTGCGGTGGCGCAGGGCGGCAATCTGAAGCTGACCCGCTCGACCGATGACGGCAGCGAATTCAGGCTGCAGCTTCCCATCGAGATGTTCAGCGATCCTTTCAGTGCCCCTGAGCCGGTTGGCGGTTCAATCGCCGACCGGGCTGACGGGCCAAGAGGCGGCACCTCAGTCGCGGCGGCCGATAATCGGCGTTGAGGGCTGTGGTTCCATATCCCAGGGAAAGAAGATCCAGGTGTCCTGTGATACCTCGGTAACAAAGGTATCGACAAGCGGCCGTCCCGCCGGTTTGGCATAGACAGTGGCGAAATGCGCATCGGGCATCATTGTCCGCAGCGCCTTTGCCGTCTCGCCCGTATCGACCAGATCATCGACAATCAGCCAGCCGGCACCCTTACCGGCGCTTGGCGCGTTCTTCAGAATGTCGAGCGAGCCCTGGTCGCTGCCGTGATATGAGGAGATACAAGCTGTTTCGATGAGGCGGATTTCCAGCTCACGCGCGACGATCGCTGCCGGCACCAGGCCGCCACGCGTCACCGCGACAATGCCCTCAAACGGTCCAAGCTCAAGAAGCCGCCAGGCCAGCGCCTTTGATGTGCGGTGAAGCTCCTCCCAGGACACCGGAAACGCCTTGTCATACCCGTCCGCCATGTTTTCCCCTCTGAAACTGTCATGAAACGCCGACTCAAAAATCCGGAACGCCTGACATTAGCCACTCAGCCCGCATTGACAAGCCCGTTTTGCCATTCCCGGAAATGTCCCATAGACGGCCCTGCAGGTGGGTCGGCCAGTGGCCCGGAAGATGGGTTGGAAGATGGGCCGGAAGATGGGCCGGAAGATGGGTTGGCGGGCACCCGGATAGGTTCCCGGAAAGGGCTTGCCAGCCTTGTCTGCTTCGCCTATTGTTCGGCCTCCTTTGACGGGGGCATCGCCCACCGACAAGAATGCGCTCGTAGCTCAGCTGGATAGAGCACCAGACTACGAATCTGGGGGTCGGGAGTTCGAATCTTCCCGAGCGCGCCATTCCTGATAGATATCAAGTTATGGATATCTAAACTGCCCTGGTTTACGCTTGCCGGGTTGCCAGGGCCGGTCTTGTCCCCAAG
>CBFHNZ010000024.1:0-35797 GCA_965657415.1 Puniceispirillaceae bacterium (SeqCode) | reverse complement strand
GATGAGTCCTTCGTGCCGAGCCAGTCACGCCGATAGCGCGCATCGACGCGCTCGCCGCGCTGGACCTGCGCCGCACCGCAGATGGCGGCAAACTGCGTCGTAAGATCGGTCATCCGCATTTCATTCATCGCCCGCTCCCCTTACTGTCGATTGGTCACTGTCGATCGGTTACTGTCGATCGGTTACTGTCGATCGGTTACTGTCAATCGGTCTGGCGGCAGTTCAACACCGCCGGAAAGGCTAGCACGGTGCCGGCCCCGAATACAGCCGCCTCACCCGCAGAGAAGCTCGAGCCGTAGCCGCGCGATCTTATGCACCTCGGCCAGCGCAGTGGCGAATTCGGTGGCCGGGTCATTGTCGATCCGCGTGGTGAAGGCAGCCAGGATGCCAGCCCGGTCAAGACCCCGCACGGCGATAATGAAGGGGTGGCCGAAACGCGCGCCATAGCGGTCATTGAGATTGGAAAAGCTGGCAAATTCATCCGGCGTGCAGCGATCCAGGCCAGCGCCTGCCTGCTCGGAGCTGGACTCCGCCGTCAGCCCGCCGGCAATGGCCAGCCTGCCGGCCAGTTCGGGATGCGCGCGTAGCAGCGCCAGCTGGCGGTCATGCCCGGCCGCCTCGACGATGGTCTGCATCCGTGCGGCAAGATGTGACATCAGCTGGTCATCCGGGCCGATTCCGGCCGACCATATCGCCGCCGCCACCCAGGGTGAATGTTCGTAGATACCGCCGAATTGCGTCATGAATTCAGCCTCCGTCAACCTGTCAGGCGGGGTTGTGAATCGTGGGTTCGGCATGGTGATCTGTCCGTTTGCTGTCTGTTTGCAGCCTGGTTTCCGGTTGTTTTCAGGGTGACTCTCGCGGCGACCTGACACTCGGATTTTGGTCAAATTTGTTTGCGTCTTCAATATTTAATTGGCACTCTTCCCCTGATCTGGACACGGGAAATATCGGAAAGGGTAACCCGCCATGGGCAGGCTGACGACGCATGTTCTCGACACCGCCGCGGGCCGCCCCGCCGCCGGGCTGCAGATTGACCTTTATGGCTGTGAGGATGAACCACGCCGCCTGATCACCTCGGTGACGACGAATGATGATGGCCGGGTCGACGGGCCGCTTCTCGAGGGGCCGGATTTTGCCGGTGGACGCTATCAGCTGGTGTTCCATGCGGGGACCTATCTTCGCGCCAGCGGGATGAAACTTCCCGCCATGCCGTTTCTTGATGAGATTGTCATTGCCTTCGGGATCGACCGGCCGGATCAGCACTATCATGTGCCCCTGCTGCTGTCGCCCTATGGCTATTCGACCTATCGCGGAAGCTGACGCGGGGCGGGAGTTGGGCAGACGATGCGTGACAGGATCACATTCGTTCTCAATAACAAGGTCGAGCAGGTCAGCGGCATTGCCGGCGACACGACGCTTCTCAACTGGTTGCGCCAGACAAAACGCCTGACCGGGTCCAAGGAAGGCTGCGGCGAGGGTGATTGCGGGGCCTGCACGGTGGTGGTGGCGCGCCGTCAGGTCGACGGCACCATGCGCTGGCATCCGGTCAATGCCTGTATCCTGTTCATGGGCATGCTTGAAGGCGCGTCGGTGACAACGATCGAGGGGGTGCAAAATCCCGGTGCGGGCGGCGGCATGCCGGACGGCACCCTGCATCCCTGCCAGCAGGTGATGGTCGACCATCATGCCTCGCAATGCGGTTTCTGCACGCCCGGTTTTGTCATGTCGCTTTTTGCCGCCTGGTGCAATGGCGAGGGGCTGGCCCCGGCCGAGATCGACACCACGCTTGCCGGCAATCTGTGCCGCTGCACCGGCTACCGGCCGATTGTTGATGCCGCCGCGTCGCTGGAGGTCCGGGCCATCCCACCTGAATTCGAGCGCCAGCGTCGCGAAAACGAAGCCAGCCTGATGGCCGCCATTGCGCATGATGAGACGGTGTGTCTCAGCGATGGCCGCCGCAGCTTTATCGCCCCGGCAAGCCTTGACGGGTTCCTGCAGAGCTTTGCCCATGCAGCCGATGCCACCATCGTGTCCGGTGCGACCGATGTCGGGCTCTGGGTGACAAAGCAGAATCGCACCCTTCCGAAGATGATCTGGACCGGCCGGGTCAAGGGGTTTGACCGGGTCGAGAAAAGCGGCGCGCATTGGCGCATCGGGCCGGCGGTAACGCATCAGGCTGCGATGACGACACTGGCCAAGGGGCGGCCCGACCTCGGCGAGGTGATGCGGCGGTTCGGCTCGACGCAGGTGCGGGCCAGCGGCACCGTCTGTGGCAACATCGCCAACGGATCGCCGATTGGCGATCTGCCGCCAATGCTGATTGCGCTTGCCGCGGAGATTGAGCTTGTTGGTCCGGCCTCGAACCGCCGTCTGCCGCTGGATGCCTTCTTTATTGATTATGGCCGGCAGGACCGTGACGCGGATGAATTCGTGGCGGCCGTGCTGGTGCCGGTAACGCCGACGCCGCTGTTCCGCGCCTATAAAATTTCGAAACGGTTTGATCAGGATATCTCGGCCGTTCTCGGCGCCTTCAACCTGACTGTCTCGCGGCGGCGGATCACCTCGGCACGGCTTGCCTTTGGCGGCATGGCGGCAACACCGAAACGGGCGTTGGCGGCTGAGACGGCGCTGACCGGCGCGCCGCTTGAGCTGGCGTCATTCGAAGCTGCTGCCGCGGCATTGGCAGATGATTTCACGCCGATCACCGACATGCGCGCTTCGGCTGATTACCGGCTTCAGGTGGCGGCCAACCTGCTGTTGAAATACGGGCTTGATGTCACCGGTGCGCCGGTGCCGCGCCTGACCGGCGCCGGACTGTCGGCCGATGACCTGCGCACCGCTGCACCGGGGGCGGGGTGATGGCTGGCAAGGGCATTGAAGGTGATATCCGGACGGCGCGTGAACATGACAGTGCCCACAAGCATGTGTCGGGGACGGCTGTTTATGTCGATGATATCCGTGTTCCCGATGACACGCTGGTGGTGCTGATCGGGCAGAGTCCGCACGCGCATGCGCGAATCACCGGCATGGATCTGTCGGCGGTCGCGGCGGCGGAAGGCGTGGTGGCCGTGCTGACGCATGCTGATATACCGGGGCGCAATGATTGCAGTCCGGTTTATGGCGATGATCCGGTCCTGGCCGAGGATGTGGTCAGCTATGTCGGCCAGGCGGTGTTCGCTGTTGTTGCGGAAAATATGCGGGCGGCACGCGATGCCCTGGGCCTGGCGAAAATCGATTATGACGAACTTCCGGCAATCCTGACCATTGAAGATGCCATGCGTGCCGGGTCCTGGCTTGGCCCCTCGGCGACGATGGAGTCCGGCAATCCTGACAGCGCCCTTGCCGGCGCACCGCTGCGTCTGTCCGGCAGGATCGAGATTGGCGGCCAGGAACATTTCTATCTTGAAGGGCAGGCGGCGTTGGCGATTCCGGGCGAGGATGGCGACATGACGCTGCATTGCTCGACCCAGCACCCCTCGGAAATCCAGCACAAGGTTGCCGATTGTCTTGAGGTGCCGAACCATGCGGTGACTGTTGAGACGCGGCGTATGGGTGGCGCCTTCGGCGGCAAGGAAAGCCAGGGCAACCTGCCGGCGCTGCTGGCGGCGCTGGCGGCGCGGCGGACCGGCAGGCCGGCAAAGACCGTCTATGACCGGGATGATGATTTCATGCTGACCGGCAAACGGCATGATTTCCGCATTGATTATGATGTCGGCTTCGATTCCGAGGGCCGGATTCAGGTGGTGCTGTTTGAACAGGCGCTTCGCTGTGGCATGTCGTGGGACCTGTCGGAGTCGATTGCGGCGCGCGCCATGTGCCATGCCGACAATGCCTATCACATCCCCAATATGCGGGTGGTCTCGCATCGTTGCCGCACGCACACGCAGTCGAACACCGCCTTCCGGGGGTTTGGCGGGCCGCAGGGCATGGTCGGGATCGAACGCGTGATCGACCAGGTGGCGCATCATCTGGGGCTGGATCCGCTGGTCGTTCGCCAGCGCAACTTCTACCCGCATAAATACAGCGCCACCGGTGACAAGGGGCGCACCCCCTATGGCCAGATCGTCGAGGATTGTATCCTGCAGGATATTGTGCCCCGGCTGGCCACCGATGCCGACTATGCCGCAAGGCGTGCCGAGATCGAGGCTTTCAACAGAAAGGGTGGGATGATCCGGCGCGGCATCGCGCTGACGCCGGTGAAGTTCGGTATTTCCTTCAACACGACCTTCCTGAACCAGGCCGGCGCGCTGGTCCATGTCTATAGCGACGGGTCGGTGCATCTCAATCATGGCGGCACCGAGATGGGCCAGGGGTTGAACACCAAGGTTGCGCAGGTCGTGGCGCATGAATTCCAGATCGATTTCGGATCGGTGAAGATCACCGCGACAAATACCGGCAAGGTTCCCAACACCTCGGCCACGGCGGCGTCATCGGGAAGCGATATGAACGGCATGGCGGCGCAGGCGGCGGCACGCACCATCAAGTCGCGGATGCGCGAGTTCCTCGCAGAACAGCATCAATGCATGCCGGAATCGGTAAGCTTCACCAATGGTGAGGTGCGTGCGGGCGCCGCGCAGATGCCATTCGCCGAGGCGGTGAAAGCCTGTTACATGGGGCGTGTTTCGCTGTCGGCAACAGGCTTTTACGCAACGCCGAAAATCCATTGGGACAAGGCGCGAAGCCGCGGGCGTCCGTTCTATTATTACGCCTATGGCGCGGCAGTGACTGAAATTGCCACCGACCTTCTGACCGGCGAGAACCGGATCCTGCGCAGCGATATCCTGCATGATGTCGGGCGCTCGCTGAACCCGGCCATCGATATCGGCCAGATTGAGGGCGGCTTTGTTCAGGGGGCGGGTTGGCTGACCACTGAGGAGCTTGTCTGGGATGAGCAAGGACGGCTTCGCACGCATGCGCCTTCGACCTACAAGATACCGGCCTGTGCCGATCGCCCGCCGGTCTTCAATGTGGCGCTGTTTGATGATGGCGAGAATGTCGAGGACACGATCCACAAATCCAAGGCTGTCGGCGAACCGCCGCTGATGCTGGCGATCTCGGTTCTGATGGCACTTTCGCACGCTCTGGAATCGGTCTCCTGTGACTATCCGATGTTGGATGCGCCGGCCACACCGGAACGGCTCTGCCTTGCGGCACGACGACTTGGCGGCCCCGGGATCACGCTTCCGGGGACCACAGCCGGGGACAGGTGATGGTGAGCTGGATCGAAGTGGCCCGCGACTGGATCGCGCGCGACGGCGCTGTTGTGCGTGCCAGCCTTGTCGGTGTTCGTGGGTCGGCCCCGCGCGAGGCCGGCGCGATGATGCTGATCAGTGCGACCGATATCTGGCAGACAATTGGCGGCGGATCGCTGGAGTTCGAGGTGATGGCAAAGGCGCGTGCCATGCTGGCAGCGCCGTCATCGCCGTGGATGCGCCAGGTCATCAGCGCGGCGCTTGGTCCCGATATGGGGCAATGCTGTGGCGGCCATGTGCGGGTGTTGCTTGAACGGTTTACTGCGGATGAGGCGGCAGGGCTGATGACGATTCAAGGCTGTCGGCGGATTGCACATCCACTTGCCGGCACCGCGCCGCCTGTTGATGCCGGCGATGCCGAAATTGGGCCGGATGCCGCCGGGTCGATGTTTGTCGCGCCGGTGATCCAGCCGGGACGGCCACTTTTTCTCTATGGTGCCGGGCATATCGGGCGGGCGCTGGCACCGCATCTGGCGGCGCTGCAGTTTGACCTGCATTGGGTCGATATAGAGGATGCGCGATTCCCGGCCGGAATTCCCGACGGTGTGACCAAGGTGATTGCCTCCGACCCGACGGTGATCGCGGCGCATGCACCGGCTGATGCCATCCATCTCGTGATCACGCATAACCACGCGCTTGACGAGGCGCTGTGTCATCGCATTCTGTCCGGGCCGGGCTTTGCGCGGCTTGGGCTCATCGGCTCGGCGACAAAGGCGGCGCGGTTCCAATCGCGGCTGACAAAGGCGGGCATTGCACCTGAAATGCTTGCAAGACTTGTCTGCCCGGTCGGCCTGCCGGAGATCACCGGCAAGCATCCGGCACGGGTGGCGCTGTCAATTGCCGCCGGTGTCGCCATCTGGCAACAGGAAATGGACGAAAGCCGCTGACACTGGCACACTGCCATCACACAATCGAATAATGGAAGATCAATGATTGATTATCTGTGGATGTGGTCTGAATTCATGGTGCGCTGGCTGCATGTGGTGGCCGGCATCGCCTGGATCGGGTCGTCCTTCTATTTCATTGCACTAGACCTCAGCCTGAAGCCCGGCAAGCAGCTTCCCGATGAGGCGCATGGCCAAGCCTGGCAGGTGCATGGAGGCGGCTTTTACAACATGGTCAAATATCTTGTCGCGCCAGCCCGGATGCCGGATGAGCTGACCTGGTTCAAATGGGAGGCGTATACCACCTGGCTGTCAGGTTTCGCGCTGCTGACCATCATCTATTATGCCGGTGCCGGGCTGTATATGATCGATGCCGATATCCTCGACCTTGAGCCGTGGCAGGCCATCGGTCTCAGCATTGGCGGCATTGTCGTCAGCTGGGTTGCCTATGATGCGATGTGCCGCAGCCCGCTTGGCCGTGATGACAGGCTGCTGGCGCTGGCCGGGTTCGGTTTCATCGTCGCATTGGCCTGGCTCTACACCGAGATGTTCTCGGCGCGCGGTGCCTTTGTGCAGATCGGGGTCAGCATCGGCACCATCATGGTGGCGAATGTCGCCATGGTGATCATCCCCGGGCAGAAAAAAGTCGTCGCGGCGCTGGTTGCCGGTGACACGCCGGACCCGGCATTCGGGCGGCGTGGCAAACAGCGCTCGCTGCACAATAATTATCTGACCCTGCCGGTGATCTTCGTGATGATCGGCGGCCATTATCCAGCTGTTTTCGCGACCGACTATGCATGGGTGATTCTGGCGCTGGTGCTGGTGATGGGGGCGGTGATTCGGCATTTCTTCAACACCAAGCATAAGGGTGATGCGGCGCCATGGTGGACCTGGGCTGTTGCGGCGGCGTTGCTCGTGGCGGCGATCCTGCTGTCACAGGCAGGCGCGCCGAAATATGATGAGGACGCCTATGCCGAACAGGGTTATGGCGAGGGCGCGCAGTTGCATCTCGCGGCGGTTGAGCTTGTCACCGAACGCTGTGCCATCTGTCATGCGGCGGTCCCGCAATGGGACGGCATGGCGTTTCCGCCGAAAGGCGTGAAGCTGGAAAGCGAGGCCGACATCCTGGCGCAGGTCGATGCCATCTACTGGCAGGCCGCCGTCTCGCACGCCATGCCGCCAGGCAAGATAATCTGGGTCGAGCCGGAGGAGCGGGCGTTGTTGGCAAAATGGCGGCAGATGCTGCGCAGTGGCGCGCCGAAAGCAGGAGATTCCGGATGAGTTATCCGCGTGACATGATTGGTTATGGTGCCGCGCCACCGCATCCGCGCTGGCCGGACAAGGCGCGGATCGCCGTGCAGTTCGTGCTGAATTATGAAGAAGGTGCGGAGAATACCATCCTTCATGGTGATTCCGCCTCGGAAATTTTCCTGTCCGAGATTATCGGCGCGGCGCCGTTCGAGGGCGCCCGCCACATGTCGATGGAATCGATCTATGAATATGGTTCGCGGGCCGGAGTCTGGCGGCTTCTCGACCTGTTTCGTGACCGCGGCGTGCCGCTGACATTGTTCGCCGTCGCGATGGCGATGGAGCGGCATCCGGCGGTCATCGAGCGGGCGCTGGCCGATGGTCACGAGATTGCATCGCATGGCTATCGCTGGATCAATTATCATGGCATGTCGGCGGCCGAGGAGCGAGAGCATCTGCACCGCGCCATCGAGATACATACCCGTATCTGTGGGGAACGGCCACTTGGCTGGTATACCGGGCGGACTTCGGCACATACCCGTGATCTGATCGCCGCCGAGGGCGGGTTCCTCTATGACGCCGATGACTATTCCGACGATCTGCCCTTCTGGAGCCAGCAGACAGAAACCCCGCATCTGATCGTTCCCTACACACTCGACACCAATGACATGCGCTTTGCGACGGCGCAGGGATTCCATACCGGCGATCAGTTCGCCGCCTATCTGATCGACGCTTTCGACACGCTCTATGAAGAGGGTGCGCGCGCCCCGAAAATGTTGTCGGTCGGGTTGCATTGCCGGCTGATCGGGCGACCGGCGCGGTTTGCCGGGCTGGTGAAGTTCCTCGATCATATCCAGCGTCACGACGATGTCTGGCTGGCCCGGCGGATCGACATCGCGCGGCACTGGCGGGCGACGCACCCGTATGATGGCCCATCTGGCGGGGCTTCGGTCCGGGCTTCTGGCCGGGCTTCTGGCGGGCCATCTGGCGGCGTGACATCATGACCGGTCCAGTCGAACTGGTGGTCGAACCGCTGAACGCGGCGGGGTTTGCCCCCTTTGGTCAGGTGATCCAGACCGATGGGGCAGAACGGATCATGATCAATGAAGGCACGACAACGCGCTTTCACGCGCTGGCCGGGGTTGATGTGGAGTCCGATATCGGGGCTGGTAATGGGCGGGCGATCCTGTCGATCTTTCGCGGCACCCGCCGTCCCGACCCGATCGCCATCCGGATGATGGAGCGCCATCCGCTCGGCTCGCAGGCTTTTATGCCGCTGGCGGCGCTTGACTGGTTGGTCGTGGTGGCGCCGACGAATGCCGATGACAGCGCGCCGGATTTCGACGCGCTGCGATGCTTTCGCGTGCCTGGTGATGTCGGCGTCAGCTATGCACGCAATGTCTGGCATCATCCGCTTCTGGTGCTGCAGCCGGAACAGGATTTCCTGATCATCGACCGGGCCGGTCCGGCTGGTGAGGACACATCCGCCAACCTGCAGGAATTCTGGCTCGACGCCCCTGTCGCGGTGATCGCGGCGGATTAGCCGGCGCGATGATTGGGTGGTTTGGCTGTCTGGTTGGTTGATTGATTGGCGGAAACCTCCCTGCCGGAAATTCACCTGAATGCGATCCATTGGCAGCTGAAAATTAATCTATATCCGGCATTATGTTCATGATTTGTTCTAGATGGAGGAACGGCCATGAACAGGCGTTCAGGATTACGGCCCGTAACATCCGGTGAATGGCTCTTTGGAGTCTGGTTGGTCATCATATCGGCGATATTTTTCAGCTCGGCTGGTGTCTTCACCAAGGGCGTATCTGCTGACGCCTGGACGATCATTTTCTGGCGGGGCCTTTTTGCGGCGGCGTGTGGTTTTATCTATCTGTTGGTGATTGGGCGTCTGCGGGATGAGGTGCGAGACTTCAAAACTCCTGCCATCACCCTTGCTGTTGTCTATGCGTCCGGCACCGCGGCTTTCATCCCGGCTTTCAAGCTGACCTCAATTGCCAATGTGGCGCTGATCTGGTCCTCAGCACCGGTTTTGGCGGGATCACTTGGTTGGTTGCTGTTTGGTCAGAGGGTCAGCTTCGGCTTCGTGCTGGCCTGTATCGCCGTGATCGGTGGGACCTTCATTATCGTCTATGGGTCATTTGGCCAGGCGGGCCTGACGGGTGACCTGCTGGCACTCTGGATGACCTTGATGATGGTGCTGATCATGATGATTTATCGTCGCTTTCCCGAGACGCCGACCACCCTGCCGACTGTTGGTGCGTCCCTTTTTCTGTTGCCGATTTCCTGGCATTTCAGTGACCCGCTCTCCGCCGCGCCGGATGAGATCGCGCTGATGGCTTTGTTTGGCATCACCTTCGTGATTGCGTCGATTACGCTGGCGCAAGGCTCGAAACTTGTCATGCCTGGCGAAACGGCGCTGCTCAGTATCAGCGAGTCTCCCTGGGCAATCATCCTCGCCATCCTGTTTCTGGCCGAATGGCCATCGATGCAGACGGTGATCGGTGGTACGGTCATCCTGTCGGCGGTGCTGTGGTATCAGGTGATGGCGTTGCGCAGAGGCGTTTGAGCCTGGCCAATAGTCTGGCCTGTTTGCCTGGCCTAGCCGGCGAGGCCGGCACGCTGCATCAGATCGTGCGCCATGGCGGCGTGGCGTGACAACAGCCTGTCCATCTGCATTGTCGCCAGCTGTCCCTCGGCCACCACGACGCGGCCATTGATGATGGTGTAGCCGGCCTTGACCGGCCCGCAGAAGACGAGGCTTGCCAGCGGGTCCCAGTCACTGCCGGCGAAATCAATGCTGCGCCTGTCGAAGGCGGCGATATCGGCGGCGCAGCCCGGTGCCAGCATGCCGATGTCATCACGCCCCAGCACGCCGGCCCCGCCGCGTGTCGCTACGGCCAGCGCTTCGCGCGCGGTCATCGCATCGCCGCCCTGATTGACGCGCTGCAGCAGCATCGCCTGGCGTGCCTCGTTCAGCATGTGCCCGCTGTCATTCGAGGCTGACCCGTCGACACCGAGCCCGATCTTCATGCCTGAATCAAGCATCCGCCGCACCGGCGCAATGCCGCTGGCAAGCCGCATGTTGGAACAGGGGCAATGCGCAACGCCGGTGCCGGTGCGGGCAAACAACTCGATCTCGCCCTCATCTAGCTGCACGCAGTGGGCATGCCATACATCATTGCCGGTCCAGCCAACCGCCTCGATATATTCGCCGGGGCGCATGCCGAAATGCGCCAGGCTGTAGTCGATATCCTCGACATTCTCGGCCAGATGCGTGTGCAACCCGACACCAAGCTCACGCGCCATGCTGGCGGTCTCGCGCATCAGATCCATCGACACCGAGAAGGGCGAGCAAGGTGCCAGCCCGACGCGCTGCATGGCATGGCGCGACGGGTCGTTGAACTGTTCAACCACACGCTGGCAGTCGGCAAGGATGTCATCCTCGGGCCAGCACAGAATGTCGGGTGGCAGGCCGCCTGCGGTTTCGCCAATGCTCATCGACCCGCGGGTGCCGTGAAAGCGCATGCCGAGATCGGCCGCCGCGGCCAGCGAATCATCCAGCCGCGCGCCGTTCGGATAGAGATAGAGATGGTCCGAGGAGGTTGTGCAGCCGCTCAGTGCCAGTTCGGCCAGCCCCAATGCGGTCGACCAGTAGATATGCTCCGGTCCGATATGCGACCAGATCGGATACAGCGTCTGCAGCCAGCCGAACAGCGGCGCGTCCTGCGCCGCCGGCACCGCCCGCGTCAGGTTCTGGAACAGATGGTGATGCGTGTTCACCATGCCGGGAATGACAACATGACCTGTCATGTCGATCACCGTGTCGGCGCTGTCCGGCAATGTGTTGGACGGCCCGACCATCTCGATCACGCCATTGCGGGCGAACAGCCCGCCACCGCGGATCTCGGCCCCGACATTGTCGCCGCGGCGCGCGCCTTCGGGCGTGGCGGCATCAGCCGGGTTCATCGTGCAGAGCAGGTCGGCATGATGGATCAACAGCGTGCTATCTGTCATGCCACTTTCCTGTCATCTGCCGATCCTGTCGCCTCAATCTGATCATGCCCATTCTAGTCATGCCCCACGCCAATTATGCCAGAAGCGAGGCAATCGTGCTGTCGGTCACCAGCTCGCAATAGGCATCAAGTGACAATGTGCCATCTTCGCGGAACCAGGTGTAGGTCCAGTTCAGGGTGCCAAACAGCATCATTGCGCGCGGACCGTCAAGCGGTGTCGTGCGGCCGGCCTCCGTCGCCGCGGCGGCAAGCGCGACATCGAACCGGGCCATGATCCTTCGTTCGGCGGCGCGCAATTCTGCCTGCTGGTCGGCCGGCAGTACCGGTAATTCGAAGGTCAGAAGCTTGTGCGTGTTGCCAGCCTCGCGATATTGCCGCAACAGCGCCCGGATCAGGTCGCGAAGATGATCGCGGGCAGATGCCGCCTTGTTGCCATCAATTGCGCCATCAATTGCGCCATTAATCGCGACGGCCTTTTCCAGACCACCGAGATAGGTTTGCAGAATGTCGAACAGCATCGCTTCCTTGCTGTTGAAATAGTGATAGAGAAGCGCCTTCGACACACCACAGGCGGCGGCAAGCTCGGCCATCGAGGTGCGGCTGAATCCGTCCCGCGCAAACATCCCGGCCGCGGTGTCGCGGATATGTTCCAGCTTGCTGTCATAGCTGACGGCGCGGCGTCGCGGCATCGCTCCGGTGCCCCTCAGTCGCCGCGGCGGTCGATGATGCGAACCGCCTTGCCGGCAGACCTGTCAACGGCACCGACCGGGGTGACATCGATCACCGCCGAAATGCCGACATTCTGCTTGATGTTGTCGCCAAGCATGGCGGCCAGTGTGGCGCGGCGGTCCTCGCCCTCATGCCCCGGCGCGGCCTCGACGCGAACCGTCATCGAGTCCAGCGGGCCGTCCTTCCACAGCTCGATCTGGTAATGCGGGCTGATGCCATCGATCTGCACGATATGTTCCTCGATCTGGCTTGGGAAGACATTGACGCCGCGCAGGATGATCAGATCGTCGCTGCGGCCCGTTATCTTGTCCATTCGCCGCATCGTCCGCGCACCGCCGGCCCGAAGCCTGGTCAGATCGCGGGTGCGGTAGCGGATGATCGGCAGCGCTTCCTTGGTCAGCGAGGTGAAGACAAGCTCGCCTGTTTCGCCATCGGCACGCGGCGTGCCGGCCTCCGGGTCAATGATCTCGGGCAGGAAATGATCCTCCCAGACATACAACCCATCCTTTTCCTCGACCGCTTCATTGGCAACGCCGGGGCCCATTACCTCGGACAGGCCATAGATATCGACGCCATGCATGTCGAATCGCTGCTCGATCTCGGCCCGCAGCGCGTCGGTCCATGGTTCGGCGCCGAAGATGCCGCTTTTCAGGCTGGTGCTTCGCGGATCAATGCCCTGGCGTTCGAACTCGTCGGCGATGGCCAGCATGTAGGATGGCGTGACCATGATGATGTCAGGCTTGAAGTCGACAATCAGCTGGACCTGCCGCTGGGTCATGCCGCCGCTGACCGGGATCACCGTGCAGCCCATCGCCTCGGCACCGTAATGCGCGCCAAGCCCGCCGGTGAACAGCCCATAGCCATAGGCGACATGGACGCGGTCACCGGGACGCCCGCCCGAAGCACGGATCGAGCGCGCCACCAGATGCGCCCAGTTATCGACATCCGTTTGCGTGTAGCCGACCACGGTCGGCTTGCCGGTGGTGCCGCTTGAGGCATGGATGCGCGCGACCTTTTCCAGTGGCACGGCCATCATCTCGAACGGATAGCTCTGCCGCAGATCCTCTTTTGTCGTGAAGGGAAATCTGGCGATATCCTCAAGCGCCTTCAGATCGTCGGGGTGAACGCCGGCCGCGTCGAACTTGCGGCGATAGAGCGGCACATTCTCATAGGCATGTGCAAGCGTCCATTTCAGGCGTTGCAGTTGCAGCGCCATGATCTCGTCGCGCGAGGCTATCTCGATCGGGTCCAGAATGTCTTTTGAAGGGCTCAGGTCACGCATCATGGTCTCGTCTGTTCGGGGGTGGTCGAAATCACACAGATGGCGGGATGACAGGGTCGCTCAGCGTCCGTGACATGCCGCGGAATTCGGCAATCACCGCGCCATTCTGGGTGGCGATGGTAACGTCAAAAAGGCCGGTCCGTCCGCTGCGGGTGCGCCCCTGCGCGGTCGCGATCAGGGTCTCGCCGGCCTTGCCGGGTTTCAGGAAATTCACCTGGCATTGCTGCGCCACCGTCACGATGTTCGCGGAATTGCAGGCATGCGCGAAGGCCGTGTCGGCAAGCGCGAAAATGGCGCCACCATGGGCGATGCCAAAGCCGTTCAGGTGACGCTCGGCAAGCGTCATCTCGACCTTCGCAAAGTCTGACCCGGTATCCACAATCCGCATGCCAAGCAACTGCGAGAAGCCGCATTTTCCGATCATCGCCTCAGCGACGGTACGGGCAATATCTTCCGCAATGTCCTCGGTTGTGTCCCCGGTTGTGTCCCCGGTGATTCCCCTGGTGGTGGCTTCTGACATTCCCGTCTCTCCCTATCCCGGCAGTGGCTTGTTGCCGGTGGCTTGTTGCCGGTGGCTTGTTGGCAGCGGCGCACCGGCCATCAGCTTGACCGGCCCAACTTGACCGGCCCAACTTGACTGGCCCAACTTGACCGGCCCAACTTGACCAACCCGACAATTCCGGCAACGATCATGCAACGGTAAAGATTGACCGTCCGGTTAGTCAAGAGCGCCGACCGGGGCTTCGCGCATAGGTCGTGGAATGGACAGCAACAGGGATGCAGAGTAATGGCAGATACGAATCAGGACGCGCCGCAGGACACCTTCGACACCGCCGCGGCGCAGGCGCTTCTTGATGAGGTGACTGCACCCTGGGTGCGTGATCTGGGGCTGCGGGTAACCTCTGTCTCGCCGGTGCAATCCCGCTTTTTCCTGCCATTCAGCAATCGGCTGACCCGCGATGCCGGGATGATCTGTGGCCAGGCCATCGTCGCCGCCGCCGACACGGCGATGATTGCGGCAGTCACGGCGTCGACCGGCAGCTATGCGCCGATCACGACGGTGGATATCGCCAGCCGGTTCCTGCGCCCGCTTGGTGATGCCGGCGGTGATGTCACGGTCGATATTCTGAAGGCTGGACGGCGGCTGGTTGTCGGGCGAATCACCATCACCGACCATGCCACCGGCAAGCTCGCGGCCGATCTGACAAGCACCTACGCACGGCTCTAGGCTCTGGGCTCTGGGCTCTGGGCTCAAACCGGCCGGCGGTCACCCCAGCGGTCCGTCGATCAGCTGGCAGAGCTGGCTGTCCGGGTCGGTCATCGTCTCGATAATGGTGAAATGATTGTGCCCGGCCAAAAGCTGGCTATGGCCTGACACGCCAAGCCCCTGCCAGGTGAGCGGCAACAACGCGTTCTGGCGGATGAATTCCGGGCGCTCATCCGCGCCGGCGGCGCAAACAAGATCAATGCCGGGGCGCGGTGTCTGCAGCACCGGGCTTTCCTGCAGCGCTTCGGCATCATCAAGCTGCCAGAGTTCATTTTTCGCCAGCCCGTGCAGTGGCCGCAGATCGTGCAGACCGCTGATCGACACCACCCTGTCGAGACGATCCAGCGCCGCACCGTCAAGCGTCACATCGCGGCACATCATGCGGGTGACAAGATGCCCACCGGCGGAATGTCCGACCAGCCGGAGCGGCCCCGTCCCGACCGCGCCAAGACGGCTGACGGCGGTGGCGACTTCCTGCGTGATGACGGCAATCCGGGCCTGCGGCGCCAGCGTGTAGCCGATCATCGCGACGGCCCATCCGCGGGCCAGTAACCCTGCCGCCAGATGCGAGAAATCATCCTTCGACAGCGCCACCCAATAACCGCCATGAATGACGCCGACAACGCCTCTTGCGGCGTCGATACCACCTTCCGGCAGGAACAGATCATATGCGGTGCGCGCATTGGGGCCATAGGCAAGGTCGCGCCGGATGGCCTGATGCCGGTCGCGAAAGGCCGCGGCGTCCGCTGGCCAGGCGGCAAGATGCTGGTCGGCGTGCGGGATGTGAAGCCTGTTCTCATAGGCGTCATCGGGGTCGGCCGGCGGCAGGAAGGCAAGCGGGGCGGCCGAGGCGGCCAGCGGCGAGGAAAAGGTCATGAGAGTCCGGTCCGGTTATTGATGCAGGGCAAGGTGGTGAAACAGAACAGGCGGCCCGCGGGCCGCCTGTTCAAAGCGTTGTCAACGGTGAAATGTTCCGCCTTACTTCAGCTGCGAGCGGAAATAGTCCAGCGCGGCCTTGGCATCAACGCCCCGCCCATCAATCGCGGCGAGAACCTCGGCTTCCACGCCGGCGGTCTTCTCGCGGAAATAAGCCTGCTCGGCGGCGCTGGCATCAATGACGGTGCCACCCATCTCGGCGAATTTCTCATAGCCAAGCGCGTCGGCCTCGTCCCACCATTTGCCGATCCGGCGGGCCATGTCGACGCCTGTCATGCCGTCGATGCACTTCTTGTGTGCGGCCGACAGATCATCATAGGTATCGCTGTTCATGATCAGGCCAAAGGCGGTGGTGTACATGCCTTCCGGGTTGCGGAAGGTGTGTTTCGCGACTTCGGCGACCTTGAAGGCATACATCGTTTCCATCGGGAAGAAGACGCCTTCGGTAACGCCAGACGATACGGCCTCATAGACGGCAGTCGCTGGCATGTTGACACCGGCAACACCAAGCGCGGTGCCGATGTCATTGGCGACACCGCCACCGACACGAAGCTTCATGCCGACAATTTCCTTGTAGGAAGTCACCGGCTTCACCGTGTTCACATGGCCCGGGCCGTGAACATAGTTGGCGAGGATATTGACGCCCTTGGCCTCCTTGGCCGCGGCAAGATATTTTTCATGCGTCATCTGGAAGGCAACCGACATGTCCTCGGCATTGCCGCCATTGCCCGGAAGCTCGGCGATCTTCGTGGTCTCGAACTTGCCCGGGGTGTAGCCATACACGATCCAGCCGAAATCTGCGACGCCGTCGCGAACGGTGTCATATTGCGCTGGCGGCGGGGCCAGCCCGTATTCGATCTTCGCCGTCAGGCTGCCGCCCGAGCATTTCTCCATTTCGGAGATCATCCAGGGGAAAATGTCCTTGTTCATGGTGTGAACAGGCGCCGCCCATGACGAGATAATCAGCTCCTTGTCAGCGGCCATCGCCTGACCGGACGCCAGCATCGGCAGCGCCATAACCAGACCAGCAACAATCTTTTTCATGCAATTCCTCCTTGCAAGATAACTCCGGGCCGCATCGAGCTTCTTCATGAAATCTCTTCCGTCATGCCCAGGTTGGTCAAATGATCATCCCACAGCCTGTGATGGGTCTTTCGGTGCAGTCAAGAGAAAACCGGTCTGCCGACAATCTTATTACGTTCCCGGCTTATTATGTCTCTCGTGAGGTTCCTGATCATGTCGTTGGCAGGCGTCTGGCCGATTGCTGCTTGCCGGAGCGTCTGTTACCGTTCATTCTGGTGTCGGGAATTTATTGGAAATGAGGTCAACAAATGCAGATGACAGCTGGTGTCACGAAATCGAATGAAGGGATGGAGGACATTTCCTGGAACATCCTTGGCCAGACCTATGTCCCGAAACACTGGAGTGACGATTCGTTTTCCTGGCACGCGACATTGCCACCGGGCACCTTTGTGCCGCCGCATATCCATCCCGAGCAGGATGAATTCATTTATGTCCTGGAGGGTAAGTTCGACCTGATTCTCGACGGGTCTGAAGCCTTTGCCACGCCGGGTGATCTGATCAGGCTGCCACGGGGGATCCCTCATGGCATCTTCAATCATTCCGAAGAGATGAACAAATGCCTGTTCTGGGTAGCGCCGGCCCGCAAGCTGTATGATCTGTTCTGGGGCATCCATAATCTCGGGCCGAGCGCCAACCCGGCGGAGGTTGTCGAACTGTCGGCCAAGCATGAGGTAGATTTTCTGCCACCGCCTGAGGACGACTGACATGAAGGTCATCATCGCCGGCGGGGGGATCGGCGGCTTGACCACCGCCCTGATGCTGCGGGCCCGGAATATCGACGTGCGGGTCTATGAATCCGCCGCACGCATTCGCGAGGCTGGGGTCGGTATCAATATTCTGCCGCACGCCATCCGCGAGCTTGAGGCGCTTGGCCTTCTTGATGGGCTCGACAGGGTCGGCCTGCGCACCCGCAGTCTGACCTATTTCACCAAGTCAGGGCAGGAAGTCTGGTCCGAGTTGCGCGGCATGCATGCCGGCCATGAGGTGCCGCAATTCTCCATCCACCGCGGCAGGCTGCAGAAACTTCTTTTTGATGCGTTCGTCGAGCGCGCCGGCCCAGAAGCGGTGATCACCGGCAGGCGGCTTGCCGGCTTTGTACAGAACGAGGCCGGTGTCACAGCCAATTTTGTCGATACGCTGGAGGGTTGCGGCGGGATCACGGCGACCGGCGATATTCTGATCTGCGCCGACGGCATTCATTCTTGCGGTAGAAAAATCTTCTATCCGGACGAGGCGCAGCCACGCTGGAACGGGGTGATGATGTGGCGCGGGGCTACTGAATGGCCGTCATGGCGCGATGGAGAAAGCATGGCCATCGGCGGCGGGCTTGGTGGTAAATTCGTGCTGTATCCGATTGATACGCCGAAGAACGGCAAACAGCTGATGAACTGGGTGGTCAATATCCGGACCAAGGACCCGGCCATCACGCCGCCGCCGGACAATAGCTGGTCGCGCAGCGTTTCGCTGTCGACGGTGCTGCCGCATGCGCTCCGTTTCGCCATTCCCGAATTTGATATCGAAAGTCTGGTGCGGGCAACAGACGGAATTTTTGAATACCCGATGGCGGATCGTGACCCGCTGCCGCGATGGACCTTCGGCCGTGTGACGCTGCTTGGCGATGCGGCGCACCCGATGTATCCGGTCGGCTCGAACGGTGCCAGTCAGGCCATTCTCGACGCCCGCTGCCTGAGCGACCAGCTGCAGCAGGCCGAACATCCCCGGGCCGCTCTCTGGTTCTATGAAAAACAACGGTTGCCGGTTACGGCTGACATTGTGGTCAACAACCGCAAGGGCGGCCCTGAAGGGGTGATTGACGAGGTCGAAAAACTGGCTCCGGCCGGGTTCGACAATGTCGATGATGTTCTCAGCTATGAAGATCGCAAGGCGATTGTTTCCGGCTATGCGGTAAAGGCGGGTTTCTCTAAGGTAAGCGCCGACCGTGGAAACCGGATGCAGGGATGAAAACGGGTTGGTGGTCGGGCGAACAATTGCTATTCGGATGATGTGAAGACTGATGGGCAGGGCTGCCCGGGCAGCCTGCTGGAGGAGACTGACGAGGATGAATGAGGTCGCCAATGATCACCCGCTGATCGCACGGCTCAACAAGGTTGCGGGGAAGATTGCCGATATCTGCATGATGTTGGCCTGTCTAGTTCTTCTGTGGCTTGTCGGGCTGACCTGTGTCGATGTTATTGGGCGCTATTTTTTCCGGGCACCAGTGGTCGGCGCGACCGAGCTGGTGCAGATCTCGATGGCCGGCACGATCTTTTTCTCGCTGCCGGCGATGTTTCTGCGTGATGATCAGGTCGTGGTCGATCTTTTCAGCTTTGTTCGCAAGGGCTGGTTCGGCTGGGTTGTTAGCGTGATTTTCAGCCTTGCTACCGTGATCGCTGTCTTCATTGTTGCGGACCGGGTGTTCGATTATGCCGTGCGTGCATGGGAAGATGGTGACAAGACAATCTATCTTCATATTCCACGCTATCTGATCGTGAGCCTGATCACCGCCATGGTTTATCTGTCGGCGGTCTTCGCCGGCTTTCGCGGGCTTCGCCTACTGTTGCGGCCGGGGCGTATGCTGCCCGACGAGACCGGCAGCCGGGCGCCGGGGGAATAGAAAATGATTGTTTCACTTATCGGCTTTGCGGCCCTGCTGTTGCTTGCTTTCCTGCGGATGCCGCTGGGGTTGGCGCTTGGCATTGTGGGCGGTGTCGGATTCTCTCTTCTGGCCAGTGACCGGGCGGCGATTTCCAACGCCGCGCGGCTGGTGATCGATTCCGGTCAGAAATATGAATTGTCGGTGCTGCCGATGTTCATTCTGATGGGCCTTCTTGTCGAACGCGGCGGCATGGCAAAGGAACTTTACCGCGCCGCCTATGTGTTCCTTGGTCATCGGCGTGGTGGTCTGGCAATGTCGACAATTGCCGCCTGCGGCATGTTTTCGGCCATTTGCGGGTCTTCGCTGGCGACGGCGGCGACGATGTCGAAGGTCTCGATGCCCGAAATGCGGCGCTATAAATATGATGATTCGCTTGCCACCGCGTCAATTGCCGCTGGCGGCACGCTTGGCATCCTGATTCCGCCAAGCGTGATGCTGGTGATCTACGGTTTCCTGACCGAACAGTCGGTTGGTAAACTTTTTGTCGCCGGGGTGCTTCCCGGCCTTCTCGGCATTCTGTTCTACATCCTTGCCGTGGTTTTCGTGGTGACGCGCAACCCGGCGCTCGGTCCGGCAGGTGAACGGTCGAACTGGCGCGAGAGGTTTATGGCGCTTCGGGATGTGTGGACGACACTTGGCCTGTTCATCTTTGTCATTGGTGGCATCTATGCCGGCATGTTCACCCCGACCGAGGCGTCGGGTATGGGCGCTGCCGGGGCGCTTCTCATCGCCTGGCGGCGCGGTGCGCTGCGTGACGGCGCGCTGATGCAGGTGCTTCGTGAAACGACCATCACCACGGCAAAGCTTTTCTTCATCCTGTTCGGCGCGTTGATCTTCTCGAACTTCGTCAACCGGGCCGGTCTTCCCGATGGTCTGATCAGCATCGTCAATGCGTTCGATCTGTCCCCTCTCGGGGTGATTTTCATCATCCTGCTAATCTATGTCCTGCTTGGCTGTGTGTTTGAATCGCTGTCGATGATCCTGCTGACCGTGCCGATCTTCGCGCCGGTGGTGGCCAATCTCGGTTTTGATCTGATCTGGTTCGGCATCCTGGTTGTCGTGGTGACCGAGATCAGCCTGATCACGCCGCCCATCGGGTTGAATGTGTTCGTGCTGAAAGGGGTGCTGAAGGATGTTTCGGTCAGTACCATCTTCAAGGGTGTGACGCCGTTCTGGCTGGCCGACATCTGCCGCCTGATCCTGCTCGCCGCGGTGCCGTCGCTTGCGCTGTTCCTGCCCTCGATGATGGGCTAGCCAGTTTACCGTTCACGGGGGTGATGGGCTGGTCGCGGCGGTGTCAGGCCCGCAGCAACGCCCGCACATCTTCGGCGACGATCTTGCCAAGGGCGTTGCGTGGCAGAGCCGCGACAAACACCACATCCTTCGGTCGCTTGAAGCGGGCCAGTCGTCCGTCGAAATGCGCCAGCACGGCATCGCCGGTGACAGTATCATCGCCGCGCACCGCGACGATAACGGGAACCTGTCCCCAATGCGGGTCTTCGCGCCCGACAATGGCGAATTCAGACAGCCCCTTCATGTCACGAAGCACCCGTTCCAGCTCGGCAGGATAGATGTTCTCACCGCCTGAGATGATGACATGCTTCAGCCTGTCGGCGAACCAGTACAGCCCCCGATCATCGATCCGCGCCATGTCACCGGTATGGAACCAGCCATCGGTGATGCTCTCCCGGCTTGCCGGCTCGTTGTTCCAGTAGCGGGTCAGGATGTTGTCGCCGCGCACCCATATCTCGCCGACCTCGCCGGCTGGCATCTCGCTGCCGTCCGGGGCGGCAATGCGAATCTCGCAGGCGCACCCCGCACGCCCGATCGACCCGGCGGTGTCAAAGGCGATATCGGCCGTCTGATAGATCGCTGTTGGAGACGTTTCGGTGGCGCCATAGACCTGCACCACCGGAATGCCGCGGTCATGAACCTGCTGAATGAGGGGAACCGGCACATCGGTTGACCCGATGGCTATCATTCGCAGGCTGTCCAGATTCGCCGTCGGCCAGCTGTCCTGCGCCACCAGGGCCGCCAGCACCGTCGGTACAACCGTGACCTGGGTGATGGCGTGCAGGCCAATCGCCGCCAGCGTGGCGGCGGGCTCAAAAGCCGGGGCGATCACCACATGCGCGCCGCAGAGCAGCGCTGGCAGCGGCTGGATATTCAGCCCGCCGACATGGAACAGCGGCAGGATGTTCAGCACCACGTCATCTGCCGTCATCGCATAGGCATCATGGCTCATCACCGCATTGGCGATCATCGCTGGCTGCGCCAGCACCGCGCCCTTTGGCCGGCCGGTGGTTCCCGAGGTGTAGACAATCATCAATTCGGCATCGGCGCGGCCGGCGCCATCCGCCTCGGCAAGCGTATGCCCGTCCCGTGCGGCCTCCAGCTCGGCGCCAAGGGCGATGCGCGGGCAGGCTGACCCGGCCGCCAGCATGGCCGCCATCTCGGCAAATTCCGTCCCGTGGATCAACAATGCCGGCGCGGCATCTGCCATCTGCCATGAAAGCTCGGCTTCGGACAGTCGCCAGTTCAGCGGCACCATCACCGCGCCAAGGCGCGAGACGGCCAGCAGCGTTATAAAACTGTCAGAGTGATTGCGGGCATAGAGGGCGACACGGTCGCCGGCGGCAATCCCCTCCGCCGCCAGCCAGCCAGCCATCGCGCCGACAGACTTGTCCAGCGCGGCATAGCTGAGGGTTGCCCCGTCAAAAGTGAGGGCCGGCCGATGTGGGGTCGCGGCGGCATGCGCCGCCACCAGGCTGTCAATCCGGCTATTCTGCACCCTAGGCCGGATCCTCATCGGTCTCGCCAGGCTCGTACAGCACGCCCTTGCCAAGCATGTCGGTACACAGCTCGGCGGTCCAGGGAAGCATCAGCGCGCCGCAGCGGCTGTCACGATAGAGCCGCTCGAGAGGCAGCGATTTAAGCATCGCCTGGCCGCCACAGGTGCGGATGGCAAGCTGGGCGATCTCGTTGGCGTTTTCCATCACGCTGTATTGTGCCGCCCAGGCGCGCAGCAATGAATCCTTGCCGGGATTGGGGCGCGCCTCGCTGATCGACTGGAACCAGAGCGATTTTGTCTGTTCCAGCATGATCTTCATCTGCGCGACGGCAAGCTGTTTGGTCGGGTACATCCGGCGTTTCACCGGCGGCGTGCCGGGCATTTCGCCGCGAAGATAGCGTACGGTGAAATCATAGGCTGCCTGCGCAATCCCCATATAGCTCGGGGTCAGCGTCATAAACATGTGCGGCCATTGCTTGGCGGCGTTGAAATAGACGCCGCGTGGCATCAGCTGTTCGCTGAACGGGATGAAGACATCCTTGAAGATCAGCGTTCTCGACACGGTGCCACGCATGCCAAGCGGGTCCCAATGTCCCTCGACGGACACGCCCGGGGTGTCGCGCTGGATCGCCACATACATCGTGTTGGCGCGTGACGGGCGGCTATCCGCTGTCTCCAGCTCGGTACACAGAACGCCGTAATAATCTGCATGGCCAGACAGCGAGGCAAAGATCTTGCGGCCATTGACGATCCATCCGCCGTCGGTGCGCAGCGCCGTGGTCCCGAACGCCGCCTTGCCGGCCGCCGCATCGCCGCCCTCGGAAAAGGGCTGCGCATAGATCGCACCGTCTTCAAGGATGCGTCTGTAATGGGGGATCCGCATTGCAGCATGTTCGGTGCGCTGCGCCGCGCTCATATCCACACCATCGGCCAGAACCCCCGTCCACAGGCAGGAACTGACATGCATGTTGAAGGTCAGCGCGGTGGCTCCGCAATAACGACCGATTTCCGCCGCCGCCAACATATAGGCGCGCAGATCGGCACCGCGCCCGCCATGTTCGGCAGGGATGCAGATGCCAAGAAGATCATGTGCCTTCAGATCGGCGTAATTCTCGGTCGGGAAGCGTGCCTCGCGATCGATCTCGGCGGCGCGCGGCGCGAATTTTGCTTGCGCCAGCGCCCGGGTCTCGGCGCAGAGTGCGGCCTCGAATTCGGTCAGGTTCCAGCTATCAGGCTCAAATATAGGTGCGTCCACAGGCTGTCCGTCAAGTCGTGCTGTGCTGCCATCATGCATGATGTGTCTGCTCCTGCCCGTTACCGTCTACAGAAGACCGGTCATTATTCTGTCGAAGGCGCTGCAAAAATACCGCTATGGCCGCATTGCAGTCCTGATGCGCTTCACTATTGACCAGATGACCGGCATTTTCAATCACCAGTAATGCCGCATCCGGCAGGCGATCTGCCATCTTTTCCATCACCCTGGCCGGGCTGTTGTCATCCTTGCCACCAGCGATCAAAAGACAGGGGCAGGTGATCAGATGCTGATCATCGCGCCTGTTGAAACGGACCAGCGTTGCCAGCACCTGGCGGTAGGCGGCCTCGGGGATGCCCGCCATGGCCTTGATTGCCGCATCGCGGGTGGCGCTGTCGGCATTCGGGCCAAGCACGGCCGGAATGGCCTCGCCGGCAAGCGCCGCCATGCTTATTCCCCGATCAAGCGGTGCCAGCCTTGCGGCCAGGAAGCTATCGCGGAAGCTGTCATCACGACCGCCAAAACCCGGCACGGTGGCGATCAGCACCAACCCGGCAATCCGGTCCGGGTGGCGGATTGCCATTTCCTGCGCGATCATCCCGCCAATCGACTGGCCGACGATGATCACGCGGTGCAGGCCAAGCTCATCCAGTGCGGCGCAGAGTCGGTCGCAAAGCGTGGCGAACTCCATCGCGGCAAGCGGCGCCGATCTGCCATAGCCTGGCATGTCCCATGACAGAACCCGCTGGTCAGACCCCGCCAGATCCTCGATCTGCGCGCTGAAACTCGTCGCATCACCGCCAATGCCATGAAGACAGACAAGCGGTGGCGCGTCTGCATGTTCGCTGCCACCGGCAAGGAAGCTGGTTCCGGCGGCGTGCAGACGTGCCGTGGTGTCGCCCGCGCCGGTCATACCGGCACGCCGTCGCGAACGACAACCCTGTCATCGAGGCTGATGGTGCATCCCATCATCGGCAGATCGAAATGCCCTTCGGTGAAGCGTCCCGCAAATTCATTGGCGCCTGTTGAATACAGGAAATTTCCGGCGAGCGCGCGAAGCTCGGTGCCGTTCAAATCTGCCTTGTCATACATCGTCAGCGCCTCATACCGCGCCGCTGGATTCAACCCCCAGCCGACATGGCTGGTGGCAAAGGCAAGCGGATCATTGAAGCCTTCGAGATAGCGCTTCATCAGTTGGGCATCGGTGCCCGTGCCCCTGATCTCGGTGATGAAATCATCCTTGATCACGCAGCGAACCTCACTTTCAAAATAGCGTTTGAAGGTCAGATTGATGTCACCCGGGGCAAAGACGATGCTGCCGTTGCAACTTGCCTGACGCGGAAAGCTGACGACAAGCCCGCCGGGCCAGTGCGCCAGCGTTCCCGGCCGGTCGGTCCAGCCCCAGACACCAACTGTCGGTGTGTCGGTCATCGTCACGGTCAGGTCGGTTCCGGCAGGCGAGGTCACTGTCATCCTGCCGGCAGCGCGACAGGCGGCAACAGCATCGCGAACAATCTGTTTCATCGCCGGGTCGGGGCGAAGTCGCGCCAGAATTTCCGGATGCTCGTTCGAGATCGTCATGATCCGCGCCCCAGCCTTCAGAATGCCGGCGGTTTCCGGCGCATGCATCAACCCCTCGACCGTCAGATCGATGACAAGGTCGGACCCGCACAATCTGCTGACCGCGGCCGTCTCGCCGGTCAGCGCTGTCGAGGCACCGGTCGACCGGATGATCGGACCTGGGGCTGGCGGCTTGCCGGGAACGATGATGATCTGATGCGCCAGCTGCAGACGGTTCAGGGCACGCACCGCCAGGTCGACATTGATCTGCCGGCTCTGTGTTTCCGTCAACAGCGTTATGGTCTCGCCGGCGCGCGCCCCGCACATCGAGAACAGCTCGGCAAAGGCATCGAGCCAGACGCCTTCATGGGGCTTTGCTGACGGGGTGTCGGCCGGCATCACTCAGATGCCCCGATCCTTGGTGAAGGGGTTGAAACAGACGATGGTGTTGGTGTCGCGAACACCCTCGATCTTCTGGATGGTCTCGCACACATACTGGCCGATATCATCATTGTTATCGAGCCTGAACATGGTGAACAGATCATAATCGCCGGAGGTCGAATAGACGATGGGTGCCTCGGGCAGGTCGGCCAGCACGGCCGCGACATCATAGGTGCGCCCGATCTCGCATTTCACCATCACAATCAGATTGCGCTTGTCCATTACCTGTTCCCCTCACGGCCCTGTATTCATGTCCTGCAACCCTGTCACCATGCCCTGCTTCGCCGCGAAAAGTCCAGTGCCCTCATGCCCCGCCGGCAAGCGCCAGCGGCATGACTTCAAATCCGCGGAAGCGCACGCGTGGCGAGCGGCGCATGCCGTCCCCCACTTGCAGATCGGGCCAGCGGCGGAACAGGCTTGCCAGCGCGATCTGCCCCTCGATCCGCGCGATGCTGTTACCGGCGCAGACATGCACCCCGCCGGCAAAGGCAAGATGTTGGTTGTCACCGCGGTCGAGGCGGAATTCGTCAGGCTGGTCGAACATTGCCGGGTCGCGGTTGGCGGCACCCATGCCAAGCGTGATCAGCGTGCCGGCAGGCCAGCTGCGCCCGCCCATCTCGAAATCGGCCACGGCCCGCCTGTTGCCAAGCTGATTCGGGCTCTCCATTCGCAGAATTTCCTCGATGGCAGCTGCCCATAAATCCGGATTGTCGGCAAGTTGGGCGACGATCTGTGGACGCTGTGCCAGCAGGAAAATCCCCGAACAGATCAGGTTGGTTGTCGTTTCATGGCCGGCATTCAGGATAAAGATGCAGTTTTGCAGCAGCTCATGCGGCAACAGGTTGGTATCCTCACCAGCTTCGCCGGTCTCGCGGATCAGGCGCGCCATGATGTCACCGGAATCTTCCAGCCCCTCGGCGCGCCGCCGTGCGACAAGCGCCTCGAGATAGGCAAGAAACTCGCGGACCGCGCTTTCGCCTTCATCGAATTGCTGCTGCGAGATTTCCGGCTCCAGTGCGCCGAGGATGGCCAGCGACCAGTCGCGAAGCGGTTCCCGTTCGGCCCGCGGGATGGCCAGAAGATTGCCAATCACCTCAATCGGGATGTTCTGCGCGAAATGCGCCACCGCATCGACCGGCTTGCCGGCCTGGTGGCGTGTGGCAAGATCTTCGATCAGCTGGTCGACAAGCTGCTGCACAACAACATCCATGCCGGCGATGGCGCGTGGTGCAAGGGCCCCGGCGATGGCCCGTCTTACCCGCGTGTGCAGCGGCGCGTCATTGAACACAAGCGAGGTTGTGTGATGCTGATAGAGAAGCGAATCTCCAAATTTTGGAAAGAATTCGATCTTCTTGTCGGATGAAAAGGTCCGACGGTCCTTATAGACACGCACAAGATCGGCATGGCGTGACAGGAACAGCCCGCCGCCCGGCATTTCATAGACCGGTTCGCGCGCGCGAAGCGCCGCGTAATGCGGATGCGGGTCATCAATGAAATCGTCGGGGAGTCTCGTCAGGTCAAAGATCATGGCACGGGTCTGGTTTCTCAATGTCCGGTGAAGTCTGGTCGGCGTTTCTCAAGGAAGGCAGTCACACCTTCACGATAATCATCGGTGGCACCGGCGCGTGACTGCAATTCGGCTTCCAGCTCCAACTGTTCCTCCAGCGTGTTCTCTGTTGCCGCCAAGATGGCCTGTTTGGTCATGGCGAGGCCGGTGGTCGGGCCGGTGGCGAGCTTGCCTGCCAGGTCACGCGCCTCTGTCATCAGATCATCATCATCGACAGCCTTCCAGATCAACCCCCAGTCGGCGGCCGTTTCCGCCGGCAGCGGTTCGGCCAGCATCGCCAGTCCGCGCGCCCGCGCCGGCCCGACAAGGCGGGTCAGCGCCCAGCTGCCGCCGGCATCCGGAATCAGCCCGATGCGCGCGAATGCCTGCAGGAACTTCGCGCCGCGCGCCGCCAGGACGATATCACAGGCCAGCGCGATATTGGCCCCGGCCCCGGCCGCCGCGCCATTCACCGCGGCAATGGTCGGTTTCGGCATGTCGCGGATCAACCGGATATTCGGATTGAAGAAATTGCGCAGCGTCTCGCCAAGGTCCGGCACCTCGCCCTTGGCCGGGTCACGGTCACCCAGATCCTGCCCAGCGCAAAAGCCGCGGCCGGCACCGGTCAGCAGAACCGCGCGGCAGGCATCATCATCCCGCGCCGCCTGAAGCGCCGCACGAAAGGCAAGATGCATCTCCGCAGTGAAGGCGTTGAGCTTGTCCGGCCGGTTCAACGTGATCGTCCGAAGGGCCCCGTCTGTCGTTACAAGTATGGTGTCACTCATAAGCTGTCTCCGCTACAAGGACCTAAAGCCTAGGCAAGCGGCCCCTTGGCTGACCAGTGAAAATGTTGGGCTGACCAGTAAAAAATGCTGCATATGCCGCCCGGATGATCGTCAGGCGTGGTTATGGCTTTACATAGACTGACCGGTCGGTCAATAATAGAGAAGAGAGTAGCGACGGTGCGTCTTGGGATATAGGGCTGGGGATATAGGGCTGGCCGCCTTGGAGGAAAGAGAGCAGGACATGAGCCTGATGCAGGTCCAGTCATTTGTCGCCGGAAAATGGGTGACGCCGGAATTCGGTCTGGTGCCGCTGCACAACGCCTGTACGGGTGCGGTGATCGGCCATGCCGGCACCGGCGCGCCTGATGTCATGGCGATGTACCGGCATGCGCAGAGGCATGGTGGGCCGGCACTGCGTGCGATGAGTTTTCATGACCGGGCGCGCATGCTGAAGGCATTGGCGCAATATCTGTCCGCCCGCAAGGCCGAGCTTTACGAGCTGTCCTATCTCACCGGCGCGACAAAATCCGACAGTTGGATCGATATTGATGGCGGCATCGGCACGATGTTTGTTTTTGCCTCCAAGGGACGGCGCGAGATGCCGGACTCGCACGTCTATCTTGACGGCGATGTCGAGATGCTGTCGCGTGAAGGCAGTTTCGTCGGCCAGCATGTCTGCACACCGCTGCAGGGCGTCGCGGTCCATATCAATGCTTTCAATTTCCCGGTCTGGGGTATGCTGGAAAAGCTGGCCCCGACCTTGCTTGCTGGCATGCCGGCGATCGTCAAGCCGGCTACGGTGACAGGCTATGTTGCAGAGGCGGCGTTTCGCATGATCCTGGAATCGGGCTGTCTTCCGGATGGCGCGGTGCAGTTCGTCTCCGGCAGGCTCGGCCCGCTGTTTGACGAGCTTGGCCCGCAGGATGCTGTCAGCTTCACCGGTTCGGCGGATACCGCGCTGGCGCTCCGCGGCACGCAAAATCTGCTTCGCAACTCGGTCCGGTTCGCGGCCGAACAGGACAGTCTGAACGCCACCATCCTTGGCGAGGATGTCGCGGTTGGCGACCCGGAATTTGATCTGTTCGTGAAAGAGGTGACCACCGAAATCACCGCCAAGGCAGGCCAGAAATGCACCGCTGTGCGGCGGATTCTGGTTCCGGAACCGCTTCGCCACCCGATTGCCGAGGCGCTGGTGGCCCGGCTTGGCGAAGTGACGCTTGGCGATCCACGCCTGCAGGAGGTGGGCATGGGCGCGCTTGCCGGGGCTGGCCAGAAACAGGATGTCCTTGCCACATGCGCGCTGTTTGCCGACGAGGCTCGCTGCATCATCGGCGCCGCGCCACCGCGTCTGACCGGCGAAGGTCTTGATGGCGGTGCCTGGGTGGCACCGACAATCTTTGATTGTGCCGATCCCGATGCCGCAACCCATCTTCATGAGAAAGAAGCATTCGGGCCGGTGGCCTGTCTGATGCCTTACCGCGATGCCGATCATGCAGCGGCGCTGGCCAATCGCGGCGGCGGGGCGCTTGTCACCTCGGTGATAACGCGCGATCCGGCGCTGGCGCACCGGTTCGTTGCGGCCAGTGCCAGCCATCATGGCAGGCTCTATTTCAACAACCGCGATTCGATGGCAGAGGCCACCGGCCATGGCTCGCCCTTGCCGCATATGGTGCATGGCGGCCCAGGGCGCGCCGGCGGCAGCGAGGAATTGGGCGGCATCCGCGCGGTCAAGCATTACATGCAGCGCACCGCCCTGCAGGGCCCGCCGGCCCTGTTGTCGGCCGCGGGTGAAACCTGGCTTGCCGGCAGCCCGACGCATGAAGGCCCGGCGCATCCGTTCCGTCGCCGGTTTGGTGATCTGGCGCTTGGCGAGACGCTGGTCACATCGCCGCGCCGCATCACCGCCGAGGATGTCGCGCATTTCGCCGATTTCACGGGTGACGGTTTCTATGCCCATACGGATGCCGAGGCGGCAGCCGAAAATCCGTTCTTTCCGGGAATCGTCGCGCATGGCTATCTTCTTCTCAGTTTTGCCGCCGGCATGTTTGTCGACCCGGCCCCCGGGCCGGTGCTGGCCAATACCGGGCTGAACGGGCTGAGCTTTGAAAAGCCGGTCACCCCCGGCACCGATATCACCGTCCATCTGACGGTAAAGCGCAAGACCAGACGCACCGACGATTATGGCGAGGTGCGCTGGCACGTTGAACTTCGCGACCATGAGGATGAGCTTGTGGCGCGCTATGAACTGCTGACCATGGTGGCTATCTAGAGATGGCCATCTAGGGGTGGCCATCTAGGGGTGGCCGCCCAGACCGGAAAGGACCAACGACAATGTATTCGCAGGGACTGATTGGCGCCGACGGGCGTACTGTCGAGGATGACGCGTTTCTTGCCCGTTTCCAGGCACGGATCGATGACGAACAGAAGATCGAGCCGAATGACGAGATGCCGGAAGGCTATCGCCGCACGCTTGTCAGGCAGATCGGCCAGCACGCGCATTCCGAGATTGTCGGCATGCTTCCTGAAGGCAACTGGATCACCCGCGCGCCGTCGCTGCGCCGCAAGGCATCACTTCTGGCCAAGGTCCAGGATGAGGGCGGGCATGGCCTCTATCTCTATTCCGCTGCCGAGACGCTTGGCGTCAGCCGCGAACAGATGACCGAGGAGCTGCTCGACGGGACGGCGAAATACTCCTCGATCTTCAATTACCCGACGCTGAGCTGGGCCGATATCGGCACCATCGGCTGGCTTGTCGACGGTGCCGCGATCATGAACCAGATCCCGCTCTGCCGCTGTTCCTACGGCCCCTATGCGCGGGCAATGGTCCGCATCTGCAAGGAGGAAAGCTTTCACCAGCGTCAGGGCTATGAAATCGTCATGACGCTGGCGCAAGGCTCATCGGCACAAAAGGCGATGGCGCAAGAATCGCTGAACCGGTTCTGGCAGCCAGTGCTGATGATGTTCGGCCCGCCGGACAGCGAATCGCGCAACACCGACCAGTCGGTGAAATGGAAGATCAAGCGCTTTACCAATGACGAGCTGCGCCAGAAATTTGTCGATGCCACCGTGCCGCAGGCCGAATATCTGGGGCTGACCATCCCCGACCCTGACCTGAAATGGAATGAACAGCGACAAAGCTATGATTTTGGCCCGATCGACTGGAATGAATTCTGGCGCGTCGTCAAGGGCAACGGGCCGATGAACCGCGAACGCGTCGCCGCCCGTCGCAAGGCCTGGGATGAGGGCGCGTGGGTGCGCGAGGCGGCACTGGCGCATGCCGCCAAACGGCAGGCGCAGGCAGCCGAATGAGGGGCGGCCGAATGAAGCGCGACGGCATGACGGAAAGTGGAGATATCTCATGAGTGATGATACCCGGAATGACGATGCCCGGAATGACGATGCCCGGAATCAGGCGTCCCGGACCCTTATGCCCCGGAATCTCATGCCGTTATGGGAAGTGTTCATCCGCCCGCGGACCGGCCTTGCCCACAGCCATGTCGGGTCGGTGCATGCCAGCGACGAGGTGATGGCGCTGCAGGCGGCGCGCGATGTCTATACCCGCCGCGGCGAAGGCGTCTCGATCTGGGTCGTGCCGTCGGCCGGCATCACCGCTTCCGACCCCGACCAGCGCGACGAGAATTTCGAGCCGACAGCCTCGAAGGTCTACCGGCACCCGTCCTTCTATGACATTCCCGATGATGTGGGCCATATGTGATGGCTGGCCGTGACGATCTTGCCAACGATCTCGCCAACGATCTTGCCAACGACCGTTTGGCGCTGCTTCTGCGCATTGGCGATGACCATCTGATTCTTGGCCACAGGCTTAGCGAGTGGTGCGGCCATGCGCCGATGCTGGAAGAGGATCTGGCACTGCCGAACATGGCGCTGGATCTGATCGGGACGGCGCGGATGTGCTATGGCTACGCCGCCGAGATCGAGGGCGGTGGCCGCGGTGAGGATGATTATGCCTTTCTTCGCGACGGCACGGATTTCCGCCATATGCTCATGGTCGAACGCCCGAATGGTGATTTCGCCTTCACCATCCTGCGCCAGTTCCTGTTCGCCGCCTGGATGCATCCCGTCTGGGACGGGCTGACCCACGCGTCTGATGCGCGTCTTGCCGACCATGCCGGCAAGGCGGTCAAGGAAATGGCCTATCACGTCCGGCACAGTGGCGAATGGGTGATCCGGCTTGGTGATGGCACCGAAGAAAGCGCCGGCCGGATGATGGCGGCGCTTGATGATCTTGCCCCCTATATCGGCGAGATGTTCGAAAATGACGAATTAACGGAACGCCTCGTCGTGGCCGGGCTACTGCCTGATCCGGCGGCTGTCAGAGCCAGTTTCGACAGCACGGTTGCCCGCACCTTTGCGCTGGCGCAGCTGCCGCCGCTCGACATCACATCCGGCATTTCCGGCGGCCGCAGCGGCCGGCATGGCGAGGTGCTTGGCCATCTGCTGGCCGAGATGCAGTTCATGCAGCGGGCCTATCCGGGGCAGACATGGTAGCGATGCGTGACATTGGCCGTGACGATGAGCTGGCAGCGGTGCGCCGCATCGCCGAATCCGTGCCCGACCCGGAACTGGTCGTGGTGACGGTTGGCGATCTTGGCATCATCCGCGAATTGCGCCGCGACGGCGCATCTGTCGAGATCGATGTCACCCCCACCTACTCCGCCTGTCCGGCGACGCTCGCCATTGAACTTGCCATCGAGACCGCGGTTGCCGAGGCCGGGCACGTTGCGCGTGTCAGGCGGGTGCTGGCACCGGCCTGGACGACCGACTGGATCACCCCGGCGGGCCGGGCAAAACTGAAAGAGGCTGGCATTGCGCCGCCGCTGCGCCAGACCGGCTCACGGGCCGATTCACAGGTGGATGATGATGTTTATTTCGTCCGCCCGCAGGTGGCCTGCCCGCGCTGTGACAGCCTCGACACGGCCGAGCTGTCGGCCTTTGGCGCCACCGCCTGCAAGGCGCAATATCGCTGCCTGTCCTGCCATGAACCGTTCGACTATTTCAAATGTCTCTGAGATAACCCTGCGCCCATGATACCAAAGTTTCATCAGTTGACGATCAGCCATCTTGAGCGGTTTGGCGATTTCGCCGTGGCGCTTGGCTTTGCCGTGCCGGAGGAGCTTGCCGAGTCCTATCGCTTTCTTCCCGGTCAGTATCTGACACTTCGCGCCGCTATTGATGGCGAAGAGGTGCGCCGCCCCTATTCGATCTGCACGACGCCGCATAGTGGTAGGCTGGGAGTTGGTATCAAGCATGTCGAAGGCGGGCGATTCTCCACCCACGCGCTGGGCAATCTCGCGGTTGGTGACAGCATCGACGTGATGACGCCGCAGGGCCGATTTGTCCATGTTGACCGGAATGACGATGCGGCGGGCGACATCCTGTTGCTGGCCGCCGGATCGGGGATCACGCCGATCCTGTCGATAGCCGAAACGGCGCTGGCGACCGGCCATCCGGACACCAGGGTGACGCTTGTCTATGGCAATCGCAACACCGCCTCGATCATGTTTCGCGACCGGGTGGAGGATCTGAAGGACCGCTATCTTGACCGCTGCCGCGTTGTGCATGTGCTGTCGCGTGAACCGCGTGATGCCGCGCTGCTGAATGGCCGTGTCGATGCTGGCAAGATTGCATCGCTTGTCGATGCCGGGCTGATAACGCCGCCGCACCTGTCGGCGGCCTATCTGTGCGGGCCTGACAGCATGATGACGGACTGCCGCGAGGCGCTTGTCGCTGGCGGCATGGATGACGGACGGATCGCCACCGAACATTTCACCCCGGCGCCGCTGTCCGGTGCGAAGATACCGCTGGTGATGGCGGGTAGGTCCCAAGACGATGATACACCGGACGGTAACTGCCAGGTTGAATTGCGGGCCGATGGCATCACCCGCCGCTTTGCGATGGACCCGTCGCGCCAGACCATTCTTGCCGCTGGCCAGGCCGCCGGAATGGAGCTTCCCTATTCCTGCGAGGCCGGCATGTGCTGCACCTGTCGCTGCCGGCTTGTCACCGGCGAGGTCGAGATGGACGCCAATTACTCGCTTGAACCATGGGAGATGGAGGCGGGCTTTATTCTGTCCTGTCAGGCGCGCCCGAAAACGGACAGCGTCACGGTGGATTTTGACGCTGTCTGATATCCTGTGTCAGATATTCTGTGCTGGATAAGCTGTCTCAGGCGGCTTTCACCCGATGCAGGCGCTGTGATACCCCCAGCCCGATCAGGATTGTCAGCAGCGCCATTACGAAATGGCCCGGAAGCGCCTCGTCAAGGATGCTGACACCGATCAGCACCGCCCAAACCGGCACCTGATAATTGACAAGTGCCAGAAAGGGCGGGCCGGCGCGCCGGACGATGATGGTCAGCAGGATTGTCGCCAACCCGGTTGGCAGCAGCGCCAGGAACAACACGCCGGTCCAGCTGGCAGTACTGACTTCGCTTGGGGTGCCATGGACAAGGAAGGCCAGCGGCAGAATGGCAATGCTGGCGCAAAGCAGCCCGCCGGCGGCAAAACTCAGCGTGGTGACAGGCGGGCACAACCGTGTGATGATCGATCCGCAGGCATAGCAGCAGCTTGCCGTGACGCAGGCCAGCTGCGCCAACAGCAGCATCATGTTGCCACTGTTCCCGGACGGCACCAACAGCCTGTCACCGCCGACAAGCACCACCACACCCCCAAATCCGGTCAGAAAGCCGATCACCCGGGCCAGGCTCAGCCGCTCGCCCGGGATCAGGAAATGACTCAGCGGCAGGACGAACAGCGGCACCACCGCCATGGTGATGCCGGCAAAGCTTGAGGTAACATGCTGTTGGCCCCATGACAGCAGGCTGAACGGGATGGCGTTGGTGAACAGCCCCATGCCAAGGCAGTGCAACCAGATCCGGCGCCGGGTGGCGGTGCGAAAGCCGGGAAGCCCTTCGCCGGTCAGATGCGCCACTACGACAAGAAGCAGGGCCGCCAGCGAAATCCGCGCCGCCGCCACCCATAAGGGCGGCAGGCTGTCGAGCGCTACCTCTACGCCAAGAAAGGCAGCGCCCCAGATCAGGCCAAGCGCCGCCAGCAATCCCCAGTCAAGGGCTACAGGTCCGGATTTTGTGGCTGCCATCAGGTGACCTTTCGGCGGGTGTGGAATTCGGGCTGGCCCGCGCGCCGACTGGCAGACCGGGGGTGGCCATCTGGATGGTCTGCCAGTGCGTCGGCGTCGTCACACGCACGGGCATGATCGAGGTCGAGGCCGGGGGCCGTGTCGCGGTCGGGATTGAAGAAAATATCGGCTGACATGTCGTGGCAATCGAACAGGGTGATGTTGGACGGGGTGATGTCGGACGGGTGGTGTTGCTGGACAACAGGTAGCACGCGCCCCATATCTTGCCATAATGAAAACATGCCCGTGGAAAATATGCATGTGATGACAGGCAGAGGGACTGCGAAGGAGATGAAGATGGGATATGCAATGGCGGCAGAGATGCCCGGCGGCGCCGAAGTCATTCACCGGATCGAGATCGGGGACATCATCCCGGCGGCCGGTGAGGTGGTGATCGAGCATCAGGCCATCGGTGTCAATTTCCTCGATATCTATATCCGCAGCGGTGCCTATCCCTGGCCTGTCGACAAGGATCTTGTGCTTGGCAGCGAGGGCGCCGGGATCATCGCCGCTGTCGGGGATGGGGTGACGCATCTGGCGGTTGGCGACCGGGTCGCCTACACGCTGCCGAACGGGGCCTATGCCACGCATCGGGCGATCAATGCCGATATGGTGGTCAGGCTTCCCGACGCCATCGCCAGCGACATCGCTGCCGCCATCATGCTGAAAGGTCTGACGGTTGCCTATCTGACATCGCGAAGCTATGCCGTCGGGGCTGGCGATACGGTGCTGTTCCATGCCGCGGCGGGTGGTGTCGGGCTGCTGGCTGGCCAGTGGCTGAAATCGCTTGGTGCGACCACCATCGGCACCGCCGGCGGGGCCGAGAAATGCGCGCTGGCAAGGGCCAATGGCTATGACCATGTGATCGACTATCAAAGCCAGGATTTCGAAAAAGAGGT
>CBFHNZ010000023.1:19930-36480 GCA_965657415.1 Puniceispirillaceae bacterium (SeqCode) | reverse complement strand
TTGATGCCCCACTCAAAAAACACGCCTAGGAGCATGGTAGTGGAATGACCTAAAGCGAACAGGCTGACATACAAAGCAACCTGCTGGGCCCTGTATAGGAAGAAGACAACACCCAATAGAAAAAGCAGGTGGTCATACCCCGTCACCATGTGTTTGGCACCGAGGTACATGAAGGGGACTATATTGACGCCCCATATCTCCTGCACATAACCGGCGTCACCGGCGGTGACGTTGTGGGCGAACGCAACTTTAGCAACAAATGAAAGTGATATTGTTGCGAGGATCAGCAGTCGAAAGTTCATCATTTAGCCGCGCCACATATGTTGCATTATCCTATCCGGGGGGATCGCATGCAGTCATGATCGATAAAAATCAACACGCGTCACACCCAAAGATAATCCGGCGCCTCAAGAGAGCGGAAGGCCATCTTCGCGGCGTGATCCAAATGATGGAAGACAAAAGGTCATGCCTCGAAATCGCACAGCAATTACATGCGGTGCAAAATGCCATCACCAACGCCAAGCGGGAGTTGATACACGACCATCTTGACCACTGTCTCGATGGTAAAGATACGGGCTCGGATGTCAGCGAGTTAAGAGAAATCGCAAAATATCTGTAACGCCGATAATTGAGTACAGACAGCGAAACGAGACGGCCTCCCCCAGGACGGTCGCGTCTGCTGGAAAAAGAGATGACAATAGTAACTTTATTCAAGTTTGTGGTGGTGGCATCTGTGATTGCCTTCGCTAGCTGGCTTTCTCAGAAACGTCCGGAACTTGCTGGTTTCATTATTGCTCTACCGCTGGCCAGCTTGCTTGCGCTGGCTCTGGGCCATTTTCAGCACGGTGAAGCAGAGAAAAGCATATTATTCGCCAAGAGTATTCTGGTCGGGGTGCCCGTGTCCTATCTGTTCTTTCTACCGTTTTTCTTACCCTCGCTGGCCAAGCAAGGCTTCTGGATGACATACGGTATAGGCATCGCACTTCTTGGTTTTGGTTATCTTGTCCATCGCCAGATCGTCAGTTGGTTGACTTAAGTTGACGCAGGGCATCGGTAAAGCAGCTTCCCAAGCGCACCATTCTCTAAAATAAACATCTTTTATCAACAGTTTACGCCCGATAATGATCCACGGGAAAGCCGAGTGTGGATCCCTTTGGCCTACCCCACTATTGCGTCAGATGACCGACCTTGACATAGATCAGGGCGCCATCTTCCTTCGTGCAAGGGCAATGTTGGCTCATATGCGGGTTTCTCAGCCAGCTTCCCGCAGGATAGCTGTCATGCTCATCATAAAAAGTGCCTTCAAGGACGAGTATCTCTTCCCCGCCCCAATGCTTGTGGGGGTTGAACTGCGTGTTCGGCGCCCATTTCACCAGCGCGACATTCTCGCCCTCATGTTGATGGAGCGGCATCACGGTCAATCCTTCCACCAGGCCCGGATGCCAGGATTGGGTGTTGGTGTTGAGAGTAAACTGCTTCAGATCATCCTGGCTGAACTGGTGAAGCTTCACAAAAATCGTTGCGCCGTCCGCACCGATCACCGGCTGATGTCTGGTCCCTATGGGGTTACGGATATAGGTGCCGGCCGGATAGTCACCATGTTCATCCCCAAACACACCATCCAGCACAAAGATCTCCTCACCACCTGAATGCTCATGTGGTGAAAAGCTGCTATTCGGCGCATAGCGCACCAGAGAGGTGGCACGCGCAACCTCATCGCCAATGCGGTCAAGCTTCATCCGCTCGACGCCCGGCATCGGCGAGGCTTCCCAGACATAGTCTTCGGGTTTAATAACGACGCGCCGCGAAAAGTCAGCGTTCAACTCAAAGGATGTATCGATTTCAGGCATGACAATATCCGGTGTCAGGGGTTTTTATGCAATTAAGACTACATGTGGGCAGACTATATGTGGGCAGACTACATGTAATGGCTTTGCGGACCATTTGTATGACCGTTTGTGAAATAGCCTGGCAGTGTTGATGTTCGAGACGACACACCCCCCTGAAAAACCCGCCTGCTGTCACGCCGGGATAAACAGGGTGGTATCATGTTTCACCCCCGGCGTGTCGGCGACATGGATGTCACCGAACCGGCGGCGCAGCGCCCGAAGAATCGCCTCCCGGTCGGCATAGAAGATGTTGTTGGTGATGCTCATCTGTCGGCGGCACAGCAGATTCAGGATCATGCCACGGCGGCAATGCGGATGCCAACCTGCCAGCTGGTCAAGAATGTAGCGCTGCCACCGCGCCGCATCATCAATCAGGCACAGATTGAAGGTGCCCGAGAACAGCGCGTAATCGACCGGGCGCGACGGGGTCGTGCCGGTATCAAAGCGCGCCGCCGCATCCGGATGGCGCTGACGACAGGCCCGGATCATCGCCGGATTAATATCAAACCCGGCATAATCCCAATCGGCAAATTCGGCGCGGCCCCGCATATAATCATACAGCGCACCGTAACCACAGCCGATATCGGCAATGGCAGGCGGGGCACCACCAGCCTTTGCCCGGTGCGAACGGATCATCGCAAGCAGCGCGGCGAATCTGGCATTCTGGCTTTTCGCCGAATTCCAGAACACGCCCTGCGGGGTGGCGCCATGCCGGCCAAGGGCGACACCGTAGGCCCGGATCAAACCGGCCTCGATCGAGAAGGGCCATAATGCTGCCAGCCTGCGCCTCATTGACCCTCCTGTCGGTCTGAAACCCTTTGCCAGCAGCAAGGCGGGGAGATTTGGAGGCCAGCCGGATACAGGCCCGCCGGATACAGGCCCGCCGGGTACAGGCCCGTTAGATACAGGCCCCAAACAGCGCCTGCAGATTGCCGGCCGTCAGCGGCACCGGATTGCCGCCGCAGGACGGGTCCTCCAGTGCCATCGCCACCAGGTCGTCCACCCGGTCACCTGTCACACCCATCTCGCCGAGTCGGCGCGGAATGGCAAAACTGTCATTGAAGGTCTGCACGAAGTCGCAGAAACCGTCAAACCCACCCTCAATCCCCAGATAGGGTGCCGCCCGGTCAAACCTGTCCCTGATCACCGGCGCGTTCAGCGCCAACACCGCCGGCATGCACACCGCGTTGGTGGTGCCGTGATGGGTGTTAAAGACCGCACCGACCGGGTGGCTCATCGCGTGGATGGCACCAAGCCCCTTCTGAAAGGCGGTGGCACCCATCGCCGCCGCGCTCATCATATGGGCGCGCGCCTCGAGGTCATCCGGCACTTTATAGGCACGTGGCAGATTGTCGATCACAAGACGCATGCCCTCGAGCGCGATACCCTGTGACATCGGATGATAATGCGGGCTGCTGAATGCCTCAACGCAATGTGCAAAAGCATCAAGACCGGTGCCTGCGGTGATGAAATCCGGCATGCCTACCGTCAGTGCGGGATCGGCGATGACGATGCCGGGTAGCACCTTCGGATGGAAGATGATCTTTTTCACATGCGTCTGTGAATTGGTGATGACGCTGGCCCGCCCGACCTCTGACCCGGTACCGGCGGTCGTCGGCACGGCGATGATCGGTGCGATGGCGTCGGCATCGGCGCGGGTCCACCAGTCACCGACATCCTCGAAATCCCAGACCGGCCGCGTCTGGCCGGCCATGAAGGCAACCATCTTGCCAAGATCAAGTCCCGAGCCGCCACCAAAGGCAATCACACCATCATGCCCGCCAGCCTTGTAGGCTTCGATGCCGGCCGCAAGATTCACCTCATTCGGGTTCGGATCGACCTCGGCGAACAGAGCGTGTTCCAGCCCACCCGCGGCCAGACAGTCCACCGCCCGCGCGGTGATCGGCAGACCGGCAAGCCCGCGATCAGTAACCAACAGCGGACGGCTGATATTAAGCTGTGCGCAGGCATCGGCAAGTTCGGCAATGCGCCCAGCACCAAAACGAATCGCCGTTGGGTAGGACCAGTTTCCGATGAGACTCATGATGTGACCTTTTTCAAATGATAGGATTTCGGCCGGGTGAGATTGTGGTAGCCGATGACCGACAACCCGCCGCCACGGCCGGTGTCCTTGACCCCGGTCCAGCACAGGCCAGGGTCAAGATAATCAGCACGGTTCAGGAACACCGTGCCGGTCTCAACCCGGTTGCCAATGGACTCGGCGCGATCCGGATCGCTGGACCACAGGCTGGCTGTCAGCCCGTAATGGCTGTCATTCATCATCGCCACAGCCTCATCATCATCCCGCACCTTCATGATGCCGACCACCGGGCCAAAGCTTTCCTCGCGCATCACCTCCATCGCGTGGGTGACATCGGTCAGAACCTGCGGTGTCAGATAGGCACCGCCATCATCCCCCGGCATGCGGGCGATATGCGCCACCGCACCTGCCGCAACCGCATCGTCAATCTGGCGGCGGACATGCGCGGCAAAGCGGACATGCGCCATCGGCCCCATGGTGGTATCCTCATCCAGCGGATTGCCAAGACGGTAGTCATTCACCGTCGCCACCGCGCGGTCGACGAATTCGTCATACAGGCTTTCATGAACGTAGATCCGCTCGATCCCGCAGCAACACTGCCCGGAATTGAACATCGCCGCATCGACAAGAGTCGCCACCGCGGCCTCGAGATCGGCATCCGCCATCACATAGCCGGGATCCTTGCCGCCAAGTTCGGTGCCGACACCGGTGAAGGTTCCCGCCGCCGCGCGTTCCATGGCGCGCCCGCCACCAACCGACCCGGTGAAATTGATGAAGTCAAACATCCCGTCACCGATCAGCCGCGCCGTCACGTCATGATCGAGGCACATATTCACGAACACGGCTTCGGGCACGCCAGCACCATGGAAGGCGGCGGCAAGACGGTCCCCGGCAAGCAATGTCTGGGTGGCATGTTTCAGGACCACCGCATTGCCGGCGATCAGCGCCGGCGCGATGGTGTTGATGGCTGTCAGATAGGGGTAGTTCCACGGCGCGACGACAAAGACCACCCCGTGCGGCAAGCGCCGAATGAACCTTTTGAAGGTGGCATCATCGCCAACCTCGATATCGGCCAGCGACGTGGCAGCGATCGACGCCATATGGCTGGCCCGTTCCTCGACCCCGCCAAATTCGCCGCCATAGCGGACCGGACGCCCCATCATGCGCGCCAGCTCGGGGACAATGTCATCATTCGCTGCGCCAAGCGCTTCAACGCCGGCCATCACCAGCGCGATACGTTCATCCAGCGGGCGTGCCGCCCAGGCGATCTGCGCCGCACGCGCGCCACTGATGGCGGCGGTTGCGACCTTGTGATCCATCGCCTTGCGGACGGCCACCACCGTTCCGTCGATGGGGGAAATACATCTTATCTCGGCCATGGCAGGTTTCCTTCCGGTCAGGCGCGTTCAAACCCGCGCGCCACCTCGTAATCCGTGACAACACGGTCAAATTCCTCAATCTCCCAGCCAGCGGCACGCCCGTAATGCCGCACGACCGCCTCGCCAAAAGCCGCACGCAGCATCTTTGATCGCAGCAGCGCCGCCCGTGCCTCGCGAAGCGTTGCCGGCAGCATCGCCGTGCGCCCGCGATAGACATCTCCTCTGGTTGCGGGGGGAAGCTCAAGCCCCTCCTCGATGCCCGACAGCCCGGCGGCCAGCTGCGCCGCTATCGCCAGATAGGGGTTCAGGTCGGAACCGCCAATCCGGCATTCCACCCGTACCCCTGGCGTGCCGTCACCGCAGACACGGAACCCGGCGGTGCGGTTATCCACCGACCAGATAATCCGCGTCGGCGCGAAGGTGCCCTTGGCAAAGCGCTTATAGCTGTTGATATAGGGCGCCAGAAAATAGGTTGTCTCGCCAGCATATTTCAGCAGCCCGGCAAGGTAGTGCTGCATGAGTTTCGACATGCCGAGCGGGGCGTCCGCATCATAGAATGCCGGCGCGCCATCCTTCCACAGCGACTGGTGGATATGCGCCGACGATCCAACCTTGTCATGATGCCATTTCGGCAGGAACGAGACAGCGCGGCCCTGCTGCCAGCCGATTTCCTTGGCGGCATGCTTGGCGATGGTATGATAATCGGCGTTCAGCATTGCCTCGGCATATTTGATGTTCAGCTCTTCCTGCCCGGTTTCGGCCTCGCCCTTGGAATTCTCAACCGGAATGCCGGCCGCCCGCAGATGATTGCGAAGCGGACGCATGACATGCTCTTCCTTCGTCGTCTGCAGGATGTTGTAATCCTCATTATAGCCGCTGATCGGCGCAAGATTGGTGAATCCCGACTTGCGGATCTCCTCAAAGCTTTTCTCGAAAATGAAGAATTCCAGCTCGGTGGCCGTCTTGACCTCAAAGCCCATCGCCGCTGCCCGCGCCAGCTGTCTCTTCAACAACGCGCGCGGTGAATGTGGCACCTCTTCATGCGTGTGGTGGTCCAGCACATCGCACAGCACCAGCGCCGTGCCGTCGAGCCAGGGAACGCGGCGCAGCGTCGAAAGGTCGGGCTTCATGATGTAATCGCCATAGCCCGATTCCCAGGATGTGGCCTCGTAACCGTCGGGAGTCGCCATTTCAAGGTCGGTTGCCAGCAGATAGTCGCAGCAATGCGTCTCTTCCCAGGCACTCTCGACAAAATGTTCGGCGTGAAAACGTTTGCCGGCAAGCCGCCCCTGCATGTCGACAATACAGGCAAGCACCGTGTCGATGGTGCCGGCCATGGTTTCCGATTTCAGTTCCTCGAAAGAGATGTGTCCCGTCATGATCACTTTGAACCCCTGTTGATACCCGGATGGGCCAGAGCCCCAGATTAGCCGCTCAGCACGGTGACGCCAGCCAATTTTGACCTGAAAACTGGATATCGTTAGTCACCGTTGCTGTGTGATCCATTTTTGGTGCCCTCTTTACGTCCTGCAAGCGGCACCGGACCCCGGCGACGCCATCACCGACACATTGCCGTCGATGGCGAGGCACAAAGGTGCTGGCTGCGGGATTGTCATATCGGCAGAGGGTCTGGTCTTTGACCAGCCCCGCCAGTTTAACCAGCCCCGCCAGTTTAATCTGCTCCGCCAGGGACTGGCTCAGACGATCTGGCATGCCTCGTCAAAATCAAGCCTTGCGGCCCGGCCATGAAGCTTTTCGCCATCGCCATAACCCAGATTGACAAGGAAGTTGGAACGCCAGGTCGTGCCTTCATAAAACAGCTCGTCAATAACGGCGTTTTTGAAACCCGACATCGGCCCGCAATCAAGCCCCATGCCGCGCGCCACCGTCATCAGGAACCCGGCCTGCAGCGAGCTGTTGCGAAGTGCCAGCTTTTCCACCGCCGCCTCGGGAAGTGATGCCTCTTTCGGCGGGTTTTCCATATGGGGCGCCAACCGCGGATAATTCTCGAAAAACGCCATGTCATAGGCAATGATCGCGGTCACCGGGGCCGATCTGATTTTCTCGACATTGCCGGGCAGCGATGCCTGAAGCAACCTTTCCTTGCCTTCCGGGGACATTACAAATGTGATGCGCATCGGACAGGAATTCGACGCCGACGGGGCGAATTTCGCCACCTCATAGAGGGCGCGAAGCTGGTCCTCGCCAACCGGCTTGTCGGAAAAAAATTTGTATGAGCGGGCTTCGGTAAAAAGCTGCTCGAGCGTCATCTCATTGGCCATAAATACGTCCTTCCTGCTGACAATGGGCCAGGGCATGCCCCGCCGGACCGGCATATCCGCCGATCACGCCTCTTTATATAGGGATGATACGCCGGATTTGCCGCAGGCGGATGCCGGTTTTTCATCCAGGGATTTTCGGCGCCTGCAATGTGGCATCCGTCAGGGCTTTTGAATCTCGTCGGGGGTGAGGCTACGATAGATGTTGAGCTGCTGCCACTGATCTTCATTCATCATATTGGCGTCAGCCAGCCGGTTTGTCAGTGTACGGATCAGCGCGCGCAACACCGGATCGGCATCGCCAAGCTTGCGCTGCATGGTCGAGGCGTCGATGACATCAATCACGGCAGTGGTGGCGGTTACGGCGCGCGCCGTGCGCATGCGCTCCCCCATGATCGAGGCCATCTCGCCGAAAAGTTCACCCTCACCAAGAGTTGCCAGCAGCAACCCTTCGGGCGAACGAATTTCGACCTTGCCGCTATGGATCAGGAACAGCTCATCACTTTTCTCGTTGGTATCAAAGATAACATCGCCCTTCTTGAAGGGCTTGCGCACCATATTCATCACTAACTTCATCGCGCCAACTCCTGTTCGGCCCCGGGCCACCCCGGAACAATATAGCATCACACCGATACCCTTTTTCACGGCACGTCAGTCGCCAGCATTGTCCGTCGTATGTACAGCCTATGTAAACAAACAGAGAGCATCGCCAGACGGATTTACGGGGCCAGATCTGTGCCGCCGGCAGGCGCACGACATCATGGCCATGCTCAGGACAGGGAAATCAGCAATATTTTTCAGGGCCGTCCCACTGCGCGACTGAATAGCGGTCGCCATGCGCCCATCCCACGGGGAGCGCATCCTCGATGGCCGCCAATGCCGCCGCGTCGAGATCGAGCCTGGCACCTTCGCAATGTTCGTGAAGATGCGCGGGCGAGCGTGTTCCGGGAATCGGAATCACATGGTCACCCTGATGCAGCAGCCACGCAATGGCAAGGGCGGCGGCGGAGGTGCCCATATCCGCGGCAAGGCGGCGGAAGCCCTCGCCGGCGGCGATGTTGGCCGACAGGTTAGGCTCCTGAAAGCGTGGGTTGACCTTCAGAAACGGCAGCGCCGCAGCCTTTTCCATGGAATGCGGCTTGTCGGTCAGAAGCGAGCGCCCAACCGGTGAAAAGGCAACAAGCGCCGTTCCAAGTTTCGCCGTTGCCTGAACAAGACCAAGCTCGGGATAGCGCACGGCAAGCGAATATTCCGACTGCACCGCCATCACCGGATGCACGGCGTTGGCCCGGCGAAGCGAGGATGGTGCAATCTCTGAATAGCCGAAGCCGCCAATCTTGCCTTTCCTGATCAGGCCAGCAAGCGTTTCCGTCACCTCTTCAATGGGTGTCGCGGCGTCACGGCGGTGGACATAGAAAAGATCAACCCGATCAACGCCAAGCCGCTTCAGCGACCCGTCAAGCTCGGACTCAAGATGCGCAGCCGAATTGTTATAGACGCGCGCGCCCGTATCCGGATCCTTGGTGATGCCAGCCTTCGTCGCGATGGAGAACAGATCACTGCGCTGGTTTCCCTGTTTGGCAAGGAAGCTGCCGATGGCGGCCTCCGACCGGTGCGGCCCATAGGCGTTCGATGTGTCGATATGTGTCACACCTTCATCAAGTGCGGCGGCAAGAATGGCATGCGACTGCACCTCATCGGTCGTGCCATAGAAGTCGGTAAAGGACATCGCGCCGATACCAATGGCGGAAATCAGCGGGCCGGAAGCGCCAAGTCGTCTTGTTTTCATCTCAGGTCCAATCACATGTAAAAGCCCGGCCCTGTCCCGGACAGGCAAGGCTCACTCACAAACAATCCCTGCCGACACTGTTGCCAGCATCAACCATCCAGGATCACACTGGCCTGATGTTACTCGAAATCGCCGCGGCAGATAAAGGTCGCCGTGGCGATGCTGCCATCAAGTGCCAACGTGCCGACCGTGGCAATCTCGTATCCGTCAGCCAGACAGTCATCACGCGCCAGACGACGCACCTCGACGGGCGGCGACAGGAAGGTGGAGAATTCGGTGTCCCAGGAATAGACAAGCGGTGGTGGTGACTGAGCGGCCTCGTCACCCATCTCCGTCATCTCTGCTGCGTCCGTCGGCGCGATCCCACCACTGTCCAGGCTAGCCCCTGAGGAAGCCTCCGGGGTCGCGCCGGTTCGCGGCGTCATACTGGTGGTGGCATTGCAGGCGACCAGTATGACGCTGGCAAGGCCAATCTGGATGAGAGCTGTTATTCGAAGAGCCACGTTCCGCCCCCGTGCCAATAAAGCAGCGCCTTAAAAAGCTGCGCCCAAAAAATTACCGGTCGGCATATTAGGGTGATTCATCAATTCAGGTAAAGCCGTCATCTGGCGCGTTGTGAGAGATTCCACCACGCCGCAAACCGGCAATCTACAAGGTGGCAATCTATCTGTGTCAGCTGGCGATGAGTGCCGTGCAGATAACGACCAGCACGGCACCAAGCCAGGCTGCCGGGGGCGGCATTTTGCCCGTCCGCAGCCAGATGAAGGGAAGGATCATCACCGGCGTCGTGGAAGACAGGATGGTCACCGTGGCAATCGTGCCAAACTCCAGCGCCGCCAACAGCATCGCCGCGCCAACGCCAAGACCGAACAGACCATTCAGCGCGGTGAGGCCAAGCACCCGACCGCGCGGGAACAGCGGCTGTCCCCTGCGACTTCTGTCGAAAGGGAAGGTCGCCCAGAACGCGATGGCACCGACAACCGCCCGCGCCAGGGTAACGGCGAGGGGGTCAATCCCGGCCGCCATCACCGGCCGCACGAACACCACACCGAATGCCTGGCAGATTGCGGCGAGAAGACCGAAGGCAACACCGATCCAGAGCGGCGGTGTCACATTTTCCCATTGATGCAGCATATCCCGCCGTTTGCCATAGATAACGGCCAGAACCACACCACTGAACCCGAACAGGATGGCAAGGCCGGCCTGCAGCCCAACTGTCTCGCCAAGAAAGGCCCATCCCAGAAACGCGGCGAAAACGGCATTGGTGGCGAACAGGATGTTGCTTCGCCGCGGGCCGATCCGGCGCAACGCGGCGAACAGGAAGAAGTCACCCAGAACGACACCGGCAAGCGCCGACAGGATGATTGATGCGTAATAGGCAGGCGGAATGTCGAAGGGGCGCCCCGATACAACGAGGATCACCCCCATGATCAGCGTCGCCGCGATCATCCTGACCCGGTTGAAATGCAATGAGCCGAGCTGCGTGGCCGGACGGTGCGAGACAAGCGCCGCCATCGTCCAGCAGAGAGCCGCACCGAGGGCCAGGAAAACCGAGACATCCATGTCAGAGATTCCCTGTCAGTTGATAGCCGTCAGCCACGAAAGACCCCAAATCGCCCGGACCCCAGATCTCCCGGACCTCAAATCGCCCGGGTCACGACATAGATGGATCACCGATCACATGGATTCCGGCGGAGATGCAGTTGAGATGGCGCAAATGGGTTTTGCGGGCGGTCAGGCGCGCGGTGCGTGTTTGCTGAGGATACGCTGCAATGTCCGGCGATGCATACGCAAGCGCCGTGCTGTCTCTGATACATTGCGCCCGCATTGCTCATAGACGCGCTGGATATGTTCCCAGCGCACCCGGTCCGCACTCATCGGATCTTGCGGTGGTGGTGGCATGCCATCACCGGTATGACGCAGTGCCGCGGCAATGCTGTCAGGGTCGGCCGGTTTCGGCAGATAGTCGAGGGCACCGGCCTTCACTGCCGCCACAGCCGTCGCGATATTGCCAAAGCCTGTCAGCATGATGATCCGGCATTCCGCACGTTTGGCGCGCAGCTCGGACACAAGGCTCAACCCGCTGCCATCCTCGAGCTTCATGTCGAGAACAGCGTAGGCCGGCGGCGTCTTGCGGACGATGTCGATGCCTTCTGCGACCGAACCGGCATCCATCACCTCGAAGCCGCGCGTTTCCATGGCGCGTCGCAGGCGGGTGCGAAGAGGCGCATCATCATCAAGGATCAACAGCGAATTGTCGGTCAACGCGCTCTCTCATTACAGTGGTTCATCATACAGGCAGCCGGTTTTCCGCTACCGAACCGATTGGCAGGTGAACCTTCACTTCACCGCCGCCGGTTTTTGCGTTCCCGTATAATATTGAACCGCCAAGTGACTCAATCAAGGTGCTGGCGATAAAAATACCCAGACCCCGATGCGCGCCCTCCCCCCGACGCGAGGTATTCCACGGCGCCCCAACGCGCGCCAGCACACCGGCCGAAAAGCCGGGACCATCATCATTTATCGTCACAATAATGTCCTGAACCGTGCAGCGGATCATCACGTTGACCTTCGATCTGGCGAAGTCACGCGCGTTGCTGAGGAGATCCTCCAGAGCATGCATCAATTCCGGCCCCCGCCTGACAAGCGGCATTGGCACGGCTGATCGTTCATCAAAATCAATGCTGAACGCGGCGGCGCCATGCTCAAGGCGATTGTCGAGGATTTCCTCGATCAGTCCCGACAACGGCACCGGCGTTTCCAGGTCAAGCGATTCCGCCGACTGGTAATCATCAAGCTCACCCAGAATGACACGGCAGCGCTCAATCTCGGCACGCAGCAGCATCACATCCTCATATCGGGGATCATCATCGGCAATTTCCCGCGCCAGCTCATGGCCGATCACCGTAATCGTGTTCAGCGGTGAGCCAAGCCGGTGTGCCGCTGCCGTCGCCAGCGTGCCAAGCGCCGCTGCCTGCTGCTCGGCGGCAAGAGCAAGGCGCGCTTCCGACAACGCCTCATCAAGGCGCCGCGCACGCGAGGCAATCCACCATGTGTAAGTGCCGATAAAGGCGGCTGACAGGACAAGTGCCATCCACAGGCCGATGAGATAGAGATCGGGGTTTGCCGCCCGCAGGTCATCAACTGGCAATGGATGGTTGAAGAACATCAGGAAGCTGACACAGCCAGCGACAAGCCCGATCAGCTTTAGCGTTTCACGGCGACGAAGCAATGTTGCCGATACGACGACCGGCGACAGCAGAAGCACGGCAAAGGGATTCAACAGACCACCGGTGAAATAGAGCAGCGCCGACAGCTGAACAACGTCAAAAACAAGCGCCAGGAAACTCTGGTCACGACCTTTTTTAAGGATCATCGTGCGCCGCGTCTGCCAGACATTCATCGCCACTGACAGCCCGATCACAAACAGCGCCGGCCCGATCGGAATCTGGATTTCCAGACCAAGAAAGGTGAACAGAAGGGCAACCAGCTGTCCGGCAAGCGCCAGCCACCGGATATTCAGAATCAGCCGGGCATCTGTTGGACCAGGCGGGCTGCCACGCCGCTCACGCGGCTGCAGAAATCGGCGCATGGCGGACGGATCCGCCCATCTGCGCTCTGTCGATTTCGGCGATGCGGCCATCTATCCGGCTTCAAACATCGAGATTAGCAACCCTCAGGGCATTTTTCTGAATGAATTCGCGGCGTTGGTCAACAGCCTCACCCATCAGGGTGGAAAAGGCGTTGTCGGCCTCTTCCTCCTGCTCGATCGACACCTGAAGCAGCGTCCGCTGCGACGGGTCGAGCGTCGTCTCCCACAGCTGTTCGGGGTTCATCTCACCAAGTCCCTTATAGCGTGAAATCTGCGCACCCTTCCGGCCAGTCTGGAAAATCGCCTGTGACAGGCCAAGCGGCCCGGTGATGACCGATTCATTGGCGCCCAGCCGCAGCGTGGCCGGATGAACATAAATTTCCTGCAGATGCACTGCCATGGCATCAAGTTCGGCCACTTCGGGTGCCATCAACAACCGCCGGTCGATGACATGACGCTCGGTGATCCCGCGCAGCTGGCGGCTGACAATGATGGCCGGGCCGTTTGCGGTGTCTTCCACAGCCGCCTGCCACCCTTTTTCCAGCTCAGCCGCCTGCCCCTCGAGCCGCCGCGCCAGATATGCCGCGCCCTCTTCATTGCCAAGCATCCCGGCCGTCAACAGCCCGGCGATGGCAGCCTGTTCAATGACATCACGGTTGCCAAGCCGCCTGCCAAGCTGGTCGATCAACCTGCCGGCAATTGTCGCCCGCGCCGCGCTGTCATGCAGATCCGCACCGGCAAGCTGCGCACCATCCTGCAATGTCAGCACCGCGTCCTTCAGCCCGGCCTCCATCAGATAGGTATCAAGCTCGCGCTGGTCCTTCAGATAGACCTCCGACTGACCACGTTTGGCGCGGAACAGCGGCGGCTGGGCGATATAGAGAAAGCCGGCCTCGATCAACGGGCGCATATGCCGGAAGAAGAATGTCAGCAGCAAAGTACGGATATGGCTGCCATCAACATCGGCATCGGTCATGATGATGATCTTGTGATAGCGCGCCTTTTCGGTATCCATCTCATCATTGCCGACGCCGCCACCAATGGCGGTGATCAGGGTGCCGATTTCGGCCGAGGACAGCATCTTGTCGGCCCGTGCCCGTTCGACATTCAGGATCTTCCCGCGCAGCGGCAGAATCGCCTGGTTGGCGCGGTCGCGGCCCTGTTTTGCCGACCCACCAGCCGAATCACCCTCGACAAGGAACAGCTCCGATTTTGACGGGTCGCGCTCCTGGCAGTCGGCCAGCTTGCCGGGAAGGCTGGCGATTTCCATCACCCCCTTGCGCCGCGTCAGGTCGCGGGCCTTGCGAGCCGCCTCACGCGCCGCCGCCGCCTCGAACGCTTTCGAGATGATCTTGCGGGCATCTCCCGGATGTTCCTCAAACCACTGGTTCAGGCAGCTTGCCACCGCCGAATCCACGACCGGCTTCACCTCGGAGGAGACAAGCTTGTCCTTCGTCTGTGACGAGAATTTCGGGTCAGGCACCTTCACCGAGACGATGGCCGTCAGCCCTTCGCGCGAATCCTCGCCGGTCAGCGTAACCTTCTCGCGTTTGGCAATTCCGGATGACTGCGCATAGCTGTTCACGACACGGGTCATCGCGGCCCGGAATCCGGCAAGGTGCGTGCCGCCGTCGCGCTGTGGGATGTTGTTGGTGAAACACAGGGTGTTTTCGTGGAAAGAATCGGTCCAGGCCATGGCCAGCTCGACAGTGATGTCATCGCGCGTCGTCGTCAGGGTAACCGTGTCATGAAGCGATGTCCGGGACCGGTTGAGCCATTCGACAAAGGCCGTCAGCCCGCCATCGAAGAAGAATTCGGAAATCACCGGCTCGCCAGCGCGATTGTCGGCAAGCTGGATCCGCACCCCCGAATTCAGGAAGGCCAGCTCACGAAGCCGGTGTTCAAGCGTTGCGAAATCGAACTGGATGGTGGAGAAGGTTTCCAGTGACGGCATGAAGGTGACATGCGTTCCGGTCAGACCGTTTGCATCACCGGTATCGGCCAGCGGCCCGTCGGCCTCGCCATGGCGAAAGCGGACCTTGTGCTGGCGGTCGTCACGATAAATCGTCAATTCAAGCCATTCCGACAGCGCGTTCACCACCGATACACCAACGCCATGCAGGCCGCCGGACACCTTGTAGGAATTGTTGTCGAACTTACCGCCAGCATGAAGCTGTGTCATGATCACCTCGGCCGCCGACACACCCTCTTCGGCATGGATCTCGACCGGGATGCCGCGCCCATTGTCAGTAACCGTCACCGACCCGTCGCCATTCAGGATCACCTCGACAAGATCGCAATGTCCGGCCAGCGCCTCGTCAATGGCGTTGTCGACCACCTCATAGACCATATGGTGCAGGCCGGAACCGTCATCGGTGTCGCCGATATACATCCCCGGCCGCTTGCGAACAGCGTCGAGCCCCTTCAGGACCTTGATGGAATCAGCGCCATAATCTTCAGCTGCGCCACCGGTTTCAGGGGCGTGTTGGGGCGTGTCATTGTCGGTCATAACTCATTCCTCCGCCTGCGTTATACTGGCGCCTACGTTATGCTGGCCGTCCCATCACCCGCCGATATCGACAGCGACTGGGCATCAAGACCTTCAAAATCATCATGATCAGTGCCACTGAACCAGGCTTGCGCGCCAACCGCGCCAACAGCCTCGAACAGTGCGGCCCGGCGGGCCACGTCAAGATGCGCCACAACATCATCAAGCAACAGCAGGGGCGGGCGGCCAAGCCGCCGCGCCTGCAGGCGCGCATGCGCCAGCACCACGGCAATCAGCAACGCCTTCTGCTGGCCGGTCGAGGCAAGATGCGCCGGCGCGCCGGTATGGCTGTTGACGGCATTCATGTCACTGGCATGCGGCCCGGCAAGCGCCATGTCGCCCGCCATCCGGCGCTCACGCGCCACCGCGATGAACCTGTCCTCGGCCTGCAATGCCGACCCTTCGGCAAGCCATGTCTCGACCGTGCCGTCGAGTGCCAGCCTGACCCCGGGAAAATCGAACCATCCTTGTGCCGCCTCGGCGTTCAGATCGGCAATCAATGCCTGGCGCGCTGCCGTCACGGCGATGGCCGATTCGGCAAGGCTGGCCTCAATGGCGATGAACCACGCCTCGTCCGAACGGCCCTCGGCAAGCAGCGCTGCACGTTCGCGAAGCAGCTTTTCATACCTGTTCGTGCGGCCAATATGCGCCGCATCAAAGGCGATCACCAGCCGGTCAAGGAACCGCCGGCGCGCGCCGGGGCTGTCGACGAAAATGCCATCCATACGCGGCGTCAACCACGAGACCGACAGCAGCCTGCCAATTTCGGTCTGCGGCACCGTCTCACCATCCCGCCGCATGACCCGGCGCCCGGTCTCGCTGCCAGCCAGAACACCGGTGCCGATCCGCACTGTTTCGTCGGCTGTGGAAAGATCAGCAGAAACCGCCCATTGCTCACCGCCACTATCCTGGCGTGGCAGATGCTCGGCGCGGGCGCGGCGCAGGCCACGGCCCGGGGCCAGCAGCGATATCGCCTCCATCAGATTGGTCTTGCCAGACCCATTCTCACCAAGAAGCAGCACGTTCGCAGCAT
>CBFHNZ010000023.1:16634-19831 GCA_965657415.1 Puniceispirillaceae bacterium (SeqCode) | reverse complement strand
CGATCATCACCCGGCAGTCGGCGTAATTGCGGAAGTCCCGAAGCGACAATGATGTCAGCTGTGCCTTGGCCTGCCGGCCCGGCGCCACCTGCTGTCTTTCCATCAGGACCGTCAAGAACCACTCACACCCGCATCGGCATCAGAACGAACAAAGTCGCCTCGTCGCCCGGCGCGCGCACCAGACTTGGCGAGCCCTGGTCGGCCAGGGCGAACTCGATGGTGTCGCTTTCAACCTGCGACGCGATATCCAGCAGATAGCGGGCATTGAAGCCAATCTCCATCTCGGCACCATCATAGCTGACCTCGATCTCCTCATCGGCGCTGGACGCATCGGTGCTGCTTGCCGAGAGCGTCAGCATGCCGGGCTGAAGCCGCATTTTGATGGAGCGCGATTTTTCGGATGATATCGTCGACACCCGGTCAACCGCCGCCGAGAAACTTGCCGCATCAACCTGCATGATCCGGTCATTGCCGCGCGGGATCACCCGTGTGTAATCGGGGAAGGTGCCGTCGATGAGCTTGGTCCGCAACTTCACCGTCGCGATGCCGAACTCGGCGCGGGTGTCCGACAGCGCCACACTAACCTCACCCTCGAAATCATCAAGCAGCTTGCGAAGCTCAGTCACTGCCTTGCGCGGCACGATAATCGACGGCATGCCGGCCGCCCCGGCGGGCAATCCCTGACGCGTCAGCGCCAGCCTGTGACCGTCAGTGGCGACAGCGCACAGATCACCTTGTTCCGACTTATGAAGATAGATTCCGTTCAGGTAATATCGTGTCTCTTCGGTCGAGATCGCAAAGCGCGTTGCGTCGATCATGTCGCGCATGTCAGCCGCCGTCAGCATGAACGCGTCCGGCATCTCGCCGACACTGATTGCCGGGAAATCCTCAACCGGCAATGTTGGCAGCCGAAAGTTCGATCTGCCGGCACTGATCATCGCATGCCCGTCGGCAACGGTGATTTCAACCTCGGCACCCTCGGGAAGCTTACGCACAATGTCATAGAGAAGATGCGCCGAAACGGTGGTGGTTCCGGCCGTCGCCACCGCGCATTCGACCTGCGTGGCGATATCCATATCCATGTCAGTAGCGGTCATCGACAGGCCGCCATCTGCCGCCTGCAGGACGACATTGGCAAGGATCGGGATGGTGTTGCGACGTTCGACTACGGATTGCACCTGCCCGAGCGGCCGCAGAAGGCTGATGCGATCAATGGTGAATTTCATGGGCTATCTCATCTCTGTTGACCGGATTCCGCGGGATTTGGCGTCTGATGCCGATCTCAGCAAGACCCCGGCCAACGGCTCATAACCCGCAAAATGCGATTGACCACAAAATATAGCATGACAAATTCAAACAAGCACCAAAATATTGACACTGGCAGCGCATCGACCCGCACCAGACACCAGATGGCAATTGCTTGAAAAAAGGGGGGAAATCAGAACCTAGCTGGCAATGAGCGAGCGCAGCAGCTGAACATCCTCGGCAATCCGTTTGTCCGTACCGACAAGACCTTCAATTGTCCGCACGGCATGCATCACCGTGGTGTGGTCACGGCCGCCGAACTGACGCCCGATTTCCGGGTATGAAAACGATGTCAGTGACTTTGCCAGATACATCGCAACCTGCCGTGGGCGGGCGATGTTGCGGGCCCGGCGGGCGGAAAACATCTCGGCCACCCGCACGTCGTAATGCGCTGCCACGCGTTTCTGAATTTCATCGATGCTGACCTGGCGGCTGCTGGCCCGCAGCAGGTCGGACAGCAGCTCGGCAGCGCTGTCGATGGTGATCTCACGGCCAACAAGACTGGCATGCGCGGCGATCCGCGTCAGCGCCCCCTCAAGCTCGCGAACATTGCTCGAGATGCGGTGCGCCAGAAATTCCAGTACCTTGTCCGGAACGGCAATCCGGGCCCGCTCGGCCTTGGCCTGCAGAATGCCGAGCCGGAGTTCGTAATCGGCGGGATGGATGTCGGCCACCATGCCCCAGCCAAGCCGCGAGCGCAGCCGTTCCTCAAGCCCCTCGAGATCGGTTGGCGATTTATCGGCAGAGACAATCACCTGGCGGCCATCCTCGACCAGCGCATTGAAGGTGTGGAAAAACTCTTCCTGCGTTGAATCCTTGCCGCTGATGAATTGCACATCATCGATCATCAAAACATCGACCGAGCGGAACTGCTCCTTGAACGACATGGTATCGCGGAACCGCAGCGCCTGCACAAACCGGTACATGAATTTCTCGGCCGACAGATAGACCACATGGCGGCTGGGATCCTGTTCGCGGATATGCCAGGCGATGGCGTGCATAAGATGCGTCTTGCCAAGACCGACACCGCCATAAAGGAACAGCGGATTGAAGGCGACAGTCGACGATTCGGCCGTCCGGCGAGCAACCGCAAAGGCAAGCTCATTCGGCTTGCCAACGACGAAATTGGCAAAGGTGTAACGGGGGTCAAGCCCGGCACCAAGCGGTTCACCACCTGCTGTCTTGCCGTTGGACGCGGCGCGTTTCTGCTGTGACATGCGCGGCGCCTGCTGGCTGGCAAGGCTGATTTCGACCTTGCGAACAGTGCCATATTCAGCAGCCGAGATAACGCGCAGCCTGTCGGCATATTGGCTTGTCACCCTCTCGCGGGCCAGCATCGAGCTGGCCTCCAATGTCAGTGTGCCGTCTTCAAGCCGGCTGACCCGCAAAGGCTTGATCCAGTTCCGCCAGGCCGCCTCGCCGATATCCTGGCGCATGCGGCTGGTCACCCGCTGCCAAGCCTCATCCGCCGATACCGTGCTGTCAGCACTGTTCAGTGATGTGTCGGTGGAGAGGGGCGCTTCGGTGGCTGGCATGTCTGGCTGGCTCGGCTTGCTGTCAGACTGATCTGGATAGTGTCTGCCCGACATGCAGTTTGTCCCCATGAATGCGATCTATTCGAGATGGCCGGCGCGTGCGACCTTGGCCTGACATTACTTGCTGGCCAGCGACCTGTGCAAGATGGTTGGCGGCGTGAAACAGCAAATAAAGCTGTGTTGAATGCAGATATTTCTGTTGACAGGTGGCACCCGCCAGCGCGGGTCGTGAACGCCTAAAGTGAAAAATTTCAGTGGCCGAATCGGTGTTGCATGACATTGCGTCTCAACATCACCAGCCAAGTGGAAACATCAAGCCAATGCGGGCAGCATGCCCTCTGCCGCCAGGGGGCCGGG
>CBFHNZ010000023.1:0-16535 GCA_965657415.1 Puniceispirillaceae bacterium (SeqCode) | reverse complement strand
CCAGCCCCATAAAAAACGCCCGGGCGCAGGCGACCGGGCGTTGAAACAGTGCGATTCGGCGGCGGTGTCAGGCAGCGACGGCCTTCACCCGGGCGGCAAGACGCGAAATCTTCCGCGATGCGGTGTTGCGATGCAGAACGCCGCGCGTCACACCGCGCTGGATTTCCGGCTGTGCATTCTGCAGCGCCGTCCGGGCAGCATCGGCATCACCGGTGGCAATCGCCGTCTCGACTTTTTTCACGAAGGTACGGATGCGGCTCATGCGGGCGCCATTGATGGCTGCGCGACGCGCGTTGCGGCGGATCCGCTTCTTGGCAGAAATATGATTGGCCATCGGACCATCCTGTCAATTTCGGTTGAGCTGCGGCTTATGGCTGATTTCCGCGGCTTCGTCAAGCCATTTTGCACCGCAAAAGGTGTTGTGGCGATGCGTCAGCGCGGGCTCAGACGGATCCGCCAGAGACGCCCCACCGATGTGTCGACCTGCGCCAGACCAAGGCTTTCATCACCGCGGCGCCAACTGCCGTCGGACCCGACCCAACCAAGGCTTGCCAGCGCACCATTATAATAGGCGAAAACACTGTCAGGATCGGCGGTGGAGGACGCAAAAACAAGAACAATACGGCCACCGGGCGAATCAAAGGCAAAACCCAGCTCCGGCTCGATCGTCATGTCGGTCATGATCGGCAGGTCGCCAACCCATTGCTGCTGCGGGCTCTGGGCACGAAGGGGCGCGCCGGCAAACATGATGGCGCCGACAAGGGCCGCGGCAAGCACCATCGCCAGCAGCGACCGGTGGGGATTCGGGGCGGATTTCACAGCGGATTTCACAGATGGTAAAAACATGATCTCAGGCTACCTCAGCGCTGACAGTCGGGACAGTAAAAACTGCTGCGCCCCGACTGCACAAGGCTGCGGATGGCGGTGCCGCAGGCATGGCAGGGCGCACCAGCGCGCCCATAGACCGACAGGCGCTGCACGAAATAGCCGATCTCGCCACCAGGCTGGACATGATCACGAAGGCTGGTGCCGCCATCATCAATGGCCCGCATCAACACATCCCTGATCGCCGCCGCCAGCCGGTCGGCGCGCTGCCGGCGGATGGTGTAGGCACGGCGGCGCGGCGAAATCCCCGCACCGAACAGCGCCTCGCAGGCATAGATATTGCCGATTCCGGCGACAAGCCGCTGATCAAGCAACGCTGTCTTGACCGGGCCACGCCGCGCTGCCAGCCCGTCCATCAGCGTCGCTGCCGAGAATTCATTGCCAAGCGGCTCCGGCCCCATATCTGCCAGCATCGGATGGGGGGCCCCGCTGAACAGGTCGATCCAGCCAAAGCGGCGCGGGTCGTTGAAGACAACCCAGCATGGTCTGGCGCCGCCCTGCATCTCCAGAACCATGTGGTCATGGGTGCCGATTGTGGGCCTGTCATGATGGATTCGCACCGATCCCGACATGCCTAGATGCATCAGCATCGTCTCGTCATCATCAAGCGACAGCAGCAGGAACTTGCCGCGCCGCGCCAGTGGCCCCACCGTCCGGCCTGTCAGCCGCGCCGCCAGATTGTCCGGCAATGGCCAGCGCAGATCCGGCCGGCCGACATAGGCGGCGGCGATCCAGCGGCCCTCCATCGCCGGCACCAGCGCCCGGCGGACGGTCTCGACTTCGGGAAGCTCAGGCATGTGCGGACATGGTCCCCGGGATTTGAAACTTCAGGGATTGCCCCCCCGGGGACTGGTCGATAGCGGGTCGCGACATTATATCCGGTCCTTCTGGGGCAATTTCGTGTATCACTTGGTGCGTCAGTATATCCGGTGCCAGCATAGCCGGAAAACCCGGTGACGGAAGGCCCGTCGCAACAGATTTATGGACCGGTCAGCATGAGCCAGCGGCAGACATCCCCTAAACCGGATTTCGGCGACGGGAATATCGATTTCGGATTCCGCACGGTGCGTCGCGCCGAAAAGGCCGGGCTGGTCCGCGATGTGTTCGATTCGGTGGCAAACCGCTATGACATCATGAATGATCTGATGAGCGGCGGTGTGCATCGGCTGTGGAAGGCCGCGATGATTGACTGGATGGCCCCGCAACCCTATCAGCATCTTGTCGATCTGGCCGGCGGCACAGGCGATATCAGCCTGCGCTTCCTGAAGGCCGGGGGCGGCAGCGCGTCCGTTACCGACATTAATGAATCGATGCTGGCAGCCGGGCGCAGGCGGCGCGATCTCGGCAAGTTTGCCGACAGGCTGCGCTGGTGTGTGGGCAATGCCGAAGCGCTGCCTTTCGAGACCGCCAGCGCCGATCTTGTGACCATCGCCTTCGGGCTGCGCAACGTCACCCATCGCGAGGCCGCGCTTGCCGAGGCGCACCGGATCCTGCGGCCTGGCGGGCGTTTTCTGTGTCTTGAATTCTCGCAGGTCAGCAATGAGATGCTGGCGCGCGCCTATGATTCCTGGTCCTTCAATGTCCTGCCACGACTTGGCCAGCTTGTTGCTGGCGATGCCGACAGCTATCGCTATCTGGTGGAATCAATCCGCACTTTCCCGGCGCCTGAGGTTCTGGCCGACATGTTCGCCGGGGCCGGTTTTGCGCAGGTGCGGATGCGCCGCCTGTCCGCCGGCATTGCCTGCATACATTCGGGATGGAAGCTCGACTGATGCGTGCCTCCGGCTGGCAGATTTTTCTGGCAATGCTGCGCCTGCCGGTGATTGCCTGGCATCTTGGCCGGGCCGGGACGCTTGGCCATATGGCCCAGATCACGCTTCTGCCAGGCTGGATGCGGCGGCTCTGTTCGCTTGTCGACAGGCTGATCCGATCGCGCGGGGCGCGCCGTGATGCCGGCAGCGCGCTTGCCGAGGCGCTGATCAGGCTTGGCCCGGGATTCATCAAGTTCGGCCAGGCGCTGTCGACGCGGGCCGATCTCATCGGACCGCAGATGGCGCATTCGCTGAGCCTTCTTCAGGACCGCCTTCCGGCCTTTGGCCCCGATCTGGCGCGCCGCCAGGTGGCGGGTGAGGCGGGCCGGCCGCTGGACGAGATCTTCCGGCGCTTTGACGATGTGCCGGTGGCCGCCGCGTCCATCGCGCAGGTGCATTATGCCGAGCTTGTCGATGGCCGGCAGGTGGCGGTGAAGCTGCTGCGCCCGGGAATCCGGCGCCGCATGCAGTCTGACACGACACTGTTTTATTCGCTGGCACGCATTCTGGAATGGTTGGCCCCAAACCTGCAGCGTTTGAAGCTTGTCACCGCGGTGGACCAGTTCACACAGATTTCGGACATCGAGCTTGACCTAAGGCTTGAGGCGGCGGCGGCTGGCAAGCTTGCCGAGAACATGGCGGATGATGACGGCATCCATGTCCCCTGGGTCGATCTGGATCATACGACGGCGGCGATGCTGGTGATCGAATGGATCGAGGGGATCAGGATCGATGACGTCGATGCGCTGACCGCGGCCGGGCATGATATCGAGGCCATTACCGAAGCTGCGGCACGCAGCTTTTTCAACCAGGTCTTCCGGGACGGCTTTTTCCATGCCGACATGCATCCCGGCAATATCTTCATCGCCGCCGACGGCACGCTGGTGCCGATCGATTTCGGCATCATGGGACATCTTGATTTTGCCGACAGGCTGTTTCTGGCGCGGCTTCTCACCGCGATGATCGACCGCGATTATGACACGGTGGCGCGGCTTCATGCCGATGCCGGCATGCTTGGCGATAACGTACCGCTGGCGCTTTTTGCGCAGTCCATCCGCGCCGTGGCCGAGCCGGTGATGGGCAAGCCTCTTGGCGAGGTTTCGCTTGGCACCGTTCTCGGGCAGATCTTCCAGCTCTCGAGTCGCTTCGCCATCGATGTACAGCCCCAATTCAACCTGTTGCAGAAAACCATGATGATGGCCGAAGGTGTGGCGCGTCAGCTGAACCCGGAGGCGAATATGTGGATGCTGGCACGTCCGCTTGCCAGCCAGTGGATGCAGAATCAGGCAAGCTTTGCCAAACGCGCCGAGGATCTGTTTGAAGAGGCGATGATGCTGGCGGCGCGGCTGCCGCGAATCCTGAGCGCCCTCGAGGCGCGTCAGGAGCCGGCACCGATGCACGCCAAAAGCTCATGGCCGTTTGTGACGGCTGTGCTGGCGTTGGCGGTTGCTCTTACAGCTATTTTCACATAAATTCACACTAATTCATCTACATTCACATTTCAGGAATGGCTATGAAAAATTGTGATTTACCAGCCATCATCACCGCGCTTGGCGGGCGTCAGGCGCTGCAGGACCTTCTCGGCGTCGGGCCCAGCGCCATCAGCAACTATCTTGCCAGGGGCACACTGCCGCAGCGCGCCCATGCGCCCGTCTGCGAGGCGTTGCGGGCGCGCGGCTGGCAGATCGACCCGGGAAGCCTTGCCCTTGCCGGCCCGGACCCTGGGACAGGCATGATGACTGACAGCCTTCGCAACAACCCAGATGGCGGCTCCAATGGTGGGCGCGTGCTGCTGATTGTTGGTGGCGGGATCGCCGCGTACAAGGCGCTTGAGGTGGCCCGTCGCCTGCAGGATCACGATGTGACGGTCACCGGCGTGATGACAAGAGGCGCGCAGGAGTTCATTACACCGCTCAGCCTGTCCGCCCTGACTGCGCAGAAGGTCTTCACCGATCTGTTCTCGCTGACGGATGAGGCGGAGATGGGCCATATCCGGCTGGCCCGCGAGGCCGATCTCATTCTGGTCGTGCCGGCAACGGCCAATCTGATGGCGCGTGCGGCAAACGGGCTGGCGGATGATCTTGCCACGACAATCCTGCTGGCAACCGACGCGCCGGTGCTGATGGCACCAGCGATGAACCCCTTGATGTGGGCCAACCCGGCGACGCAGGACAATCTGGCGCGACTGCGGTCCCGCGGCGTGACTTTCGTTGGCCCGGCAGCCGGGGATATGGCCTGCGGCGAGGAGGGCACCGGCAGGTTGAGCGAGCCAGAGGCGATTGTCAGCGCTGTCCGCGACCTGCTCCAGCCGCCAACAAACTCGCCCCTTGCCGGCCGCCACGCCATCGTCACCTCAGGCCCGACAATCGAGCCGATTGATTCGGTTCGTTTCATCGCCAACCGATCTTCCGGCAAGCAGGGGCACGCCATCGCCGCCGCACTGGCAAGCCGCGGCGCACGGGTCACGCTTGTCAGCGGGCCCGTCACCATTCCGGCGCCGCACCATGTCGATCTGGTGCCGGTCGAAACGGCGCGTGACATGCTGAATGCCTGCGAACAGGCGCTGCCGGCCGACCTGGCTGTCTGCGCTGCCGCCGTTGCCGACTGGCACGTCACCGGGGCGCAATCCGGCAAGATGAAAAAGACCGGGGATGGCCCTCCACCCACGCTGTCCCTGGCCGAGAACCCAGACATTCTGCGCCATCTTTCAACCCATGCCAGCCGACCACGGCTTGTCGTCGGCTTTGCTGCCGAGGCCGAAGAGCTGCATGCCAACGCGATGGCAAAGCTGGCCCGCAAGGGGTGTGACTGGATTGTCGCCAACGCCATCACGGGGGCGGACGGCGCGCCGGTTTTCGGCAGCGACGTCAACAGCGCCACCCTGATCACGGGCAATGAATCGGAAACCTGGCCACACATGTCGAAAATCGCCCTTGCCGACAGGCTGACATCGCGGATCGAGGCGCATTTCGCATGAGTGTCACGATCTCTGTCAGCGCCCTGCCGCATTTCGGCGATCTGCCACTTCCCGCCTATGCAAGCCCCGGGGCCGCCGGCATGGACATCGCGGCCGCCATCGGGACCGACATCGTGATCGCACCAGGCGCGCGCCATGCCGTGCCAAGCGGACTTGCGATGGCGGTGCCATCCGGACATGAGGTGCAGATCAGGCCGCGTTCCGGTCTTGCCTTGCGGCACGGGGTCACAGTTGCCAACGCCCCAGGGACCATCGACAGCGACTATCGCGGCGAGGTCAAGGTGATCCTGATCAATCTTGGCGAGGTGCCTTTCACCATTACCCGCGGCATGCGGATCGCGCAGATGGTGGTGGCCCCTGTCATTCAGGCATCGCTCGCCCTTGTCGACACGCTGGATAGCACCGACCGCGGAGACGGTGGGTTTGGATCCACAGGGATATAGGCCCATGCTGAATGACGCAGACCTCGAACGCTATGCCCGCCAGGTCATCATGCCAGATGTCGGCGAGGACGGGCAGGAACGGCTGCTGGCGGCGCGGATGCTGGTGGTCGGTGCCGGCGGGCTCGGCTCACCGGTAATTTTCTACCTTGCCGCGGCGGGAATCGGCCATATCACCATCCTTGACGATGAGACCATCGAGCTGACCAACCTCAACCGGCAAATCCTTCACACAACACACAGCATCGGCACATCAAAGGTCGATCAAGCAGCGGCGGCGGCCACCGCACTGAACCCGGCGATTGAGATCACGCCACGCCGTGAACGGCTTGATGCCGGCAATGTGGATGAGCTTCTGGCATCGCATGATCTTGTCATCGACTGTTCGGACAATGTCGAGACACGTTATCTTCTTGGTGATGCCGCCCATCGCACGCAGACGCCACTGGTCTTTGGCGGTGCGGTGCGAAGCGAGGGTCAGCTCGCCATCTTCCATGCCGGCGCGCCGGATTCGCCCTGCTTTCGCTGCGTGTTTCCCGACATGCCGGACGCTCAGCAGGCGCCAGGATGTTCAGAGGCCGGCATTCTCGGCCCGGTAACAGGGGTAATCGGCACGCTGCAGGCGCTTGCGGCGGTGAACTGGATTCTCGGCATTGGCGGCGCGCAGACCGGACGGCTGTTGCTGTTCGATGCGCGCGGCGGCGGTTTCATGGAGATCAGCACGGCACGGCGCGGCGACTGCAGCACCTGCGGCGACCAGATCGTCTGATTCCCAGAAGGGTCTGATACCTAGAGCATCGCCTCGATCACGCGGTCGCGTGGCGCATGACCATCCCAGAAAGTCTGGATATTGATGATCACCTTGTCGCCCATTTCGAGCCGCCCTTCGATCGTGGCTGACCCGATATGCGGCAGCAGCACGACATTCGGCAGCGCCATCAGCGTCGGCGTGATGGTCGGCTCTTCGGCATAAACATCGAGACCGGCACCGGCGATGTGGCGGCTTGCCAACAGCTCGGCCAGCGCCTCCTCATCGACCACCTCACCGCGGGAGGTGTTGACCAGATAGGCAGAGGGCTGCATCAGCTCCAGCCGCTCGCGGTTCAGCAATCCGTTCGTGGCCGGCGTGTGCGGGCAGTTCACCGAGACGATATCAACACGGCTGAGCATCTGGTCGAGTGAATCCCAGTAGGTCGCCTCCAGCTCGGCCTCGGCCTCGGGATGCACCGGCTTGCGGTTATGGTAATGGATGCTGAGCCCGAAACCGCGCGCCCGGCGCGCCACCGCGGACCCGATCCGTCCCATCCCGATGATGCCAAGCCGCTTGCCGTTGATCCGGTGGCCAAGCATGCCGGTCGGCGACCAGCCGGTCCACGCGCCCGAGCGGGCCCGCTTGTCACCCTCGGCAATACGGCGTGGCACCGCCAGCATCAGCGCCATTGCCACGTCGGCTGTGTCCTCGGTCAGCACGCCCGGCGTGTTGGTGACGGTAATGCCCCGCGCCCGGGCAGCGGCAAGGTCGATATGATCGACCCCGGTGCCGAAGGAAGCGATGAGTTTCAGCTGATCTCCGGCAGCGTCGATCAGATCGGCATCAATCCGGTCGGTGACTGTCGGTACCAGAACATCGGCTTCCTTGACGATGGCGCGCAAATCATCGGCTGACAGCGGCGTGTCGCTCTCATTCAGTCGCGCGTCAAAAAGCTCGCGCATCCGTGTTTCAGTCGAATCGGGCAGCTTTCGGGTCAGAAAGACGACGGGCTTGTTCTGGGTCATTCCTTCCACTCTTTTCGGCCACAGTTCAGTTCAGCCATACTTTATTTCAGCCACCCGTTACAGGGCAGGGTCCGGATCTATGGCGTGGTCCGGGAAAACATCCTACTATATCCCCGATTGACAGGGCGCACTGACCTGCAATGTGAATTCGCACGACCTTATCAGAACAAGAGACCGATGAAAAAATCTTTTCGACCTTTCGCACTGGTCCTTTTGCCGCTGCTTGGATGGGCCACTTTCAGCCTTGGACTGAGCATGATCGGCGCGACCACAATCACGGCCGCCACCACGGTCGCCCATGCCGCCGATGATTCGCAGGAGGTTCGGCTGACCGTGCGGGGCAGCGGTCTGCCGGTGCCGCGCTTTGTGACACTGAAATCGGATGAAGTGAATATGCGGGCCGGGCCGGGAACCGAATATCCGATCCTCTGGCATTACCGGAAAACCGGCCTGCCGTTGCGCGTCGAGGCGGAATTCGGGGTGTGGCGAAAGGTTGTCGATCATGACGGCACCACCGGCTGGATGCATCATTCGGTGGTATCCCTGAAACGGATGGCGCTGGTCACGACAAGTTCTGCGCGGCTCTATGCCGACGCCGATGACAGCGCCGCCCTGATCGCGGTCGCCGAGCGCAACGCGCTGCTGGAGCTTCAATCCTGCCCGACCCAATGGTGCAGAGTTGCCACAGGGGACATCCGCGGCTGGGTGTCCCGCACCTCGCTCTGGGGTCTCGTCGACGGTGAAATCCTGAACTAGGGCCGGATCGAAGAAAGCCCGGAAAGTAAGTCTGACAAAAAATCCGACATTGGGGTCTGCCAAACGGCCCTAAAGAAAAACGGCGCCACGATCATGCCGCGGCGCCGTCCTGGAGTCATTCAGAGGATATATGGCGTCAGGCGATATCGAACCGGTCGAGATCCATCACCTTGGACCAGGCGGCCACGAAGTCGGTGACAAACCGGCTCTCGGCACCCGCACCGGCATAGACCTCAGACAGCGCCCGAAGCTGGGAGTTCGACCCGAAGACAAGATCGACTCGCGTGCCGGTCCATTTCACTTCACCGCTGACGCGGTCACGGCCCTCGAACACATCCTCGGCAGCCGAAACCGGCTTCCATTCAGTGCCCATGTCGAGCAGGTTGACAAAGAAGTCGGGCGTCAGCGTTTCCGGCCTGTCGGTGAACACGCCATGTTGCGAGTCGGCATTCGCATTCAGCGCCCGCATACCGCCAACCAGCACCGTCATCTCGGGCGCGGACAGCGTCATCAGCTGTGCCTTGTCGAGAAGAAGCTCCTCGGCAGAAACAGCGAAATCCGCCTGCAGATAGTTACGGAAGCCATCGGCCAGCGGTTCAAGAACAGCGAAGGATTCGATATCCGTCTGTTCCTGCAGCGCGTCCGTACGGCCTGGCGTGAACGGCACCTTGATCGTATGGCCTGCCTTTGTGGCGGCGGCCTCGATCGCGGCACAGCCACCAAGCACGATCAGATCGGCCATCGACACCTGCTTACCACCAGAAGCGGCGGCGTTGAAAGCTGACTGCACGCCCTCAAGCGCGGTCAGCACCTTGTCAAGCTGGGCTGGTTGGTTCACGTCCCAGTCACGCTGCGGGGCCAGGCGGATGCGGCCACCATTGGCACCGCCACGCTTGTCCGAACCACGATAGGTCGAGGCCGAGGCCCAGGCCGCGCCAACAAGCTCGGACACCGAAAGGCCGGTTTCCATGATGCTGGCCTTCAGCGCGGTGATATCACCGGCATCAATCACCGCGTAATCAGCTGCCGGAATCGGGTCCTGCCAGATCAGATCCTCGGCCGGAACCTCAGCACCGACATAGCGTGACTTCGGTCCCATATCGCGATGCGTCAGCTTGAACCAGGCACGGGCGAAGGTGTCCGCGAACACATCCATATCAGCATGGAAGCGACGCGAGATTTCCAGATAGGCCGGGTCGGTGCGAAGCGCGATGTCGGTTGTTGCCATCATTGGCGCGTGGCGACGGTCCGGATCATGCGCATCCGGCACCAGATCACCGGCAGAGGCGTCTGTCGGCGTCCACTGATAGGCACCGGCCGGGCTCTTGGTCAGCTCCCACTCATAGCCGAACAGCATGTCGAAATAGCCATTGTCCCACTTGATCGGGTTCGGCGTCCAGGCACCCTCAAGGCCACTCGTAATGGTGTGAACGCCCTTGCCGCTCTCGAAATCGCTGCGCCAGCCAAGGCCCTGTTCCTGAATGCTGGCACCCTCCGGCTCTGGCCCGACAAGACCGGCATCGCCGGCGCCATGACATTTGCCAAAGGTGTGACCGCCGGCGACCAGCGCCACGGTTTCCTCGTCATTCATCGCCATACGGGCAAAGGTCTCGCGAATGTCGCGGGCCGAGGCCATCGGGTCAGGCTTGCCGTTCGGGCCTTCCGGATTGACATAGATCAGACCCATCTGCACGGCAGCAAGCGGGTTTTCAAGATCGCGGTCACCGCTATAGCGCTTGTCGCCGAGCCAGGTGTCCTCGGTACCCCAATAGATGTCCTCTTCAGGCTCCCACATATCCTCGCGGCCACCGGAAAAACCAAAAGTCTTGAAGCCCATCGATTCCAGCGCGCAGTTACCGGTGAAGATCATCAGGTCGGCCCAGGACAGGCTCTCGCCATATTTCTGCTTGATCGGCCACAGCAGGCGACGTGCCTTGTCGAGGTTGCCGTTGTCGGGCCAGCTGTTCAGCGGCGCGAAGCGAAGCGTTCCCGCCCCAGCACCACCACGCCCATCACCGGTGCGGTAGGTGCCGGCGCTGTGCCATGCCATACGGATGAACAATGGGCCGTAATGTCCATAATCGGCAGGCCACCATTCCTGGGAATCGGTCATCAGCGCAAAGATTTCCTGGCGAAGAACGTCCAGATCGACTGTCTTGAAAGCCTCGGCATAATTGAAGGCCGGACCCATGGGATTCGACAGTGCCGAATTCTGATGCAGGATTTTCAGGTTCAGCTGGTTCGGCCACCAGTCCCGGTTCGACCGCACACCGAATGTCGTGTGCTTGATCCCCCCGTGCATCACGGGGCATTTGTTTTGCTCGTTCATCCTTGTTCTCCGCTGTTTGGCGTTGCCGCCATCATGCCCCTTCATACGGGCGTTTCATAAGGGCGTTATTCCTGATTTGATGGTATGGACCGTTGACCCCGAAATCAAGCAGTTTGGAATGAGTTTAAACTGTCTATTTTTGTCACAGCATGGGTTTTGTCACAGCATGGGTTTTGTCACAGCATGGGGCCAAACCCCATGATGGCAGGCTGTCACCTGTCCCGCGCCGAAATATGGATCAGCACATCGACCGAGCGGATATCATGCCCCTCCGGCGCGCCAGGCAGCGAGGCCAGCGTCACCGCGCCGGCCGGAATGTCGATAAGCTGGTCACGTTCACCATCATAGAAATGATGGTGATGTTCGGTATTGGTGTCGAACACGCTGTGTTCATTATGCACCGTAACGCGGCGCAGCAACCCGGCCTCGGTGAACTGGTTCAGCGTGTTGTAAACAGTGCCGCCCGCCACATGCGTGCCGGTTTCATGAATTTCACGGGCCAGACTGTCGGCGGAGACATGGCGGTGCCGGCCATCAAGCAGCAGTTCGGCAATCAGCAGACGCTGACGTGTTGGCCGCAGACCAGCATCACGAAGACGCTGCGCCAGAGCCGTCTCGTCATCTGCGTGACTGTCTTTCCCGATCACTTCAACCATCCTGCCCAGAAAGATGCGTCCTTGCTCATGTCTTGTCAATAATCCTTGGCCTCAGGGGCCGTTTCGTGCTTTTTTGGAGGCCGGTCGACGGTTTGTCCACACAGGATGAAAGACCGTCACCAGCCTTGAAATTCCTGCCGAATGCCCCCGGGCATATGGCCCCACAGCATTCGGTTTCACTTCATTTCCGGGGACAGACCACATGCCGCCACTGCCGCAGAATGCCTTTAGTTACGACGAACTCATCGCCTGCGCGAAAGGCGAACTTTTCGGGCCAGGCAATCCGCAATTGCCACTGCCGCCAATGCTGATGTGTGACAGGATCACCCAGATCAACGACACTGGCGGCGCGCATGACAAGGGGCAGATCATCTCGGAGTTCGACCTGAATCCCGATCTGTGGTTCTTTCCCTGCCACTTCGAGGGCGATCCGGTGATGCCGGGGTGCCTTGGCATGGATGCGCTGTGGCAGCTTGTCGGGTTTTTTCTTGGCTGGGCCGGCGGTGAGGGCCGTGGCCGCGCCCTGTCGGTTGGCGAGGTGAAATTCACCGGCCAGATACTGCCGACAAACAAGCTTGTCCGCTATGAGATCGACATGAAGCGGGTGATCATGCGGCGTCTTGTCATGGGCATCGCCGATGGCCGCGTCATCTGTGATGGCGAAACCGTCTTTGAGGCCAATGACATTCGTGTCGGCCTGTTCAAGCCAGAGGAGGCATGATCATGCGCCGTGTCGCCATTACCGGTATCGGCATCGTATCCTCGATCGGCAACAATGTCGCCGAGGTCACGGATTCGCTTCGCGAGGGCCGCTCGGGCATCGTCCATGCGCCGGAATATGCCGAGCTTGGCTTCCGCAGCCAGATTCACGGCACCGTCAAGATGGACATTGCCGAACATATCGATCGCAAGCAGCTTCGCTTCATGGGGGACGGCGCTGCCTATGCGGTTCTGGCCATGGAACAGGCCATCGCCGATTCCGGCCTTGCCGAAGACCAGGTATCCAACCCGCGCACCGGTCTGATCGCCGGTTCGGGCGGTCCCTCGACGGCCAATATGATGCAGGCGTTCGACATCACCCGCGAAAAGGGCCCGAAGCGCGTTGGCCCCTATATGGTGCCGCGCTGCATGTCATCGACCGTGTCGGCCTGTATCGCCACCTTCTTCAAGATCAAGGGCGTGAATTTCTCCATCACCTCGGCCTGCTCGACTTCGGCGCACTGCATTTCCTCGGCCGTTGACGCCATTCGCAATGGCAGCCAGGACATCGTCTTTGCCGGTGGCGGCGAGGAACTTCACTGGACGCTATCCGTGCTGTTCGACGCCATGGGCGCGATGTCGTCGAAATATAACGATACACCCGAGCGCGCCTCGCGTGCCTATGACGCTGATCGCGACGGGTTCGTCATCGCCGGCGGTGGCGGCATGGTTGTCGTCGAGGATATGGAGCATGCGCTGGCCCGTGGTGCGAAAATCTATGCCGAGATTGCCGGCTATGGCGCGAATTCCGATGGGCATGACATGGTCGCGCCGTCGGGCGAGGGTGCGGTCCGCTGCATGGAACTGGCGCTGGCCGGGTTTGACGGCACACCGATCAGCGAGCCGGTCGACTACATCAATGCGCATGGCACCTCGACGCCGGTCGGCGATGTCAAGGAGCTTGACGCGGTGCGCGAGGTGTTCGGCCAGCGCGGTTATCTGCCAACGGTCACCTCGACCAAGTCACTGACCGGCCATTCACTTGGTGCGACAGGTGTTCAGGAGGCGATCTACACGCTGATCATGATGCAGGAAGGCTTCATCGCCGGCTCGGCGAATATCGAGACCCCCGATCCCGCCATCGGTGACATTCCGGTACCAACCAGCCGGGTCGATGATGTCGATATCAGGCTGGCGCTCTCGAATTCCTTCGGCTTTGGCGGCACGAACGCCACGCTGGCACTGCGGAAGGTCTGACATGAGCGGGGGCATTCTTGCCGGCAAACGCGGGCTGATCATGGGTGTCGCCAATGAGCGGTCCAGCGCCTGGGGCATCGCCGCCGCCGCCGCCGAGGCCGGGGCCGACCTTGCCTTCACCTATCAGATGGAGGGGTTTGGCAAGCGGCTCCGCCCGCTTGCCGAATCGGTGGGATCGGATCTGATGGTCGAATGCGACGTGGCCGAGGAGGGCGGTGTTGCCGGCGCTTTTGACTGGCTTGCCGGCCACTGGTCGAGCGTTGATTTCGTTGTCCATGCGCTGGCCTTTTCCGACAAGTCTGAACTCAAGGGTGCCTATTTCAACACCAGCCGGCAGAATTTCATCGACACGATGATGGTCTCTGCCTTTTCCTTCACCGAGGTGGCGCAGGCGGCGCGCGGCATGATGCCGGATGGCGGCGCGCTGCTGACCCTCAGCTATATAGGTGCGCAGCGTATTTCACCGAACTACAATGTCATGGGCGTTGCCAAGGCGGCGTTGGAAAGTTCGGTGCGCTATCTGGCGGTCGATCTTGGCGGGCAGAACATCCGCGTCAACGCGCTGTCAGCAGGGCCGATGAAAACACTGGCCGGGGCGGCGATTACCGGCGCCCGGCATATCTACCGCCATGCAGAGGACAGCGCGCCGCTGCGCCGCAACCCCGACATTGCCGAGGTGGGTCGGTCCGGCCTGTATCTGGTGTCCGACCTGTCATCGGGCGTGACCGGCGAGGTGCATTTCGTCGATGGTGGTTTCAACACCGTCGCCGTGCCACCGGAAGCCGAGGACTGACCCTCACCCCATCCCCGACAGGACATCAACATCGATATTGCAGAAAACGAAAAACGCGCGCCGGCAAGGGCGCGCGTTCATTGGTTTGCAATTTACGATGGTGAGGCGGCTTAGGACTCGGCAGCCTCGAGATCGGCACCGGTCTCCTGGTCGACCCGCTTCATCGACAGCTTGACCTTGCCACGATCATCAAAGCCGATGACCTTGACCTTGACCGTATCGCCTTCCTTGCAGATATCGGTCGTCTTTTCGGTCCTTCCATCCTGCAGCTCGGAGATATGGACAAGACCGTCCTTGGCGCCGAGAAAATTGACAAAAGCGCCAAAATCCACGGTCTTCACGACGGTGCCGTTATAGATCACCCCAAGCTCGGGCTCGGCGACAATGTCCCTGATGCGGGCCACGGCGGCCTCGCCAGAGGCGCCGGTGACCGCCGCCACCTTGACGGTGCCGTCATCATCAATATCGATCTTGGCGCCGGTGGTCTCGCAGATCTCGCGGATGATCTTGCCACCCGGGCCGATGATATCGCGGATCTTGTCGACCGGGATGCTCATCGTGGTGATCTTCGGTGCGCTGTCCGCCAGACCATCACGGGCCGAGGTCAGGGCCTTTGCCATCTCGTCGAGGATATGCAGGCGTCCATCCTTGGCCTGATCGAGCGCGATCTCCATGATTTCCGGGGTGATCGAGGTGATCTTGATATCCATCTGCAGCGAGGTGATCCCGGCTTCCGATCCGGCCACCTTGAAATCCATGTCGCCAAGATGATCCTCGTCACCAAGGATGTCGGAAAGCACGGCGTAATCATCGCCTTCCTTGATCAGGCCCATGGCGATACCGGCCACCGGACGGTCGACCGGCACACCGGCATCCATCAGCGCCAGCGAGCCGCCACAGACGGTGGCCATTGAGGATGACCCGTTGGATTCGGTAATCTCGGACACAAGCCGGACCGTATAGGGAAAGTCCTCCTTGCGCGGCAACAGCGGCCGCAGGGCCCGCCAGGCAAGTTTGCCATGGCCGATTTCGCGGCGTCCCGGCGAGCCGACACGGCCAGCTTCACCGACCGAATAGGGCGGGAAGTTATAATGCAGCATGAAGTTCGAGCGGCTTTCACCGACAAGCGCATCGATGATCTGCTCATCCTGGCCGGTGCCAAGCGTCGCCACCACCATCGCCTGCGTCTCGCCGCGTGTGAACAGTGCCGAGCCATGGGCACGCGGCAGGAACCCGGCCTCGGCCACAATCTGCCGGACCGTCTTGGTGTCGCGGCCGTCGATGCGTGATCCGGTCTTCAGGATCGAGCCACGGACGACATCGGCTTCCTTGCCCTTGATCAGGCTGCCAACGAGAACGCCATCATACGCATCTCCAAGCTTTTCCTTGATCGCGGTCCGGACCTCGCCAAGCGCGGCCTGGCGCTCGGTCTTGTCGGCAATCTGATAGGCTGCGGTGAATTTCTTGTCGAACCCGTCAATGACCTTCTGGATCTCGGATGTCTCTGCCGGCTCCTCGGGAAGGGCCCGCGGCTCCTTGGCGCAATTCTCGGCAAGCTCGATGATCGCATCGAGGACTGGCTTCATCGCGTCATGGCCGAAATTCACCGCACCAAGCATGACCTCCTCGGACAGCTCCTGCGCCTCGGATTCGACCATCAGCACGCCTTCATGCGTGCCGGCAACGACGAGGTCGAGGTCGGTTTCCTCCATCTGCGCGACGGTCGGGTTGAGAACATAGGCGCCGTCAATCCAGCCGACACGCGCCGCCGCAATCGGGCCGAAGAACGGCACGCCGGACAGGCACAGCGCCGCCGAGGCACCAACCATTGCGGCAATGTCGGGATTGTTTTCCATATCATGCGCCAGCACGGTACAGATGACCTGCGTCTCGCATTTGAAGGAGGACGGGAACAGCGGCCGGATCGGCCTGTCGATCAGGCGGCTGACCAGCGTTTCATTCTCGGAAGGCCGACCCTCGCGCTTGAAGAAGCCGCCCGGAATCTTGCCGGCGGCAAACGCCTTTTCCTGATAATTGACTGTCAGCGGGAAGAAATCCTGTCCCGGCCGCGGGCTGTGGGCAGCCACGGCGGTACAGAGGACGGTGGTCTCGCCGAGGCTGACCATGACCGCGCCATCGGCTTGACGGGCAACCTT
>CBFHNZ010000022.1:0-37224 GCA_965657415.1 Puniceispirillaceae bacterium (SeqCode) | reverse complement strand
TTGTCTATCGCAAGGATCTGTTCGAGGCTGCCGGTCTTGCCGCGCCGACAAGCTATGCTGCCATTGAGGCCGCTGTCGACGCACTTCACAACCCGCCATCCATGTATGGTTTCGTGGCGCCGAATAAGGTTGATGAGAATTTCATGAGCCAGGTTCTGGAGCATGTCTTCCTTGCCAATGGTGTCTCGCCGGTCGGTTCCGACGGTTTCGCGCCGCTTGACGCTGCCGCGACCACCGAGGTTCTGAATTTCTATAAGAAGATCTCCAAGGCATCGCCTCCGGGTGAACTCTACTGGAAGCAGTCGCGTGAGATGTATTTCGCCGGCCAGGCCGCGATGATCATCTGGTCGCCCTTCATCCTCGACGAGCTGGCAGGGCTTCGTGACTCGGCCCCGCCGACAATCAATGACGACCCGACGTCGACCGAGTTGGCTTCGAAGACAGGCATTGTGACCACCTTCGGCGGTCCGTCCAATCCGGGTGGTGCTGCCTGGGCTGATATCCGCTATTTCGGTGTCACCGCCGATGCCAACACCGACGTTGCGTCCGAGTTCGTGACCTACTCGATGAAGGACGGCTACACAGCAACCCTGTCGATCGCGCCTGAAGGCAAGTTCCCTGTCCGCCGCGGTGAAGTCACCGACACGGCCCGCTATGTAAAGGCATGGTCAGAGCTTCCCGTCGGTATTGACCGTAAGGCTCCGCTGTCGGATCTCTACGACCAGGCCACCATCCGCCGCATCGTCGGGGGGCTGGAGACCGCCAACCGCTGGGGTGTGAAGGAAGGTCAGCTGTCGCTCGCGTCGAAGATGATCAACACGCAGGCCATCAACCGTGTCGTCCGTCAGTATATTGATGACGAGATCAGCGCGGCTGATGCCGTTGCCAAACTCAATACCGAACTCGGTGCTGTCGAGTAAGCGGTAAACATCAGCCGGGCAGCCGTCCTGTGATGGCTGCCCGGATCCATTCTTTTCATTTCTAAAGGGCATATGGATCGTATGGACCAGCCAGACCGCAGACGCGAGGGCGCCCTCGCACGCCGCGAAAGGCGGCTTGCCTATGCATTGCTGATGCCGACATTCCTGCTTGTCCTTGCCGTTGTGCTGTTACCGTTGCTGGCGAATTTCTGGATTTCGGTGAAACCTGTCACGCTTGCCGAACTGCGGCCGCCATCGCTCATCTTGAAAGAACAGGTGCGAGGCGATCTTGCTGTTGCCGGTGATGAGGCGCGTCTCGAATATCGCTACCGTAACTCGTCGATCAAATATCCCTTGGAGGAAGTCGCTTTCACCGACATCCTGCCGGCCGGCGTAGTGGTCACATCGCTGGACCCGGTCTGCAAGCTTCAGGATGACCCGCAGGTCCTGCGCTGTGATCTTGGCGATTTGGCTGGCAAGGCGCGCGGCAGGATCCGCATTGGGATTGCGGCTGCCGACGGGTTCGTTGGTGACAAGTCCGGCTTCAAGGACAGCGTGCCGACGGCAAGTTTCACGGCCTACAACGTCATGACATCGTTTGACTTCACGCTGAAGAATTTCGAGCGGGTCTTTTCGGCGGCAGAATTCTGGGACGTTCTGAAGGTGTCGATCTACTACACGGTCTTCGGCACGGCAGGGGCACTTCTATTGGGCCTGTTCGCTGCCCAGATCATGCAAAAGGCGTTTCTTGGCCGGCCGGTGATCCGCGGTCTGATGCTGTTTCCCTATGTTGCTCCGGTGATCGCCGTTGCGTTTTCATGGGTGGTGCTGTTCGACCCGTTTTCCGGTGCCGTCAATGCCATGCTGCTGCAAATGGAAATTGCCGAGGGGCCGATAAACTTCTTTGGCCAGCGGTCGGTCACAATCGACATTTTTGGGTTTGCCGTCACCCTGCCGATGGCGTTGACGATGGTCATTCTGTTCGAGGTGTGGCGCTATTTTCCGCTGTCTTTCCTGTTCATTTTGGCGCGCATGCAGTCGATCCCCTCCGATATTTACGAGGCTGCCGAGATTGATGGGGCGTCGCCGATCCAGCAGTTCTGGTTCCTGTCACTTCCTTATATCGCCGGCATTCTGGCGGTACTTTTCCTGCTTCGCTTCATCTGGACCTTCAACAAGTTCGACGACATTTTCCTTCTGACCGGCGGCAATGCCGGCACCAGAACGCTGACGGTGAATGTCTATGAGCAGGCATTCGCGATTTCAAACCTTGGCGCAGGCGCGGCGGTTGCGGTGGTCATCTTTGCGTTGTTGCTTGTTTTCTCGGTGATTTTCATCCGCTTTTCACCAAAGGATGCCGGCTGATGAAGTTCTGGATGCATGGTATGTTCGGTGCCGTTCTGGCCGGCGGGATCTGGGCTGGTCTCTGGCAGATCATCGTCACGATGGCGCTGATTGTCACCACCGGCACAGGGCTGACGCTACAGGCTGGGCCGGCGATGCTGGCCGGCATGATGGCCGGGGTGATGGCAATCCTGTTCCGCCCCCGGATCGAGCTGGCGCGACCGGGAATGGTGCGACATGTCATCGGCATCCCGGTGGTGGCCGCGCTTCTCTGGGGCTTTACCTTTGGTGCGCCGTTTGACCCGAATGGTCTGGTGCCGGGATGGCAGAGCATGGCGGCGCTGATCACCGCCGCCGCGGCAAGCTGGTTCAGCCTGACCGCCACAATTGGCGCCATGCCGCCAACCATGCAGGCCCGCCATGCGTCTGAGAGATTCTATCTGCGCCTGTTATGGGGCCTCGGCCTGATGATGTTCGTGCTGATTGTCGCCATCCCCTTCTATGTGATGGTGATGACAAGTCTGAAGAGCCAGCAGAGCCTGCTGGCCAATCCGCTGGATCTCTCGGTCGATCCCGGTGTTGGTGCGGCGATTCTCTTCCGCTCCTATGTCGAGCTTTTCACGAAATATGATTTTGGCACCTTGCTTCTCAATTCGGCGATTGTCTCGGTCGTGACGGTGCTGATCACGCTGTTGTTCTCGGTCCCGGGGGCCTATGCCGTGGCGAAACTCCGTTTTCCGGGTCGCAAATGGCTGTCCGGTTCGGTGCTGTTGATCTATCTGATTCCGGCGATCATCCTGGTGATCCCGCTCTATGCGGTGTTCAGCCAGCTTGGCCTCCGCAACTCGCTGCTCGGGCTGTGCATCGTCTATCCGGCGACGACAATCCCGGTCGCGCTTTACATGCTTCGTGGCTATTTTGCCGGCCTCCCATCAGAGCTTGATGACGCCGGGCTGATGGATGGGCTGTCACGCCTGCAGATCATCACAAGGATCGCCATGCCGCTGTCGACGCCAGCGATTGCCTCGGTGGCGCTATATGTCTTCATGATCGCCTGGAACGAGTTCCTTTTTGCCTTCATGTTCCTCGATGATGTGAAGCTGTTTACGCTGTCGCGTGGTATCGTTTCGCTGAATTCTTCGGAAGTGCCGCGCCAGCATCTGATGGCCGGCGCTGTCATAGCAACAACGCCGGTACTGATTATCTTCCTGTGGTTCGAGAGGTTCCTTGTTTCGGGGCTGACTGCGGGAAGCGTCAAGGGATAGAGGACAGATGTCCGCAAGCAGAGGATAGAGGATGAACAGCCGTATCGAAGAAGCCATCAGGATCATCAGGATGAATGACCGCGGCGGGTACACGGTGCCCACCAATCGGCTATATCCTTATCAGTGGAACTGGGATTCCGGGTTTACTGCGCTTGGCATATGGCATTTCAACAAATGGCGGGCCTGGCTTGAAATCATGGCGCTTCTCGATGCGCAATGGGATGATGGCATGGTGCCGCATATCGTCTTCCGGCAGCACGATCCGGACTATTTCCCCGGCCCTGGTGTCTGGCAGACCAATACCGAGCCATCGACAAGCGGTCATTCGCAGCCACCGGTGCTGGCAAGTGTGATCCTGCGGATGGTCCGCATGGGAACCGCCTATGACAGCCGCAAGGCACGCGAGGTTTTCCCGCGCCTGATGGCTTATCATCGCTGGTTTTGCAACGCCCGTGACCCGCAGGGAACCGGCGTCATCGGCATCATTCATCCCTGGGAGTCTGGTCGCGATAACTGCCCCGACTGGGATATTGGCATGGAGAGCATCACCGTTCCCGACAATCTGATGAGCTATAACCGCCGCGACACCTCGCATGTCGACAGCGACCAGCGGCCGACACAGACGCAATATGACCGCTTCATCACCATCGTCCAGTTTGGGCGCGAGGTGGGCTGGGACCATCACGCCATCCATGCGAGGGGGCCATTCCTGATGGCCGACCCCGGGGTCCAGTTCATTCTGCTTCGCGCCTGCCGCGATCTGTTGGAGCTGGCGTACCTTCTCGACATGGATCAGGCCCTTGATGAGATCCGGGAATGGATCGACCGGCTGACCACGGGTTGTAACTGGCTGTGGAACGACACCATTGGTGGGTATTGCGCGCGGGATATCCGCAGCGGCACCTTCAGCAACGCCATTACCAACGCGTCGATGCTGAGCTTCTATGCTGGCGTCGGATCGGCTGAACAGCGCGCCAGCATGGCGGAACATTGCCGGCGGATACTCGATGCCTGCCAATATGGTATGCCGAGCTGGGATCCGGAACATGCCGATTTTGAATCGAAACGGTACTGGCGTGGGCCAGTCTGGGCGATCATGAACCATATGGTCCTGACGGGCCTTGCCGATGCCGGCGAGACAGATCTAGCGGACCGGGTCAGTGATGACACACGCACCCTGGTTGAATCGCAGGGCATGGCCGAATATTTCGACCCGCTTGACGGCACCGGGCTTGGTGGCATGGATTTTTCCTGGACCGCGGCCATCTATCTTGATCTGTGTCGCGACGAAGTCGCCGCGCTGCATAGAGAAACTGCTTAGGAAAACCGCACGGACAGACTGCGTAGGGGGTGCGCTTACATGGCGTCGATTGAACTTCGAGCAATTGAAAAGTGGTTCGATGACCTGCAGGTCATCAAGGGTGTCGATTTCGATATCAGGGAAGGCGAGTTCATTGTCCTTGTCGGCCCATCGGGATGTGGCAAGTCAACCCTGCTGCGAATCCTTGCCGGCCTTGAAGATGCCAGTGTCGGTTCGATCCTGATCGATGGCGATGATGTAACCGACAGGCTGCCATCAGAACGTGGCTTGTCGATGGTGTTCCAGTCCTATGCTCTCTACCCGCATATGGATGTGGCGGCGAACATCGGATTCGCACTGAAGACGGCGGGCGTTAGCAAGGCCGAGATTGACCAGCGGGTTCAGGACGTCGCGAAAATCCTGCGCCTCGAGCCGCTTCTCGACAGGCTGCCGAAACAGCTTTCCGGTGGCCAGCGCCAGCGCGTCGCCATTGGCCGCGCAATTATCCGCGAGCCGAAGGGGTTCCTGTTTGACGAGCCGCTTTCGAATCTCGACGCGGCGCTGCGGGTGAATATGCGGCTGGAAATCTCCCGCCTTCACAAACAGCTTGGTATCACCACCATCTATGTAACGCACGACCAGATCGAGGCGATGACGCTGGCGGACCGGATCGTGGTGCTGAATGAAGGCAAGATCATGCAGGCCGGCAGCCCGCGCGATCTGTATAATCGGCCGCAGAACAAGTTTGTCGCTGAATTCATCGGCAGCCCGAAGATGAATCTGCTGCCGGTTGAGCTGGCCGATGGCGAGCTTCGGCTGAATGCCGCCGCGCCGCAGACCATTGGCCTTGCCGCGCCGACATCAGATGTCGCCTGGCTTGGTGTGCGGCCCGAGACCATCACGCTGGATGCCGGCGTCAAAAGGTCTGGTAAGGCGTCCGGCCGCGCGATGATGACAGGGAGGCTCAGCGTATGCGAATATCTCGGCTCCGAGCAGTTCGCCTATGTTGATTGCGGCTTTGAAGAAATGATCACGGTGCGGGTCGACCCGGTGGTGGAGCTTGTCACCGGCACGATGGTTGGGCTCCACCTTGATCCTGACGGGCTGCATTATTTCGATCGCGCCGGGTCGCGTATCTAGCCATCACCCGTCGGAAAAATCGGCTTTTGTGGATGGCGGTCATGTCAGATGATCGCCGTCTCGACGATCGGGCGGTTGGCCGGGATTCGCTCAAAGGCAAAGGGCGACAGATCGAGCGTACGATATTCGCCATAGGTGATCAGCTCGGCGATGCCGCGCCCCATGGCCGGGCTCTGCTGCAGCCCATGACCGGAAAATCCGTTCTGGAAGATAAAGTTGTGAACCTCGTCATGCGGCCCGAGGATGGCGTTCTGGTCAAGCGTGTTGAAGGCATAATGCCCGGCCCATTCGCTGATCACCCGGATCGCCTCGAATTGCGGAATGCGGCTGGCGATGATCGGCCAGACATGGTTTTGCCAGCGGCCATGATCCATCACGAAATCATCGTAACCGACGGCCGGATCGGGATCAGCCGGACAGCCGGCAAGGTAGGTCTGCGGCCCGTCCTGGCGGAAATGCACGCCTGACGGGTCGATGGTCAGCGGCAGGTCACGGTCAAGCGGCGTCTCGGCGGTGAAAATCCAGGTAAAGCGCTTGCGCGGTTCAACCGGCAGGCCAATCCCGGCCATCGCCGCCGTGCGCGCGGCGCGCGGGCCGCTGGCATTGACGACGGTGCCGCAGGCAATGGTCTCGCCGCTGGCCAGTGTGACGCCGGTGATGCGGCCGTTCTTGCGGATCATCGCCACAACCTCGCCGGCGACATAATCGACACCGCCCTCGCTTGCACCGCGCCGCAGCCATTCAAACAGCGTCCCGCCGTCGAAATAGCCCTCATCGAGCCGGTTGATCGACCCGAGGGCGATATCCTCGACATGGTAGAAGGGATAGCGCGCGGCGATCTCCTGCGCCGTCAGCAATTCGGTTTCGGCCCCGGCGGCACGCTGGATGGCCTGGTTGCGGCGCAGCAGTTCGGCAAAGCCCTCATTGTCGGCAAGATATAGATAGCCGTAATTCTGGATATCCAGTTTCGGCACCCGCGCATCACCGCCCATATGGGCGCGTAGATTCTTCACGAAATCTGCCGCGAACTGGGAAATGCGGATGTTCAGCTCGGTCGAGAATTGCTGGCGCATGCAGGAATTGGTGTGCGCTGTCGAGCATTGCGCATAGCTCGGGTCACGCTCGATAACCAGCACCGAGCCATCGAAATCAGCGTTCCGCGACAGGAAAAACGCTGTTGCTGATCCCATGATTGCGCCGCCGACAATCACCACATCATAGGCGGCGCGCGGCGCTTTATTCGGCATGCCGGATGGTGTCATTTGCGGGTCCCCTGAATGCCGGTCAGCCGGGCTCCATGACCGATAATACATCCCAGCAGGCCCCCATGGTGTGATAATCGACCTTGCCGGCAGGTGATTTGAACGGTTCGACCCAGGCCCCCTCGCGGGTCACGATGCGATGCCAGGCACCATGTTGATGGTCAACAAGATGGTCCCATGACCAGCCCCAAAGGCGGTAATAGTCATCGCGATAGCGGGCCTCGCCGGTGCGGGTGAACAGCCGCCAGGCGGCGGCGATGGCCTCGGCCTGAACCCAGAAATATTTCGTGGCATCAGCAAAGCTGCCATCCGGCGCATAGCCATAGACAAGCCCGCCATGCGCGCTGTCCCACCCCCGTTCCATGGCGGTGTCATAGAGCGGCATGGCCGTTGCCAGATGCCAGTCGGCGGGCCGGTGCGCGTCAAGCTGCAGCAGCAGTTTCGCCCATTCGACCTGATGCCCCGGCTGGTATCCCCAGGGTTTGAACAGATCGTCCGGCTTGTCGATATTGTAGCTCCAGTCATGTTGCCAGCCGGTATCATAATGCTCCCAGACCTGACCGTCCGCGGCGGCGGCAAGCTCGACGGTGAATTTATGCGCCACCCTGTCGGCGCGATCCAGATAGCGCGCCTCGCCGGTGGTCTCAAACGCGGCGATCAATGCCTCGACCGTGTGCATGTTGGCGTTCTGCCCGCGATAGCTGTCAAGCCGTGACAGGTCGGCCGACCGTTCATCCGCATAGGCGTCATGCGCCGGCTCAAAGAACTGCGTTTCCATGAAATCCCAGCAGGTTGCCAGCATCGCGCCAGCGCCATCAATGCCAACGCGCGCCGCCCAGGCCGCTGCCAGAATGACAAAGGCATGGCCATAGGCCATGGCGCGCCCATCCTCGATCATATCGCCTTTGCGCTGCCACAGATAATGCCCCTGCGGCGTGCGATGATGCGTCTGAAGATAGTGCAGCCCGTGCGCCGCCCAGTCGCGGTAATGCGGCCTCCCGGTCTGCAGAAAGGCGTTGGCGTAGTTGAAGACAAAGCGGGTCGAGCTGACCAGATGGCGCGTGTCAGCGTCATAGACCGCACCATCATCAAGGAAATGATGGAAGAACCCGCCTGCCGGGTCGAACGCATTGGTTTCATAGAAGGCGAGGATGGAATCGACATGCGAGCGCAGAAAGGCGGGGGAGTCGAAATCGGGTTTAGCGGGTATTGTCTTGAATGTTGTCATTGCTGCCCGTTGATCATGACGGCCCGCCTTGCAGGCATCGCCACCCTCTCTATTTTATCACCCTGATATGGGTATCAGGTCGGATTCAGGTCTTCCAGCTGTAATCTGCATTCACCTTACCGCAATCGGCGCGGCTGATGATGCCGCTTGTGATCCTGCCGCTCGTTGCTATTCTTCAGGGCAGGCTGCACAGGAGACAGGCCGCGTGATAGGTGACAGGCTTTGACATAGAGTGGGATGAATGACGCAGTTTTCGGCCAATCTGGGGTTTCTGTGGACTGACCGTTCGCTGGTCGAGGCCATCCATGCGGCGCACGCAGCCGGATTTGACGCTGTCGAATGCCATTGGCCCTATGACCATGACCCGGCAGATGTGAAAGCGGCACTCGATGCGACCGGCCTTGTCATGCTGGGGCTGAACACGCTGCGCGGCGATATGGCTGGCGGGGATAACGGGCTGGCCGCGATACCTGGACGCGAGGATGAGGCACGGGCGGCAATTGACCTGGCGATCGCCTATGCCGGGGCCATCACCACACCGAACATCCATGCCATGGCCGGCTTTGCCGAGGGCGTGCGGGCCGAGACCTGTTTCATCGAGAATCTTCGCTACGCCACCGGCGTGGCGCCGGATATCACCTTCCTGATCGAGCCGCTGAACCATCATGACGCGCCGGGATATTTCCTGAACCATACCGACCAGGCGCGGCGGATCATCGAAGCTGTGGGCGCGCCGAACCTGAGGCTGATGTTCGACTGCTATCACATTCAGATTCTGGAAGGCGACCTGACCCGCCGATTGAGCGCCAATCTCGACATCACCGGCCATATCCAGTTTGCCGCTGTGCCGTCGCGGGGCCGCCCGGATAGGGGCGAGATTGACTATCGCCATGTCTTCGCGCATATCGCCGATATCGGCTACACCGCGCCGCTTGGGGCCGAATACAAACCCGATAACGGCGACACCGATGCGTCTCTCGGCTGGATGACGACACTTCGCTGACGCGGCGGGTGCGACTGGTCGGGGATCAGCTGGCCACCTGCGGCAATGCCCCATCTTGCCACCACCCTGCCACCCTTCCTATATCTGACAGCCAACGCGGTCATTCATGCGCGGTCATTCATCGGGGAGTCATGCATGGCCATTCTGGCCCTTATTCACGCGGCGATTGCCGGTTTCATGCTGTTTTTCATGGCCGTGGTGCCACAGGCTGCCTTCAAGACCCTGTCGGCAAAGGCTGCTGGTGTGTTTTTGCGTGTGCTGTTCCCGCGGCTGTTCCTGTTTGGTCTGGCGCTGGCGTTGGCGGCATGTGTGGCCGCGCTGATCGCCGGTGCCGACTGGCAACTGACCGTCTCGGCGCTGAGTGCCGGCGGGTTCGCGGTGAATGTCCTCATCCTGACGCCGCGGATCAACAGCTATCGCGACCGTGACCTTGATGGTGATGCCGCGGCGAAGCGGATGTTCGGGCTGCTGCATCTGGCGTCGGTCGGTATTTTCCTGTTGCAGCTTGTTGGCAGCCTGACGGTGATCGGGGTTTATTCTCTGGGCAGCACCGCCTGAAATGCTGGGCCGCCTGAAATGCTGGGCCGCCTGAAAATGCTGGGCCGCCAGGCAGGCTAGAGGCGTTGCAGCGCCCGCACATCCTTTGCGATGATCATGTCTGATGTTGCCGCATCAAAGCGGGCGAAATGTGATGTGGCAAGATGTGCCTCGAACGCAGCGCGATCGTCATAAACCTCATAGAGAAATATCCGGTGCGGGACCTCGGGGTCCATGCAGACATCGAACTGGTGGCATCCCGGCTCGTCACGCACCGACGCGGTGGCGTTTTCCTGCATCAGGGGCAGGAAGTCTGCCAGGTGATCGGGTTTGATCTCAAAATCGACGAAGATCACATACATTTTACTGTCCGTGCATCATGCTGTTTCCTGGATGTGCGCCAGAACGGCGTTTGTCATGGCGCTCGTTCCCATATCGCCACCAAATTCCATCGGGCGAAGGTCATGCGCGGCAAAGCCGCTCGCGACAGCATCCTCAATCCGCCCCGCCGCCACCGCATAGGCCGGCAGATCGCACCTGTCTGCAAGATAATCGAGCATCATCGCCCCGCTGAGAATGGCGGCAAGCGGGTTGGCCCTGTCCTGACCGGCGATATCGGGGGCTGAACCGTGGGCTGGCTGGAACAGCGCGTTCGCATCGCCGATTTCGCCGCAGGCCGCCATGCCCATGCCGCCGACAAGCCCACCGGCAAGGTCGGACAGGATGTCGCCGAACATGTTTTCCATCACCATCACATCGAATTCCCACGGCTGACGTACCATGTCCAGCGCCATCGCATCGACATAGCTGTAGCTGGTTTCGATATCGGGGTGGTCCTGCGCCACCTCATCGAAAATCGACCGAAAGAAGGCTTGCGATTTGAAGACGTTCGCCTTGTCGACGCAGGTCAGACGCGCGCGCCGTCCACGCTGCTGTCGCCGTGCCGCCAGCCGGAAGGCGAAATCATGAAGCTTGCGCGTTGTGCCGGCAGAAATCCGCATGATGTCGGATATGGCGGTTGGCGCGCCGGGGTCTCCTTCAACCGGCGAGCGGTCATGCACCGCCGCGCTATAGAACAGCCCTTCGGTGGATTCGCGGATGATCACCAGATCAAGGTCTGCTGCCCGCGCATCGGCCAACCGTTGCGGGGCGTTCGGATAGGCGCGCACCGGGCGGACGCCAGCATAGAGCTGGAAGCGGTCGCGAAGCCGCAGATGCGGCGAGATTTCGGTGCCGTCAGCATGCCGGATCGATGGCAGCCCGATGGCACCAAGAAAGATGGCGTCAGCGTCACCGGCCCGTGCTTCACCGCCGGGCTCGATGTCATGGCCGGTGCGGCTGAAACAGGCCGCGCCGGCGTCGATAGCGTCACAGGTAAATTCCGGCGCGCCGACAGACTTCAGCGCTGCGCCCGCAACCGCCAATGTTGCGTCGGTGACATCGCCGCCGATCCCGTCACCCCGAATGACCGCCAAGCGTGGTCCGCGCGCCATGTTGCCTACCCTTCCCGTGTCGGCTTGTCCGTTTCAATCTGTATTGTGCCCAGATCTGACGGATGGGTCGTGACGGATCTTGTCCGCAGGACAAGAATGTCACCAGCGGTCCGATCAATCAATGCCAGGCAGGCACCGCTCTGCCGCGCGGCTCCGCCACACGCCGGCGTGAAATGGCCCCTTCGTGACTCCGGCGATCAGCGCGCCGCAACCAGTCCCGGCACCTCGATCACGAGAACCTCGCTGTCGGCTGCCGCGCTGAGGGTGACCTTGTCCTGGCCGGATATGGCAAGCCCGTCACCACGTGTCGCCAGATGACCGTCAACGCTGACTTCCCCTTCGGAGACCAGCAGATAGGCCTGACCCTCGATATTGTGTGTCAGGCGGCTATCGGCAGCCAGCGTGCCGGCATAGATCCGTGCATCCTGATGAATCGACAGCGGCGCCGAACCGTCGCCCGATACCAGCAGTGGCAGCATGTCTTCCGAGGGTGTCTTCGGAAACTCGGCAGCATCCCACCGAGGTTCGATGCCGCGGCTTTTCGGCATGATCCAGATCTGGAAAATGTTGGTTTCCACATCCTCGTTATTATATTCAGAATGCGAGATCCCGGTGCCGGCGCTCATCACCTGGACATTACCGGCGGTTGTGCGCCCACTATTGCCGCGGCTGTCCTTGTGGCTGATGGCCCCGCGGCGGACATAGGTGATGATCTCCATATCGGCGTGCGGGTGTGTGTCAAAGCCGGTATGCGGTTGAATCACATCATCATTGATTACCAGCAATTCACCAAAACTCATCTTCGCGGGATCGCGGTAGCTGGCAAAGCTGAAATGATGCTTTGCATTCAACCATCCATGGTTGGCGCCGCCAAGATTGTCATATTTATGATGGGTGATCATCTGTCCTGCTCCGGTCCGTTTGTTTGGCTTGTTCACAACACAAGCAACATTAATTATATATTCTGGTAATTAAATGGCTTGAAATTCACTGAACAAATAACTTCAGGTTATCACTGATGATATATTCCTCAGCGGTCGAGATTTTTCGCGCCGTCATGAAGCGTGGCAGTTTTGTTGGCGCGGCAGATGAGCTTGGCATTTCAGGCGCGGCGGTCAGCAAGCAGGTGAAGTCGCTGGAACAGCGTCTGAACCTGGTGCTGTTCTATCGCACGACGCGCAGTGTGGTGCCGACCGAGGCGGCGCAGCGTCTTGCCGATCTGCTGATGCGTGGCCATGATGAATTCGGCATGCTGCTTGATGAGGTGGGCGATTCGCAGGCCCGCCCGTCCGGGCGGCTGCGGATCAATGTGCCGATGTCGTTTGGTGAGCTGTTCCTGCGCCGGCCCATCGCCATCTATGCCAGGCAATATCCCGATGTGACTGTCGATGTCGATTTTGATGATCGCCGCGTCCATCTTGTTGAGGATGGCTATGATCTTGTCGTGCGGATCGGGGTGCTGAAGGATTCCGGTCTGATCGCAAGGCGGGTCGGCGACTGCCCTCTATATATCTGCGCCGCACCACGGTTTGTGGAGGATCACGGAATGCCGGCCAGCCCGGCCGATATTCCGGCCCTGCCGGCGGTGATCTATTCACTTGCCTCGGCCGCGACGAGCTGGTCATGCCGTGATGCGGACGGCGTGCAGATAACGGTGGGACTGCGTCCAGCGCTCTATGCCAACAGTGCCGGGATGATGCTTGATGCCTGTGTCGAGGGGGTCGGGCTTGCCGTGTTGCCGCATTTCAGCTGCGCTGATGCACTGGCTGATGGCCGCCTTGTCAGGCTTCTTCCCGGCTATGAAACGGTGCCAGACCTTGGCATTTATGTCGTCTATCCCGACAAGAGATTCGTGCCGCTGAAGGTGCGCCGTTTCATCGATGTCATTGCTGCTGAACTGGCATCCCGGGATGCCAGACCTGCCCTGCGATGAGCATGGCATATCAACGTTGTTGCATGGATGGGCGGTTGCACGGCAGGCGGCGACATGCTTGAAGTCTGACCAACAGATAGCGAGGGACGGAAAAGATGGCCATCACTGTTGAATGTGTTGTCGATTGCCGGGCGCGGCTTGGCGAAGGTGCCTGGTGGGACGAGGCAGATCGGGCCCTGTGGTGGGTCGATATCAAGGCCGGCCTGATCCATCGTTTCGATCCGGCGTCCGGCGATGATATACATTTCAACTGGGGCGAGCCGGTGGCCTGCCTTGCGCGGCGTAATGCCGGCGGGCTGGTGATTGGTGCGGCAAGCGGGATCTATCTGTTCGACCCTGAAACCGGTGCCCGCACGCTGCTGGCCGATCCCGAGGCGGGTGTGTCCGGGAACAGGTTCAATGACGGTACGACCGACTCGCAGGGCCGTTTCTGGGCCGGTACGATGCGCGATGACGGCGCGCCGCCGGAACGGCGTGGCCGTTTCTACCGGGTTGATGCCGACCACGGGGTGACATCCTGGTTTGACCCGGTTTTTACCAGCAACGGGCTGGCGTTCTCGCCGGATGGCCGGGTGATGTATTTCGCCGACACCAACCGCGATGTTCGAACCATCTGGGCCTGTGACTATGACCCTGATACCGGCACGCCATCTGGCCAGCGCCAGTTCTTCGACACGAACCGGATTGCCGGGCGGCCCGACGGCGCCACCGTCGATGCTGATGGTTGTTACTGGATGGCCGGCTTTGGCGGCTGGCAGATTGTCCGGATCACCCCGGACGGCGTTGTCGACCGGGTCATCGAGATGCCGGTGGAACGCCCGACCAAGGTGATGTTCGGCGGCAGCGGTCTTGCCACGCTTTATGTCACCTCGATGGGTGACGGGATGGCTGACGATCCGGCACAGCCGCAGGCGGGTGGGTTGTTCGCCATCACCGGGCTGGCCACCGGCGGTGTGCCGCAGGCGCGGTTTGCCGGGTGAGATCACATGACAAGGCCCCCTCTGATCGGCGGCTGGGCGGATGGCCCCACCATCGTCGTTCCATAGTCCTGGCGGCGGCTTTTATGCTATACTCACGCGCATACCCGTGTCACAGGTTGCGCTATGGAAAGAAGGATGATGACCGAAGACAGGTTCGACAGATTGCGGAACTGGATGGAACTCGAATTCGAGGAGACACTGGATGATCTCCTCGAGGTTGAATTCAATGAGCCGATGCTCTCCGAAGAGGTCCGCAAGCTGTATAACAAGCAGCACCCGGAAGGACTTGAAGGGCGGGTTTATTATCCCAACCTGCTTCGCCTGCAGGCGGAAATGATCAAACTCCAGGATTGGGTTGTCGAGGAAAACGCCAAGATCCTGATTATCTGCGAGGGCCGCGACAGCGCTGGCAAGGGGGGCGTCATCAAACGCATCACACAGCGTCTGAACCCCCGCGTGGCGCGTGTCGTGGCGCTGCCGAAACCGTCCGAGCGCGAAATGTCACAATGGTACTTCCAGCGCTATGTGCCGCATCTTCCGGCCGGCGGTGAGATCGTGCTGTTCGACCGGTCCTGGTACAACCGCGCCGGGGTCGAACGCGTCATGGGATTCGCCACCGACGATGAGGTCGAACAGTTCTTCCAGGATGTCACCGAATTCGAGAGGATGCTGGTGCGCTCCGGCATCATCCTGCTGAAATACTGGTTCTCGATCACGGATGAAGAACAGCAGCTTCGCTTCATGATGCGGATCCACGATCCGATGAAACAGTGGAAGCTGTCGCCGATGGATTTGGAGAGCCGGATCCGCTGGGAGCAATATACCAAGGCCAAGGAAGAGATGTTTGAGCGCACCTCGATTGACGAGGCGCCCTGGTACATCGTCGAGGGGAATGACAAGAAGCGCGAGCGCCTGAACTGCATGGAACATATTCTCTCGCAGATCCCCTATCGCGAGATCCCGCATGAGAAGGTCGTGCTTCCCGAACGCGTGTTCAATCCGGATTACGAACGGCGAACCCTTCCCGACAATCTCTATATTCCGAAGATCTATTGATCACGCCTGTCGCGCTGTTTCCTGGGGTTTAGCGGATCACGCCTGTCGGCCCGCCGGATGGCGCGGCCCTCAGGCTCGGCGTAATCGACATCCTCAACCCCGCAGGAAATGGCAAAACAGGCCAGCGCGACGGTTTTCGGAATGTCGATGGCCTTGCCCTTGCGCTCACCCTTTTCATAATACTGGATCGTACGAATCTTCAGGCCAAGCATTCGGGCCGCCTTGGTCTGGTTCAGACCATGCGCTTTTCGCCATCGCTTGAATTCCTTTGCATTCATCGACCAATTCCGCAATAGTTGCATATATGATGTGCATAAATTGCACATTTCTCAAGATCTGATTATTCAGGGTCTGATTATTCAGGGTCTGATTACGCAGCTATGATTATGAAGGTGTGATCATGAAGGTTGGTGCCATCGCCTATAGAAAGACACCCGCGGGCATTGAGATCTGTCTTGTCAGCAGTCGCCGTCACAAGGGCAAGCTGACGCTTCCCAAAGGTACGGTAAAGCCGGGTGAGGCGCTTATCGCTGCTGTGAAGCGTGAGCTGTTCGAGGAGGCCGGCCTGCAGGGCAAGGTCAAACAATCCGCGCGCCCGCTTTGCTTTGCCGCCAAATCGCCGCAGCGTGAACCGGTGTTCTATTTTCTGGTGAAGATAACCGACATGAAGTCAAAATGGCCGGAGAGGGCCGCGCGCAAGCGCATTTTCACCAGCCTGTCCGACATGTCCGATCTGCCGCTTGGCGACGCGCCCAAGGCGTTGCTCCGGCAAATGCGGCGTTTGCCGCTCTTTGCCGGGGGCAATCTTCGTGTTGAATCGGCTGCCAATGATCTTGTTGCCCTCAATGAAGGCGGGTTTCGGCGCGCCTTTGTGCGCTGGCGCGGCCGGGCCTAACGATGGTTTCACTCCGCGGCGGCGTGGTGGATGTCCAGCGATGATCTGGCGAGTGTGGCTGCCAGTGTCATCGCCGGGTTTTCGGTCCGGGATGAAGCGCCGGTGGTTACGGCGTAATCGCCGGCGAACAGATGGCAGGTCAGTCCAGCGCCTGTTGCCGCGGCCTGGCTGGCACGTGTATCCTCAAAGGCGATGGCCTCACGCGGCGGCACTCCCAGCTTTTGCAACGCTGTCTCATAGACTTCGGGATGCGGTTTTTCCTGCGCGACATCCGCCTTGCTTGTGACAAGGTGAAATGCGGTGAAATCAATGGCGCCGGCAAGCGCATCCTGCATCATTGCCAGGGTTTTCGGCGTGGTGGTCGTGATCAGGCCAAGCTGCAGCCCATGCGATCTTGCCATGTCGATGGCTTCGCAGATTCCGGGGCGCGGGGAGATGCCGCCAGCCAGCCGTTCGGCAAAGAATTTCTGCTTGTTATCATGAATCTGCTCGATGTCACGGTCTGACAGGTGACCGCCGGCCCATTCGCGAAGACGCCGCTGTCCTCCGGCAGTTGTCAGATGCTGGCAATAGGTGGCGATGTTCCAGCGCCAGTCCAGCCCCTGCGCTGCGAAGGCGTCATTATAGGCTTGCCGTTGCAGTTCGGACGTTTCCGCCAGCACACCGATTGATCCCAGTAACAGTGCCTTCATATGATGACTCCCATCGCCACTTGCAGATGAATTTACCCGTCCTGGATATGGGAAAGCGCAGTGCTGCAGACCATGCCCGGCACAGCAAAACTGTTTTCAGCCTGGATGTGGGTGGTGCGGCAGGCTAGCCGGAAAAGGCGACTGCCGCGGCAATGATGGCCAGCGCGATGCCGCCACGCCCAAGCTGCAACAACCGTTTCATCATGGCGGCGTTGGGGGGGCGCTTTGCCTTCATCGCCCGGTAAACATGGATATTGCCGAACAGCGATATTCCCAGAACAATCGCCGCACCAAAAAGCTTGGCATGAAAGGCCCCATTGATCGCGAGGCCACCATACAGAAGATAGGCCAGCCCGATGCCGGTGATCCACAGGGTCAGGATCGAGCCAAGCCCGATATAACCAAGCAGGGCGAATGCCTTGCCGACATAAGGTGGCGGCACTTCGCCGGCGCGGACATAGGCCGATTGCATGATGGCGCTGCCAACAGCAACACCGCCGGCAAACAGGATCGCGAAATAATGCAGGCTCTTCAAACCGATTTCCATGGGTGCCTCCCCTTTGCCGGTGAAGGACAGCCACCCGCATCTTCAACAGACCAAAAACCCTAGCACGGATGCTGGACGGCTATTCCCTATTCATTTTGTTTTTTGACAAACCGTCAGCCGCAAGGCCGTCGTCATCGCAGACAGCCTTTTTGGCACCCCGGTCTGGCGTCATCCTGTGGTCCTAGCTTGCCGCCACCTCTGCCTTGATGGCTTCGGCTTCGTAATTGAAGATATATACCCCGGCGTAATTGTCTTCCTTGTAGACAAAGGTCTGTTTGAGGTCCGCAAACACGTCGCCAGCCTTGCTCTCAAAGCGTTTCAGATCATCGCTTGTTTCGAACTTCGTCTGGATCGACAGACTGCCGCATTTGCCGATGGAAACATTCAGCGATCGCATATTGCTGTCGACGATGAGTTTGCCGAAAGCATCAGAGATGAACGATGCCGCAACCTTGGCCTCGGCAACACCATTGAATTTGAAATTGAAAATTTTCGCAAACATGGTCAGTCAATCTCCGCAAACATCTCGTCAAGCATGGCATCGGCTTCACCGGCATCCATCTTGATTCGTTTCATCGCCTTCTGCTGCAGGTTCATGTCGAATTGCAGCCTCCGGCCGGCTTCGGTCAATCGTACCCTGCCAGCGTCATCAATTTCGGCAAGACCGACCCTGATGATGCCTCGGGCATCCTCGTCGGACACATTCAACTCGGAGCAAAGCGACACATACATCTTGAAGTCAACAAGGTCGAAACCCTCATCGGCTTTCTGGAAATGCGCCAGCGCATCGAGCATCCGTTGCGAGGTCAGTTCCTTCTGCTTGATCTGCAGATCAAGCATATGGGCGATACTGCGGGTGATCTTCTTGATTTGGTTCACCTGCTCGTCATTCAGGCCCTTTGGACCAGAAGGGTTGAGCATACACAGTGTACCAAGCGCAAAATTCTCGCTGTTGATGACCGGAAAGCCGGCATAGCCGGGACCCTGTTCCATGCCCTGCAAATGCGGATGGTCTTTCCATGTCGGATCCTTGAGCATGTCTTCCATCAGCAACGGTTCGGTGTCGAGCAGGACATAGGCACAGACGTTGAACTCGCTCCGCTCGGACTTTGTGCCGGGGACAAATTCATCATTGCCAGCTTCGGCGATCGAACATTTCATCTCGCCGTCATAAAGACTGAAGGTGGCTGTCTCAAAGCCGGTGATGTCCTTGGCCAGATCACAGTAAATCTGGAACAGATCGGGGTTTGGCGCATCAATCAGACCCGTCTTGACGACAGTCTGCGCGCGCAGTTCCTCATTTGCGGGACGGGGGGCTAAACCCATATTCATGATGTACCTCCATAAGCCAAATCTCGCGCCGCTGGGCACGAATACTGTATTCATTGAGGTATGCTGAACGATCCTTGAAGATCACATTCATATGATTATAGTGACGCGCAACTCTCGCCGATGTCAATTGCGTTCCGATTTGGCGTTGGCCGGTGATGCTATCGCCCGCCCGCGCCGGCAGACTTCCGATCTTGCCTTTCCGCCGATCTTCCGCAAGAAAGGTCTTTCGCAAAGTGGCGCTTCTATAAACCGGGGCGACACCGGCCGGGGCTTCCCCGCCAATCCCAACCGCCAGCCCAGCCCGCAATTTCCACCCACAAAGGCCCGCCACTGGTGACTGAGTCCGATACCAATCAGATTGAGGCGTTGACCGGCCTCGCGGCGGCCTCGCTGTCGCTGTGGGATGTGCCGGCGGGATCGACCGCGCGCCTGATCAACCTGTCGGAAAACGCCACCTATCTTGTCGAAACGCCGTCCGGTCATCGCAGTGTGCTGCGGCTGCACCGCGACGGGTATCACAGCCGCCATGCTATCGAATGCGAACTTGCCTGGATGGCGGCGCTCGATCGCGAGGCAGGCGTCGAGACACCGCGGCCCATTCCCGGACGCAACGGCGAGGTGATTCAGGAGAATGGCAGTTCCAGTCTGGCGCCGCGCCGCATGGTGATGTTCGAGTTTCTGGCCGGCAGAGAGCCCGATCCAGACCAGGATCTGATCACCCCGTTCCGGCAGCTTGGCGCCATCGCGGCAAGGACGCATCTGCATTCGATGTCCTGGGCCCGGCCGGAGCCGTTTGAAAGGCTGGTCTGGGACGATAAGATGGTGTTTGACCCGGGGGCCAATTGGGGTGACTGGCGCGATGCACCCGGTCTGGACAGCGACAGTGAAAAGATCCTCGAGGCGGCAGAAACACTGGTACGCGCGCGCCTGGGCGCCTATGGTCGCACGCGTGACAGGTATGGGCTCATCCATGCCGACATGCGGCTGGCCAACCTTCTGATTGATGGTGGCAGCACGCGGTTGATTGACTTTGACGATTGCGGGTTTGGATGGTTCATGTATGACTTCGCCGCTGGAATAAGCTTCATGGAAGATCATCCGCAGGTACCGTCGCTGCAATCTGCCTGGCTTGAAGGATACCAGACTGTCAGGCCGTTGCGTGATGCTGATATGGTGGAAATCGACAGTTTTGTCATGCTGCGCCGGATGGCGTTGCTGGCCTGGATCGGCTCGCATTCAGGCACTGATCTGGCGCGCGCGCAGGCACCGCATTTTGCCTCGGTCTCGGCGCGGCTGGCGCGTCTTTATCTGGACCGGCGCGGGTGATGGGGCGTTTCGGCCTTTCTCCCGACGAGGCGCGTGGCCATCTTGCCATGCTTGGTTTCTCGGCGCTTGTTGCCGGGTCCTTCAGCCTCGGCACGATTGTTGCCAATGATATCGACCCGCAGGCCATCACCGCGGCGCGTTTTGTTCTGGCGACATTTGTCATGGGGTTTGTCGCCGCCCTGCAGCGCGACCTGAAACCATCGCACCTTCGCAGGCCATGGCGCTATTTCATCCTTGGCGGCTTGTTCACCTTGTATTTTGTCCTGATGTTCGAGGGTCTGAAGACCGCAACCCCAGTATCGGCGGCGGCGGTGTTCACGCTGATGCCGTTGATGTCGGCTGTCTTTGGCTGGGTCCTGCTGCGCCAGGTCACGACACCGCGCATGGCAACGGCGCTTGCCATTGCCGGCGGCGGCGCGCTGTGGGTCATCTTCCGGGGTGACATTGCGGCTGTGGCGACGCTCGATATCGGCCGCGGCGAGATGGTCTATTTCATTGGCTGTATCGCACATGCGCTCTACACGCCAATGGTGCGCAAGCTGAACCAGGGCGAGGGTGCGGCGGCCTTTACTTTTGGCATGCTGATTGCCGGTTCGATTCTGCTTGGCATCGTCGGGCTTGACGCCATTCTTGCCACTGACTGGCTGGCCTTGCCGCCGATGGTCTGGGTCACCATCGGCTATCTGACGGTGTTTTCAACAGCATCATCCTTTTTCCTGCTGCAATATGCGACGCTGCGCCTGCCTAGCGCCAAGGTCATGGCCTATTCCTATCTGACGCCAGGATGGGTGATGCTGTGGGAAATAGGCTTTGGTAATGCCTTGCCGCCGTTGCCGATGCTGCTCGGCCTTGTCGCCACGGTGGTGGCGCTGATGATGCTGCTCCGCAACGAGGACCGCGCCGGCTAGCAATAGCGCGGCGTATTTCACCCTTGCCGGGCGGCGGCGAAGCCGCGATGCTGAGACTCACAATAGATCATCTGGGGCGCTCCTGCATGCCTGACAGCAACATCACAACACGCCAGCGGCGCGGGCGGCGCGGCAAGACCGCTATGGCTTCAGATGCGACGGCACCGCTGCTGGCCCCTGTCGGCGGCAGGTTGCGGCTTCTCGACGAGGATGCATTGCAGCGGATCCATGAAACCGCGCTGACGCTGCTGGCGCGCACCGGCATTGCCGAGGCCCCGTCGCAGGCAATCGATCTTGCCACCGCGGCCGGTGCGATGCTGTCAGATGCTGGCAGGCTGTGTTTTCCGGAATCGCTGGTCGAAGCGGCGCTTGCCGACCTGCCGCGTGAGATTACCCTCCATGGGCGCGGCGGCGCTGGCAATCTTGTTCTAGGTGGCGATACCGTGCATGTCGGCACCGGCGGCGCCTCGCCGGAAATCCTCGACCTTGCCAGCGGCCGATACCGGCCCTCGACGCTTGATGACATCCATCTTGCGGCGCGGCTTGTCGATGGCCTTGAACATATCCATTTCTTCAGCCGTCCGATGGTGGCGCGCGATATCGAATCGCCCTTCGAAATGGAGGTAAATACCGCCTGGGCATGTCTGTCGGGGACCGGCAAGCATGTCATGGTCAGCGCGTCCTCGCCCGAGGTGGTCGATGAGATTGCCGCGCTTGTCTATATGCTTGCCGGGTCTGAGGCGGCCTTCCGCGCCGCGCCCTTCCTGTCGCTGAACGTCAATCACATTGTCCCGCCGCTGCGTTTCGACGGTGAGTCCGTCGCTGTGCTGCTGCGTGCGGTGGAACGCGGCATCCCGGTCATGGTCAATACATTCGGCCAGCTTGGCGCGTCCAGCCCGGTCACCATCGCCGGGTGTGTGGCGCAGACAACGGCCGAGACGCTTGCCGGCATGGTTCTGGCCTGGCTTGCCAACCCCCAGGCAACGGCGATTTTCGGGCCACGGCCGATGGTCACTGACCTGCGGACCGGTGCAATGTCGGGCGGCGGCGGCGAACAGGCAAAGCTGACGGCGGCGGCCATCCAGATGGCGCGGTTCTACAACCTACCAAGTTCGACCATCGCCGGTGCCACCGATTCAAAATGGCCCGACGCGCAGGCTGGCCATGAAAAATGCCTTGCCGTCACGCTGGCGGTGCAGGCTGGCGCGCATTTCATCACCCAGGCAGCCGGCACACAGGCAAGCCTGATGGGGACCTCGCTTGAATCCTATGTCATCGACAATGACATGCTTGGCGCGATCCTCAGCGCGCACACCGCCATCGAGGTGTCCAATGACACACTGGACGCGGCCGCCATCCATGATGCAGCCACCGGCGCTGGGCATTTTCTTGGCGAAGCCAGCACGCTGGCGCGGATGACAAGCGACTTTCTATATCCGGCGATTGGCGATCGGCGCAGCATCGGCGAATGGCAGGATGATGGCCGGTCTGACAGCTGGCAACGGGCGCATGACCGGGTGCGGGAGTGTCTTGACGCCGCGCCGCGTCAGATTGTTGATCCGGCATTGGCGGCACGGATTGAAGCCAGATTTGGGGTGAGAACCTTGACGCCGACACCGCCCCGAAGCCTGGCCAGTGACGAGGTGTCCCCGCCGGATAAGAGTTACGCCGGATAAGAGTTACGCCGGATGAGAGCTGCGCCGGATCGGAGTTACACCGCTGCCGTTTTGGCGTTTGGTATGTCGTGCCTTTCCCGGTCTGTATGCGGTATCGTCCGGGCGTCAGTGATGATCAGAAGGGCAAGCTGACAATTTCGGCGTCACGCAACATGCCATCAGATGTGTGGACGACAAGCGGTGTGCCGGCAAACCAATGCTCGCGGGTGATCATCGCCAGACCGATATTGCATTCCAGGCGCGGTGAATAGATGCCAGATGTGATCTGTCCGACAGGCGTGCCGTCGGGTGCGGCAACGGGAAAGGGTTTGTGACAGGGTGGCGTGGGTCCGCCATCGAACGTGATGCCGCGAATCATCCGCTGTGGCCCGCTGTCATGGATCGCCCGCAATGCCTTTTTGCCGATATAGTCAATTTCGTCGCCAAGATGGCAAAGCTTGGCAAAGCCGCACTCGAACGGGTTGTTGGCGATGGTGAACTCATTGCCATAGGACATCAGGCCACCTTCGATACGTTCGATCAGATTGGGACAGCCCGGGCGGATCGAAAATGCCTCTCCGGCCTGCCAGAGCAAATCCCAGAGCGGCCCGCCAAGGGCGCTGTCATTGAGGTAGATTTCAAACCCGCCCTGCTTGCTGTATCCGGATCGTGCGATGATCTGCTGCGACCCCAGAACATCGAACCTGCCGAATTCAAAAAAGCCAAGCTTTCCGATATCCGGCCCGAACAGCGTCTTCATCAGGGCATCTGCCTTCGGCCCCTGAATGGCCAGAGGCGAGACATCGGGTTCATGCACCTCCACCGCCAGACCCAGCCCGATCGCCAACCCCTTGGCCCAGAGCAGAACGTCGCTGTCGGCAATCGACAGCCAGAAACGGTCATCTGCAAGTTTCAGCAATACCGGGTCATTCAGCATGCCGGCCTGATCGTCAATCAAGGGCACGTAGAGACACTGCCCGATGCGGGCGCCGCGCAGGTCACGCGGGGTCATCAGCTGGACCAGCCTTGCCGCATCAGGGCCGGCAATCTCAACCTGGCGCTGGCAGCCCACATCCCATATCTGGACATGTTCGCGCAGATGCCAGTAATCCTCTTCAACGCTTGGCGCAAATGCCTTTGGCAGCAGCATGTGGTTCACCACGCTGAAGCCACGAACACCGTGTTTTTCCACGCTGTCGGTAAAGGGTGTCCGCCGGATACGGCGCGACATGTTCAAACCCGTTTCTGCCATGCTTTCCCCCCATTCGACACGGGCCCGGTTTCGAAGGGGCGTGCCGCAAGACCCTGCTTAGCTTGACCACCAGCAGGAATAGCTGTTTGGCGACATGATGATTGGAATGTGGTACCGCGCCGCCGGATCGGGCATGGTAAACCGGACAATGATGACGCGCATGATCTGCATGCCGGGTGCGGGCAGGTTGCGCGCCGCAAAATAGGGGCCACTTGCAACCACCATTTCATATTCCTGCGCACCGTCCTCAATCTCGATCTCGGCAAGAAACCGCCCGTCGGCACCGCTGCTGCCGGTGAAAACGGTATGCCGCGACCCATCGGGTGCCACACTGACCACTTCAACCCCGACATCGCCGGCATGGGTGCCATCAACACCGTTCAGAAAATGTGACGAGAGTACCGCCATCTGTGCCGTCTCCTCTGGCCCGCCATGATTTGGGCCTGGTTCTATTCGATCGATGCCTTGTCCCGCTTTGAGGTTGTGGCAAGGACGATGGGCGAAATCACACCTTTCACCTTGACGTTCACGCACGCTGTCTTGCCGCTGGCCATGGCGCGCTGTACCGCAGGAATAATGTCTTCGCGGCGGGTGACGAGTTCGCCATGGCCGCCCAACCCCTCAAACATGGTGTGGAAGGGGATGTCACGAAAATCCGTGGCGTAATGCGTGCCGCTTTCAAACAACCGCTCCTGTTGCTGCGAGATACAGTCAAGGCCACCATTATTATCGATTACCACCGTGATCGGACGGTTTTCCTGAAATGCCGCCTCGATGGAAAGCCCGCCGGACAGGAATGCCCCGTCACCGCTGATCAGAACCACATTGCGATCGGGATGAACATTCTTTGCCGAAATGGCAAAGGATACGCCGACGCCAAGCAGGCTGAAGGTGCCGGGGTGCAGAATGCCCCCAAGCTTGCGCCCCCGATGTCCGGCAAGATTGACCGCAATTTCCGACCAGAAATGCGTATTGCCGCCATCGATGACCAGCCAGTCACCATCCTTCATGGCTTCCTGCACATCCAGTGCCAGTTGCATCGGATGGATGCGGCCACCGAATTCAGCCTTGCCGGCCTCGATTTCGACATCGGCAATCATCTTGGCAACCCATCTGTCGCGGCGTTGGCGGTTCAATTCGTACCAGCCTCTGTCGGGGGTGCTTGCGCCGGCACGTCCGTGATCGATGACGGCCTGCAAAAAGGCACCAGGGTCGGAGAGAAGGGTGTAGTCGGCCGCCCGGTTGAATTCGATTTCCTCGTGTGATCCGTTGATACAGACCAGATCGACACTTTCCGGGAAAAGCGGTGGGTTGCCAAAATTCATCTGGTTGTCGAGCCGGGCGCCGACCATCAGCACGAGGTCCGATTCTGCAAATGCCTCGGCCGAAGGGTGATATTGGTGGATGTCGGCCAGCCCCATATAGGCTTCGCATTCCTCGCCAAGGAGTTTTTGGTGGTAGGGAATGTTGAAGATGGGAATGCCGCGGCTGAGCCCGGCCTCCTCGAGTGCCTTTTCCGCGCCTGACCACCACACGCCGTGCCCGCCGATCAGCACGGGCCTCTGTGCCGCGGCAAGCTTGTCCAGAACGCTCTGTAACCGGGCAGGTTCAGGCCAGGCACGCGCGGGTGGTTCTGGCGCAAGGCTGAACGGGCGCTCCTGCCTGCCGGCATCTTCATCAAATGACGAAAACATGATGTCGACCGGCAGGCTGAGATGCACCGCACCGGGATAGCCATTGACCGCTTTTTTATAGGCACGGTCGACGAACTCATTGATCCGCTCGCCATCGGTGATGGTGACGCTGTATTTTGTCAGCGGCTCGGCTATGGCGACATCATTGATTTCCTTAAAGCCACCGGACCCCTGTCGTTTCAAGGTGCTTGATCCGGTGACAAAAATGACCGGCGAGCGTTCTCCCCACGCTTCCATCATTGCCGGCACGGCGTTGGCAAACCCTTCCGGCCCGACAAGGCAGACGGCTGGCTTTCGGGTGATCCGTGTGTGACCGTCAGCCAGATGCCCGGCAATCTGCTCATGCGGGCAGTTGACCACTTTCATCTGGCATTCCATGAACCCTTCCAGCGCCGGATTGCAGAAGCCCCCTGATAGCGTAAAGACATGCTCAATGCCTTTCTCCTGGAGGGCCCTTGCGAGCAGGGCACCCCCACGAATTCTGCGTGGATTGGTCATGTTATGCTTTCACTCCTGGCGTCCTGGCACTAGCCATGCGATGTCGCAAGGCAGGCATGTGTAAGATCCATCAAGCTGGTGTGACCGGTCAGTCCGAGGGTTGCACTGGCTTCCTCGGCCAGCAAATCGACGATTCGGTCAAGCCCCTTGCCGCCGGCGGCGCCAAGCCCGTAAAGGGCAGTTCGTCCTATCATGACAAAATTGGCCCCCGAAGCAAATGCCTTGATCACATGCTCGCCATTGCGGATGCCCCCATCAAAGATCAGCGGCATCGACTCGCCAACCGCCCGGCGTACCTGAGCCAGCGATTCGATCGCCGTTGGCGCGGCGTTCAACTGCCGACCACCATGATTCGAGATATAGATCGCGTCCACGCCTATTTTGGCGATGCGCCGGGCGTCATCGGGGCACTGCACCCCCTTCACGACAAGCTTGCCCGGCCAGCGATCCCGCAGTCTTTCAAGAAAGGCCCAGTCCGCACCGCCACGGCTTGCCGACCGGGTAAAGCTGGCGCCGGTTTTCGAGGTGGCATAATTCATCGGTTTTGGCAGCCCATGGGACAGCGCATGCGCCAGCGTCGCAAGCGACCAGCGAGGGTGGCATGCAAGATCCCAGATCTGTCGGGTGCCCCACTTCAACGGATAGCTAAAGCCGTTGCGGCGGTCACGGATCCTGACAGACGGAATCGGAACATCTACGGTCAGAATCAGCACCGGATAGCCGCACGTCTCCGCCCGCGTCACAAGCTCATCCACAAGCGCGGTTGACTGATCCGCGTAGAGCTGGAACCAGGCATATCCCTCGGCTGCCTCTATCATCGTCTCGATCGATGCTGACGCGGCGGTAGAGACGCAAAGTGGAATGCGGCGACGGGCCGCCATGCGGGCCATGTGAAAATCAGCCCCGGGCCAGGACAGGGCGCACATGCCCATCGGCGCGATCCCAAAGGGAAGACCGGTGTCCTGCCCCAGAATGTGGCTGGAAAGATTGCGTTCCGATACATCGATCAGCACGCGTGGCATTAGCCTGATTCGATCAAGTGCGCGGCTGTTCTCGGTTGAAAGATGTTCATTTCCGGCCGCGCCCTCGATGAAGTCGAACATCATCCTGGGAAGCCTGGCCCTGGCGCGGCGACGCGCATCATCAATACAAAACAAGCGCCTTGGCACGGTTGCCTCTCTGGCTGGTGATGGGCGAGACTCTAACAATATTTCGAAGGCTTCTACAAACCTCTGGTATAAAAAAAACGTTTAACGCATACTTGTTTCAAAGGTGTGCCATAGCGTCACGTTGAGCAAGAGCATGCCGATTGACAATATTCAGGGGAAGAAAATATGCAGGATATATTCATCAAGCAACAGGCGACGAAGCTGACCAATGGCAGCATCAATCGCCGGCAATTCATGTCTTCGGTTCTGGCAGCGGGCGTGACGGTACCAGTGGCGCTGGGCCTGGCTTCGCAGGCCATGGCGGCGATGCCAAAGAAAGGCGGCACATTCCGTTACGGGCTGGGGCATGGTTCAACCACCGATACACTTGATTCCGGAACTTCGGAAAATCATTTCACGTTGGTGAATGGTTACTGTATTGCCAACCACCTGACCGAAATCGACAATGACGGTCAGCTGAAAGGCGATCTTGCCGAATCCTATGAATCAGACGATGCCCAGCGCTGGGTGTTCAACCTGCGCAAGGGTGTGGAATTCCACAACGGCAAGACGCTGACCTCGGCTGATGTGCTGGCGTCCTACCAGCATCACATGGGTGAAAATTCGACTTCTGCTGCCAAAGGTCTTCTGACGGCGGTGAAGTCAGTCAAGGCTGACGGGCCTAATACGGTGATCTTCGAACTGGAGACCCCAAACGCCGATTTCCCGTTCATTGTCAGTGACTACCACATTTCAATCCGTCCGGAAGGTGACATGACATCGGGCGTCGGTACCGGTGGCTATATCATCGACAGCTTTGAGCCTGGCGTTCGTTCAAAGCTGAAGCGTAACCCGAATTACTTCAAGGATGGCCGCGCCCATTTCGATGAGGTCGAGCTTCTGTCGATCATCGATGTGACGGCACGCCAGAACGCCATGATGAATGGGGATGTTGATCTGATCGACCGGGTTGACCTGAAGACAGTGAACCTGCTTTCACGGGCCCCCAATCTTGAAATCCTCGAGACAACTGGAACAGGGCACTACACCTTCCCGATGCGTCTCGATGTAGGGCCGTTTGACGATTACGATCTGCGTATGGCGCTGAAATGGTCGATCAAGCGGCAGGAGCTTGTTGACAAGATCCTGCTCGGTCATGGTGCGGTCGGCAACGACCACCCGATTTCGACCGCCAACATGTATCACAATTCGGTCATGCCACAGCGTGAATTCGATGCCGACAAGGCTGCCTTCCATTACAAGAAGTCCGGCCATTCGGGGGCCATTCCCCTGTCGACCTCTGACGCCGCTTTCGCGGGCGCCGTCGATGCGGCCCAGCTGATTGCGGCCTCGGCTGCGGAGGCTGGCATCAACATCGAAGTTGTTCGCGAGCCGGGTGACGGCTACTGGTCGAATGTCTGGAACAAGAAGGGCTGGAGTGCGTGTTACTGGGGCGGTCGCCCGACCGAGGACTGGATGTTCTCGGCTGCATACACTGAAGACACCGAATGGAATGACACCGCGTGGAAGACCACCGATGCGGCTGTCAAGTTCAATAAACTGGTTGTCGAGGCCCGTGCGGAGCTGGATACCAACCGTCGGCGTAGCCTGTATCATGAGTGCCAGGAGCTGATCTCGGATGATGGTGGTACCATCTGTCCGATGTTCTACAACTATGTCATGGCGCACGGCAAGAACGTGATGCATGGTCAGGTTGCGGCGAACTGGGACACTGACGGCGCGAAATGTGCCGAGCGGTGGTGGTTTGCGTAAGCAAGGCCAATCATAATTGGTCCAGGCGGCTGATGCCGCCTGGACATTTATTCCATGTTATTTCACTGCATAAAACGGACTGCCGCAGATGCGAATGGAAACGTTCGCCTGCCGGATGGTGACAGATAAGCGGGGGTGTAACGGTGCATCCAGTTCTTGTAACGGTCTTTCAAAGGCTTGCCCTCGGGTTTGCAACGCTGTTTGCCGTCTCGATTATCATTTTCATTTCCATCGAAATGCTGCCGGGTGATTTTGGTCAGGCGGTTCTTGGCCAGGCGGCGACGGCAGAAACGGTGGCTGCCTTCCGACGTGAGCTTGGTCTCGATCTTCCGGCCTATCTTCGTTACATCAACTGGATCGGCGATGTGCTTCAAGGCGATCTTGGAACATCCTTTTCTGGCCGCAACGCGTCCGGTGTCGACAGATCCCGCGAGGTGGCCGACCTCATAGCGCCACGCTTGTGGAACACGCTTTTCCTTGCCGGTGTGGCCGCGCTTGTCTCGGTGCCGCTGGCCCTTATTCTGGGAATCACCGCCGCGCTCCATCGAAACTCCCTTTATGACAGGTCGGTCAACGCGGCGACGCTGACGACGATTTCCTTTCCGGAATTCTTCGTCGCCTACATTCTGATCCTGCTGCTGTCCTCGCTGTGGCCGGTATTGCCCTCGCTGGCCAATGTTGATGCCTCGACGCCATTCCTGGAACGTCTGACCCGCATTGCCCTGCCAGCCCTGACCCTCACGCTGGTGATCATTGCTCATATGATGCGGATGACGCGTGCGGCGATCATCAATCTTCTGGCCAGCCCCTATATCCAGATGGCGCGGTTGTCAGGTGCATCGCGGACAGAGGTTATTATCAAGCATGCGTTGCCCAACGCCTGGGCGCCGATTGCCACAGTGATTGCCTTTAACCTTGCCTATCTTGTGGTAGGTGTTGTCGTTGTCGAGGTCGTATTTGTCTATCCCGGCATCGGCCAGCTGATGGTTGATGCTGTGACCACGCGTGACGTACCTGTTGTTCAGGGATGTGCGCTGATCTTTGCCGTCACCTACATTCTGTTGAATCTGACAGCTGATGTCATCGGCATCATCACCAACCCAAGATTGCTGCACCCGAAATGACCCCTAATATGACCCGCAAAGCGACAAAGGAAGTTCAGTCCTATTCCGCCGCTGCCGAGAGCGGCAATCTCCATGAAAGGCGCAGTCGCTGGGCGAATTTCAAGCTCACCATGCGGAAATCGCCCTATACCGCGCGTTTTGGCATGCTGGTGATCGGCGTTTATGCGGTGGTGGCGATTTTTGCACCGATGCTGGCCCCCTATGGCGAGGCGCAGATATTTCCATCGCCTTACGAGCCGTGGAGTGCGACATATATCTTTGGTACGGATCAGATTGGCAGGGACATCCTGTCGCGCATGATCTATGGCGCCCGCAACACGGTGGGTATTGCCGTCGCGACGACGATCCTATCCTTCCTGATTGGTGGCAGTCTGGGTCTGGCAGCGGCGATTGACCGCCGGTGGATTGATCAGGCGCTGAGCCGCTCGGTCGATGTGCTTATGGCGATCCCCAGCCTTATTTTCGCCCTCGTGCTGCTCTCTGTCTTTGGCTCAACAGTCCTCAATCTGATCCTGATCATTGCTGTGCTGGATGCAACGCGTGTCTTCAGGCTTACCCGGTCTGTGGCGGTGAATGTCGTGGTGATGGATTATGTCGAGGCGGCAAAATTGCGGGGCGAAGGTCTTGGCTGGATCATGCGGCGGGAAATTCTGCCGAATATCATGCCGCCGCTGATTGCCGAATTTGGTCTGCGGTTCTGTTTCGTATTCCTGACAATTGCGGCTCTTTCCTTCCTTGGGGTGGGAATCCAGCCCCCAACCGCCGACTGGGGGTCGATGGTGCGCGAGAATGCCAACCTCATCCAGTTTGCCCAATATGACATCCGTGCGGCGCTGACACCTCTCCTGCCGGCGGCGGCGATTGCGCTTCTGACGGTGGCGGTGAATTTTGTCGTTGACTGGTTCCTGTACAAAACAAGTGGACTTCGCGATGAGCAGTAAGGCGCAAAAGGGTGACGTTCTGCTTGAGATCAGAAATCTCGAGATTCAAGGTTTTTCCGATGATCGCTGGCACGACATCATCAAGGGGGTGGACCTGACGCTGCGACGCGGAGAGGTTCTGGGGCTTATCGGGGAATCGGGCGCTGGCAAATCGACGCTTGGTCTGGCGGCGATGGGATATACGCAGCCCGGATGCCGGATCACCGGTGGAACAATTCATTTCGACGGTGTTGATCTGGCAACTTTGTCCGACGAGGAAAAGCGGGCCTATTGGGGCAACGCCATGACCTATGTCGCACAGTCGGCGGCGGCGTCCTTCAACCCGGCGCACAGGTTGATTGAACAGACAACCAATTCCACAATCCGCTTTGGGATCAAGGATCGGGCAGCTGCCTACAAGGACGCACACCAGCTTTACCAGGCGCTCAACCTGCCGGACCCGGACACTATAGGTGATCGCTACGCGCATCAGGTTTCCGGGGGGCAGTTGCAGCGCGTGATGACGGCAATGGCCATGTCTCCGCGTCCAGACCTGATTGTTTTCGACGAACCCACCACGGCGTTGGATGTCACCACCCAGGTCGAGGTATTGTCCTCGATGCGGGAAATCGTGGAGGAATTCAACACCGCCGCCATCTACATCACGCATGATCTTGCCGTGGTTGCCCAGATGGCCGATTCCATCAAGGTGCTTCGCTATGGCGAAGAGGTTGAAGAAGCCGCCACCCGCACGATGCTGAAAAAACCGCGGGAAGCCTATACCAAAACACTCTGGTCAGTGCGCTCGTTGCAGAAAAAGGAACAGAAACCGCGCGAAAGTGTCATGTCGCTGAAGGGCATCAGTGCCAGTTATGGCACGTCGCCTGTGCTGTTCGATGTTGATATCGAGGTGCCGCGAGGCTCGACAGTCGCCGTTGTTGGTGAATCCGGTTCCGGTAAATCGACCGCCGCACGTGTAATCACCGGATTGCTGCCCCAGACGGCGGGAAGCGTTGTCTTCAACGGTGCCGAGCTGCCAAAAAGCCTGGCTGATCGCAGCAAGGAACAGAAACGCCAGATCCAGATGATCTATCAGATGGCCGATACGGCGATGAATCCACGGCAGACGGTCCGGGACATCATCGGACGGCCACTGGAATTCTATCTTGGCATGCGCGGCGGTGCCAAAACCAACCGGGTGGTGGAACTTCTCGAGATGATTGAGTTGAATGCCGATTTTCTTGAACGGCTGCCAGCTGAATTGTCAGGCGGCCAGAAACAGCGGATCTGTATTGCGCGTGCCCTTGCCGCAAACCCGGAGTTCATTATCTGTGATGAGGTAACTTCGGCGCTCGACCAGATTGTGCAGGAAGGTATCCTGCAGCTGTTGCTAAGGCTGCAGGAAGAGCTTGGCCTGACTTATCTTTTCATCACCCATGACATTTCAACGGTGAAGGCGATTTCCGATCAGGTGGTGGTGATGAACCAGGGGCGTGTGGTCGAGCAGGGCGGCAAGAGCGAGGTTTTCAAGCCACCACATCCTGCCTATACCGAGCTGTTGCTTTCATCTGTGCCCGAAATGGACCCGGATTGGCTGACCAATCTGAACGCCGCCCGCCAGCGCTAGCCGCAGCCCTTCAACGGGTGTCACGCGGCACGCTCTGGCTGATATCCTTTTCAAAGACCAGCTCTTCGCCTTCATAGGCTTCAAGCCGCGCTGTCAGATGAAATGCGTCAGCATCCGATGTCATCGTGGCAAAGCTTTCGGTGCGAATGGACCAGTCACCCCGGCTGTTTTCGGTGGTCCAGTGCGTGCGTGCGGTGGCGCTCAGCGGGTCATCGGGATGAATGCTCCACCATTCACGGGCAACGGACCCCGTGACCAGCCCATGGTCGCTGTCCCTGACGCAGCCAAAATCATCGATGATTTCGAGTGTTGTAATGCCACTTGCCATGTCTTTGATGGTGCGGCGGCTGTTGCTGGCCGGGCGTAGTTCCTCGGTGGCCCAGGCTGCGTCGGCTTCCGGTTCGGGGAAATGATATTCGTCGGCATCGCCAGTTGGGCGTGTGGGAAGATTGAGGGACCCGGTATGCAGATCGAGGCATACCGCCTCGGGGGAGGGCCAGATCAAGGGCCAGTAGGCCGAGGAAATGGCAACACGTATCCGGTGTCCGGCGGGCACCCGATAGGCGATTTGATCCAGCGCAACCTCTATGTCGATCCGCGCGCCCGGCTCCAGCGGGCTGGCAGTTTCAAAGCTGTTGCGATGGGCAAGATTCAAAACCCCATAGGTGATCCGTGTCGACGCCCCGTCCGGGTGAATATGGTTCAGACGCACCGCGATCTGTGCGGCTGGCCTGTTTGCAGACAGCACAAGTTTCACCCGCGGCGCGCCGACGATATCGGTGTCTTCGTCAAGTGGCGGTGAGGTGAAGCAGGCGGATCGTGCATCGTCGCTGCGCTGGTCTCCCGGCATTTCCGGGCCAAGCCAGATGGCGCAATATTCGCCACCATCAAGGCCACAGTCCTGAGGCGATTCAACGATGATGCCAAGATTTTCAGAGCCATCTGCAGTGGCAGCGAGCGTCGAGTTGGCCTGCAGGTGCCAGATGGCATGTGTCAGGACGCCGGGCCAGTCATTCTCGGCAATCCAACGCCCCGGCCTCTCGGCATACCATGCCTGTGGGCGCACCCCATCCATCAGATAGGCGCAATAGGCGGGATCATTCTCAACACCCCGGTCAACACCCTTCAGCCAGTGATCCCACCAGCGAAGCGCTTCCTGCAGGAAACCGATGCGTGGTTCAGGCACGGCGAAATGCGGATATTTGTGAACCCAGGGGCCGACAATGCCCTTCACCGGGGCGGAAAGATTCTCCACCAGTGCGGCGACCGCATTCTTGTAGGCATCTCCCCACCCACCAACAGCAAGCGTCGCCGCCTGTATGGCCTGAAAATCCTCACACACAGATCCATGTTTCCAATAGGCATCGCGGTTCTGATGCATCAGCCAGCGGAGAGGCAGAAATGGCTCAGCCTCGAGCCGGTCCAGCCACATCTGTCGCCATGACTCACCGACGAGGGCCGGATCGGGGGCGCGAGAGGAATAGGACCACATGGTTGATCCCCAGCCGAAATTCTCGTTCAGCAGGCAGCCGCCCTTATAGTGGATGTCATCCGCATAACGGTCGACGGTCGAGCAGAGCGTGATGATGGCTTTCAACGGGTCGGGCGCGCGTCCGGCCACTTGCAGGGCGTTGAACCCGCCCCAGCTGATGCCCATCATGCCGACGGTCCCGCTGCACCAACTCTGCGCGGCAAGCCAGTTGATTGTCACCTCGGCGTCATCGAGTTCCTGTTGTGTGTATTCGTCCTCCATAATGCCCTGACTGTCACCATTGCCGCGCATATCAACACGGATGCAGGCGTAGCCCCGCTTGGCGAAATAGGGGTGGGTGAGGCAGTCGCGCGCGGCAGTGCCGTCTCGCTTGCGATAGGGCAGAAACTCCAGAATTGCGGGAACCGGCGCCTGTTCGGCATCGGCCGGCATCCAGACCCGCGCCGAAAGACGGCAGCCATCCGGCATGATGATCGGCATATCCGGAATTTCGATGATGCTAAGAAGATTGCTGCGTGTCATGATCCTGCCCTTGCTTGCTGTCCGTCGTTTTTCCAGTTGCCGCTGCCAAGCATCCGCAGCGCATTGCTTATCCGGTTGAAGCTGGCGGTGGCACGATCCACGGTGCCGCGGGCCCGCAGAAACCCGTGGACAAGGCCGGTCTCTTCAATCCAGGCCGCCTGTCCGCCAGCCGCCTGAATGGCGTCGCGATAATGCCGCCCATCATCAGAAAGTGGATCACATTCGGCGGTGATGATGATGGTTGGCGGCAGGTTGGAAAAAACAGTGTCGGCCAGCGGGTAGAGTGTTGTGTCGCTGGCATCCACCGCGCCGCCACAGCGGCTTTCAAGATAGAACTGCATGTCGCTTCGGGACAGCATCGGTGCCTGGGCATGCTCGGCATAGCTGCCTTGTCCGGTGTCCGGTCCGAGGCTGGGATAAATCAGTACCTGTCCGATGATTCTGTCTGTTTCGCCGCGCAGCTTGTGGGCGACGGCGGCTGCCAGATTGCCACCAGCACTGTCACCACACAGGATCACGGGCCCCCTGCCAGCGGCAATGAAGTGGCGCGTTGCCTGAACCGCATCATCAAACATTGCCGGGTGGCGGTGTTCCGGGGCCAGCCTGTAATCAACCGCTGCAAGATCGAATCCGCTGTCAGCGCATAGCTCGGCGCAGATATCATCATGGCTGTCGAGGCCGCCAAGTACAAAGCCGCCGCCATGGAAATACACCACAAGGCACCTTGTAGTGGCGGTGGCGCTGATCGTCTTGTGGGCGGTGCCATCGCGCGATGAATAAAATCTGCATGGCACCGTGCCCGCCACATCATCTTGGCTTGTCACCCCATCCGGGCGGCCGCGGTTGAAGGCGCGGCAAAGCCTGTCATAGAGAACCCGCTGATCGGCAATTGTCAGGCATGTCGTGTCGTCAGGATAAAAGGATCCGGTGTGGGCAATGAAATCCCACGTCTGTCGATCAATGCGCGCCTTGTATTCGGTCATGGTCAGGGTCGCGGTCATTGTCCTGCTGGCCCGCCAAGTCCCTGTCGCCAACTTTCCAAAATCATTGCCGGGCGCAGCGACGCCTTGGTGTCGCGGCGGACGCCGATCCAGCGAAGATGGATCGAGTTACGGAGGATTTCCTCATCAAGCACCTTCAGCTCGTCAGCAATCGGTGCCCAGTGGAACACCGCGTCCGAGCTTGTCTTGAAGGCAGCCGGTCCGTCGGCGATGTCGGCCCAATTGGCAAAGGCGGCGCGCCGGTGCCCTTCGGCCAGCATCTCGAGAAACACTTTCGGCGCAACATCCTGCTGTTCGTAATTGGTCAGCACCTCATCCATGATGCCGCCGGCAAATGTGGCGCTCTGGTCATGGTCAAACGCCCCGCTACCATGAAACTGGGCGGCGGCAAACAGGGCCATGTCGGCAACGGCGGCCCCGAAGATATGCCAGCGCGCGATCCGAAGAGAGGTCAGAAAGTCCTCATTCGTGAAGAGCTTCGGATATTGTGTGCCGGCGCGGGCCTTGATGTAGGTGTAGAGTGTGACCTGTGACACATAGGCGGCGTTTTTCGCTGTATGATCAATCAGCTGCCGATAGGATTCGATGGGCGGCTGGCCCATGAACCCCAGCGTACGAAGGATTGATTTGAGCGTTTCCGGCAGCTGCATTTTTCTCGAAATCAGAAAAGTGGTTGTCATTTTGTTGCTCATGATTACCATCACACCTTAATGAAGTCGCGGCAATAGCAACAATAATCCGCGATGACAGGGGAGGCTTCGGAGCTGATATTCCTCAGCTGGTTCCGAAGCTAAGGTGCTACCTGCCGCGAGGCGGGTGCTTCAACAGGAGGAATTTCCATGTCAAACGAAGCAGCTGGTTTATCCAGCCATTGGGAGAAGTCCAAGCGCTTGCTGTTCATCACGCTTGCGATCTGGGCCTTCTTCTCTTTTGTCGTGCACTGGTTTGGTTCTGCCCTGAATGGCGCCGAGGGATCGTTCCCCGGCGGGTATTTCATGGCTGGCCAGGGCTCGCAGATCGCCTTCGTCATCTTGATTTTCTGGTTCGTTTCGCGCCAGAACAAGCTTGATGACGAGCATGGTGTTTCTGAGGAATAGGGGGACACACCATGATAAAACTCGAAGGCGGATTCATTCAGAATCTCGGCCGGGTCTACGGAATCTATACGTTGGGTTTCCTGGCCTTTGTCATTCTCATGGCCATTCTCGAACAGGCCGGCGTGGCGCCACGCTATATCGGCTACATGTTCGTTGGCTTCACAATTCTCATCTACGCGCTGATCGGTGTTCTTTCGCGGACCATGCAGTCCAATGAATATTACGTCGCCGGCAGACAGGTGCCAGCCGTGTTCAACGGG
>CBFHNZ010000021.1:0-37485 GCA_965657415.1 Puniceispirillaceae bacterium (SeqCode) | reverse complement strand
AATGCCGCATCTGATAGACATCGGTTCGCGCCGGGATATCCGTGCGATGGGTGATCCTGCCAAAGATTCCGGTGGCGTCGGCCAGACGATGATTCACCAGGTCTGCCGCCTTTTCCGACAGATCAATCCCAATCCATTCGCGTTGCAGATGTTCTGCCGCGACACAGGCGGTCGCGCAGCCGCAAAACGGGTCCAGCACCATCTGCCCCTCATGGCTCGAAGCCTTGATGATGCGTTCCAGAAGTTTCAGGGGCTTCTGAGTGGGGTAGCCAAGCCGTTCAGCTCCGGTATTTGAAACTCTCGGCACATCAGTCCAGATCGACTGCAATTTGGGTCCGGGCAGATCGTCTAAATAGACTTTTAACCCATCTAGACGAGGTGTGCCGTCGCGCTTCAGGAGGATTTTTCCGTCTACCCAAAACCTTTCAAGTGTTTCCAGTGAATGAGCCCAGCGACGCGTGATGCCTGGCTTTGTTCCCCGCCATTCAAATGAAGGTTCCTTTGCATGATTTGGCGCGGTCAGGTCTTGACCGGTGAACAGCCGACCTTTGTCATCCACCTTAAATCTGGAAAGTTGTTCAGGTGAATGCTCGTCACCGGCAATGTCATTCCAGACGCGATCACCAGAGAAGCTGAAGTATAGAATGGTATCATGGACGCGACCGAATTGGTTGCCAGCGCTATTGCCGGTGTTTCGTTTCCAGATGATTTCGTTTCGAAAATTTTCTTTTCCAAACACAGCATCTAGGATCATTTTCAGGTAATGGCTGGCGGTCGGGTCGCAGTGCAGATAGATGCTACCCGTCGGTTTTAACAGGCGCTTCATTTCCAGCAACCGTACGCCCATCATAATCAGATAGGCTTTCATTGACCTGCCGTGACATTCGCCAGCCGCGTCGATGATTTTGTACAGGCCGGGATGGTCCTCGGCGATCTGACCATGCCAAGCCAGATCAATGTCATCTAAGGTCCAAGTGTCCTTGAAGGCGGCACCAGCAGCCTGCGATCCGATGGGGGCAGCGTAATCGGCATTCGAATTGAACGGTGGGTCGAGATAGATCAGGTCGATACAGGCGGAATTGATCCCCCGCATCACATCCAGATTATCGCCGGTGAACAGCGTCCGGTTCGCCACATTGAGCATGTAACCCCTCCCCAAACCACGCAGGTTTCGGGGAGTGTAATCACACTCAGGTTAAAGAACGGTTAGCGGAAAATACTATTTTGCTCACAGAAATTCGATTGGCATTTCGGCGAAATAGGGTGCTTGGAATAGAGCGTAAACGCTAGCCGCAGGAGTTGACCTCAGGCCCGCCACCATCAGGCCCGCCACCATCAGGCCCGCCAACCTTGGAAACGCCAGAGTCCACCCTGCCGCCAGTCCGGTCATCGGTCATGTTACCGGCCCTGGCTCTGGTCTCGGCTCCCGTGTTGGTCCCGGCTCCGGTGTTGGCCCCGGTCTTTCTGCTCATGCGCGCCTCCCCCCGAAGTTCTCCGCATGACTAAATTCTTATCGCTACAACCCTCGCACGGGGCGGCCGGTCTGTGAAGGGGGTGCGTCAGAAGGCCCTTGCTCACCAGGGGGTGTCGTCGGAGGGCGCGCCATCAAAAGGGCAGTGGCTCACCCTCATAGGTTTCGAACACGCCGCTTGTCGCCATCGACAGCGCATCAAAGCGCCGCAGCAGGCCGGCCGCGCTTGTCTCGGCGGTAATGGCGGCTTCGGCCCCGCCCATATCGGTCTGCACCCATCCCGGGTGCCAGGCACCGACGGCGATGCCGTCCTCGGCAAGCTCCAGCGCCATTGACCGCGCCAGATTGGTCGCCGCCGCCTTGCTCGCGCGGTAGATCGGGGCATTGGTGCCGGCGCGCTCGGATGATCCCATCTGTGATGAAATCACCGCAATGCGCGGGATGATGCCGGCGGCGCGCGTCGCCGCGCCGGCCTTCAGATGAGAAAGGAAATGCCGCGCCGTGAAAAACACCCCCGCGATATTTGTCATCAGTGATTCTGCGATATTGGCCTCGGAATGGCCGGGATCGGTCAGCCCACCCCGCGCGTTCATCGTGCCGGCATTCGCCACAACAAGGTCGAGCGGCGTGGTCAGCGCGGCGGCGGCGGCCTGGACCGATGCCTCGGCGCGCGCCTCCAGCCCGATGATGGTCAGCGCCGCGCCATGCGTGGCGGCAAGCTCATCCAGCGCGGCGGCTTTGCCTGGGGTGCGACAGGCGGCAATCACCCGGTCGCCGCGGGCCAGCGCCTGGCGTGTCATTTCAAAGCCGATGCCGCGATTGGCGCCGGTGATCAGGATACGGTGCGTCATGATGAATTTATTCTTTCGGGTCAGGCGGTTGCGTCCGGTGTGATGATGGCCGGGTCGAACGGCTTGCGGGTGAAGATCTCGCGCAGCATTGGTTCGAAATGGCTGAGCGGGCGAGTCGGATAATCCGGGTCAAAGGCCATCTGGTCCCAGTCACGGCAGAAGATCTCGCAGCTGTCGAACCATTTATGGCCGCGATACCGCTCGCGCTCATCCTTGTTCACGCCGCTGGCCGCGCCGTAATAGAACATCTGGAAGACGCCGTGATGCTCGATGATCCAGGTGACCTCCTCGCGGACATAGGGACGGATGATGGCGGCGGCCAACTGGCTGTGGTTTTCCGGCGCCAGATCATCGCCAAGGTCATGTATCAGGGCGGCCACCACAAGTTCGATATCGGCGCCGTCATCTTCGGCCCGTGTCGCCGATTGCAGCGAGTGCTGGAGCCGGTCGATCCTGTAGCCGGACAGCGAATTGCTGAGCCCTTTCAACGCCTCCAGCAGCCGGTCGGGGAGGGCGGCTATATAGTCATGCTCAAGCTTGCCAAGAAAGGCGTATTCCTCGGATGTGCCCTCATCCATGCGGCGGAAACTGACGGTATCCATGACGTTGTCCAATGCGCTGTCCTCGGTCTGCAGGTATCACTGCCTCATCCTAACCGGCGGCGCGCCCCGGCGTAAAGCGCCTGGCCGGATAATTCACCTGGCCGGATAATTCACCTGGGCAGGTTGGCAATCTCTACAGCGCATCAATCCTGCTTCGGTAATAGGCCACCATCGTGTCCGGGTAATCCGGCGCGGCGGCCAGATTGTCCAGCATCGCGCTCAGACCCTTTCCAGCCTTCTTTGTCCTGGTGGCCAGCAATGTCTCAAGAAAGCCGTCATGCGCGGCACGGGTGGTTTTGCCAAGCGGATGCCAGCTATGGATCGGCTCCGGTGCGGCGCGGCCGCGAACAGTGATCTCGTCAATCTTCAGAAGATCCTGCATCGCGCCTGTCGCGGTGGCGTTGGCAACCGTCAGCGGCAACCCCGTCTGTTTGCTGAACGGCTCCAGCCGCGCGGCGAGGTTCACCGTATCGCCGACAACCGAATAGGACAGGCGCGTGCGCGATCCGAAATTGCCGACAACGACGGTGCCGCTTGCCACGCCGACGCCGATGCTGATGCCGTCACCCTGCCAGGCATCACCGATTTCGGCGCGCAATCTTTCATTGATCACCGGCAGATACTGCTGCAGCGCGATGGCTGCTGCCACAGCGCGGGAATGATGGTTGGGTTGCGCCAACGGCGCGTTCCAGAAGGCCATAACGCAGTCGCCGATGAATTTGTCCAGTGTGCCCTGATGCGCCATGATGATCTCGCTGGCCTCGTCAAGGATGATATTGATCAACCTGGTCAGCGCCTGCGGATTGGATGACATGGACTCCGACAGGCTGGTGAATCCCCGGACATCCATGAACATCACCGAAATCTCGGTGGTTTCGCCGCCAAGCTCCGGCGTGGTGCCGCTGGCCTCGATGGTGCGCACCATCTGCGGCGACAGATACTGGCCGAACGCCTTTCGCAGCTGCCGTCGCGCCATCTCGTCGACAACGCCGCGAAGTGACAGGCATGAAAGACCAGTGGCCAGTACCATGCCGCCGGCGAGGACGGCATTTGACATAAACATATACGATGTGAACAACCAGAAAGCGGTATAAGCTGTGCCGGTGCTGGCGACCATAGTGGCTACGATGCCTGCGCCGACCGAGGCGTGCGCCGCCATCTGGCCGATGACAATGGCCAGCGCCATGGCCGCGGCAAGCTCTGCGAATTCATAGAGGCGTGATGAGCGCAGGGTGACACCGCTGAGTATCTGGTGCAGGGCTGACAGATGGATCATCGGGCCAGGAATGGCCGCCTGTAGATTCGTTGAATGCGTGTCCTTGAGGCCGGCGGCCGAACTTCCGATGATGACGAATGCACCGGCAAGTCGGTCAAGCCCGGACTTGTCCAGAATCTCTGACGCCGGAATGGTCGTGAATCTGCCCGTCAGCCCGTGATAGAGCGGCAAGCGGCCATGGCTGTCCAGCATCATGGTAATCTGGCCGCTGCGCATACGGTTGGCTGCATCGCCCGTGTCGACGGCCTGTTTCAGGATGTGGCCGCCAGCCCCCTGGGCGACGCGCAGCATCTCTGCCGAGATCGACGGCAAGAGTTGATCACCATGGCGGGCCACCATTGGAATGCGGCGGATGATGGCGTCGCGTTCAAGGGCAAGGCTGACAAAGCCGGCCCCAGGCGCGCGCGCAACGGGTTCGACAGGTGACAGCAGGCCGTTGCCCTCCATCAGCGCCAGGCGTGTCTCGCCGATCACCGAAATCGTTGCGGGAAGATAGGGCGGGTTCGCACCATCGGCATCGGTCAGCGATAGGGCGATAACCGACGGTGTCAGGGACAGCATCTCGCCAAGCAGGGCATCGCCGTCGGGAAGTCGGCCCTGAAGGCTGCCGGCTGGAAAATCGCCAAGTCGTTCGATGACGCCTGGTCTGAACCTGTCGGCCTCCGACATCAGGATATCAACGCCGATGGCAAGCGGTTCGGCAAGTCCGATATGCTGCAGCAGCGCCGCCATATGTATGCGCGGCCATGGCCATTGACCAAAACGGGCCAGACTGGCCTCGTCAATATCGACAAAAACCATCCGGCTGGCCAGGTCCGCATCGCCTGTAAAGGGTTGCCATTGGGTATAGCTGTCGAGGCTGAAATCGCGTGTGCGGCTGTTGATGCCGGCAATGTCCGCAAGGCTGACGACAAGCAGGGCAGGCGGAAGACAGAAGGCCAGAATTGTCAGGGCCAGGCGTCGGCGCAACCTGCGGATGGCCGCCCTGATCATCTGATGGCATCGCCGGCCGAGAAGATTGGCAGATACAAGGCCACCACCATGACACCGATCATCAACCCGACAAAAACGATCATCAGCGGCTCGATGATTGTCGATAGCCCGTCGACAACCGCGGTGAATTCCTCTTCATAATATTTCGCGATCGAGCTGAGCATTTCATCCATATTACCGGTGCGCTCGCCGACTGCCATCAGCTGCGACAGGGCAATCGGGAAGACCTTCTCATTGCCGAAAAGAGTGGAAAGCGGCGCGCCAGTAGTGATCTTTGCCTTGATGCGGGCCGTGGCGTCCAGAAACTGGACGTTCGATGACACTGTTCTCGCGACTTCCAGCGTGTCGATGACAGAAACGCCGGCAGCCAATAAATTCGCCATCAACAGCGACTTGCGGGCCACCGTCGCCTTGACGATGATGTCGCCGACTACCGGTAGGCGCAGGGCAATGATGCTCTTCAGCTTGCGGTAAGACCGGACAAAACGATGCAGAATCTTGTTGGTCAGCCAGATGACGGACACAACCAAAACCACGCGCAGCAGATTACCGCCATCCTGAATCCAGTTGCTGGCATTGACAATGGCCTGGGTTGGTCCCGGAAGTTCGGCGCCAAGACCTTCATACATGTCCTGAAAGGTCGGCACGACATTGGTCAGCATGAAATAGGAGATGCCGACGGTGATCACGACCAGTGTAACAGGATAGAACATCGCCGATTTGATGCCGGCCTTGATAGCCTGCTGTTTTTCCAGCATTTCGACAAGGCGGTCGAGGAACACATCAAGCTTGCCTGAGATTTCACCGGCCTCAACCATATTCAGATATACGGTATCGAAATGGCGTTTATGCTCGCCAAAGGCATGGGACAGCGACGCCCCGCTGTTGAGTTTTGCGACAATCTCGGTGGTTACGCGCTTCATGTTGGTGTTGGAGGTCTGCGATGCGACCAGCACCATGGCCTCGACAATTGGCAGGCCAGCCCGCATCATTGTCGAGATCTTCTTGGTGAAGATCAGGATTTCCTTGGGCGGTATGGAGCCGAACGGTCCCCAGGTGATGTCAGCATTCAGGCCCTTCTTCCGCTTGTTCTTGACCTCCGTCAGGATGACCTCGCGAAACCCGTCCTGCCGCATCTTCTGCTTGGCCAGCATCAGCGTTGCAGCCTCGATCTCGCCTTTGCTTTTCTTGCCCTTGAGCTTTGCCTTGTATGTGAACTTCTTCATCGCCCCACCTTACAAAACAAGAATGCGCGTATATTCGGCAATATTGAAGATTCCATCCTTGATGAATCCGCGGGCGATTTCCTGCATGGTCTCGAACCCGTCCAGCTTGGCTGCGGCGAGCAACTCCGGTGCCAGCGCCTCTTTCAGGATGGCTTCTTCAAGTGCCGGTGTAATCCGCAGTACCTCATAGACGCCGCGCCGCCCCTTATAACCGCTGCCGCCACATACGTCACAGCCGCCGCCGATCATCGGCCGGATGGTCTGTACCTCTTCCTCGCTGAAGCCGAGACGGCGAAGCGATTCCGGGGTCGCATGTGGATCGTCAATAAGGCAGTTCTGGCAATTTGGGCGGCCAAGGCGCTGCGCCACAATGAGCGAGGTGGCGGCCGCGATCATGAAGGGCGGCACCCCCATATTCATCAGGCGGGTGATGGTCGCTATGGCATCATTGGTATGCAATGTCGACAGCAGCAGGTGGCCGGTAAGGGCCGCCTTGACGGCGATCTCTACCGTTTCCTGGTCGCGAATCTCGCCAACGAGGATGACTTCGGGGTCCTGGCGAAGGAAGGCCCGCAGGATCGAATTGAAGGTCAGGCCGATTTTCTCATTGGCCTGCGTCTGGCCGACACCCTCGAGATAGTATTCGACCGGGTCCTCGGCCGTCATGATGTTCAGCTCCGGCTCGTTGATATGTTGCAGACATCCATACAGCGTCGTCGTCTTGCCCGACCCGGTTGGGCCGGTCACCAGCACCATGCCCTGTGGTGCGTTGATCGCCGCAACGATGTTGTTGTAGTTCACCTCCGAAAAGCCAAGCTTGGTGAGTGACAGCGACGGGTCGCCTTTCAGGATCCGCATGACGATACGCTCGCCATTCTTGCCAGGAAGGACATTGAAACGAAAATCGATGTCCTCGTTCTTGTATTTAATGGTGATGCCGCCATCCTGAGGCAGCCGTTTTTCGGATATGTCGCAATCGGCCATGATCTTGAAGCGTGTCACCACGCCAAGATAATGCCGCAGCAGATATTCGGAATATTCTTCCTGCACTTCCAGTCGGCCATCAATACGAAAGCGCACGCGGGCGATGTCGCGGAACGGTTCGATATGGATGTCGCTTGTTCCCGACTGCAGCGCGGCATGGAGAATATGATCGCAGACTTCCGGGACCAGCTCTTCATTGTCGAGGGCAAAACGTAGCCGCCGGGGTTTGGCGGCGGGGCGTGGTTGTTGTTTTTTCGGGGCCTCGTTGGTGGCCTCAAGTGCCGATTTGACCTTCTGGTCTTGGCGCAGCGCCTCGAAATTGCTCAGCGTGATCAGCTGGAATTCGATATTCAGGTTTGACGCTGATTTGAACTGGCTCGCCTGTGCGGCAGTGCCCGGGTCGACGATGCCGACGCGCAGAAATCGTTGGTCCACGGCAAAGGGCAGGGCGCAATTTTCATCGACAAGCCGCACCGGCACAAGTTTCAGCGCCCGCTGGTCGACATCGGCCGGGGCAAGCTGCATCCGGCGCAGCGAATAGGCTTTTGACAGCACCTGATGGACGAGCCCCTCATCAATGGTCTTGCCACGGATCATCCTTTCAAGGATGTCTGCATTGCTGCTGGCACCCGCCTTGCGGACCTCGGCAAGCTTCTGTGGGTCCAGCCTGTTGGCGGACTGTAGAACGCGCAGAACCTTTTCCGCGACGTTATTGCTAAAGGCTGGCATGCCGGTTGTCCTGATCAGCTGTCACTGCCAGTCCCCACATCGGCGTAGGGGTATTCGGGTGAGGCCGGGTTTGCGGACGAGCTGACGACAGGCGGCACAGCAATGCGGTTGAGATCATCCAGTTCGAACGCTTTCTCGGGCAGGTAATCAAGCGGCAAGGTCTCGATGTCACCGGTCTCGGCAACGATGATAATGCCGGTTGGTGTCACCTTGACGAGGGTGGCTTCGGACACGCCGATCATGTCGCCCTCGCGTAGCGTGATCGTCTTGCGCGCCGCAGCCTCCAGATCAAAAAGATTTTCATCCTGCACGACGTTGCGAACGGCGTTCGCCGACGGTTTGAGCATCGCGGTCGAGGAAAATGTCCGCATCGGCTCCAGGCCGGGGAATTCCAGAACGGTATAACAATCCTCGATCAGATTGGCCGACATGGTCAGTATGATCTCGCAATAGCGCTCTGCATGGGTCACGTTGCGAAGCGGGCCGAAATCCATCAGCACGCCAGCGTCACCCTCATCGCGAAGGATGAAATGCGCGCCAAGCAGATGCTCATGGTTGTTCTTCATGTCAATCGCGGTCTGGCGGGCTTCAGCCTCGTCGGCGAAAAGGCCAAGCCGTACATAGGCAAGCCGTGGCTTGTTGCCGGCGATGACATCCTGGTTGGTGGCGGCAAAAATCTGCGAGCGGCTCTCCTGTTTCGCGACAGCCACGCCAACAACGCGATAGCGGTTCGAAAACAGCGCTTCCTCTGTTGCCTCGCCCAGAAGATCGACTCCGGTGGTATCCTGCAGGCCGACATCGCCCGCCGGTGCCGGCAGGTCAACGCCGCCTGTTGCCTGATCGGCAACCCGGTCGATGCCACGGCGGAATGGATCATCGATGTCCTGTACCTCAGGAGCGACAAGCGAGTCATTTTCCACAATGTCGGATGCGCCTGCCAACGCTGGTCCAGCGCCACACGTGGCGATCATGAAAAATGCCAAACCGCCTCTCAGAAAAAACATAATATCTCACCATTTATTTTATTAACGCAATATTGTACGACGCATTAATAAATTAGTAATATTTTATGTAAAAGAGTTTTTGGCGTTCGAGGTCAGGATTTGACGGCTGTCAGGTTCGCGCTGGAACTGTCAGCACCAGCCTGACATTCACAATCGGGTCGCCGGGGGCGGCCTCGATGGTCTCTTCGGCGACATTGATGCGCGGTTGGGATCGCACGAACCTGTTGCGGACTAGCAGGTAGTTCAGAAAATCGACCTTCATTTCGACTGTCAGGTTCTTGCCAGTGACCCCTGTAACGCCGACATCGCTGTTGACCACCGTGCCTGATGTGTCCGGTTTCAGGATCGCACCGCGTGCTTCCAGGTCCGAAACCAGCCGCCGTAGCGCCCCGGCGGCGTCTTCATTGGTTGCAAACCCGGCCAGCTGGCCCTGCAATGTCTCCTGGCGTTCATTCTTTCTGGCAATCGCTGTCTGGAGGATCGGTTTCGCCTGTTCGACAATGGCCTGCAGCGAGCGAACTTCCTCAATGATTTCCTGATTGCTGCGGGTGGCGGGAAGCAGGAACATGATGTTGACAACCAAAGGCACAATGATTGTCATAACCAGAAAGACACCGGCGAGGGCGACGCTTGACGTGGCGTTGCCGTCGGCCTCACGCAGATATTTGGCGCGCGAGAAAGGGGCCTTGGCGTTGCGTTTGCGGCGCCGGGCAATTTCCTTTTCCTCGCGGTTTGCGATGGTGGCGCCCCTTTTTTCCTCGCGCGCCAGCTTGCGCTGATCTTTTGCCGAAAGCTCCGCGCTGGCAGCTTCAAGATGGCTGGCGGCGTTGCCGACGATGGGTGGAAACTGCGTCAATCCACCGGCGTCGGTCACCGGCGCGGCGGCGTCTGCTGCCGGCGGCATGGACGGGGCCTGTGCGCCGCCTGAGGGCGTGGCCTGGGCAAGCTGTCCCACCATTGCCATGGCCTCCGGCGACATCTGCATCGGGGCCGGTTCATCGTCCTTCTTCTTGCCAAGACCAAAGATCATTTTCAGCTCTCCCGTCTCAGCCTGGTGGTGATCTCGAAGTCGAAGATCGGACTGCCTTCACGATAGACCGGGTCACCGACAGCCGGTGGTTCGACAAGACCGCTATTTGCCAGTTCACTGACGAACAGCGTTACCACATCGATGCTTCGCGCCGCGCCCCGCAGCCGCAATTCGGACTCACCTGACAAATAATATGCTGATAATTCAACGCCTTCTGGAACAAGGTCGGGGATCGATTCGATGATCACCGCGGTGCCGCGCTGACGCGACAGGGCATTGAGCGTCTGCAGCTGGCCGTCAAGAGCTGCAACGGCTTGATTGATCTGGCCAATCCGTGCCTGTGATGCGGTGGCTTCCGCCTTGATGGCGTCATAGATGCCGCTTTCGGCCTTGCTCGATAGGTAGCCTGGCATGACTGAACCGCCAGTCCAGGTCGCCATAATCAGGAAGGCAACGGCCCAGCTGGCAAGCAGCGTGCGCGCCACGACCCCAAGCTGGCGGTTCCTTCGCAGCGTCGGGGCCTGCGGCAGCATCGACAACTTCAACAGGCCAGGCCCTTCATTGCCGAAGGTACCAAGCCGCCGCAGTCCGAGACCAAGTGCCGAGGTGAAACCGGATTTATTGGCCACCTGCGATAGCAGGCCCTGCACACCCATCGCCATGGTGGCATTCTGTGTCGGGTCAAGCAGGCGCAGCGGTGCCAGCGTAAAATGGCGTGTCATCAGGGTCAGGTAGTTCTGCGCCCGCAGGGCATCCACCACCAGGTGAACACATGGGAATTCTGGAAAATCCTGCTCTTCCTGAAGGAACAGCACCGCCTGTTTCAGCATGTTGCCGACGCGGCCACCAACCTCGTCCCAGAATTCGCCGACCGTGTCCTGAACATTTTCGATTTCCGCCAGCAGAACCTGGTCGAACTCCGTGACGTTCATTTTGACGACATGAAAGCGCTGCGGAAGGAAGGCGATCAGCTCCATCCGGTCATGCGTGACATTCAGGATGGCCTGCGCCTTGGTGCGGTCCTCGGGCGGCAACGCGCTATAGACATAGTTCGCCAGTGCCACGGGTTCGAGTTCGAGATGCACCGGGTTGAGGCGTGCGCCAAGAAGAGTGTCCGACCAATGCTGCATCTGTGCCGTTTCGGCATATGCAACGACAACGCGCGTCAGGTCGTCATCCTCGGAGCTGACAAGTGTGTCAAAGACAATGTAGGGGTCCTGCAGCTTGCCAATATCAGGCTCCTGCTCGCTCCAGAAATTCGGATCCTGCCCTTCGCTTTCCAGTTCGGTTGGCGAGATATAGGGCATGTCGATCTGCACAACATCCCCAGGCACAATCATGCCGGCATCGCGTGTCGCGAAACCGGTCTGTTCACCAAGGCTGATGATCGTGTCGCGGATCATATCCTGCTGGCGGCCGGAATTTGTCGTATCAAGCTTGCGGGGCAGGGCGGCGCTTGCCAGCTGGTCAATTTTTATCACATTGGATTTATGGCGAACTTCAGCTACCGTAAGAGCGTTGTGATGAAGCTTCACCGCAACCAGATCGTCGGCACCGCCGCCGATTGGTTTGAGCATACTGGCTAGTCTGGTAAGAGTGCGGGCCATGTGGAACTGAACTGCTGGCACGTGGAACAAAAATTGATATACGAACTTGCGCTTAATTAACCTTTTGGACGTAATTAAATCCATGGATAAGGTGATCAACGATCTACTGAGTATGGCCGCGATCATCGTCGAGCGAATTGTTCTGGCGATACCCGATCCGGGTACACCACATTACTGGGCCATGCTTGGCGCGATGATCGGTCTTACGGCTTTGCTGGTGATTTGGCTTGCGCTCAGGTTGCGCCGGGCCAGCACGATCGACCAGCCACCACTCAATGACGTAACCGAAATCACTTTCAGTGATGTCACTGCGCAAGCGGCAGCGGATGCACGGTCCGGCGCGCCTGATGACAATGCAGTGCAGATGGAAGAGATTGTCGATCTGCCGCCAAGGCCAATGGCCGCTGATACGGCCCCGGAAGGGTCGGCGCCTGCCGAAGTCGCGCAACCGGCGGCAGGGTTCAAGTTTTTCAAGAAGCAGGGCAAGGCTGGAGCCGCCGACGCGGGCCCCTCGGACAAGGACGATGATGTCTTCCTGCTTGGGCTGGAGCAGGAAATGCTGGCCACCCGCCAGCTATATCTTGATGGTATGATTTCGAAGGAAGTCTATGTCATGGAAACGCGGGCGCTATATGACAAGGCGCAGACACGCATGACCTAGGTCGGGAATCCGCAGACGGGTGACAGGATCCTGATCGCCGTCTGCTGCTGGGCAAACCGGTCGTTTAACCCCGCGTTGGTATGGTCCCGGGCTGACCCCAACCGCAGGCCGCCCCGGATCAGTTCACGATGCTGCGCTTCGGCTTGCTGCGGAAGGCCGAATGCGGCTGGTTTTCGGCGCTCGGGTTGATCACCGTCGGTGCCATGAAAATCAGCGTTTCCGACAGGTTGGTCGAGAAACCGTCCGACCCGCCAAGCAACGGTGTCAGAGGCGCAAGACTGCCGGTGGTTCCCGGCATGCCCGAGGTGGTTGTCGATTCCTCGTTGCGGGTAACGCCGGCCAACACCACAACATCACCGGGGGCTGCCCAGAAAGTCGTGTCGATGATGTCGGATGTGCGGTCTGACAATTCGTTGACCCTGGCCAGCGTGTCGCTGAACCGTGTATCGGTCAGCACGACATCAAGCTTGACCGTGTTGTTGAGGCGATTGATGTCGACTTCATTGATTTCCAGCCTGAACGGGGCTTCATATTCGACCGGTGGGCCAGCGACGGATCTGTTGTCGCTGTCGAGAACGTTCGGCCCGGGCACACGTGCGATCTGTGTCCGCTCTACAATGGCATCTTTACCCGAAGCCACAAGGATGGTCGGGCTTGAAACCACGCGCCCGAGACTGTTGGATTCGAGGAAATTGAGCAACAGTCCCAGCTCGTCATTCGGTGAATCGAAATCAAGCGAAATCGTGCCGACGGCCCGTGATGCGGTTGATGCAAGCTGAGACAGGGCGAATTCCTGATTGTTGTTGCCGCCTGCCGAAGGGCTCGCCGACAGGATCGAGTCGATCTGGCGCGAGAAGTCGCGTGACACGGTAATGATGAAGATTTCGATCAGAACCTGAAGTTCCGGCACGTCATATTGCTCGATCAGGCGCACGACAAGGTCATTGTCCTCGCGCGTGCCGATGACGGTAACGCCGGTATCATCCGGCAGCACAATCGGCACGCGTGGTGCCGGATTTTCGGTGCCGCAATAGCTTGGAACCTCACTCGCCATGCTGGCGGATCCACTGGCATCCCCATTCGCCAGTGGGTCTTCGGGGCGGGTCTGGGCAAAGAAACTGTTGATCTTGCCGATGACACCGGATTTGGCGTTGTCGCCTTCGATCACGACCGCATTATAGACTGCCACCTTTTCGGTGAAAATCTCCTGGCGCGGCCAGATACAGGGATCCTCGGACAGGATATTCTTGATATCAGGTCGGTTGGCGAGGTCAGGAATATCGGCCAGCTGTGCAAGTTCGTTGCGACCGTCCAGCATCATCTGGGTCTGACGTTCGAAGCTCGTCATTTCTGTGCGCAGATCAAGTGCGGCACGTGTCATTGACGAAATCAGTTCGTTTGTGACCCCGATGCTGGGGTCACGTGGAACCGATTCAATGCCCAGGATGAATCCTTCATCATCCCCGCTAAGCAGCAGCTGGGCATAGCCAAGAATTTCCTCTGCCAGCGCATAGTCGCGCTCCGCCCTGGCAAGCAGCTTGCGCTCGCGAAGCGCGGCATTGTAGCTCTCAATCGAGGTACGGATTTTGGCCAGCCTGTTATCGATCTGTTCTTGCGCGTAAAGTTGAGCCACCTCAATATCCGGGTCATAGACGATCGCAAGGTCGTGCTGTTGCATAATGGCATCAATAATCGACAGGGCGCTGGCCTGAACCGACATGGTGACGGAGGCATCACGGTTTACGATGGAGTCGTCGTTCGCTGTTTCGAGGTCGACCGTCTGGAACAGGAAATCAAGGGCGTCGCTGAGGCTCATATCGCGAACGGAAAAACTGATTTCAGGGTTTTGCAGCCCCTGTTTCAGGATGGCCGTCTTGGAGGTGATAGTGCCATTCTCACCACCGACAAAGATCAAATCGTTCGGCAGTTGAAGATAGTCATCACCGTTGCCGGTCAGATTGCGCCCAAATGCCGGCACGACCTCGCCGAGGCCACTGGTTGTGCGGTTTCTACGCATTCTGAGTTCGCCATCCAGAGGTTGCAGGGCGGTCAGGATTTGCGCCTCATATTCGAGACCCTTCTCGACGAGATATTCGGTACGCTCCAGGGCCCGCTGGTTGAGAATTGCTTCTCGTTCCGCCGCGCTCAAGGGCAGTGCCTTTGGTGCTGCGGACATGCCATCCTCGGCCTCGCTGACCGGATCGGTGCTGAGAAGCTTTGACAGCGTCGACACGAAATACTGATCATCAAGGCTGGACGGGGCATGCCGGACCTGGATCAGGCTGCGCCGGGGCAGTACGGTGAATTCCTCGACATCCTCGTCGTCGTCAACCCCCTTGATTGGCGCGATGACACGTTCTTTCAGGACATCTTTGCTCGCATCCATCGACAGGTCGTCTGGCAGCCGTTCCGGCGCACCGCATCCATAGAGCAGCAGGCCAAGCCCGCACAGTCCCCCGAGAGGTCGCAGAAAGCGGCGCGTTCGATAGGTTAAAGCAGACATTTCAGTCACCGTCACATCACTGGACATTTAATCAGGTATCCCTAAAACCCGGTTGATAAGAAATTCGGCCAAAGGATGAATGCAAGTCCCGCGAACAGGCCGAAGGGAAGCCGCGTTATGGTTGAGGCGCGCCGTTGCAAAAGCATGACGATCCCGACAATTGCGCCAAGCCAGCAGGCGGCGAGAAACACACCGATGCCCATGAGTGGACCAAGCCAGGCGCCCATTGCGCCAAGCAGCCAGAAATCACCTTCACCAAACCCGTTATGCCCGCGAATGGCGCGGTAGATGGCATTGATGAGAAGTGGCACGGCGGCGGCAACGACGATGCCGGCAAGCGATTGGGCGCTTGTCAGATGCCATGGCATCACTGCGAAATCCGCAATCAGAGCAAAGCCGAGGCCAATGCTGCCAAACGTGGTCAGCAGCGCCGGATGGAGCGTCAGCGTCTCAAGATCCGTCAGACAGGAAATGGCCACAAACACCAGCGCGATGGTAAAGCCGGCGGCGATGACAAGGGGCAATGTGAGCCCATAGCAAACCAGGGTCATCCCGCCAAGGGCCTCGATGATCAGATAGCGGGGTGACAGGTTGGTAGCGCCGCACTGACAGCGGCCCCGCAGCTTCAGATATCCGACCAGGGGCAGGTTTTCATGCCAGCGCAACATCTTGTCACAAGTGCGGCAGCGTGAGGCGGCAAAGATGAAGTCCTCGTCACGGACAAGCCGCATCGCGCAGGCATTGACGAACGAGCCAAGGCAACAGCCAAACATGAAGATGAAAATCATCAGCGTGATCACGCCGCCTGTTCCAAGCGAGGCATTCAGCGCCGGATCGACCAGCAGGCCGGCTGCCTTGAATTGTATGCCGGGGATCATCTGGTCACGTGCTTTCGAGGGCCGTCAACTTGGTGACTGCGGTGTTGCTGCCAGCTTCGATGGCCTGCATCAGCCATTTCCGCGCGGTGGATTTGGCATGGGGAGAGCGTTTGGATAGATGATATTCGGCGATCATCTCCATGGCTTCGGGAAGGCCGCCATCCGCCGCGCACTTTATCTCATTCAGCGTGCGTCGCAGCTCCACTCCCTGATTGATCTTGTTGCGCGCCGCGATGAGGCAGGCACGTGGCTCCGAGCCACGAATGGCTTCGCCCAGAAATTTGGATGATTTGGTCTTGGTCATGCCGGGATTGTCTTCACTGGCATAGAGGACGGCGAGTTCGAAATTGGCTTCACGCGACCCGCGGGCAAGCGCCCGTTCCAGCCATTTGCGCGATTTCACGAAGTTCTGCGGTACACCCGTTCCGGCGCGGTACATGACACCGGTCAGCTCCGCGGCCTCGGCATGACCGTTTCGCGCCGCGAGAAGGGCCCAACCAAAGGCAAGCGATGCCGTCTCTTCATCACCCTGCATAGATTGTCTGATCAGATAGGTGGCCACCCTGTGCATGCTTTCGACATCACCGGCGTGCGCCTTGTATAGCGCCTCGCGGACCTGGGCTGGCGCATCCGCCGCCAGTGTCCTCGCCGTGGCGGCGTCGGCCATCACCATCACGAGGGACAGGCACGCCACACAAAATCCCAACAACACTCTCATTGGCTCACATCCTTGCGTAATGGGAAAATTAGTTAGCATAATTAACGAATAAATTAATAATGATTAATATTTTAAGTGAAAAAAATGGATTTTGGTCGCATGCTAGGTGATCAGTGACCAAGCGCAACGCCCGGTCGGGCCATTGGCGCGTACACACAGGAAAAGAGAGGCATGGCACCTGAAAACCCGATTTACGATATCCTGATGGATACCCTGCGGACACGGAAGGTGTCCGACTTCCACCTTCACGCTGGACAGCAGGTTCAGGTGCGTGAGCATGGCGAAATCACACCGCTGAACTTTACCGCAACCAACGACATGATGGCTGATCTGATGCGCCGTGAACTTGGTGACGAGGCATTTGAGGCATTCGAGGCCAGCGGCGATGTGGATTTTGCCATCCAGTATCAAGGTCAGCGGTTTCGCGCCAACGGCTACAGGATGATGCATGGTTTCGCGATGGTGCTGCGGGTCATTGTGACCGAGGTGCCGCATATTGATGCGCTTGGCCTGCCGCCGGCGGTCCATCAGGTATTGACCAAGAAGGCCGGGCTTGTGCTGGTGACCGGCCAGACAGGGTCCGGCAAGTCAACCTCGCTTGCCGCGATGATCGATAAGATCAACCGAGAGCGGAACGAGAATATCATTACCGTCGAGGATCCGATCGAATTTGTTCACCAGAGTAAGCAATCGATCATCACCCAACGCGAGGTGGGGCGGGATACCCGTACCTTTGCCTCGGCGCTGAAAGGGGCGCTTCGCCAGGACCCTGACATCATTCTGATGGGGGAATTGCGGGATTATGAAACCGTTTCAATGGCGCTGACCGCGGCGGAGACGGGTCACCTTGTCTTCGGCACGCTGCATACCAACGGGGCACCTGAAACAATTAACAGGATCATCGATGTGTTCCCGGCCATGGAACAGGCGCAGGCCCGCTCGCAACTATCGCAATCATTGCAGCTGGTGATGACACAGCAATTGTTAAGGAGAAAGGGTGGGGGCAGGGTTGGCGCGTTTGAGGTGATGGTCTGTATTCCGGCGGTGGCCAACCTTATCAGGGAGGCAAAGATCGTTCAGATTCAGACAATTATGCAAACAGGGCAGCAATACGGCATGGTCACGATGGACAAATATATCGAACTGCTTAGTGAGAATGATTTGATTGAGTGAAATTAATAAAATTCTCACATTTTCGTGAATTGTTAAATTTTTACATGATTTTTATCTAAATTAGAGTAAACAATTCTACAAATACGGGACGGCGCTCAACAATCCGTCCGAAGGTTAATGTTAAAAGGGATATGACAGGATGAAAAAGTCAGAAGGTTTTTCACTCATCGAACTGCTCGTCGTCGTGGCGATCATCGGTGTTTTGGCGGCGGTTGGCATCGTCGGTTATCAACAATATATCGAAAACACAAAGGCCGATGTTGCGAAGACGAACGCACAGAGTCTTGATCGGTGGGTTAGCAGCACGGCTCTTGCGCGCAGCGGTGGTCTTACAGTGTCGCCATCAGACTGTGGCGTGGGTCAGACAGGCGGTCTTGATGGCTGCTTCGATGAAGGTCTGACTCGCGATGCCACCGATGCGCCGCTTAGCAAGTTCAAGAATCCGTATCAGTCTGCCGTTGCGGCGCCGCTGATCGTTCTCGGTGTAAAAGGCACGCCAGCCGCATTGACAAGCGGTGATACATGCAACGCAACCAACTTGCCGTTTACAGATGGTGGCACGGTGAATGGAAACGCAATTACCGCCTGGCCTGCCGACACGCGCGGCATTCTGATCGTGAACCGAATCACCGCAACCAATAGTCTGGCTTCGGTGTCGAACAGTCTTCAGATTGGGTATTGTGATGGTGCCAACAAGTTCCAGCAAGTCAACGCCAGCGCGACATTCTGACAGCAAGCCACCGGGTTCTGCCCGGTGGCTTACTTTTTATTTGCGAGATGATGATGGCGTTTGACATTAAAATTTCAGACGATGTTGCCAGACTGACGCTTTCAGGCGATATCGATCTTCAGATCAGCGGCGACATCAAAGCCGAAATAGAGCGGCTCCGTGGTGTTGAACACCTCGAAGTTGATGCCTCTCTGGTTTCATATATTGATTCCAGCGGCGTGGCGGTTTTGATCTTCGCCCGTCAGTATTGCGCGCAGAATAACATCGTGCTGGCGCTGCCCTCGGTCAGCGCGGCCGTGCATCGCGTTCTTCAAATCGCCAAGCTTGATGCCATGCTGCCAATTGGTCAGATCGTTAGCGCGCCGGAACCCGAGGGATTTGGTTTTGGCGCAGGCAATAACGCCCTGGATGCGGGCGATGCGGGCGATGCGGGCGCACCAGGGAATACCGCTTTTGAAAGTGATGATGATCTGGTGAATTCACTCCTGTCGGACGAAGAAATGGTTGACGGCACAACCGGGACGGTCACTGTCGTTGAAAATGGTGATCTTGCCGGTGGTGATCTTGCCGGTGGTGATCTTGCCGGTAGTGATCTTGCCGGTGGTGATCTTGCCGGTGGTGATCATTCTGGCGTTGATTCAGGTGGTGATTTTGATGGGCTCGACGTGAATGCTGTGGATTTCTCCGAGCCGGCGACAGCCACAACGCCAGCAGAAGCCACTGATGAGGAACCCGACCCGCTGCCGGACGGCGACGCGCTGAAACCGGGTACCTTCAGCTGATCGTCGGTATTGTGCCATGGACGGGCCTGTTTCGCCAACTGACAACATAGCCCTGATCAATGGTATGATGCAGCGCATGGCCGGGTCCGGTGACGCGGTGGATGGTCTACGCTGGGCGCTGCCGCATGTTCTGGCGGCGCTTGATGCCGAGGCTGTCTCGCTGTTCCTGCACCGCCCGGAAGATTCCGTTCTCGAATGCGTTGTCTGTGTTGGGCCGGTCGATGTCACCGGCCTGAAAGTCCCTCAGGATCAGGGTCTTGTCGGCCGTGCCTTTACAGAAAGCCGATCGGAACTTGTGGCTGATGCGACCGGCGATGCTGGCCATTTTCCGGCGGCAGACACCGCAACCGGGTTCCAGACCTTGTCGACCGCGACCGCGCCGGTTCATCTTGGTAACCGCAACTTTGGTGCCATTCAGGCCATCAACCGGCGCACCGGCACGGGCATTGGCAATTTCCGTGACGCCGACATGTCGCTTCTGGAAATGCTGGCTGGATCGCTGGCGCTGGCAATGTCGAATGTCGAGCTGACGCAGACAGCGATAGACAACAGCCTGCTGCGCCGGGATATCGAACAGGCCCGCGAGGCGCAGGCGGCGATGATCCCGGCCCCCGATCCGATGGGGGCGGCTGCGGGGCGTGTCCTGCCGGCGCGCGAACTCTCGGGGGACTTCTTCGATTATGTGCGGATCGGTGACAGGCTCGCCTTTTGTCAGGGGGATGTGGCGGGCAAGGGCATCACCGCGGCGCTGTTGATGGCCAGCACGATCACACTGTTCCGGCGTCTTGTCCGCCAGGATCTTCCGCTTCGCGAGCTGGTCGTCATGATCAATGACGAGTTGATGGCGGTCCGCTCAGAACGCTTTGTCACCTTGGTCATTGGCTGTCTCGATTGTAGCACAGGTTTGACCAGCGTCTTGAATTGCGGCCATGGTCCAGTGATGATCATTGGCCAGCAGGATGGCGCGATCAGCTGTTTTAACGCCCAGATCCCGCCGCTTGGCATCACGCCATTTGAGGATATTGATGTTGCGCCCACAGTCCATGACCTGCGCAATGCCTTTTTATGTATGGCGACTGACGGCATCACCGAGGCCGCGGTGTCGGGGTGTGAGCCAGGCCGCGAGCTGGGCGTGAACGGTCTTGCCGGCCTGCTGGCCAAAGGAAAGGCGATCGGCGCTGATGACCGCGTTGATGCCATTATGCGCCTGTTCGAGAGCGGCAAGCTGAAGACACATGATGACGCCACGCTGCTTATCGTCACTGGGGCAGCGAGCGAGGCGTCATGAGCCGGAACATAGCGCCCGAATCTTTCACATGCGGTGCCACTGCCGGGAATCTGGCATCAGCGCGCGGTTTTCTGCGCCGGTTTCTCACCACGGCCAATTGGAAAGGCGGCGATCGCGATGTGCTGATTGCCGTTGGCGAGGTGTTACAGAACATTGTCAGGCATGGTTTTAGAGGAGGTGACCCCCGCGGCTCCATCCACCTTGAGGTGGCGATGGAGCAGGGGGTGCTTCTTGTCTTCATTGAGGATAACGCGCCGCCTTCATTGCCGTCAGGATGGTCCATGAGTGACCGACCGGCGGAAGATGGCGGGTTTGGCCTCGATATCATTCACCACATTGCGACCGAAGTCGAATTTGCGCCGACGGCCACTGGCAATCGTGCCAGATTGGCCTTTCATCCTGCGTGATGCCGCTTGTGAATATCTCTTGCATGACATCATTGCAGGTTACCCCGCCCGCGCCATCATTTCCGGCTTCTTCCCGTCAGGCCGCCCTATCTCGTCGCGACCTGGCCGTGCTGGTCCATGACCTTCACCGTCAGCGGCGGCGCGCCCCGTCCAGACAATATCATCAGGAACGGCTATCAGCGCAGCGGGCCGTGAGGGTGATCTACGGATGTGGCAGTGATGCGGGGTTCGCCCAGCGGTTTTACACCCTGTTGCGGGCCCCCACGTTAACCATTGATGTTAACCGTTCGGTCATTCTGGTATTGGACTGGTGGGTGCGTCTGCTGACCGATGCGGACATCTTCGCCTCGCTGGTCATTCCTTGCAACCGGTGCTTCGAAATGGCCTGGGCGCGGAAGCCGGAACGGTGTCTTCCGGGCCGTTGGCAGAGCTGAAGCGGCGCTTCGCAGACCGGATCGGCGCAGCTGACTGGCAGTCAGCTGCAGGCAGGTCAATGCTGCAAATGGTTTTTGAACTGCGACACCCGACGTGCAATGCGGTCTACCTGGGAGATACATATGATTAATGTTACATATTGTAAAAACTGTATTTTTTGGGACATCATCCATGCTGGCACGACAACAAAAGCCCGTGAAGGTCGCTGTCGCCGCCATGCGCCGATACCGCGTGCCGACAAGATCAGCCGGGATCTGGGTACAATGTGGCCGGCGACTTTTGGTGATGATTGGTGTGGTGAGGGGCGACAGGCCGCCGAGATGGTCGAGGCGTTCCTGAAGGACGACCCGCTGCTGACCTGATTTGTCGTGAGAGAGGCGATAGTGAGGGTTGTTTACACGCCATAGCTGATGTGTTGCATGAGGAACCGTTTCGACTCTAAATGTTTTTTTTGCAAAAAATGGTAAAGCCTGTAAATATCTGCGGGTGTCGGTTCGCGGATTTGGCAGGCTGGCATACACATGGGGTGGTCAGGTCATGAATGCTGGTAAGGCGATTTTCATCGGCAACATCAAGGGCGGTGTTGGTAAAAGCACGCTTGCGGTGTATTTGACGGACTATCTGCGTCGGCGTTATCAGCGTCGGCCGGTGATGCTTCTCGACACTGACCCACAGGGAACAGCGTTTGAGATGATGCAGCCGCACAGCCGTGCCGACGACATCAAGTTCCTGCCAATTGGTGATCGCTATGACGGGGTGAGCATGACCACTCTTGATGGTGTGTTGCGCCGCATGCTGTCCTTCGACGACGCCGTCACCATCGTTGATACTGGGGCCGGCAAGCTCGGCAATGTCTGGCAGATGGCCATACTCTGCAGCACGGTTCTGGTGCCGACCTCCATGTCCTGGACCGACCTGCGGCCAACCATCGATTTCATCAAGGAACTTGATGAGCGCAAGGAGGATTACGGTGTTGTGAACCCACATGTCGTGGTGGTTCCAAACCGCACCTCTCCTTCACAGAAGAATTTCAGCCAACTTGCCGAGGCTCTGGAAGAGGTTAACGCTATCATGGCACCGCCGATTTCCGACTTGTCGGTGGCGCGGAGCCATTCTGCCGATTTTGAGGGGCTCAACGCGGTTGCCGGGACGCGTTTCTGCGGGGAAATCGAACGTCTTGGCGAATTCATTATCGATTACGTGATCAGCGGCGAACTGGACCGTATTTACCAGACCGCCTGATCAGATCATCTTCGCAAAGCTTGCAGTCCGCTTGGACCCTGCGTTCCCTTAATCCCTGAACGCCCTTAATTGGTGACCCTTTACGATCCTGCCGGAATGTCAGTTTGACAGCGCGTCTGCCACCCAGGCATGAAAGTGATGTGTCGGTGCGTCCATCACGGCCGAGAATTTACCGCCATCATAGCCCGGGGCGTGCCGGCCGCGCTGCATACCTTCGACAACCCCGACATCCTCGGCAAAGACGCTGCGCCACATCTCGGCATTGGTGGTGCGCATCTCGGCAAATTCATCGCCCTGCGCCGCTTCATCGGCGTAATAGATCTCGACCTGTTCAATGGTTCGTTCCGGCCCGTCCGGCAGCAGCAGGATGGCAAAGGCATGGTCATTGTGGACACCAAACAGCACATTCGGGAACAGCGCGATATATTCCGCCCCGGCATCCCACTGCGCCGACAGGCTGGCAAAATGCGGAAAGCGGCGGCCATCGGCACTGATCTGTGGCTGATATACGGTCGTCCCCTGGCCGGCGAAGCCGTCACCCTCCAGAATGTTGTAATGGTCCTCTAGGCGTGAATAGCTGTTCAGCGCAGGGTGAACAAAAGGCAGGTGATATGCCTCGCAATAGTTTTCCACCGCCAGTTTCCAGTTGCAGTCCAGGGTGAAACTGATCGAGGAATCTGCACCCGTATGGATCAATGGCTGGTCAAATTCCTTCCAGCGGCTGATCAGTGATGCTGCCGCCATTTCGAATTCCGGAGCCTCGCCGCCAACATTGACGAAAATCACATCACGCCAGACATGTGATCGCATGCGGATCAACGGCAGATCACAGGTCTTGATGCTGTCATGGCTGTCGATATCCGGCCCGCCGACATGCGGTGTGCGCCGCAGATTGCCGTCCAGATCATAGGCCCAGGCATGATAGGGGCAGGTGATCGGTCCGCGAAGCCGGACCGGCTCCTCGATCAGGATCATGCCGCGATGGCGACAGACATTCTGGAACACATTCACCTGTCCTTCGGTGTTGCGCACCATCAACATCGGAATGCCCAGAAAGGTGACGGGCCGCGCCATTCCCGGATCGGCGATATCCTTGCCAAATCCAATGGCCGCCCAACCATCGCGAAACAGGGTGTTTTGCTCATGCCGATACATGTTGTCATCGACATAGCATTCGTTCGGCAGGCCGGTGGCGGTCGCAATCGGCGACATCACATTGCGCAGGTCGTTCATCGCGGCTATTCCTTGCTGGCTGGTCTTGCGGGTTGTTGTGACCAGCGGATCGTTACACTCATAATATCGTTAAGCAATATACATTTGACGCGAATTTCAGGAAAGAACAGCGGTATGACAGGCTACGCGGGATGACAGGTTACGAGGCAGCTCCCATCCATCTCGACCTCGATGAGCGTTTCTACCGGCAGGTGGCACCGGCCAGTTTCCCCCAGCACACGATCCGCTGGCGCAATGATCGCGCGGCGGAAACGCTCGGTCTCGGCGGTCTGGATGATGATCAGTGGATTGACCATTTTGCGCGATTTCATCCGCTTGCCGACAATCTGCCGACGCCGCTGGCGCTCTGTTATCACGGCCATCAGTTCGGGCATTACAATCCCGAGCTTGGCGACGGGCGCGGGTTTCTCTTTGCCCAGATGAGAGCGGAGGACGGGCGGATTCTCGACCTTGGCACCAAAGGTTCGGGGACAACGCCATTCTCGCGCACGGCAGACGGGCGACTGACCCTGAAGGGGGCGGTGCGCGAGATCCTGGCAACCGAGATGCTGGAGGCGCTTGGCGTCAACACCTCGAAAACCTTCTCGGTGATCGAGACCGGCGAGGCACTGCACCGCCATGATGAACCATCACCGACGCGCGCCGCCGTTCTCGTCCGACTGTCACACGGTCATATCAGGATTGGCAGCTTTCAGCGTCTTCGCTTCATGAATGATGCCGAGGGGATTGAGGCCCTGATGCGCCATACCGTGCGACATCATTTTGCCGACAGGCTGGACGCCGCCGCGCCGGTGACCGAACTGGCGCCAGCATTTCTGGCAGCGGTGGCGTCCAACATTGCCGATACGGCTGGTGCCTGGATGGCGGCAGGCTTTGTCCACGGGGTGCTGAACACCGACAATTTCAATGTCACCGGGGAAAGTTTCGATTATGGCCCGTGGCGGTTCCTGCCGCAGTTCGACAGCCAATTCACTGCCGCCTATTTCGATAAGGACGGACGCTATGCTTATGGCCGCCAGCCCGAGGCAAGCCTCTGGGCCGTGTGCCGGCTTGCCGATTGTCTTGTAGGGTTTGGAGGCACCGCTCCGCTGGAGGCAGCACTGAAGGATTTTTATCCACAGCTCGAGGCAAGCTTGCAGCGTCGGGTGTGCTGGCGGCTGGGAATCGCGGCGTCAGAGGAGCAGGCGCGGACCATCGCCGGCGCGCTGTTCGTTGCCGCAAAGGCGGATCAGACCCCATTTGCCCAGATCCTGCATGACTGGTATGGCGGTGAAAAGCGACGCGGGACTTATGTGGGGAATGCCTGGCGGGGCTTTGCCGACGCGCTGGCCGGTGCAACGCCGCTGCCACAGGCCGGCAATCCTGTCTTTGACCGGACGGTGCCGGTGGCACTGCCGATTGAACGTGTCGAGGCACTGTGGGACCCGATTGCCGGGTCTGACGACTGGACGCCGCTCTATGGCGCGCTTGACGAGATCAGGCAATGGGGTGCGGCGCTGCATGGCGCGGGCAGGCGCGGAGAATATTAAGCCTCCGGCGGCGCCAGCGAACGTGTGAACACCTCGCGCATGACAAAACTGCTCTCCATACGCAGTACATGCGGCAGGGCGGACAGATACTCGGCGTGTAGCCGCCCGAAATCGCTAACATCACGGGCCGCAACGCGCAGGATATAGTCACTCTCCCCGGCAATCAGGAAACAGGCAAGAACCTGCGGGGTTTTCGCCACGGCATCCTCAAATTCGGCCAGCATCTCAGCCGATTGGCCTTTCAGGGTGATCTGCATGAGAACAAGAACCTCATGCCCAAGCTTGGTCGCGCTCAGCTGCGCGTGGTAGCCATTGATGATCCCGGATTTTTCCAGAAGTCCTACCCGCCGTAGACAGGCCGATGGTGAAAGCCCGACTGAATTTGCCAGTTCGACATTGGAAATTCGTGCATTGTCCTGCAACTGGACGAGAATAGAGCGATCTATGCGATCCATTTTTTATGTATTCTCCATTGAACAAGCGTTGGGCATGGCGACTTGACTTTCAAATTTTATTCTAATATTTTCTTAAATAGGCTCTATATATTCTCATTTTTATCAAAATACCGTGTCACAAAGATCGGTAATTTCATCAATAATCGACTATTGTTTCACCTCGGTCGACTGGGCCGCCGGCAGGATGAAGAACTACCCTATCCTGTGACGAGCCTGGATTTTCAACATGCCGACAAAACTGACGTTAGGTCGGGAGCTTAACGTCGTTTGAAGGGGGTAACAAGATGCTTATCGGTGTTCCAAAAGAAATAAAGATACGTGAGTCGCGCGTTGGTCTGGTGCCGAACTCGGTGATTGAGTTGACCGGTCGTGGTCATGAGGTGCTTGTCGAAACGGGCGCAGGTGCCGGCATTGGTGCGTCGGATGATGTCTATCGCGCCGCTGGTGCCAGGATTGCTGACAATGCGGCGTCGGTGTTTGAGGCGGCTGAAATGGTTGTCAAGGTGAAGGAGCCGCAGCCGAACGAATGGGTTCAGCTTTCAGCCAACCAGATCCTGTTCACCTATCTCCACCTTGCTGCCGATATGGCGCAGACCCGAGGGTTGATGGAGTCAGGCTGCACCGCCATCGCCTATGAGACGATTACCGATGATGTCGGCGGATTGCCGCTGCTGGCGCCGATGAGCGAGGTTGCCGGAAGGCTTGCCGTGATCGAGGGGGCTGCCAACCTGAAGGCCAGCGCCGGCGGCCGTGGATTGCTGATTTCCGGCGTGCCGGGAACCAGCCCGGCGGAGGTGGTTGTGATCGGTGGCGGTGTCGTCGGTACCAACGCCGCGAAGATGGCCGTCGGGCTTGGGGCGCGGGTGACGATCCTCGATCGCTCGGTGCCGCGCTTGCGCCAGCTTGACGATCTGTTCGGCAGTGCGGTGACCACGCGTTACTCCAGCAAGGCCATCATCGAGGAGGTGTGTCGCGACGCCGATATGGTGATCGGGGCTGTGCTGATCCCGGGTGCCAGCGCGCCGAAGCTGATTTCGAAAGCCTTCCTGTCCGAGATGAAGCCTGGCGCGGTGCTGGTTGATGTTGCCATCGACCAGGGTGGGTGTTTCGAGACCTCGCGCCCGACAACACATGACGATCCGACATATGTCGTTGACGGCGTTGTGCATTACTGTGTTGCCAACATGCCGGGCTCGGTGCCGCTGACTTCGTCAGAGGCGCTGAACAACGCAACCTTGCCGCATGTTCTTGCACTGGCCGAACATGGGGTGGCGGCACTTGATCGTGACCCGCATCTGGCGAACGGACTGAATGTTCGTCGTGGCGAGGTGACCTATGGCGCGGTTCTGGACGCCATGCAGGGCGCTGCCGCCTGAGTTTATCCGGGATTCTTCCAAGCAGTGGCGACCGGCGCGCAAGAGCGTTGGTCGTCATTCTTTGCGGCCCGCCGCGCGGCACCTCAGGTGAAAAAAGGGGTTGACCGCCAGCGGCCATTCGCAGATAACTCGCAGCGGTCGCGGTACCGCCGTCAGACCTGTTCCGGCCGCCACAGGGCGCGGCTGAATCAATGGGGCCATAGCTCAGCTGGGAGAGCGCCTGCTTTGCAAGCAGGAGGTCGTCGGTTCGATCCCGTCTGGCTCCACCATTTTCTGTCAGCATCGCTATGATAACCTCATGTTCCGCGGTTGATGGATGCCGCGGTGCCTGTCCCGAACGTGCCGGGCTGGTCCGGGAAGGAGTGTCATGAGCATTGACGAGACATCGTCGGAGTCCGCACCGGGTTCCGGTGAGCCCGATATCATCGAAACTGTTGGCGAGGGCAAGGAAGTGGCTGTAGACGGGGCTGTGGAAACGGCCCTGGAAGAGGCTGCGGATACCGCTTTCAGATCCGATCCCTTTTTTGAGCTTGGGCTGGCACCGACGATTGTCGATGATATCGCCGCGCAGGGCCTGACCAACCCGACACCGATCCAGCGTGACGCCATTCCAGCCATCCTCGAAGGGCGTGACCTCATCGGACTGGCGCAGACAGGCACCGGCAAGACAGCGGCCTATCTTCTGCCGCTGCTGCATGTCCTGCTGGAAAAGCGCAAGGCAAAGCTGCCGCGCCACACCAGTATTCTCGTACTCGTGCCAACCCGGGAACTTGCCTATCAGGTTTCGGACAGCATCAAGGCGTTCTCGACGAGCCTCAAGGTGCGTTATCTGACCATTTGTGGCGGTGAGCGGTATGATTTCCAGATTCGGGCGCTGAAAAAGGGGGTCGACATCATTGTCGCCACGCCGGGCCGGTTCGAGGATCTTCAGGCGAAGGGACTGATCGATCTCGGTCAGATTGAGCATTTCGTGCTTGATGAGGGCGACCAGATGATCGATCTCGGTTTCCTGCCGCCGATCAGGCGTATCTTTGAGGCGTTGCCGACAGAGGCGCAGACCGTCTTTTTCTCGGCGACGATGCCGGCTGAGATGAAGACGCTTGCCGAGACCTTTCTCAGCGATCCTGTTACCATTCGCGCGGCGCATGCCGGCGAAACGGTCGATACCATCAGCCAGCGTGCCATTCTGGTGCGCAATGCCGACAAGCGCGATGTGTTGTTTCAGCAACTCGGACAGATCGGGGATGAACAGGCGCTTGTTTTCGTGCGAACGCGGGTGCGGGCTGATGAGCTTTCACAATGGTTGACCGAGAACGGTATTGACGCCGACGCGCTGCATGGCGATATGCGGCAGTTCATCCGCCAGAAAGTGCTGCGTAAGTTCAAGAATGGCAGCTTGCGTGTGCTTGTCGCCACCGATGTTGCGGCACGCGGCATTGATGTGTCCGGGCTTGGCATGGTGGTCAATTTCGATCTTCCTGAAATGGTTGAATCCTATGTCCACCGGATTGGCCGCACGGGCCGTGCCGGACAGGCCGGAACGGCGCTGTCAATCTGCAGCGTCGCCGACCAGGAAAAGCTGTCTGCCATCCTTGGCCATGTTGGTCAGCGGCTGGATATCTATGATTCCGATGGCAACGCGATCACCGAATTCAGGCCCGAACGTGCCCCGAAAAAGGGCCGGGGTCGGGGCCGTCCGCCCCGGCACTCCCGCGATGGTGGTAAACGTCTGGGCGCGCCTCAGGGCGGGTCTCATGGCAAGGCATCAGGTAAACCGCCAGGCAAACCGCCAGGCAAACCGTCAGGCAGGCCATCGGGCAAACCATCGGGGAAATTCACAGGGAAACCTGCCGGCAAACCGCCTCGCAAATCGTCGGATGACAATCTGGCCGCCGATGGCGCGGGCAAGACGGCTGGAAAATGGCCTGCCGGAAAATGGCCTGCCAGCAAGAGCCAACCCGGTAAGCCGCTTTCCGGGAAGGCATTTTCCGGGAAGGCATTTTCCGGGAAGGCGAAATCAAAGCCTTTCGGCAAACCAAATGGTAAACCAACCGGCAAACCATCGGGCGACAAACATGCTGCCCAGCACCAGAAGAAACCGGGCGGCAAACCGGGTGGCAAGCCCTGGCATCAGCCTGGCGGCGATGCCAATGCCCGTCCCGACGGCAAAGCCGCAAAAGATCAGCAGAGCAAGGGCGGCTCCGGCAAAAGTCAGAGCAGCGGCGTTTTGAGCCTGCCAGGCGGCGGCAAGCCGGCAAAGCCGCAAGGTGGGCGCGGAAAACCCCGGGGTGCGAAGGCGGGTTTTTCAGGCCCGCGCCGCGAGGGGCAGCGCCGCACGGATGGCGGCATGCGACCACTCAGCCGCCGCCGTAGCAGCCGGTAATCTTGACCCCAAATATTGCCGGTGCGACCCTGTGATCGGACGTGTTGGTGCTGGTGTAGTCTCAATCGATCGCCAATTTGATGGTGATCGCCCGTGTGACCGTAATCGCCTATTCAACCGAACTTTTGCCCACCCGTTGGTGCGGGTCTGTTGCTTCTTGGGATTGTCGGGACATTATACATGTACTTGTATGTGCGGTTGTATATGCGGTGTCATATCCACCTTCATTGTCACCATGATATAAACGCCCACCCACCTTTGCGGCGCTGCAAGGCAGGGTCGGTAAGACAAGCCATGCGTCGGGGCCTTCTAACGCTGCTGCCGGTGATTGCCTGCTGGCTGGTTCTTGTTGTTGGCCAGCCTTTCCTCGCCTTTGCACAAATCACATCTGGTGAAGCGGCATCCCCCTCCATGATCGTCGAACATACCGGGCCGCGTCCGAATAACGCCATCATCACCAAGAATGGCTGGCGTTGCCCAGACGGGTATGCGCTTGGCGGGTCCGGCAGGTGTGAGGCCGTTCGCGGACCGTCAAACGCCATCGTGGTGGGCAATCGCTGGCGCTGCATGACCGGCTTTTTCAAACGTGCCGACCAGTGCGAGCGCCTGCAGGCGCCGGCCTATGGCTACATTCAGGGTGACAGCATCAAATGCGTCGCCGGTTTTCGGCTCACCGGCAAGGGCAAATGCATCGCCATAGTGCCGCCACGCAATGCCATTGTCGCTGCCAATGACTGGCGGTGTAGGCCGGGCTATGCACGAAATGGCGACAGATGCGAAACCATAACGCCGCCGGCAAATGGCTTTGTTCGCGGCAACAGCTGGGACTGCCGGGCCGGCTATCAGATCACCGAGACCGGTTGCGCGCGCATCGAAGCGCCGGCGAATGCCACGGTGCGTGCGAACCTGTGGCGCTGTAATGCCGGTTTTGTCCGGGACGGTGACAGGTGTCTTCGCATCAAGGCTCCTGCCAACGCTCGGATCAACGGCAATGAGTGGGTTTGCAATCCAGGCTATTTTCGCAACGCAGATAGCTGCACCCAACTGACGGTGCCGGCCAACGCCGCCATCCGCGGCAATAGCTGGAGCTGCAATGGCGGGTTTCAGTCAGACGGCAAGGGCGGCTGTCGCCGGATTGTCGCGCCGCGGAACGCGACGGTGCGTGGCCATGGATGGTTCTGCAATCCGGGCTTTTTGCAATCTGGTGACGGGCGGTCCTGCCAGCCTGTGCATTGAGGGGTCATCCGGTGACGGAGATATGCGCCTTCAGCGCGGCCTCATACAAATCCACACCTTTGTAGTCGCGCATCTGCGGCGTCATGCAGGCCAGCATTTCAACCAGTGATTCCAACGCGCCAGGAATGTTCGCCCAGCGGCTGAGCGGTTCGACATAGCTGCGGATGGTGAAAAGGATCTGGCCGCTTTCCGGCAGCTTGCGCAGCGTCTGGCTCTCCATGCGAAGGAAGATGCCATTGATCCCGGCATCCGGTTTCAGCGGCGTGCGGCGTGCCCGGTGCGGGGTGAACAGCCGGTCGGTCGTGACAACAGACCAGTTCCAGCGATGGCTGATCGGGCCGACCTGCATGCGGGTAAAAAACCGGTCCATCGGCGTTGCAAGCTGCTCGTCATAATGCGGCACGGGTTCGTGAATGCCGGCAAGCGGGCGCCCCATCTTGTCAGCCAGAACCCAATGCGCCGGAAAGGCAAGCGCTGCCGCAACAAGGCACCAGTCGGGGGTCTCGGGATCGTCGTCACGGCCCCGCGGTGCCAGCAGCAGCAAATCCTCCGGCACAAGCCGCGCTGCCGTCTCAAGGGGATGCTTGATCGCTTCGCACCCGCTTGGCGCGACGTTGTGATGTGCCGCCAGATGCGCGGTGACCATCGACAGCACCTCATGGCTTGCGGCAAGACCTTCCGGTGTGGCGGCGAAGACCGCGCTATGCCGCGCCTCAAACAGATCGGCTTTCTCAGCAATCTGGCGTGATCGCCTGTCCGGATCGCCGAACGCATCGTCGGCTGGCAGCCAGTCGGCCTCGGCACGCGATCGCAGGCCTAGCGTGAACCGGTGGCCAAGCCGTTGCCATGGGGTCTGGTTGCGATGACCGCCCGTGTCCAACCCGGTATCCAATCCTATCTCCAACCCTTAAACGCCGTTGTCCGTTTGCAACGCGTTAGCCCGGGCCCGAAACTGCGCCCGGTTGTCATTCTGGCGGCGGGGGGCGTTGCTGGCAAGTCGTGCCCAAAGCCGTCAGACAGGCTGACCGGTCAGTCTGGCCGCCGCCGAAGAGGCCTTGGCGGCGTCCGCGTGGGGGATGCGCGCCCGGATGGCCCTGACAAGCCTTACGATACGGGCTTCATCAAGCCTGTTGTCGCCGGTCCTGACAGCGTTGTTCCGGGCCGCGATGGCCCAGAAATAGGCTTGCTGAAGGTTCTTGTGTCCGGCCTTCTTGTGGGCAAGCAGCGCCGCCAGATTGAACTGCGCGTTCAGGTGATTGGCTTTGGCGGCGATCTGGTACAGTTGAATGGCCCGTTGCATGTCCCTATCAGTGCCGATGCCGCGTTCAAACTGAAAGGCTGCCTCGAAGATCGATGCCACATGACCCGCCGCCGCGGCGCGGGCGAAATGGCTGTGTGACAGGGCCGGCCGTGCCGCCAGCACACCACGGTCACGAAGATAGATCAGCCCCAGGACATAATTGGCGCTGACCTGCCCATCATCCGCATGCGGCGTCAGGATGGTGATGGCATCGCGAATGCGCCCGGCCTTGGCGGCGGCGATGCCAACCTCCATGGGGGCGCCGGCATTGTTGTGGCCAGGCACGAGGATCTCCATGTCGGCAGATGCCACGCGGGGGGTGGTGGCCAGCATGGCTGCCACGATGAGAAGAGCTGTCAGCCATCCGCGCATATTCCCAAGTGTGGTGATGCGCGCCGATGCTGTGGCAGCCACAGAAGCACCTGTGGGGGCGGTGATGGGGGTGTGGTAACCGGTCATGATCATTCTCCTGGCGACGTGTCCGCGTGGCGCTTGACCACGTCTTCAGGCTAGAAAGAAAAAGTGAATAAAAAGTTAACTTCTAAATTAATTTGCTAATTCTCACGAAAATGTGAAACCCCGACCCTCGCGACGGCACTTCTGTGTTTGCACAGGCGAAAGCCAACTATCTATGGGACGCCTGTTTGGGTGTGAGGTCTGTTTGAGGCTTGTTGGTGCCAACTGGGTAACCCCTGTTGGTTGACACTGCTTGGTTGACACTGCTTGGTTGACACTGGGCGGGGTTTCGCCTAGATATCCGGCTCCGGGATTGCAGTGTGGCCACCGGCGGCCGCACCCTGCCGGGCCCGGAAATTCCAGTCTGGATTGAGAGAGCAGAACGATGGCCGTTCCAAAGTCAAAGATCACGCGCTCGAAGCGCAATATGCGCCGCGCCCATGACGCCCTGAAGGGCGATGCCTATGTCGAGGACAAGACGACAGGCGAGCTGCACCGCCCGCACCATATCGACCTGAAGACCGGCATGTATCGTGGCCGTCAGGTCATGAAGGTCAAGGATCGGTTCTAGCCGCGCGCTGGAACCTTGGCATGACTGCTGTAACCGGTCGCGCCAGCTTGGTCTTCATGGAGCATAAAAACGCCAAATTCAGCATCGGCGCGATCGTTCGTCACCGTCTCTATCCGTTCCGGGGCGTGATCATCGATGTCGATCCCGAGTTCGACAATACCGAAGAATGGTATGAGTCGATACCGGCCGAGGTGCGTCCGCACAAGGACCAACCCTTTTACCACCTGCTGGCGGAAAATTCCGACAGTTACTACACGGCCTATGTCAGCCAGCAGAATTTGGTGTCAGACAGTGAAAACGGGCCGGTTGGCCACCCCGATATCGACGAGCTGTTCGACGGCCTGGATGAGGGCCGCTATTTGCTGCGCCGCGAGGCTTGCAACTGACGCGGGCCACAGGGTGTCATCTGGCACTCGTACGGTGCGACAAAGCCGCCCAGACGACAAAACCTTGCGATCTTACCTTGCATTCATTCTAAGTTGAGCCTAAGTCAATCCAATCAGGACCATATTGGTCTTGATTGTGATAATCATTCGCAACCTAGCCACTGACAAGCCGACCAATACAAATGAGGGCACGGGCTGGCGCGATTGCAGGAGACAGGCTTGCTTCGGCTGAACCGCATGACTGATTACGCCATTGTTGTTCTGGGCGCGCTTGCGCACCGGCGCGGCGAGGTCCTGGCGACGGCGCAGCTCGCCGCGCTGACCGGTCTGGCGCAGCCGACGGTCGCCAAGGTGGCCAAACATCTGCAGGCCGGCAATCTTCTGGTTACCCGGCGTGGGGCCAGCGGCGGATATGCATTGCAGGGCCGGCCCGAGGATATCTCGCTGGTGACCATTATCGAGGTTGTTGAGGGACCGATCGCGGTCAATGGATGCGTTGACGGGGCGCAGGATCCCTGTTCTGTCGCGAATTGCTGTTTCATGAGCAACCAGTGGAACAAGGTCAACAGCGCCATCCGCTCGACGCTGGAAGACATCACCCTTGCCGACTTGATCGACCCGTCGCAACTTTTCACGGCCTCCACCGAGGCAGACATCCCCCCAACCCCCCACCGGCCCGACGCTGCACGCGCCGGTGCCTGACCATAACGAGGAAGCTGGATATGGCCGCCACCACGGAAACCATTGAACAGGTCGAACAGGCGACCGGAAAATATAAATATGGTTTCGTCACCGATATCGAGACGGACAAGGCCCCAAAGGGTCTGAATGAGGACATCATCCGCTTCATCTCGGCGAAGAAGGATGAGCCGGAATGGATGCTGGATTGGCGCCTCAAGGCGTACCGGCGCTGGCTGACCATGACCAGCCCAGACTGGGCAAAGCTCGATATCCCGCCGATCGACTATCAGGACATTTATTACTATTCAGCGCCGAAATCTGCCGAGAAGCTGAAATCGCTTGATGAGGTCGACCCGGAACTGCTGGCGACCTATGAAAAACTCGGCATTCCGCTGAACGAGCAGAAGATGCTGGCCAATGTGGCTGTCGATGCAGTGTTTGACTCGGTGTCGGTTGCCACGACTTTCCGCGAGGAGCTGTCAAAGGCCGGGGTGATCTTCTGTCCGATCTCCGAGGCGATCCGCAACTATCCTGAGCTGGTGCAACGCTATCTTGGCTCGGTGGTGCCGGTTGGCGACAATTATTTCGCGGCGCTGAATTCGGCCGTCTTCACCGATGGATCCTTCGTCTACATCCCCAAGGGCGTGCGGTGCCCGATGGAGCTGTCGACCTATTTCCGGATCAACGAGCAGAATACCGGCCAGTTCGAACGCACGCTGATCATTGCCGAGGATGAATCCTATGTCAGCTATCTTGAAGGCTGTACCGCGCCGCAACGCGACGAGAACCAGCTTCATGCTGCCGTCGTTGAGCTTGTCGCGCTGAAAGATGCCGAGATCAAATATTCGACCGTGCAGAACTGGTACCCGGGGGATGAGAACGGCAAGGGCGGGATCTATAACTTTGTCACCAAGCGTGGCATCTGCCGGGGCGACAGGTCAAAGATTTCCTGGACGCAGGTTGAAACAGGCTCGGCCATCACCTGGAAATATCCATCCTGCGTGCTGCGCGGCAAGGACAGCGTCGGCGAGTTCTATTCGGTGGCACTGACCAACAACATGCAGCAGGCCGATACCGGCACGAAGATGATCCATATCGGCGAAGGAAGCCGCTCGACAATCATCTCCAAAGGCATTTCGGCCGGCAAGTCTCAGAACTGCTATCGCGGCCTGGTCCATATGCAACCGACGGCCGAGAATGCGCGCAACTTCACGCAATGTGACTCACTGCTGATCGGCGACAAATGCGGTGCCCACACGGTTCCCTACATCGTCTCGCGCAACCCCAGCGCGAAGATCGAGCATGAGGCCACGACTTCGCGCATCTCGGAAGACCAGCTTTTCTATTGTCTGCAGCGCGGCATCGGCGAGGAGGATGCCGTCTCCCTGATCGTCAACGGCTTCTGCAAGGAAGTGATGAAGGAATTGCCGATGGAGTTTGCTGTCGAGGCGCAGAAACTCATCGGCATCAGCCTTGAAGGATCGGTCGGTTGATCGCCGCCCGCCAACAGTTCAGATTTTGAGAGAACGGAAAGACCATGACAGCTTTGCTTGAAATTCGCGATCTTCATGCCTCGGTTGGTGACAAGCCGATCCTGAAGGGGATCAACCTGACCATCAATGCCGGCGAGGTGCATGCCATCATGGGGCCAAACGGTTCCGGCAAGAGTACCATGTCCTATGTTCTTGCCGGGCGTGACGGATATGAGGTCACCGGCGGTGATATCCTGATGAATGGTGAATCGATGCTGGAGATGGAGCCTGATGAACGGGCGCGCGCCGGCATGTTTCTGGCCTTCCAGTATCCGGTTGAACTTCCCGGTGTCGGCGGGATGAGCTTCCTGCGCGCGGCGGTGAATGCGCGCCGCGTCGAGGCTGGCGAGGAGGAGATCGACCAGCTTGGGTTTGTAAAGATTGTCCGTGAGAAGGCGCGTCGTCTTGGCATCAATGACGACATGCTGAAACGCGCTGTCAATGTCGGATTTTCGGGTGGTGAGAAAAAACGCTATGAAATTCTGCAGATGGCGCTGCTTGAGCCGACCATGGCGGTGCTTGACGAAACCGATTCCGGGCTTGATGTCGACGCGCTGCGGATCGTGTCTGAAGGCGTCAACCTGTTGCGCGATCCGGGTCGTGCGATGCTGGTGATCACCCATTACCAGCGGCTGCTGGACCATATTGTTCCGGATTATGTTCATATCCTTGCTGGCGGCAAGATCCGCAAATCGGGCGGCAAGGAACTGGCTCTTGAGGTGGAGGAATCCGGATATGCCGGGATCGATGATGCAGCCTGATATGGATGCTATGGCAACAGGCAAGGGGGTTCGCGCCGATGCGCTGGCCCGTTGGCAGCAGGGTGGCTGGCCGGGCCCGCGGGTCGAGGCGTGGCGCTACACCCGCATTGACTCCCTCGCCGAACGCGATTTTGTGCCGGCGACCGGGTTGACCGGGGCCTCCAGTGGCCCTGGTGCTGTGGCTGCGGCCGGCATTTCCGCGCATGTCATCAGGTTCGAGAATGGCATTCTCGACCCAGCAGGGCTTGCCGGTCTGCCGGCTGGTCTGACGGTGAGCGATCTGGCGGCGGATGAACAGGCCTTGGCCCGCCTGCAGGCACTTGCGCCAAAGGGGCACCCTGTCAGCGATCTAACACTTGCCGCGATGACCGACGGTATCGTGATCGATGTTGCCGAGGTGGTGAAGTTACCGCTGATGCTGTTGTTTGAAGGTGGCGAGGCCAGTGCGTCAGCACATCCCGCCATTCTGATCCGGCTTGCCGCGAGCGCGCATCTTCAGCTTGCCGAATGGCATCAGTCCGATGTCGGGCTGGCAGCGCCGTTGTTCGGTGTCGATATCGGCGCCGGGGCGCGGCTTGAGCAGGTCAAGGTACAGGCCGAAGGCGCGGCGACAACGCATCTCGCGGCAACCGGTGTCGCGCTTGGTGAGGGGGCGTCAATTGCCGGTTTCAGTCTTTGCACGGGCGGCGCGCTGGCGCGGCTGGAAACACATGTGGCGTTTGCCGGATCGGGTGCCGATTGCCAGCTGTCCGCGATCTATATGGGCCGCGGCAACCAGCATCAGGACATCACCACCTATATGGATCACGCCGTTGCCGAATGCACCTCGAACCAGATCATCCGCGGCGTGCTGGATGACAGCTCGCGCGGGGTCTATCAGGGGCGTGTTCACGTGGCGCCGGATGCACAGAAAACCGATGGCCAGCAGATGGCGCGGGCGCTGTTGCTGTCGCGCAAGGCCGAGGTGGATGCCAAGCCGGAGCTGGAAATCTACGC
>CBFHNZ010000020.1:0-37739 GCA_965657415.1 Puniceispirillaceae bacterium (SeqCode) | reverse complement strand
GGACGACAGTCATGTGGTGCTGGTGCCGGCCGGCGTCGGCTCGACCGATTTCGGGTCGGCGGCACGCGCCTACTGGACCTTCAAGATTTTTGGACATGCTAAGGTGTCAATCCTCGATGGCGGGTTTGCGGCTTGGAAAGCTGCCTATCCCGAACAGCTGGAAAGCGGCGCGCCGGTGGCGCCAGCCCCGGGCAATTTCACCGCCAGCTTCCAGCCGCAGGGCTATGTCTCGACCGAGGATGTGAAGAAGATCGTCGCTGCCGGGAAAGGCGCGACGCTTCTTGACGGGCGCACGACCGCACAGTTTCTTGGCGACGCCAAACATCCAAAGGCCGCTGCTGGTGGACGCATCCCAGGGGCCACGCTGTTGTTCCAGGAGCAGGCTTACAACATCGAAACCAACCGTCTGAAGAGCCTTCCCGAACTGCAGGGTATCTATGGCGAGATCGATGCCGAGCTGCCGATTGTCAGCTATTGCAACACCGGCCACTGGGCGGCGACCAACTGGTTTGTCCTGTCCGAGGTGCTGGGACGCAAGGATGTCAGACTCTATGACGGCTCAATGGTTGAATGGACGGCCGATGGCAGCAACCCGCTGCTGACCGGCGAGTCCAATATGGACAGGCTCAAATCCTTCCTGAAAGGCGTCTTCAGCTGATCGAGACATCGGCGGTGCCGGGCTGACACGCCCGGTATCCTGCCGCCTTCTGTCCCCAGGGCCCCGACAACAGGGCGTCGCGCATTCCTGTAGTCATCTCCTGGCTTTCGCAGCCCTCCTTTCACATTCCTCTCCTTCCACATTTTGGGCCGACATCACCATGACAAGCACACCCTTGCAGACAGACACATCGACGCCCGCCATCGAATGGATCCCTGCCCTGATAATCGGTGTTGTCGGGCTTGGTCTTGCCGGGCTGGTGGCGCTTGATACTGGCACGCGCGGTGTTGCTCTGTTCACGCTTGGCGGCGCGCTTGGGGCTGTCTTTATTGGTTTTCAATATGGCTTTGCCTCGGCATGGCGGCGCTTCCTTGTCGATGGCGAGACGATGGGGATCACGGCGCATTTCCTGCTGATCGGGTTGTGCGCGCTGCTCTTCATTCCGGCGCCATCGCTTGGTCTGGCGGCAAGCGGGTCTCTTGCCCCGGTGTCGGTGTCACTGCTCATCGGTGCCTTCATGTTTGGCATCGGCATGCAGCTGGCGAATGGCTGCGGATCGGGCGTGTTGTTCAGCTTTGGCGGTGGGTCTGGCAGAATGCTGGTGGCGCTCCCCTTCTTCATCCTCGGCTCGCTTCTTGGCTCTTTCCTGCTGCCGACGGCGCTTGGTTGGGGATCGCTTGGCCAGGTGGCGATTGCTGGCAGTGCCGGTGAGGTGGGCCGTTTCGCGGTCAATATTGGGCTGGTTGCGGCTGTTGGCGCAGGTTTCTATGCGTTCGGGCGGCGGCGCGGCCAGGCATTGCCGCGCCAGCTTGTCATCGGCAGTGTTGTCATCGCCGCGCTATGCTGGCTTGTCTTCATTGTGTCCGGCAATCCGTGGGGCATCACCTTCGGTTTCACCCTCTGGGGTGCCAAATTTGCCGCTGTTCTTGGCGTGCCGGTTGGCGATTTCACCTTCTGGCAATGGGCCGGGCCGCAGCATGCCTTGACCCATTCCGTGCTGGCCGATGTCAGCAGCCTGATGGATATCGGCATGATCATCGGTGCCGGGCTGCTGGCGGCTGTTGGTGGCGGGCTGCGGCGGCAATCCTGGCCGTCAGCATGGCAGCTTTTCGCGGCCGCACTTGGCGGCATCCTGATGGGGATCGGGGCGCGGTTTGCTTTCGGGTGCAATATCGGTGCGTTCCTTGCCGGCATTGCGTCGGGCTCGCTTCATGGCTGGATCTGGTTTGCCATGGCGATGGCTGGAAGCTGGGTCGGCATCAGATGGCGGCCGGTCTTTGGCTTGGCACGCTAGGGGGCGGTGTGATGGTACGGCTGACCCCGAAGATCATCTATGTGCTGGTGCTTCTTGGCGGCGCGCTTGTCGTGGTGGGGGACCATCTGACAAGCCGCAGTCTGTCCGGGCTTGGCGCGCCGGTTAACCTTGGCGATGCCTGCGCGCCCTGCGGTGCGCCCTGCAGTGACACAGATGGCTAGCCGCCAACCGCAGTCATGCCAACCCTAGCCATTACGTCGTAATCCGAGGCGCTCAGAACGGTCATGCCGCGAAGCCGCAGGACTGTCGCAATCTCCCGCCCTGCTGGCGCCATCGCCAGCGTGATGCCGCATACCTGCCCGACAGCAAAATTCCCTCTCAAATTCGCGGCCTTGCCGATATCGGCGATTTCCGCCTGCATCCAATCATCCAGCGCGGCAAAGCCGGCGCGACTTGGCGGTGCGAGATACATATCGAACTTGGTGCTGGCATTCATGGGATCGGCCGTGCCTTGAGAATTGCAGGTGGTATCATGATAGGCAGCGGCAATCTGGCCGGGCAAGCTTGACTGGCGCCTTGAGTGATAGCGTTGAGTGATAGCGTTGAGTGATAGCGTTGTTTTTGTTGGCACGCCTTGCCGATCTGTGCCAGTTTCTGGGACACCAGTTACACCTAACGACAGCTGATAATGCCCGCCAGCACCACATCATCACCCGTCCTTGCCCTTCGCCGGATCCGCAAAAGCTATGACAGTCTTGAAGTCCTGAAAGGCGTCGATCTGACGGCACATGAGGGCAGCGTCGTCTCGCTGATTGGCTCCAGCGGTTCGGGCAAGTCGACGTTGTTGCGCTGCATCAACATGCTGGAATTCAGCCAGGCCGGCGAGATCGAGTTTTGTGGCGAGGCGGTGCGCTGGACAGATGAGGGGCCAGACCGGGTGCCGGCCGACCGTCAGCAGGTGATCGACATGCGCACGCAGCTGTCGATGGTGTTCCAGCAATTCAATCTGTGGACACATATGACGGTGCTGAAGAATGTGACTGAGGCACCTGTCACCGTGCTTGGCAGGCCACGTGACGAGGTGACTGCCGATGCGATGAAGATCCTCGCCAAGGTCGGCATTGCCGACAAGGCCGATTCCTATCCGGCGCAGCTGTCTGGCGGCCAGCAACAGCGCGCCGCCATCGCCCGTGCGCTGGCAATGAAACCGCGGGCGCTGCTTTTTGACGAGCCGACATCGGCGCTTGACCCTGAACTCGAGCAAGAGGTGATCAGGGTCATCCGCGAGCTTGCCGCCGAAGGCCGGACCATGGTGCTGGTGACACATGACATGAACCTGGCGCGCGATGTCTCGACGCATGTAATGTTTCTCAATGAAGGGCTTGTCGAAGAAGAAGGCAGGCCCGAGGATGTATTCGACAATCCGAAATCAGACAGGCTGCGGCAGTTCCTTCACGCGACTTCGCAGACCCCCAGTTGAAGCGTGATCGCGCCGAACCGCGGCAAGGTGCCCGGCGGCGAACCATCTATAGGGAGACAATGATGAAATCACTGATCAAGGGAAAGATTGCCGGGCTGGCGCTGAGTGTCGCCATCACCGGTATGACAATGTCCGGTATGGCCATGGCTGAGACAATCCGCATGGGCACCGAGGGTGCCTACCCGCCTTACAACTTCATCAATGACAAGGGCGAGGTTGACGGCTTTGAGCGCGAAATTGGCGACGAGATTTGCAAGCGTGCCAACCTGACCTGCGAGTGGGTGACCAATGAATGGGATTCGATTATTCCGAACCTGGTCTCCGGCAATTACGATACCATCATTGCTGGCATGTCGATTACCGACGAGCGCGAGAAGGTGATCGATTTCACGCAGGATTACTTTCCGCCGTCACCATCCTATTATGTCGGCCTGGCTGGCCAGTCGATTGACGTTAAGGGTGGTGTGGTCGCTGCACAGACAGCCACCATCCAGGCCGGCTTTGTCGCCGAGAGCGGCGCCACGCTGGTGGAATTCGCCACGCCTGACGAAACCGTTCAGGCGGTTCGCAATGGTGAGGCTGACGCGGTTCTTGCCGATGGCGACTATCTGATGCCGATCGTCGATGAGTCGAATGGTGAGCTGGCCGTTGTCGGTCAGGAATCAATTGGTGGCGGCATCGGTATGGGTGTTCGCGAATCCGATGGTGACCTGAAGTCGAAGATGGACAAGGCCATTGGCTCGATGAAAGCCGACGGTACGCTGAACATGATGATCAAGAAGTGGTTTGGCGACGACGCCGCCACATTCTAGGTCGCAGATCGTTTCAGATCATTCACCATTATGGCGGGGCGGCCATGCAAATTTCGCCGCCCCGTCCTACCGAATATTCGTTGATGTCGGTGCATGGGTGCCGGTGGGGTTGGTGGCAGGATTATTGGCAGGATGACAGCAAAGTCCGATATTGTACCCGATATTGTAATCGTTGGTGCCGGCATTGTTGGCGCCTGTCTTGCCTTTGAAGCGTCGCAGCGAGGGTTGAAGCCGCTTGTTCTTACCGCCGGTCCGATTGCCGGCACTCGCTTTGCGGGCGCCAGTGCGACGGCCACCAGCTGGGCCTGGATCAATGCCTGTTCCGCCGAAGACCCCGATTATTTCCGACTTCGCCATGCCAGTCTTCGGCGCTGGCAGGCATGGCAACAGCAGATAGACGGCATCGCCTTCAGCGCCCACGAGACTTTCTTGTGGGACTTGCCCCCCGATGAACTTGCCGCCGCCGTGGACCAGCTGTCCGGTCTTGGCTATCCGGTCGAATTGCTGTCAGGGGCCGAAACGGCGGCCCGTCTGCCACGGCTGCATGAACGCCCCGAGGCCGCACTCTATACCGCCATCGAAGGGGCCGTTGAACCGGTGGCAACGGCTGCCCGCCTGATCGAGGCATCCGGGGCCGCTGTCAGGCAGGCGCATGTTCACGGTCTGATGGTCGAAGGCGCGCGGGTGACCGGTGTGATGACCGGCGAGGGACCTGTTGTCGCCGATGAAATCGTGTTGGCGGCGGGGAATGCGACGCCGGCATTGCTGCAGACAATCGGCGTGACGCTGGAGATGCAGTCCAGTGACGGTCTGCTTGTCCTTAGCCGGCCTGTTGAAAGATTCCTGGATGCGGTGGTCGCTGGCCCCGACTTCCATGTCCGCCAGCGCCTTGATGGTTGCCTTCTGGTTGGCGGCACGTTCGGGGCCTATGTGCCGCGCCCCGGCATGCCGACCCTGCATCAGAACGCGGCGGCGCAGCTGGCCCGGATCGAATCCGTCTTTGACTGTCCGGCACCGCTGGAATTGGAGAGCTTCACCCTCGGGCGTCGGCCGATCCCGGCCGGCGGCATGCCGCGTGTCGGGCGCTGTCCCCACCCCGATGGCGGCATTTTTGGCGGCCTCTACACGGTGGTGATGCATTCCGGTTTTTCGAACGGGGCTGCGGTGGCACAGGCGGCGCTGGACGACATTCTTTCCGGCATCCGCACGCCGGAAATTGCACCCTTTGGCATGGCGGCCTCATAATGTTCGGCAGGTGCGAGGATCCCTCCAGCCTTGATGGTGCGGCATGGCTGCTATGCTATCTTACCACCCCGACGCACCAGTCTTTCTATCTTGCCTTTGGAACGGTGCTGCTGCTGCTGGCGATTACCGCGCCGCTGTCGCTGCTGTTCGGGTTTGGCGGCGCGTTGGCCAGCCGTTCGACCCTTGCCCCGGTACGCTGGTTCGGGCGCGGCTATATCGCGATGGTGCGCGGCGTGCCGGAGATCGTCTTCTTCATGTTCGGCCCGATTGCGCTTGATCAGGCGTTCGAATATCTGCGGCACCGGGCCATCTGTCCCGACTGGAGTGAACCGGTGCGCCGCGGCAATGATTTTGTTGTCTGCACGGCGGCGAAACTGCCGCTGAATGCCGATCCGCAATGGATACATGAAATCTACGGGTTTGCGCTGGCGATCCTGTCCTTTGCCATCGTCTATGGCGCCTTTTGCGGGAATACGATCCGCGGTGCCTTCGATGCCGTACCAAAGGCGCAGATCGAGACGGCGCGGGCCTATGGCATGAACCAGCGTCAGCTGTTCTGGCGCATCCTGCTGCCACAGATGTGGATCTTCGCGCTTCCCGGTCTATCCAACATCTGGATGATCCTGACCAAGGCAACGCCGCTGCTGTTCCTTCTTGGTGTCGAGGATATCGTCTATTGGGCGCGCGAGCTTGGCAGTGCCAAGACCCGTGCCTACAGCTATTCGCATCCGAACTGGCAGCTCTGGTATTTCCTCGCGCTGCTGGTCTTCTATCTTGGTCTGACCCGGGTCAGCGAGATCGTGCTGGCGCGGCTCAACAGGCGTCTCAGCCACGGCCAGGCAACGCTTGCCGGCGCCGGTAAACTGGTGGCCGGCCGATGAGCTGTCTTGCCACCATCCAAGCCTATGGGTTGCGTTCGATCGGCATTGGCGAGAGGCTGTTGCCGAAAAGTGATTTCACGCTGTGCGACCAGATTGTGCTGATTGGCAGCGGCATGATCTGGAATGTCTATTTCGGTGTGCTGGCGCTGGCGCTGGGATTCTGGCTGGCGATGGCGGTTGCGGTCGGCAAGAATGCAGGCAACCCGCTGGTCCGTATTCCGGCCAGCTGGTTCATCTTCCTGTTCCGTGGCTCGCCGCTGTTCATCCAGTTCTTCCTTGCCTATCAGCTGTTCGTGCTGATGCCAAAAATAGGGCTGTCCTTCGATCTTGGCTTTATCGAGATTGCCGCCGAGACGCGGTGGTTCACGCGGGCCTGGCTTGGCGCGCTGATCGTGCTATTCCTGAACACGGCCGCCTATACAGGCGAGATTTTCTATGGTGCGCTGCGCGCGGTGCCGGTCGGCGATGTCGAGGCCGCCGCCGCCTTTGGCATGAATGGTTGGCAGACATTCTGGCGTGTTATCTGGCCGACGATGATGCGGCTTGCCTGGCCGTCCTACACGAATGAGGCGATCTTCCTGTTCCATGCCACGACGCTGGTGTTCTTCACCGGATTTCCGGCCTGGCGACAGTCGGGCGATGCCCTCTATTACGCCAGCTATTTTGCCGACAAGACTTTCAACCCGTTCATCGCCTATCCGATTGTGGCCGGGTATTTCATCCTGCTGACACTTGGCATCATCGGGCTGTGGGGGGTGATTGAGCGCTATCTGAACCGGCATCTGCCGCGCGAACAGCGGCGGCGCACCCGGATCAGACTGCCGCTGATGCGTTGAATTTCATCCGCTAGAACTTCTCCATCCAGGGGCGAAGCTCAACCTCCCAGCCCCAGGCGCTGCGGTGCTGGGCATGGAATTGCAGATAGGTCTCGGCAATGGCGTTCGCGTCGAGCATGTTGTCGCTGCCATCATCCTGCCGGTCATGCCGCGGCGAACGGATGCCGCCATCAATCACGAAATGCCCGATATGGATATTCTGCGGATGAAGTTCGCGTGCCAGCGACTGTGCCAGACCACGAAGCCCGAATTTGCCGATGGCAAAGACCGATGAATTGGCGAAGCCCTTCACGCCGGCCGATGCGCCAGTGAAGAAGATGCTCCCCGACCCGCGCGCCAGCATCCGCCGCGCCGCCTGCTGTGCGACGAGAAAGGCACCGAAACAGGTCACCTCGATGGCGGCGCGGGTGGCCGCTGGGTCAAGCTCGGTGATCGGGCCGGGAAGCCGCGCAGACGGGTTGTAGACAACAAGGTCGGGCGTGCCGAGCGCCGAATCCAGCTCCGTGAACAACCGCGCCACATCCTCGATCGAACTGGCATCGCACCGGTGCAGGGCGGCACCTGTTTCATCGGCGACGGCGCGGGCTTTTTCACCGTCGCGCGCGGCGAGGGCGACATCCATGCCGGCATTGCGGCATTTTCTGGCCAGCGCGGCGCTGAGACCCGATCCGGCACCGACGATGAGGGCTGAGGACGACATGGCATGACCTTTCGCACTTGCAGGCGGTAATCACCGTAATCAATGGCGGCAATCACCATAACCAATGGTTCTGTTAACGGGATACTTCTAACGGGTTTCTGTTAATGGTTGCTTCATTCTGATGCGTTGGACTCTACAGGAACAATCTTCGAAGGCCCACCACATGATCACTGTTTGGGGACGCGTATCTTCGTCCAACGTTCAGGCAGAACTGGGTGTCTGGCCGAGCTGGGCCCTGAATTCGACCGTATCGATGCTGGTTTCATCTATGGTATGACCGACACGCCGAAACCGGGGCTGACTTCCTGAGCGTGCGCTCACGATGCAGTGAATACAGACCAGTGGCAATGATGATGGTGGTGCCGACCATGGTTGCCTGATCCGGCAATTCATCGAACATCAACAGGCCCAGCCCGATGGCCCAGGCCATGGCGGTGTAGCGGAAGGGCGCGACAAAGCCGATATCGCCGATGCGGATGGTCATCACGCTGAACAGATAGCCGCCAATGATGGCAATTGAAGTGGCGGCCAGCAGCGCCCATGACGCGGCCGAGACAGGTTGCCAGCTGACCACCGGCATCATCACGGCGCCAAGCAGGCCGATCGCGATGGCGGTTGCCAGCGCCACGGGAAGTGATGGCACATCGGCTGACAGGCGGCGCGTAACCATCTCGCGAAGGGTGATGCAGGCAACCGCGCCAAGGGCCCAGATTGACCAGACGGAAAAGCCTTCCATGCCGGGCCGGATGATGATCATTACGCCGACAAGCCCGGTCGCAATGGCAATCCAGCGGCGCCAACCGACAGCCTCGCCAAGGAACAGCGCTGCCGCCATGGTGACGGTCAGTGGCAATGCCTGCAGAATCGCCGTGACATTGGCCAGCGGCATATGTGCCAGCGCGGTCAGGAACCCGACCGTCGCACCGACCTCGGCAACGCCGCGGATGGCCACCAGTGCGCGATCACGACGGCCTAGCCGCGGTACCAGTACGCCCTGCCGCCAGGCCATGACGGCCAGCAGCGGCGCCGTGATAATGCCGCGTAGAAAGATCGCCTGATAGATCGACATGTCGGCGAAAAGTGCTTTCATGAACCCGTCATTCAGCACGAAGCACAGCATGCTGATTGCCATCAGCATGGCACCACGATGATTTGCAGACAGGGGCATGGCGTGTCCGGATGCAGCTTTTGACGTGACATGACTATACAGGCTTTTCGTGGTGCTGCTATGCTGGCGATCCCACCTGCCTCCATTTTCTGTTCGGAGAGTTGTTAAGTGACCCAGCAAGTAGTTGCCCGCGCGGCGCCGCCGATTTGGATGCTGGCGTTGGCGGTATCCGGCGCGAATGTGGGGATCTCGCTGCTGTCACCCGCGATTCCGGACCTGCGGGCCGATCTGATGGCCACCGCCGATCAGGCACAGCTGGTATTGTCCGGTTTTCTTGTCATGCTGGGACTTGGCCAGCTTGCTGCCGGCACCGTCTCCGACAGCATCGGGCGGCGGCCGGTGATGCTGATCGGGGCGTTGCTGTTCTCGATGGCCGGGTTTGGTGCGCTGTTCGCCCCCACCATCGAAATCCTGATTGGTATGCGGATATTACAGGGGCTTGGCGCCGCTGCCTGTATGGTCATGGGGCGCGTGATTATCAGTGACAGCTATCAACGCGAGGAGGCCGGCAAGCAGTTATCGACCATTACCATGTTCCAGGCGGTCGTGCCGCTGCTTGGTTTCGCCTTTGGCGGGATGCTTGCCGATCTTGTCGGCTGGCGCGGGGCGGTGGTGCTGATGGTGACGACGGCGACGACGGTGCTGATTGCATCGCTAATCCTGCTTCAGGAAACGCTGCTGAACCGCACGCCACCGATGCCTCTATCAAGGGTGCTGGGATCGTATCTGACCCTGCTGTTGACGCCGAAATTCATAGCCAATGCCAGCGCAGGGGCGGTTGTGACAGCCGCCTTTTTTGCGATGGGCGGGTTCATGCCCTATGAGTTCCAGCGCCTTGGCTCGAGCGCCTTCGAGTTTGGCCTGTTCTTCTGCTTTGCCGCGCTTGGCTATCTGACGGGCAACAGCCTGAACCGCATTCTGGGCCCACGTTTCGGGCTTGACCGGGCGGCATTCGCCGGCAGCACGCTGAGCTTTGCAGCAATGTCCGGCATGCTGATTGCGGCACTGACCGGCACCGCAATCCAGCCGGTGATCTCATTCTTCCTGTTCTGCTACGGTACAGGGAACGGGCTGGTGGTCGCGAATGTCATCATTGGTGCGGTCCGTGCCGCTGGCCCTTACAGCGGTGCCGCAACTGGCCTGTTTGGTGTCCTGCAGATGGTCGGCAGCGCGCTGCTTGGCAGTGTGATTATCGGACTTGGCGGCGATGTCGATTTCAAACTGGCGGTCAGCATCTGCTGGCTGGTTGTGGCGGTCGGGTCCATATCGGCTTTTGTGGCGCTGGAGCGGCCAGCGCGGCAATAACCCGCGCGGCTGAAATTTTCCTGTTTGACAGCCGATTACCCTATTGCCTTCAACAACGCGGTTTGCTATTCACCGTTCCACGGTAGCGACACAAGTACCTGGAAAACGCAAAACGGCCAATCGTGGGGGGCGAAACCGCGCGACATGGCCGATTTTGCGCTGTTCATGGGGTCGCTGTTGATTTGTGAAACTCGTATCGGCACCACACCACCATGGCAAAGACATCGCCAGCGCAATTTGTAAGGCAGGTTCGCCAGGAAATATCGCGTATTTCCTGGGCTTCTCGTCGCGAAACCGGGACCGCCACCATCACTGTCTTTGTGATGGCCACCATTGCTGCGATATTCTTTCTACTTGTTGATCTGGTGCTTTCGAACGTCGTCCAGTTTGTGCTGGGGCTTGGCGGATAAGCCAGCCCCGTTGATTGGGCGTTAATGAGACGGAAGCGTTGGTCATGGCAAAACGTTGGTATGTCCTGCATGTTTTCTCCGGATCGGAGAAAAAGGTGGCACAGCTGATCACCGAGCAGGCGGAAAGCAACGGTCTTGAACACCAGATCGATGAGGTCATGGTGCCCACCGAAGAGGTGGTCGAGATGCGTCGTGGCGTACGCGTGCAGAGCGAAAAGAAGTTTTTCCCGGGCTATATTCTGGTCAAGATGGAACTCACCGACGAAGCTTGGCAGCTCGTCACCAGCCAGCCGCGTGTTACCGGATTTCTTGGTGGCAAGGGCAAGCCGGTGCCGATCACCAACTCCGAAGCCGAGCGCCTGATCCACCAGATGAGCGAAGGGGTAGAGCGGCCCCGCACCACTGTCACCTTTGACATTGGCGAGCAGGTCCGCGTTTCGGATGGTCCGTTTGCATCGTTCAACGGATTTGTCGAGGAGGCCGATGACGACAAGGCACGCCTGAAGGTGACCGTGTCGATTTTTGGCCGTTCGACACCTGTCGAGCTGGAATACAGCCAGGTCGAAAAAGTTTAGGAAAATACGGTGGCACCCGATCGAGAGACGAACCACCGGGGTTAAGGACAACACAATATGGCAAAGAAAATCGAAGGCTACCTCAAGCTGAACATTCCCGCCGGCGGGGCCAACCCGTCGCCGCCAGTCGGCCCGGCGCTTGGTCAGCGTGGCGTGAACATCATGGAATTCTGCAAGGCGTTCAACGCGGCGACTGACTCGCTCGAGAAGAACATGCCGATTCCGGTGGTGATCACCGTCTTCCAGGACAAGTCGTTCACCTTCACCACGAAGACCGCGCCGGTCAGTTTCTTCCTGAAGAAGGCTGCTGGCCTGAATAAAGGCGGTCAGGAGCCGGGCCGGTCTGTGGCCGGCAAGGTGACCGAAACGCAGGTGCGCGAGATTGCCGAGCAGAAGATGGGTGATATGAACGCCGTTGATGTTGATGGCGCGATGGCGATGGTTCGCGGCTCCGCCCGTGCCATGGGCCTTGACGTGGTGGAGGGCTGATCGATGGCCAAGCAGAGCAAGCGCAAGCAGGCGGCCCTGTCCGCAATTGATCGCGAGCGGACCTATCCGCTGGCCGAGGCCGTGTCGCTGGTGAAGGCAAACGCTGCCGCCACGAAGTTCGACGAGACTATCGAGATTGCGATGAATCTTGGTGTTGACCCGCGCCATGCCGACCAGATGGTTCGCGGCGTCGTGGCCATGCCGAACGGCACCGGCAAGACAATGCGGGTTGCCGTGTTCGCCCGGGACGCCAAGGCTGACGAAGCCAAGGAAGCTGGCGCCGATCTGGTTGGCGCCGAAGAGCTTGCCGAGGCTATTCAGGGCGGCGAGTCGAATTTTGACCGTGTCATTGCTTCGCCCGACATGATGGGTGTTGTCGGTCGTCTTGGTAAGGTTCTTGGCCCGCGCGGTCTGATGCCAAACCCGAAGCTTGGCACGGTAACGCCGGATATCGGCGCTGCGGTCAAGGCGGCGAAGGCCGGTGAGGTCCAGTACCGCGCCGAAAAGGCGGGCGTTGTGCATGCCGGCATCGGTAAGGCAAGCTTTGACGAGGCGAAGATCCTCGAAAATGCTGCAGCCTTCATCGAAGCTGTGCGCAAGGCACGGCCTTCCGGTGCCAAGGGAACATATATCCGCAAGATCACGCTCAGCTCGACAATGGGCGTCGGTGTTGCGGTTGAGGATGTCGCCTGACGGCGACCTGAACGTAATTCTCCGGCGCCTTGGTGCCGGTGAAAAGGGGTGGTGGCCACGGTCGCTGCCCCGCACCTGTCCAAGACTGCAGGTGCTGCCATGACCGGCTTTGGCCGGGCGCGGTGGCTTAATGTCCTGCAATAGACGGGAGCAAGAGCAGATTTCTGCTTGAACTTCTCGATGGGCAGGCCAGCGAGCCGGCATAAAGCCGGTTCATGTTTGCAACCGGGGCTGCGGCGATGCTGCAATGCCCCACAAAGAGCGGAGACGATCGGTGAACAGACAAGAAAAAGCCGAACTGATCGAAACGCTGCAGACCACCCTGAATGCGTCGTCAACGGTTGTTGTCGCTCATCAGGTTGGGATGACCGTTGCAGAGAGCAGCGACCTGCGTGGAAAGATGCGGGAAGCTGGTGCTGGCTTCAAGGTAACCAAAAACAGGATTGCCAAGCTGGCTCTCAAAGGCACGCGCTATGAGGAGCTTGAGGGCATGTTCACCGGGCCGACTGCCATTGGTACGTCGGAAGATCCGGTGGCTGCCGCGAAAGCGCTCGTGGACTTTGCCAAGGGCAATGACAAGCTGACCATTATTGGCGGCAGCATGGACGGGAAAATCCTGGACAAGGCTGGCGTCGAGGCACTTGCCAAAATGCCGTCCCTTGACGAATTGCGTGGCACGCTTGTTGGGATCATTCAGGCCCCGGCAGCCAAGATTGCCCGTGTTACCCAGGCTCCGGCCGGCAAGGTGGCGCGCGTGATCCAGGCACGTTCAGACCAATTGCAGCAGGGCTAACCGCCCGATCAGACGTTCAAGCCTAATGGAGTAAATCATGGCTGATATCGAAAAAATCGCAGAAGACCTTTCCAACCTGACCGTTCTGGAAGCTGCCGAGCTGGCAACCCTTCTGGAAGAGAAGTGGGGCGTGTCCGCCGCTGCGGCACCTGTCGCCATGGCGATGCCGGCCGGTGGCGGTGACGCTGGTGGCGCTGCAGAAGAGAAGACCGAGTTCGACGTTGTTCTCACTGCGGCCGGTGCTTCCAAGATCAATGTGATCAAGGAAGTCCGTGCCATCACCTCGCTTGGTCTGAAAGAAGCAAAGGACCTCGTCGAAGGTGCGCCGAAACCTGTCAAGGAAGGCGTGTCGAAGGAAGAGGCCGAAGAAATCAAGGGCAAGCTCGAAGAAGCTGGCGCAACCGTCGAAGTCAAGTAACGCGACGGTGGCGGCGACTTCGATTGCCGACCCAAACCTGCTTGCACCGGGCGGATTTTCCGTCCGGTGCAAGGCCGTTTATCACCCGGTGCTTTCGGTCTGTGTGGCCGGCCCCGGAGACGACCCGGCAGGCATTCTCTAACAGCCTGTTATTGAAACGAAATTTGACGAGGTACTCAGATGGCATCGCATGTAAGCACTCTCGATAGTCGCCGGCGTGTTCGCCGGACTTTCGGCCAGCTGGCGGAAGTCACGCCCATGCCGAACCTGATCGACGTGCAGCGCTCGAGCTATGACACCTTCCTGCAGATGGGCATTGCCGTCAACGAACGTGGCGAGCATGGATTGCAGGAAACATTCAGCTCGATTTTCCCGATCGAGGATTTTGCCGGGCGCGCCAAGCTTGAATTCGTATCCTACGATCTCGAGCAGCCGAAATATGATGTCGAGGAGTGCCAGCAGCGCGGCCTTACCTACGCATCGTCGCTCAAGGTGACGCTGCGTCTTGAGGTCTGGGAAGAGGATGAGGTTACCGGTGCGCGGTCGATCCGCGACATTAAGGAACAGGATGTCTATATGGGCGACATGCCGCTCATGACTTCGAACGGCACCTTCATCGTGAATGGCACCGAGCGCGTCATCGTCTCGCAGATGCACCGTTCGCCGGGTGTGTTCTTCGACCATGACCGCGGCAAGACCCATGCCTCTGGCAAGCTGCTCTTCGCCGCACGGGTGATCCCGTATCGCGGTTCCTGGCTGGATTTTGAATTTGACGCCAAGGATATCCTGAATGTCCGGATCGACCGCAAGCGCAAGCTGCCGGTCACGACCTTCCTGATGGCGCTTCCGAACGCGGATTCGCAAGGCTATCTGGCCGCCTGCGCCGACAGTGGGGATGAGGTGGACCCGGCCCGTCTTGTCGGGATGAGCCGCGATGAAATCCTCAAGGAATTCTACAGCTCGGTTTCTTATCTTCGCGACGGCGACGGCTGGTCATACGCCTTTGATGCCGACTCGTTGAAAGGCGGCAAGCTGGTCCGCGATCTGATTGATGCGAAGTCGCGCAAGGTGGTGGCAGCCGCTGGCACCAAGATGACTCCGCGCTCGCTTCGTAAGCTGTCCGAAGCTGGCATAGAGCGAGTTTTCGTTCCCGATGAGGATCTTGTCGGCCGCTTCCTGGCTGATGATTTCGTCGACATGCAGACCGGCGAGGTGGTTGCCGAGGCTGGTGACGAGATCACCGAGGACATGCTGAAGCGCATGTCAGATGAGGGCGAGAGCGAGATCAGCGTTCTGCTCATCGACAATGTGAATTATGGTCCGCATCTTCGCAATACGCTTGCTGCCGACCGCAATAACAGCCGTGAAGAGGCGCTTGTTGACATCTACCGTGTCATGCGCCCTGGCGAGCCGCCAACACTGGAAAGTGCGCATGCGCTGTTTGAGGGATTGTTCTTCAATTCCGACCGCTACGATCTGTCGTCGGTTGGCCGGGTGAAGATGAACTCGCGCCTCGATCAGGAAACCGAAGACACGCTTCGCGTTCTGCGTAAAGAGGATGTGCTGGCAATCCTGCGCGTTCTGACCGGTCTGAAGGACGGCCGTGGTGAGGTTGATGATATTGACCACCTTGGCAACCGGCGTGTGCGTTCGGTTGGTGAATTGATGGAGAACCAGTATCGCGTTGGCCTTCTTCGCATGGAACGCGCCATTCGTGAGCGCATGGGTTCGGTCGAGATCGATACCGTCATGCCAGCTGACCTGATCAACGCCAAGCCTGCCGCGGCCGCGGTTCGCGAATTTTTCGGCTCATCGCAGCTGTCGCAGTTCATGGACCAGACAAACCCGCTGTCGGAAATCACCCATAAGCGCCGTGTCTCGGCGCTTGGGCCGGGTGGTCTGACCCGCGAGCGTGCGGGCTTTGAGGTGCGCGACGTTCACCCGACACATTATGGCCGTATCTGCCCGATCGAAACGCCGGAGGGTCCGAATATTGGTCTGATCAATTCGCTGGCCACCTTTGCCAAGATCAATCGCTACGGCTTTATCGAGACGCCCTATCGCAAGGTTGTCGATGGCAAGGTCACTGACGAGGTGCGTTACATCTCGGCGATGGAAGAGGGTCGTTACACGATTGCGCAGGCGAATGCCGAGCTTGACAAGAACGGCAAGTTTGTCGGCGAGCTGATCCCGATCCGCCGCGCCGGCGATATCGGTCTTGCCCGGCCAACCGACATCGAACTGATGGATGTATCGCCAAAGCAGCTGGTTTCGGTTGCCGCGGCGCTGATCCCATTCCTCGAGAATGACGACGCCAACCGGGCGCTTATGGGCTCGAACATGCAGCGCCAGGCGGTGCCGCTTGTCCGGGCCGAGGCACCGATTGTCGGCACCGGTATGGAAGGTCGCGTGGCCCGGGATTCCGGTGTGACCATCGTCGCCCGGCGGGCCGGGGTGATCGACCAGGTGGATGCCACCAGGATCGTTGTGCGGGCCTCCGAAGAAAGTGCCGATGATGTCTCGCCGGTTGATATCTACTCGCTGTTGAAGTTCCAGCGGTCAAACCAGAACACGACGGTCAACCAGCGTCCGCTGGTCAAGGTTGGTGATGTTGTCCGCGGTGGTGACATCATCGCTGATGGCCCGTCGACCGAGGATGGCGAGCTGGCGCTTGGCCGTAATGTGCTGGTCGCCTTCATGCCCTGGAACGGTTATAATTTTGAGGATTCAATCCTGATCTCCGAGCGCGTCGTCCGTGACGATGTCTTCACCTCGATCCATATCGAGGAATATGAGATCATGGCCCGTGACACCAAGCTTGGTCAGGAGGAAATCACGCGCGACATCCCGAATGTCGGTGAAGAGGCGCTGAAGAATCTTGACGAGGCCGGCATTGTCTATGTCGGGGCCGAGGTCGGCCCGGGCGACATTCTGGTCGGCAAGGTGACGCCGAAGGGTGAATCGCCGATGACGCCGGAAGAGAAACTCTTGCGCGCTATCTTCGGTGAAAAGGCATCGGATGTCCGTGACACCTCGCTGAAACTGCCGCCAGGCGGATCCGGCACGATTGTCGAGGTGCGGGTCTTCTCGCGCCGCGGTGTCGAGAAGGATGAACGCGCACTGGCCATCGACCGTGCCGAGATCGACCGTCTGGGCAAGGACCGCGATGATGAGCGGCTGATACTTGAGCGTGGTTTCCATGGTCGCATGTCCGAGCTTCTCGACGGTCAGACGGTGGCGTCAGGGCCGAAGGGGATCAAGGCTGGCACCAAGCTGACAGCCGCGATGCTGGAGGAGATGCCGCGTTCACAATGGCAGCAGGTCTCGGTCAAGGATGACAAGGTCCAGAAGCTGGTCGAGGCGCAGGTTGCCAATTTCGAGAGCGCCATCCAGGAGCTGCAGGCCCGCTTCAACGACAAGGTTGACAAGCTGCAGGCCGGCGATGAGCTGCTGCCCGGTGTGATGAAGATGGTCAAGGTGTTTGTTGCCGTGAAGCGCAAGCTTCAGCCCGGCGACAAGATGGCCGGCCGTCACGGCAACAAGGGTGTCATCTCGCGGATCGTTCCGGCTGAGGACATGCCCTACCTTGAGGACGGCACACCGATGGATATCGTGCTGAACCCGCTTGGTGTTCCCTCGCGGATGAATGTGGGGCAGATTCTCGAGACGCATCTTGGCTGGGCCGCGCGCGGTCTTGGCAAACAGATCGGCAAGGCTGCCGAAGCAGCGCACGCCAAGGGCGATACAAAAGCGCTTCGCAAGTCGCTTGGGGAAATCTACAGCCCCGAACAGTTCAAATCCGAACTTGAGGTGATGGATGATTCGCAGATTATCGAGCAGGGTGAGCTTCTTGGCCGCGGTGTCCCGATGGGGACACCTGTCTTCGATGGCGCCCGCGAGGCTGATGTCATCTCGCTTCTCGAGAAGGCGGGCCTCAGTCAAACCGGCCAGGAAATCCTGACCGATGGCCGTACTGGCGAGCAGTTCGACCGTCCGGTGACGGTTGGCTACATCTACATGCTGAAGCTGCATCACCTTGTCGATGACAAGATCCACGCACGTTCAATCGGCCCGTATTCGCTTGTCACCCAGCAGCCGCTTGGTGGTAAGGCGCAGTTCGGTGGCCAGCGTTTCGGCGAGATGGAGGTCTGGGCCCTAGAGGCTTATGGCGCTGCCTACACGCTGCAGGAGATGCTGACCGTGAAGTCGGATGATGTGTCCGGACGGACGAAGGTCTATGAGGCCATTGTTCGTGGTGATGATGATTTCGAATCAGGCATTCCGGAATCCTTCAACGTTCTGGTCAAGGAACTCCGTTCGCTTGGTCTGAATGTTGATCTTCACGAAGCCGAATATTGATCACGTCCGCTACCGGACAGGATGACACCAACTACCGTTGGGAGAGAACCAGATGAACGACTTGATGAACCCTTTCGGGCAAAACCAGGGCCCCCAGAGCTTTGACAAGATCCGTATCTCGATCGCGTCGCCGGAACGTATCCGGTCGTGGTCCTTTGGCGAGATCAAGAAGCCCGAAACCATCAATTACCGTACCTTCAAGCCGGAAAAGGACGGGCTGTTCTGTGCCCGTATCTTTGGTCCGGTCCGCGATTATGAATGTCTGTGCGGCAAGTACAAGCGGATGAAATATCGCGGCATCATCTGCGAGAAATGCGGTGTCGAGGTGACGCTGTCGAAGGTCCGGCGTGAGCGCATGGGCCATATCGAACTGGCCTCGCCGGTGGCGCATATCTGGTTCCTGAAGTCGCTGCCAAGCCGCATCGGCCTGCTTGTCGACATGACATTGAAGGATCTCGAACGCGTCCTGTATTTCGAGAATTTCGTCGTCATCGAGCCCGGTCTGACCTCGCTGACCAAAGGTCAGCTGCTGTCGGAAGAGGAATTCTACGACGCGCAGGACGAGTTCGGCGATGACGCTTTCGAGGCCAGCATCGGCGCCGAGGCAATCAAGAAAGTCCTCGAGGCGATGGATATTGACGAAGAGCGCGTCAAAATCCGCGAGGAGCTTGCCGAGACAGGGTCCGAAGCCAAGCGCAAGAAGCTGGTGAAGCGCCTGAAGCTTATCGACTCTTTCCGCGACTCGGGATGCCGCCCGGAATGGATGATCCTCGATGTGATCCCGGTCATTCCGCCCGAGCTGCGCCCGCTGGTGCCGCTCGATGGTGGCCGTTTCGCAACCTCGGATCTGAATGACCTCTATCGCCGGGTGATCAATCGGAACAACCGTCTGAAGCGGCTGATCGAACTTCGCGCCCCCGATATCATCGTCCGCAACGAAAAGCGGATGCTGCAGGAAGCCGTTGACGCCCTGTTTGACAATGGCCGTCGCGGCCGGGTTATCAGTGGTGTCAACAAGCGCCCGCTGAAATCGCTGTCCGACATGCTGAAGGGCAAGCAGGGCCGTTTCCGGCAGAACCTGCTTGGCAAGCGTGTCGATTATTCCGGTCGTTCGGTCATTGTTGTCGGTCCCGAGCTGAAGCTCCACCAGTGCGGTCTGCCGAAGAAGATGGCGCTGGAGTTGTTCAAGCCGTTCATCTATTCGAAGCTGGAACTCTATTCTATGGCCAGCACGGTGAAGATGGCCAAACGGATGGTCGAAAAGGAACGCCCCGAAGTATGGGATATCCTTGAAGAGGTGATCCGCGAGCATCCGGTCATGCTGAACCGGGCGCCGACGCTGCACCGGCTTGGCATCCAGGCGTTCGAGCCGGTGCTTGTCGAGGGCAAGGCGATCCAGCTTCACCCGTTGGTCTGTACCGCCTTCAACGCTGACTTCGACGGTGACCAGATGGCCGTCCATGTGCCGCTGTCACTTGAGGCGCAGCTCGAGGCGCGGGTGCTGATGATGTCGACCAACAACATCCTCAGCCCGGCCAATGGCAAGCCGATCATCGTGCCGTCGCAGGATATCATTCTCGGCCTCTATTACATGTCGCTTGAGCGCGAGAACGAGATGGGTGAGGGCATGGTCTTCGCCAATATCCAGGAAATCCTGCTGGCGCTTGGCAATGGTTCTGTCAGCCTGCACGCCAAGATCAAGGCGCGTGTGTCGACGCGCGATGAGAATGGCGAGCGCGTGATTCGGGTGATCGAGACGACGCCGGGTCGGGCGCAGTTGGCCGATCTTCTGCCTGACAATCCGAGCTGTTCTTTCGACCTCGTCAACAAGCTGATGACGAAGAAGCAGGTCAGTGATGTCATCGACCATGTCTATCGTCACTGCGGCCAGAAGGACACGGTGATCTTCTGTGACCGTCTGATGTCGCTTGGCTTTGGTCAGGCATGTGATGCCGGCATTTCCTTTGGCATCGCCGACCTGACAACGCCGGACCTGAAGGAAAAATACGTCAATGAGGCCGAGGCCCAGGTGAAAACCTTCGAGCAGCAATATCTCGACGGTCTGATCACCCAGGGTGAAAAATACAACAAGGTTGTGGATGTCTGGTCGCGCTGTTCCGATCTCGTGGCCGACGAGATGATGAAGGGTATTTCGACGATCCGGGATGGTGAGCCGATCAATTCCGTCTGGATGATGGCGCATTCCGGTGCCCGTGGTTCGGCAGCGCAGATCAAGCAGCTTGCCGGCATGCGCGGCCTGATGGCCAAGCCGTCGGGTGAAATCATCGAGACACCGATCATCTCCTCATTCAAGGAAGGGTTGAACGTTCTCGAGTATTTCAACTCGACCCACGGCGCCCGTAAGGGTCTTGCGGATACCGCGCTGAAGACGGCCAACTCCGGCTATCTGACGCGGCGTCTCGTTGATGTGGCGCAGGATTGCATCGTCAATATCGAGGATTGCGGGACGAATAACGGCCTGACCATCCGTGCCGTGATGAATGGCAGTGATGTTGTCGACAGCCTGTATGACCGCGTGCTTGGCCGTGTTATGGCCGAGGACATGGTCGACATCGCCACCGGCGAGGTCATCGTGAAGGCTGGCGAGATGGTCACCGAGGAACATGCCGACCGTATCGAGGCGGCCGGCGTTGACCAGGCGCTGATTCGCTCGGCGCTGTTGTGTGAAGCGCAAACCGGTATTTGTGGCCAGTGCTATGGCCGTGATCTGGCGCGTGGTACGTCGGTGAATATCGGTGAGGCTGTTGGCGTGATCGCGGCACAGTCCATCGGTGAGCCCGGCACGCAGTTGACGATGCGGACCTTCCACGTTGGGGGTGCCGCGCAGCGTGGTGCCGAGCAGTCCAACATCGAGGCAGCCATCGGCGGCAAGGTGAAGCTGGAGAATGAGGCACTTGTCACGGATCGCGAGGGCAACCGGATCGTGATGAGCCGTAATACCGAATTGCTGCTTCTTGATGATCAGGGCCGCGAGCGTGAGCGTCATCGCCTGCCGTATGGCGGCAAGCTGTTCGTGAAGGCTGGCAAGGAAGTGGCTGCCGGTGATGTGCTGATCGAATGGGATCCCTACACCATGCCGATCATCGCCGAGCTGCCGGGTACGGCCAATTACGTCGATTTGACGGAAGGCATCTCGGTTCGTGAGGTTACCGATGACGCAACCGGTATTTCCAGCCGCGAGGTCATTGACTGGAAGGCATCCGCCGGCGGCGCGAATCTGCGGCCGCGGATCACGCTTCGTGACGACAAGGGCGAGGTGCTGACACTGACAAACGGCCTCGAGGCGCGTTACTTCATGTCGGCCGGCGCGATTCTGTCGGTTGATAATGGCGCGGCGATCCAGGCCGGTGATGTGCTGGCACGTATCCCGCGCGAATCCTCAAAGACGCGTGACATCACCGGTGGTCTGCCACGGGTGGCCGAGTTGTTCGAGGCCCGCAAGCCGAAGGACTTCGCTGTCATCGCTGAAGCCGAGGGCCGCGTCGAGTTCGCCAACGACTACAAGGCGAAGCGGCGGATTCGTGTCGTGCCTGTTGAGAGTGATGGTGAACCGGTCGAATATCTGTTGCCAAAGGGCCGCCAGCTGGCGGTCAACGAAGGCGATATCGTCCGCAAGGGTGACCTGCTTCTTGATGGCAGCCCGGTTCCGCATGATATCCTGGCGATTCTCGGTGTCGAGGAACTGGCCGCCTATCTGGTCAAGGAAATCCAGGATGTCTACCGGCTGCAGGGTGTGAAGATCAATGACAAGCATATCGAGGTGATTGTCCGCCAGATGCTGCAGAAGGTTGAGGTCACCGATGCCGGTGACAGCACGTATCTGATCGGCGAGCAGGTCGATCGCGAGGAGTTCGCCGCCTCGAATGCCTCGCTTGAGACCGAGGGGTTGCGCCCGGCGATTGCCCATCCGGTGCTGCTTGGCATCACCAAGGCGTCGCTGCAGACACGCTCCTTCATTTCCGCCGCATCCTTCCAGGAGACCACCCGTGTCCTTACCGAGGCTGCGGTCAGCGGTCGCCAGGATACGCTCGACGGTCTGAAGGAAAATGTCATTGTTGGCCGCCTGATTCCGGCTGGCACAGGTTCGGTGATGAAGCGTCTTCGCCGGATCGCGGCTGACCGTGATCGTGAGATCATGGACGCACGGGCAGCGGCGACGCCGGCGCTCGAGGCCATGGAAGCCGAGTCTGGAGACGGTTTTGGCGTGGTTGCCGAAGAGGCGCAGACCGACGCCTGACAAGAGTTTCTCGGCTGGTTTGCGCCGGCCGGGAAAAATTCAGCGAAACTGGCGGTTGCAGGTAAAAACAGCTTGACCCGCCAGCATCGCTGACATAGGTTCCGCTCACCTTTTGATGCAGGTAGTGGTTCACTCCGGCGGTAGCGCCGCAGTCGAGCCAGACGCTGCACCGGCATAAAGGTGACGAAAACAGTCCCGTCTGGGAACTGAAACAAGGGTGGTCTTCCCGGCCATGTTGGGAAGTCCTGCCCTGATGCACGCTTAGTGTATGTCTTTGGTTGAGATGAAAAAGGGGCAGCAATGCCAACCATTAACCAGCTGATCCGGCATGGACGCAAACGTCCTGTCGCTCGTACGAAGGTTCCCGCGATGGAAGCATGCCCGCAAAAGCGCGGCGTGTGTACGCGGGTTTACACAACCACGCCGAAGAAGCCGAACTCGGCCCTGCGGAAAGTCGCACGTGTGCGTCTGACCAACGGGTTTGAAGTGTCGAGCTACATTCCGGGTGAAGGCCACAACCTGCAGGAACACTCTGTCGTGTTGATCCGGGGTGGCCGTGTGAAAGACCTTCCTGGCGTTCGTTATCATATCATTCGCGGTACGCTCGACACCCAGGGTGTTGCAGATCGCCGCCAGCGTCGTTCGAAATACGGCGCCAAGCGTCCTAAGTAAGCAAGAGGCCGAGATGTCACGTCGTCACCGCGCTGAAAAACGTCCTGTTCTTCCCGATGCGAAGTTCAAGGACACGGTTGTTTCAAAATTCATGTCCTGCCTGATGTATGACGGCAAGCGGTCGGTTGCTGAGCGTATTGTCTATGGTGCGTTCGACCGCATCGAATCAAAGTCCGGCAGCGAGCCTGTGAAGGTGTTTCATGATGCGCTTGAAAATGTTCGGCCGCATCTTGAGGTCCGTTCGCGCCGCGTAGGTGGTGCCACATATCAGGTGCCGGTTGAGGTGCGTGCCGAGCGCGCACAGGCGCTTGCCATTCGCTGGCTGATCGACAGTTCGCGCAAGCGCGGCGAAACCACGATGGTCGAGCGTCTGTCTTCGGAGCTGATGGATGCTGCGAATAACCGTGGCAACGCCGTTAAGAAACGCGAAGACACCCACAAGATGGCGGAAGCCAACCGCGCCTTTTCGCATTACCGCTGGTAAAGCACAGGCAGGAGACCAGGACATGGCAAGAGAGTATACTCTAGATCGTTATCGTAACTTCGGCATCATGGCCCACATCGATGCCGGCAAGACGACCGCCACCGAGCGGATTCTCTATTACACCGGCCGGTCGCACAAGATCGGTGAGGTGCATGACGGTAACGCCACCATGGACTGGATGGAGCAGGAGCAGGAGCGCGGCATCACCATCACCTCCGCAGCTACCACCTGTTTCTGGTTCCGGACCAATGATGGCGACACGCCATCTGGCCAGTATGGTGCCGATGCGGATGAGGCGAAGTTCCGCTTCAACATCATCGACACACCGGGTCACGTTGATTTCACCATTGAGGTTGAGCGGTCACTGGCCGTTCTGGATGGGGCTGTCTGTGTTCTGGATGCGAATGCCGGCGTCGAGCCGCAGACCGAGACGGTCTGGCGTCAGGCTGACCGCTATTCGGTCCCGCGGATCGTCTTTGTTAACAAGATGGACAAGATCGGCGCTGACTTCTTCAACTGCGTTGAGATGATTGCCGACCGTACTGGCGCCGTCCCGGCGCCAATTCAGATGCCGATTGGCGCTGAGAACGAGTTTGCTGGGATTGTCGATTTCATCGAGATGAAGGAATGGGTCTGGAATTCCGAGGATCTCGGCGCGAGCTGGACCGTCCAGGACATCCGCCCCGAGCTTGCCGACAAGGCCGCTGAAATGCGCGCTGCATTGATCGAGCTTGTTGTCGAGCAGGACGATGATGTCATGGAAGCCTTCCTTGAAGGCGAGGAGCCGGATGAGGCCACGCTGCGCCGGCTTATTCGTCTTGGCACCCTCAACATGTCGTTTGTTCCCGTCCTGTGCGGTTCGGCTTTCAAGAACAAGGGTGTACAGCCGCTGCTGAACGCCGTTATCGATTTCCTGCCTGGTCCGCTCGACGTGCCGGCCTACACAGGTTTTGCACCGGGTGATGAGACGGAAACCCGTAACATTGAGCGTAACGCCGATGATGCCGAGCCGCTGTCCGGTCTGGCCTTCAAGATCATGAATGATCCGTTCGTCGGTTCGCTGACCTTCCTGCGTATTTATTCCGGTTGCTTGAAGAAGGGTGACAGCATCCTGAACTCGACCAAGGGCAAGAAAGAGCGCGTTGGCCGGATGATGATGATGCATTCGAACAACCGTGAGGAGATCGATGAAGCCTTTGCCGGTGACATTGTGGCGCTTGCCGGGATGAAGGAAACAACGACCGGCGATACGATGTGTGATGTTGCCAAGCCGGTGGTTCTCGAGACCATGACTTTCCCGGATCCGGTGATCGAGATCGCTGTTGAGCCAAAGTCGAAGAACGATCAGGAAAAGATGTCTGCCGGTCTCCAGCGCCTCGCCGCCGAAGACCCGTCCTTCCAGGTCAGTTCTGACCCGGAATCGGGCCAGACCATCATGCGCGGCATGGGTGAATTGCACCTCGACATTCTTGTTGATCGCCTGAAGCGTGAATTCAAGGTCGAGGCAAATATCGGTGCGCCGCAGGTTGCCTATCGGGAGACAATCACCCGCGAAGCCGAGATTGACTATACGCACAAGAAGCAGTCCGGGGGGTCCGGCCAGTTCGCACGTGTGAAAATGATCTTCCGGCCGCTGGAAGAAGGTGGCTACAACTTCACCAATTCGGTTGTTGGCGGTTCGGTGCCACGGGAATACGTTCCGGGTGTTGAAAAGGGTCTTCAGCAGGCCAAGGAGACTGGCAGCATTGCCGGCTTCCCGGTCATCGATTTCGAGGTCGAGCTGATCGATGGTGCCAGCCACGATGTCGACTCCTCGGTGCTGGCCTTTGAAATTGCTGCCCGTGCGGCATTCCGTGAGGCCATGCAAAAGGCGTCGCCGAAGCTTCTTGAGCCGGTGATGAAGGTCGAGGTGCTGACCCCTGAGGAGTATATGGGTGATATTATCGGTGACCTGAACAGCCGTCGCGGCAATGTTGGCGGCATGGACCAGCGGGGCAACGCCCGTGCCATCGAAGCGATGGTGCCGCTGGCGAATATGTTCGGTTACATCAATACGCTGCGTTCGATGAGTCAGGGCCGTGCCCAATATTCGATGCAGTTTGACCATTACGAACAGGTTCCGCAGGCCGTGGCTGACGAAGTCCGTGCCAAACTGGCCTGAGTGTGATGGCCTGAAACGTTAGAAAACTAGACGTTAGTTAGAAAGACAGGAGACCGTAAGGATGTCCAAGGAGAAGTTTGATCGTTCCAAGCCTCATGTGAACATTGGCACGATTGGCCATGTTGACCACGGCAAGACGACGCTGACGGCGGCGATTACGAAGGTGATGGCCGAGGCTGGTGGCGCTGAGTTTCAGGCCTATGATCAGATTGACAAGGCACCTGAGGAGCGGGCGCGGGGGATTACGATTTCGACGGCGCATGTTGAGTATGAGACGGAGAACCGTCACTATGCGCACGTTGATTGCCCGGGTCACGCCGATTATGTGAAGAACATGATCACCGGCGCGGCGCAGATGGACGGAGCGATCCTTGTTGTGTCGGCGGCCGATGGTCCGATGCCGCAGACACGCGAGCATATTCTTCTGGCGCGTCAGGTTGGCGTACCGGCTCTGTGCGTGTTCATGAACAAGGTTGACCAGGTTGACGATGAGGAGCTTCTCGAGCTTGTCGAGATGGAGATTCGCGAGCTGTTGTCGAGCTATGAGTTTCCCGGTGACGACATTCCGATCGTGAAGGGCTCGGCGCTGGCGGCGCTTGAGGATGGCGATGCGGCGATTGGCTCTGAGGCGATCAAGGCGCTGATGGCGGCGGTTGATGATTACATTCCGCAGCCGGAGCGTCCGAAGGATCAGCCGTTCCTGATGCCGATTGAGGATGTGTTCTCGATTTCGGGTCGTGGCACGGTTGTGACGGGTCGTATTGAGCGCGGCATCGTGAATGTTGGTGAGGAGATCGAGATTGTCGGTCTGAAGGACACCACGAAGACGACCTGCACGGGCGTTGAGATGTTCCGCAAGCTTCTTGACCAGGGCGAGGCTGGCGACAATGTCGGTGTGCTGCTTCGTGGCACGAAGCGTGAAGAGGTTGAGCGCGGGCAGGTTCTGTCGGCGCCGGGTTCGATCACGCCGCATACCGAGTTCAAGTGCGAGGCTTATGTTCTGACGAAGGAAGAGGGTGGACGTCACACCCCGTTCTTTTCGAACTATCGCCCGCAATTTTACTTCCGGACGACGGATGTGACGGGGTCTGTGGAGCTGCCGTCGGGCACCGAGATGGTGATGCCCGGTGACAACATCGCGATGACCGTGACGCTGATCGCACCGATCGCGATGGATGAAGGTCTTCGCTTCGCCATCCGCGAGGGCGGACGTACCGTCGGCGCCGGCGTCGTCGCCTCGATCGTGAAATAGCGCGGTCCTAAAAAAGATCATCACCGCCGGTTCAGGCCGGCGGTGTCAGGGATAGGGGTGTAGCTCAATTGGTAGAGCACCGGTCTCCAAAACCGGGGGTTGTAGGTTCGAGTCCTATCGCCCCTGCCACTGACTAAGGCAGGACATATCCAGACTATCAAATGCCCTGTGGTCGTCATGACCGCAGGGCATTTTCGTGCCAGACCCCCATTTACCAGGCCCTGTTATTTGCGCTGTGGGGCGGGGACGCATTCGGTTTTGCAATCAGTAAAGCGCGGCCACCAGCAATGACACGCCGATGGCAACCAGCAGCCAATGCGCAAACCTCTTGAACCAGGTGGCGGGGGCCCGCCTGAACAGATACTGACCAAGCGCGGCACCAAGAATGGATGCCGGGGCAATGAAAACAGACCGCATGAAAGTCATGGTCTCAATGGCGTCGCGCGCCAACAGATTGCCTAACATGACCGTCACCAGCAGCCAGACACTGAACATGATGTTGGCGCGTTGCACCTGTGCCGGCTCGGGCGCAGCGAGATAATAGACAACCATGATCGGACCTGCCGGCACACCGAATCCGCCCGTGATGCCCCCCGTTACCGCGCCGACACCTAGGCTTGGCAGGGCGCCGCGCGGTCCGGAATATCTGAAATCCAGTATCAGTACTGCCGCTGCGATAAGGATGAAAATGCCCATGCCAAGGCGAATGGTTGCAGCATCCGCCACCACCAGAAAATACGATCCGATCGAAGCTGATATGAGAAGGCCGGTGAAGAGTGGCATCACCTCGGACCACTTAATGGTTTTCAGCAGTCCCGGCACGACATGCAGCAAGGCCACAGTGCTGCAAAGGGCGGTCAGCGCCACCGCCTGCACCGGGCCAATCAGAAAGGTGAACAGCGGCACCATGACCAGTGCCCCGCCAAAGCCGGCATAAGCTGTCATGGCGGCAGATCCCAACGCCAGCAGGATGCCGATGAGGAGCGTGAGGTCTATAACGTCAACAAGCATCGGTGCCCCGCTCTAAACCACGGGATTGTCTGGACAGGCAGCTGGCCAGACAGTCCGGCGGATGCATAAAATTCTCCCCACACCATCGCAGCAAAGGCTGCCGGGGCCTCTACAGCCATACACGATAATCGACGCCAGGTCCGAGCCAAATCGTATCGGGCGATGCCCGCCAACCTCTCAGCCCGCCAATCCTTCTGCCCGCCAATCCTTCTGCCTAACAAACCTGATTGCCAGCCGAGCTTGATTGCCCGCCGACATCGGTTCATACTGAAACGGTACTGCACCGATCATTGATCGGCCCGTGTGCTTTTTCCGTTTCATCCTGAACTGAAATCACCTCGAAAGAGGGGGAGAGAGCTATGCAATTCAAACAGTTTATCTGTCGTGGGTTTATCTGTCGTGGGTTTATCTATCGTGGGATTATCTATGGTGGGGTTATCGCCTCACTGGCGGCCTTTGGTGCCGCCCAGGCCGTCGCCGAGCAATTTGTTTCCATCGGAACGGGCGGGGTTACCGGGGTGTATTACCCGACCGGCGGGGCCATCTGTCGGCTTGTGAACAAGGACCGGAAATCTCACGGCATCCGGTGTTCTGCCGAATCAACCGGCGGCTCGGTCTATAACATCAACACGGTGCGCGCTGGCGAGCTGGAATTTGGCGTTGCCCAGTCCGACTGGCAATATCACGCCTATCGCGGCACCTCGAAATTCGCCGACAAGGGACAGTTCTCGGATCTTCGCGCGGTCTTTTCCGTGCATCCAGAGCCATTCACGCTGATCGCCCGCAAGGGGGCCGGCGTGGCCTCGTTCGAGGATCTGAAGGGCAAGAAGGTGAATGTTGGCAATCCGGGATCTGGCCAGCGTGCCACGATGGAAGTCGTCATGGATGCCTTTGGCATGGCGATGGACGACTTCTCGCTTGCGGCCGAGCTGAAGGGCTCGGAAATGGCACAGGCGGTCTGTGACGGCAAGATCGACGCGATGATCTATACGGTCGGACACCCGGCGGCCGCCGTTACCGAAGCTGCCACAAGCTGTGATGTTGAGCTGATCTCGGTCACTGGCGCGCCAATTGACAGGCTGGTTGCCGACAATTCCTTCTACCGTGTGGCCACCGTGCCAGGCGGCATATATGCCGGCTCACCGAACGACACCCGCACTTTCGGTGTCGGAGCGACGGTGATCACCTCTGCGCAGGTGCCGGAGAAGGTCGTCTATACCTTGGTCAAGGCGGTGTTCGACAATTTTGCCGATTTCAAGAAGCTTCACCCCGCCTTCCGTCATCTGAAGGAGGAGGAGATGATCTCCGACGGCCTGTCAGCACCGGTTCACCCCGGCGCGGTGAAATACTACAAGGAGCGTGGCTGGATGTAGCCTTGCTGGAAGCGCGCAGCCTTCGGGCTGCGCGTTTTGTGTTTTGTGACCCGGCAAGGGGCATGGAACCCGGCGGTTATTGATCATGGGCACGACCGGACCGGCGGACAGCGTCGGCATCTCGGCTGAAGATTTTGAAGGCGGCGCCCAGCGGGCCGGCTGGCCGGCGGCTGCCGTCTGTATTCTCTGGTCGCTGTTCCAGCTCTGGGTGGCGTCCGATTTCCCCTTCTATCTGAGTGAGGTGACCGGCCTGAAGCTGGTCTTCAACAATCAGGAGGCGCGGCAGATCCACCTTGCCTTCGGGCTTGGCCTTGCGCTGGCGCTCTATCCGGCCGTCCGGTCGGTACATCCGTTTCTGGACAGGCTTGTCGGCTGGGGACTTGCCATCATCGGCGTTGCCGCCTGCCTCTATCTGTTCATCTTCAAGCTTGACATCGCCAACCGGGCCGGCCTGCCGAACAGCTATGATCTGTTCTTCTCCATCGCCGGTATGCTGTGTGTGATGGTGGCGGTGTACAGGGCGCTTGGCCTGCCGCTGCTGGTCGTCGCGACGATTTTCATCATCTATGTGATGTTCGGTCATCTCGATGTTTTCCCCGATGCAATGCGCTGGAAAGGGGCGTCGCTGAACAAGGCCACCTGGCATTTCTGGATGCAGACCGAGGGTGTGTTCGGGGTAGCGCTTGGCGTTTCCGCCTCGATGATTTTCCTGTTTGTGCTGTTCGGGGCACTGTTGGAAAGCGCCGGCGCCGGCAATTATTTCATCAAGCTGTCCTTCGCCGCGCTGGGGCATCTTCGTGGCGGTCCGGCAAAGGCGGCGGTTGTCGCCTCGGGCCTGTCGGGGATCTATTCCGGTTCATCCATTGCCAATGTCGTGACCACCGGCACCTTCACCATTCCGCTGATGAAGAAAACCGGTCTCAGCGCGGAAAAGGCTGGCGCGGTCGAGGTCGCCTCGTCAACGAACGGCCAGCTGACGCCGCCGGTGATGGGCGCCGCCGCCTTCCTGATCGCCGAATTCACTGGCATCAGCTATTACGAGCTGATCAAGCATGCGGCGCTGCCGGCGCTGGTGTCTTATGTTGCGCTGTTCTACATCGTTCATATCGAGGTGACGAAACTCGGCCTGACCGGGTTGCCGCGGCGAACCCCGACGCAGAGCCTGCTGCGGCGCGTTACCGGTTTCCTGGTTGGCTTTGCTGTGCTGGCGCTCATCGCGGCGCTGTTTCATTTTCTGGTCTTGCTTGTCGGCGACCGCGCGCCGGCATTTTCCTTGCCGGTGGTGGTGGTGCTGTTGCTGGCCATATACCTGCCGCTGGTCTGGCTGGCGGCGCGGCATCCCGACCTTGGCGAGGGGCTCAGCGCCGAAGAGATGAAGATGCTGCCACGCGTCGGTGATGTGGCGGTCACCGGCTATCATTTCGTGCTGCCGATCCTGGTGCTTCTGTGGTGTGTCCTTGTCAGTCGGCTGTCCCCTGGTCTGTCGGCCTATTGGGCCTGCCTTGCGATGATGTTCGTGCTGGTCACACAGCATCCCTTGAAGGCCCTGTTCCGGGGTCAGACCGTGACCCGGCGGGACTGGCGCGATGGTGCGCGCGATCTGCTTCGCGGGCTGGAGAATGGCGCGCGCAACATGATCAGCATCGCGATTGCGACGGCGATTGCCGGCATCATCATCGGCACCGTTTCGCTGACCGGTGCGCACCAGTTCATTGGCAGCTTCGTTGAAACTGTGTCGGCCGGCAATCTGGTGATCATGCTGCTGCTTGTTGCGGTGATGAGCCTTGTTCTCGGCATGGGGTTGCCGACGACGGCGAACTATATTGTCGTGTCCTCGCTGATGGCGCCGGTCATCGTCATGGTTGGCGCGCAGAACGGCCTGATCGTGCCGCTTGTGGCGGTGCATCTGTTTGTTTTCTATTTCGGCATTCTTGCCGATGACACGCCGCCGGTCGGCCTGGCCGCCTTTGCCGCCGCCGCGATCTCGCGCGGCGATCCCATCCGCACCGGCATTCAGGGGTTCAGCTATGATATCCGCACCGCGGTGCTGCCCTTCATGTTCATCTTCAACACCGATATCCTGCTGATCGATGTCGGGGTGGTCGACGGGCTGGTGGCGGTGATCGTCACCACCATCGGCATGCTGGCCTTCTGTTCGGCAACGCAGCGTTTCATGCTGATTCGCAACAGGGTGTGGGAAACCCTGCTGCTGCTGCTGGTCGCCTTCACCATGTTCAGGCCGGACTTCTGGCTTGACCGGTGGGTGCCACCCTATGATCTGCTCCCGGGGCCCGAGATCGTGGCGCTTCTCGAGGCCGACAGTGGTGCAATATCGCCGCGTGACCTGAGGGTACGATTTGTCGGGCCTGACTTCGATGATGCCAGCCGGATGATCACGCGCAACACCATCATTCAGGTCCCGCCGACGGATGATGCGTTTGCCGGGCTTGCCGAGGCTGGCGTGGTGATGACGCTGGATGCGGGGCGGGCCGTCGTTGAAGAGCCGTTCCCGGGCACCCCGCTGTTCCAGGAATTGCAGGGGTTTGACTTCCATGCGGATGATCCGGTCACTCTTGATTTGGTGCTTGTCGAGATCACGAACCGGCCGGCACGGGAATGGGTCTATCTTCCCGCCATCGGTCTGTTGGGGATTATATGGCTGGTACAGAGGCGGCGGCGTGGTGATGTTGCCAGCTGACCCGCCGCGTATGACTGCATTGATGCCCTTGCGGGATTGATGCCCTTGCGGGGTGCAAAATATCTTGCTCACGCGGCGGTATTCGGGTCATTCTTTCTAACCTCACAGTCAGGTAAATACCGCTACCAGGGAGAAAGAAGATGAAGATTCTAGCAAACAGGCTTGGTATTGGCGCGGTGGCGCTGACCCTTGCCGCAGCCGCGACGGCGGCATCCGCGGAAACGCTGCGCTGGGCGCGGTCCGGCGACTCGTTGACACTTGACCCGCACGCGCAGAATGAGGGCCCGACCCACACGCTTGCGCACCAGATTTATGAGCCGCTGTTGCATCGTGACATGGCCGGCCAGATCACCCCGGCACTGGCGACAGGCTGGAAGGCACTTGCCGACAATCCGAATGTCTGGCGGTTCACGCTTCGCAAGGGTGTGAAATTCCATGATGGGGCGGACTTCACCGCCGATGACGCTGTCTACAGCTTCAACCGGGCGATGATGCCGACCTCGGCGATGAAGGAATTGCTGACCAGTGTCAAGGAAGTCCGCAAAGTCGATGACCACACCATCGATATGGAGACGAACGGGCCGAACCCGCTGTTGATTAACAATCTGACCAACCTGTTCATGATGGATGCAGGCTGGACCGAGGCGAATGGCGCCAGCGCACCACAGGATGTCGCCGCTGGCGAGACGACCTTTGCCGCCCAGAACACGAATGGCACCGGCGCCTTCATGCTGGACAGCCGCGTTCCGGATCAGAAGACGGTACTGAAGGCCAACCCGAATTACTGGGGCAAGGGCCAGTTCCCGCTTGATGTCAGCGAAATCATCTACACGCCGATCCAGTCAGCGGCCACCCGCGTGGCGGCTCTGCTGTCAGGCGAGGTCGATTTCATCCAGGACGTGCCGGTGCAGGATCTCGGCCGAGTTGGCGCGCAGAGCGGCCTGAAGGTTGTCACGGCAGCGCAGAACCGTGTGATCTTCTTTGGCATGAACAGCGGCAAGAGCGATCTGGAAACGGATAATGTCAGCGGCAAGAACCCGTTTGCCGATGTGCGGGTGCGGCGGGCGATGAATATTGCCATCAACCGCGACGCCATCAAGAAGGTCGTGATGCGCGATCAGTCCTCGCCGACCAATGTCATCATGCCGCCTTTCGTCAATGGCTGGACAAGCGATCTTGACGCCATTCCGGCGCATGATGTCGCCGCTGCCAAGGCACTGATGGCCGAGGCAGGGTATGCTGATGGCTTCTCGGTTACGCTGAACTGCCCGAATGACCGCTACATCAATGACGAGGCGATCTGCCAGGCCGCTGTTGGCATGTTGGGCCAGATCGGTATCAAGGTGAATCTTGACGCCAAGCCGAAGGCACAGCATTTCCCGCTGATCACGAACAAGACAACCGAGTTCTACATGCTTGGCTGGGGCGTTCCGACCTTTGATTCGCACTACATCTTCAACTTCCTGGTCCATGCAACGACCGAGAAACGTGGTTCCTGGAACAACACCGGCTATGACAATGCCGAAGTGAACGCCAAGGTGGTGGCGCTTGAGTCCGAGACTGATCTTGCCAAGCGTGACGCAATCATCGGTGAGATCTGGGCCCAGGTTCAGGAAGACCAGCTGTATCTTCCGATCCACAATCAGGTTCTGAACTGGGGAATGAAGGATGGCATCACATTTGATGTGCAGCCGGAAGACCAGCCCCATTTCAAATATCTGATCATGAACTGACTTGCTGCCGGCAGCGGCCCTGCGCCGCTGCCGGCCTTTTACCGTTAATGAATATCTCCACTAACAGTTGCGGCAGTCCCAGCTGGACGGGCGGCTTGACGGCACGAGGCTTGTGATGATTGTCATTCTTGCCAGACGGATCGTGCAGGCGGTGCTTGTTCTGCTTCTCGTCGCGCTTATTTCCTTTGCCATCTTCCGATTTGTCGGCAACCCGGTTGAGAATATTCTCGGCCAGGAAGCCACTGTTCAGGATCGCAACGAGATGATCGAGCGGATGGGGCTGAATGATCCGGTGCCGGTGCAATATGCCCGGTTCGTGTGGGACGCGCTGCATTTCGATTTCGGCATTTCCTACCGCACCGCCGAGCCGGTGGCCGACCTGATCGCCTCGCGCCTGCCGGCAACGCTGGAGCTTGCCTTCATCTCGGCGCTGTTTGCGCTGGTGGTGGGCATTCTGCTTGGCATTTTCACTGCCATCAGCCGCGGCAAATTCCTTGCCGGCCTGGTAATGACGACATCGCTCATTGGCGTGTCGCTGCCAACCTTCCTGATTGGTGTGCTGCTGATCTGGCTGTTTGCGGTGGAGCTTGGCTGGTTGCCATCCTTCGGGCGCGGCGATACGGTGCGAATCGGCTTCTGGGAAACCGGATTGCTGACGGGGTCCGGGCTGAAATCGCTGATCCTGCCGGCGATCACGCTTGGCCTCTATCAGATGACGCTGATCATGCGGCTGGTGCGTTCCGAGATGCTGGAAGTCCTGCGCCAGGATTTCATCAAATTCGCCAGGGCGCGGGGGCTTCCCGAACGTATGGTGCTTTTGCGGCATGCGCTTCGTAATACGCTGGTGCCGGTGACCACGGTGGCTGGACTGCAGCTTGGCTCGATTGTCGCCTTTGCTATCATTACCGAGACGGTGTTCCAGTGGCCCGGCGTTGGTCTGATGTTCATCAACGCCGTCTATTTTGTCGATATCCCGGTGATGTCGGCCTATCTGCTGCTTGTCGGGACACTTTTCGTGTTGATCAATTTCATCGTCGATCTGCTGTATCTGGCCATCGACCCGCGAATCCGCGACCGTAATCTGCGGGGAGGTGGCTGATGGCATCCCCTCCGGTCAGATCATCCGACAAGTCAGCCAGTGCGCCAGCCGGCCGCCTGCAACGCGCTCTTGCCAGTGATTTCGTCTATGATTTCACCCGCGCGCCGCTGGCCATTCTGGCCGGGTTGGTCGTGTTTTTCCTGTTTCTGGTGGCGATTTTTGCACCTTTGGTGGCGCCGACCAATCCTTTCGATCCTGCTTCGCTCAACCTGATGAACGGCTTCACACCGCCGATGCAGGCCAACATGTTCACCGGCGAAAACTTTATCATGGGAACCGATGATCAGGGGCGGGACCTGCTATCGGCTATCATCTACGGGTTGCGGGTATCTTTGTTTGTCGGCGTGATGTCGGTGATGCTGGCCATGGGGCTTGGTGTTTCGCTTGGCTTGATTGCCGGTTATGTCGGTGGCTGGCTGGACAATCTCATCATGCGGATTGCCGATATCCAGTTGACCTTCCCCTCGATCCTGATTGCGATGCTGATCTTTGGGGTGCTGCGCGGCATCATCCCGCCCGATCTTCGGGACGAGATGGCGATCTTCGTGTTGATTGCCGCCATCGGTTTGTCGGAATGGGTACCGTTTGCGCGCACCGTGCGGGCGACCACGCTGGTCGAGAAGGAAAAGGAATATGTGCAGGCGGCGCGATTGATTGGGCTTGGTCGCCACCAGATCATGTGGCGGCATATCCTGCCGAATGTGTTGGGGCCGGTGCTGGTCATCGCCACCATCACGCTGGCGCTGGCCATTATCGCCGAGGCGACGCTGTCCTTTCTTGGGGTTGGCGCGCCGCCGACCGAACCAAGCCTTGGAACGCTGATTCGGATTGGTCAGGATTTTCTGTTTTCCGGTGAATGGTGGATTCTGACCTTCCCGGCGGTGACATTGCTGGCGCTGGCGCTGTCGGTAAACCTTCTTGGCGACTGGCTGAAAGACACGCTGAATCCGAGGTTGAAATGATGCCGCCGCTTCTTGAAGTCACCGACCTCTGCGTCGAATTTCCGCAGCGCCGCCAGCGGTTGCAGGCACTCGACCGGATTTCCTTTACGCTTGAGGCTGGCGAGGTTCTCGGCTTTGTCGGTGAGAGCGGTGCCGGCAAGTCATTGACGGGTGCCGCGATCATGGGTCTTCTTGAGCCACCGGGCCGGATCACCGACGGGCAGATTGTGCTTGCAGGGCAGCGCATTGACGGTGATGCGCAACAGGTGCGTGGCCGCCAGATCGGGATGATTTTCCAGGACCCGCTGACCAGCCTCAACCCCCTGCGAACCGTCGGTGATCAACTCATCGAGACAATCCAGCTTCACCTTGGCCTGAATGGCGCGGCGGCGGCGGCGCGGGCCGGCGAACTTCTCGATGAGGTTGGCATCGACCGGGGCCGCATCGGAGCCTACCCGCATGAATTCTCCGGCGGCATGCGGCAGCGGATCGTCATTGCGCTGGCGTTGGCGCCAGAACCGAGCCTGATCATCGCCGATGAACCGACGACGGCGCTGGACGTGTCGATTCAGGCACAGGTGCTGGCGCTTCTTCGCAGCCTTTGCAAGGATCGTGGTGCCGCGGTGATCCTGATCACGCATGATATGGGGGTAATTGCCGAAACGACCGACCGGGTTGCCGTTCTGTATGCCGGCCGTCTTGTCGAGGCCGGGCGCACCGCCGATGTGATCTCGGCCCCGCGCCACCCTTATACCAGAGGGTTGATGGCGGCGACGCCGAACCTCGATCTGGTGTCGGTTGAGACGGTGCTGCCGCAGATCCCGGGCAGTATGCCAAGCCTTGCCGATCTGCCGCCGGGTTGCCGGTTTCACCCGCGCTGTGGCGATGCCATGCCGGTCTGCCAACGAACCGCCGCGTCATTCATCGACGGTGTCGCCTGTCATCTCTATGACCAGGCGGCCCAGGAGGCAGGATGATGTCTGGCGGGATGAGAACGGATAATGCCTATCTGACAGTGTCCGGCCTCAGCCGGCATTTCGACATTTCCGACCCGTTTCTGGCCCGGCTTGTCACCGGTGGTCCGCGGCGTCGGTTGACCGCTGTCGACGATGTCAGCTTTTCCATCGCCAAGGGCCAGACCTATGCCCTTGTCGGTGAAAGCGGGTCCGGCAAATCCACCATCGCCAGAATGATTGTTGGGCTGGAGCGCCCGGACAGCGGCAGCATCATGTTCGACGGCCAAACTGCCTTCGACGAGGCGAAGGGCCAGGTTCAGGACGCCAGCCTGCGGCAAAAGCTGCAGATGGTGTTCCAGTCTCCCTATTCCAGTCTCAATCCGCGTTGGCGGGTCGGGGACATCCTGATGGAGCCGATCCGCGCCTTTGGCCTGATTGCCGACCCCGATGCCAGCCGCCAGCGGGTCAATGAGCTTCTCGAGCAAGTCGGCCTGTCGGCGCAGGACGCCAACCGCTACCCGCATGAGTTTTCCGGTGGTCAACGCCAGCGGATCTCGATTGCCAGGGCGCTGGCCTCGAACCCGCAATTCATCGTCTGTGACGAACCTACCTCGGCGCTGGATGTGTCGGTGCAGGCGCAGGTTCTGAATCTGCTGAAGCAGTTGCAGCGCGATCTGCAGCTGACCTATCTGTTCATCTCGCATGACATGGCGGTGGTGCGGGTAATGGCGCATCGGATCGGCGTGCTGAAAGACGGCCGGCTCGTCGAGGAAAACGCGGCAGGTCCCCTCATTGATTCCCCTCAAGACCCCTATACCCGTATGTTGATGGATTCGACGCCGCGTTTTGTCGGTGGTGTGTAGGCTGGCCATAGCTGTCTCAATCAGGCTGTCTTGATCGAGCCATTCCTATACAACCTGTCAGCCCCGCCGCATTGGGCATATGGGGCATGAAGGCGATTTTATCGACCCCATCAGATCTAGAATGATTCTGTCTTTTTGAGGCATGAATTAAAAAATATGTT
>CBFHNZ010000019.1:0-38159 GCA_965657415.1 Puniceispirillaceae bacterium (SeqCode) | reverse complement strand
GCGATCTGGTGCTGCAGCGTGCGGGTATAGGTCGAAATCCAGACCGGCGCGGCGTTCGTCTCGGCCCACAATGTCGCCGGTGCCAGATAGCCAAGCGTCTTGCCGGTGCCGGTGCCGGCCTCGGCAAGCACCATGGCCGGTGTCGGGCCGGCCTCGGGCGTGTCAAACCCGGCTGCCAGCGCGGCGGCATAGTCGGATTGCGACTGCCGCGGCTCGGCACCTGTTCCCAGCATGCTGGCAAGCCGCTGGCGGGCCGCATCAGCCATCACCGGCGCGGTCCCTGGCGGCGGGCTGGCGGTGAAATCGGTATATTCCGGCAGCCGGTGCCAGATTGCCGCCTGACGCCCATCCGGCGGTGCGGCGGGCGGCATGGTCAGCCCCAGATGCGCCAGAATGATCGGCCCCCAGGGCCAGCCTGATGCGGCCATCATTGTTGCGATTGCACCGGCCTCACGACGCTGCGCCGCTGGCGTGGCGGCCATTTCATCAAGAAGCGTGTAGGCGGCACGCGGCAACAGTGCGGCCATATCCTCGCCCCCGACTGGGCGCGGCAGCGCCAGCTGCGCCGCCAGCCCGCGCGGCGTCGGCAAACAGAATCTGGCCGGTCGGACAAAGGCATAAAGCTCCATCACATCGAGGCAGGTCTCGATCTCCTGGCCGGCCCGCGCCTCGCTCCAGCGGCGATGGCAGACAAGCGGCACATTGCGGGCAAGCCGCGCCGACGCTGTCTGCCGGTCGATGGCGGCAATCTCGCCAGCTTCCGAAATCCAGATCAGCCTGGTGCCGGCCGGATAGAAAACCGGTGCGGCGTGAAGTTCGGGTATGGTGACCGTGATTAGCCCAAGACCGTCTGAGGAACGAGATTCCATAACCCTGATATAGCGGTAAACAGGGTGAGCGACCAGCCGCCAATTGGATGCCCTCAGAACCCGTCTGGCAGGGCTGTGCTGCTGCTGCATACCCGGTAAGCAGACTTGCCTGACCGCGGGATTTACGGCATAGATGGCGCGATCTGCCAGTGGCCGCCAGTGGCTGCCAGTGGCCGCCAGTGGCCGCCGCCGGCGCACCACCACGGGCAAGAGCGAAACGCAGGACAGGAAACATGACCGACATCACCGCCGACCTGAAAGCTGTCGCCAGCGACGCGAAAGCCTGGCCCTTTGCCGAGGCGCGTGACCTGGTCAAACGGCTCGACGGCATGGGTCATAGCGGTGAGGTGCTGTTCGAGACAGGGTACGGCCCGTCTGGCCTGCCGCATATCGGCACTTTCGGCGAGGTTGTGCGCACCAGCATGGTGCGGCACGCCTTTGAGGTGCTGACCGGTGCGACAACGCGTCTGGTCTGTTTCTCCGATGATATGGACGGACTTCGCAAGGTGCCGGACAATGTCCCGAACGGCGAGATGCTGGCCGAAGATCTGGGGTTGCCGCTGACCATGGTCCGAGACCCGTTCGGCACACACCCTTCCTTTGGCGCACACAACAATGCCAGATTGCAGGCGTTTCTTGATTCCTTCGGGTTTGACTATGAATTTGTCAGCTCGACCGACTGTTACCGCTCTGGCCGCTTTGATGACGGGCTGCGCGCCGTGCTGGCGAATTATGACGCCATCATGGATATCATGCTGCCGACCCTTGGCGAGGAGCGGCGCGCCACCTACAGCCCGTTCTTTCCGGTTTGCCCGGACAGCGGGCGGGTGCTGCAGGCAAAGGTCATCGCCACCCATCCGGACCGTGACGCCATCACCTATCTCCACCCCGACAGCAATGCCGAGATCGAAACCGGCATCACAGGCGGGGCGTGCAAGCTGCAATGGAAAGCCGACTGGGCGATGCGCTGGTTCGTGCTTGGCGTCGATTACGAGATGGCCGGCAAGGATCTGATTGACTCGGTACGGCAATCCTCAAAGATCACCCGCGCCATGGGTGGCACGCCGCCATGCGGGATTTCCTATGAGCTGTTCCTGGATTCGGCCGGCGAGAAAATTTCCAAGTCAAAGGGCAATGGCCTCAGCATCGAAGAGTGGCTCAGCTATGGCAGCCCGGAATCGCTGTCGCTGTTCATGTATGCCCAGCCGCGGCGCGCCAAGCGGATGCATTTCGACGTGATCCCGAAGACGGTCGATGAATATTACCAGCATCGCGGCAAGGTCGCCGATCAGGCGCCGGCCGAATTGCTGGAAAACCCGGCCTGGCATATCCATGCCGGGGCACCGCCGACCGACAGCCTGCCGGTCAGCTATACATTGTTATTGAATCTGGCGTCTGTCTGTCTTGCCGAAACGCCCGATGTGGTCTGGAACTATGTCAGCGACTATGCGCCGGGTGTCAGTGCTGAAACACATCCCGAACTTGACCGGATGATCGGCTATGCCGTCACCTATTATCAGGACCGGGTGCGCCCGCATAAGACCTATCGCCGGCCAAGCGATGAAGAGGCAGGTCACATCGCGGCGCTTGTCGAGGCCATCGCGGCGTTGCCGGCCGATGCCGACGCCGAGGCCATCCAGTCGACCGTCTACGCCACCGGCAAGGCGGCGGGCTATGAGAATCTGCGCACCTGGTTCCAATGTCTCTATGAGGTGCTTCTCGGCCAGTCCGAAGGCCCCCGTATGGGGTCTTTCTTTGCGCTGTATGGGCGGGCGCAATCGATCGAGCTGATGGCCCGTGCGCTCGCCGGTGAATTGGCCGGTGAATTGGCCGGTGAGTTGGCCAATGATGGGGACGCGGCTTGATCTGGCAACTTGCTGCCGGCATGGCGCGGCTGCTGCCGCCGGAGGCGGCGCACCGTGCGGCAGTAGCAACCCTGCGGCATCGCATCGGCCCGGCGCCCGTCCTGCCCTCTCTTCCGGTCAGCGTCGCCGGTCTTGATTTTGCCAACCCACTTGGCCTTGCGGCCGGATTCGACAAGGATGCATCCTGCCCGGACGGGGCCCTGCGGCTTGGCTTTGGTCATGTCGAGCTTGGCACCATCACCCCGCAGCCGCAACCTGGCAATCCGCGCCCGCGCGTCTTCAGGCTTGTCGCCGATGGCGCTGTCATCAACCGCTATGGCTTCAACAGCCGCGGCATGGATGCGGCGGCGGCGCAGCTTGCCGTTGTTCGCCGGGCCGAGGAGGGGGATGCCAATTCAGGGCGTACAGCCTCAGGACGGGCCGGCATAATCGGGATCAATGTCGGAGCCAATAAAACAAGCGGTGCGCCAACCGAGGATTATCGCATCGCCGTGGCGCGGCTTGCTGCCTATGCCGATTACATCACCCTGAATATCTCCTCGCCGAACACGCCGGGGCTTCGGGATCTGCAGACAGCTGACAATCTGCGCCTGCTGATTGCCGCTGGCCGTGCCGGGCTTGCCGAGGCGGGCTGTGAGCGGCCGCTCTTCATCAAGCTTGCGCCCGACCTTGCGTCCGCCGATATCGAGACCATCGCCGCAACGGCGGCGGATGAGGGGGTGGCCGGGCTGATCGCCACCAACACCACCATCGCCAGGCCCGAAGGGCTGCAATCCGTCCATGCCGGCGAGGCAGGCGGCCTTTCAGGCGCGCCGCTGTTCGCCATGGCAACGCATGCGCTGGCCGAGATGGCAGGCCGGCTGCCTCCCGGCGGGCCGGTGCTGGTGGGGGCTGGCGGTGTTGCCACTGGCTGGCAGGCCTATGCCAAGATCCTCGTCGGTGCCAGCCTTGTGCAGCTCTATACCGCGCTGGCACTTGAAGGGCCGGAGCTGCCGGCGCGGGTGATCCGCGAGCTGGCGGCGCTGCTGGCGTCAGACGGCGTGGCCGATATCGCCGCTGCCCGTGGCCAGATCCCGGATGCGGACAAGGCTATGCACCATGCGCTTCGTCTTGCGCAAAGCGCCTGAGCGCCAGCGGCAATAGCGGGATCGGTGGGTCGGCCGGGGCAGGCGCTCGCAACCGGCCCTCCTGCTGCAACCTGTTCAGATCATCATCAACAAAGGGCGGGCTGTTGATCTGGCCAAGAAGCCGGAAATAGATCAACACGACAAGCCGCGCCGACGATGCCATGCTCGATTGCTGGCGCGTATCCTCAACACGGTTGCAGAACACGTCGAGCGAGACAGTCTCACGCTGCAGCATGCTGTCGATACTGTCCCATACATAGGCTTCCAGCACGATCGTCGTGCGTCGGTCGCCGATGCGGACATTTCGTTTCAGCCGCCGTCCGGTGGAGGCCGGATTGGGCTGCGGCACGCGCCGTGATGTGGGCAGAAAGGTTTCAGGTCTGTGCATCATCTGTATCCATGCATCAAGAGTCGTTGCTTTGGGGGGTCAAGACTCTCCCGTCAACCGATGAAGGTGGCCGCAGATAGTCAACATGACCCTTTCGGATAGGACATGATAATCCTAAAGGTTTAATAAACCGCTAAGGCCGAATGGATTTGTCGACCCCCTGTATCGGTCTGGCCATGGCGGTGATTCGGTCTTGACCTGACCGGGGTCGTGGCCTATACCCACCCATCGTTATTCATGACAGGCGGTTGTGCCTGCTGCGCCGCGCCGGACGCGGCGGATGTGTCGAAAGATGGGAGCCGAAAAATGGCCAAGCGCTGTCAGATCACTGGCAAGACCGTGATGTCGGGCAACAATGTCAGCCACGCGAACAACAAGACGCGTCGGCGTTTCCTTCCGAACCTGCAGCAGGCCACGATGCAGAGCGAGGCTCTTGGCCGCCGCGTCAGCCTGCGGCTGTCGACAAGCGCCATGCGCACCATTGAAAAGCATGGTGGCCTCGACGCCTTTCTGATGCAGGCCCGCAATGCCGAGCTTGCCGATGAAGCCCGCCAGCTGAAGCGCGAGATCATGGCCGCCCAGGCCGCCAGCTAAGTCCTGCTGGCCGCCCAGCAACACATAGACCCAGCAACACGTAGACCCAGCAACACGTAGATTTGGAGGCCCCGTCTTCTGGCGGGGCTTTTTGTATGTGGGAGGACCTGCCGCAAGGTGATGCGGCGGCATAGCGGTCAGGCGACGCGGTGATGCCGCCGGTTGGCGTCCTCGTCGAACAGATCGGTCAGCTGGCCGACAACCGCCCCGCCAAGCTGGTCGACATCGGTAATGGTCACCGCGCGGCGGTAATAGCGGGTCACGTCATGGCCGATCCCGATGGCGAGAAGCTCCACCGGGGAGCGCGTTTCGATATAGCCGATGACCTCGCGGAGATGTTTTTCCAGATAGCTGCCGCTATTCACCGACAGGGTTGAGTCATCAACCGGTGCGCCGTCGGAAATCACCAGCATGATACGCCTGTCCTCATTGCGCGCCAGCAGGCGTTCATGCGCCCAGAGCAGCGCCTCGCCGTCGATATTCTCTTTCAGGATGCCCTCGCGCAGCATCAGGCCAAGCGATTTGCGGGCCCGCCGCCAGGGGGCATCCGCGCCCTTGTAAATAATGTGGCGAAGATCATTCAGCCGCCCGGGCGCTGGCGGCTTGCCGGCCTGCTGCCAGATCTCGCGTGATTGGCCGCCCTTCCAGGCGCGCGTCGTAAAGCCGAGGATCTCGACCTTGACGCCGCAGCGCTCAAGCGTGCGCGCCAGAATGTCGGCGGTGACCGCGGCGATGGTGATCGGACGGCCCCGCATCGAGCCTGAATTGTCGAGAAGCAGCGTTACCACCGTGTCGCGGAATTTCGTGTCCTGCTCCATCTTGTAGGATAGGGGGCTGAGCGGCTGTGTCACCACCCGGTGAAGCTTGCCAGCATCAAGAATACCCTCCTCGAGGTCGAAGTCCCAGGACCGGTTCTGGTGCGCCATCAGCTTGCGCTGCAGCCTGTTGGCAAGCTTGCCAACAACCGAGGCGACATTTTCCATATGCCGGTCGAGCATCATGCGCAGCCGGTCCAGCTCCTCGGTGTCACACAGATCGGCGGCAGCCACAATCTCATCAAAACGGGTCTCGAAAACGCGGTAGGCGTCCCGGCTTGGGCCGCGATCCTGATTTTGCCCCTGCATGTCGGAATGCGGCGAATCACCGTCCGACATGCCGTCCTCGGCACCATCGGCCTCGACCATGTCGCCATCCTCGGAGGCACCACCATCGCCGGCATCCTCCATGCTCTGGCCGTCTTCTCCCTCGGATTGGTCCTCGCCGACGGATGACTGGTCGCCGCCATCTTCATTCTGCTGGTCGCCGCTGTCCTCGGACTCATCGCCATCTTCCTCGGACTCATCCTGATCGGATGCCGAATCGCCGAGATCGGTTTCGAGCGCCCCGATCAGGCGGCGCGAGACCTCGGCAAAGCGGGCCTGGTCTTCAAGCGAGTCATCAAGCTCGGGAAACAGGTCGCCGGCGCGGCTTTCAACCCAGGGCCGCCATAGATCCATCACCATCGACAGGTTCTGCGGCGGCGGCGCACCTGTCAGCTTTTCGCGCAGCAACAGTCGTACAACCTCGGCGATTCCGGTCTCGTCTGCCTGCCCCGGGGCTTCGATCTGCCGACTCTCATAGCGCTGGTTCAGCGCTGCTTCCAGATTGTCGCCAACACCCTTCAGGTCGCGGGCACCGATGGCTTCGACGCGGGCGCGTTCGGCGGATTCGAAAATCGCCCGCGCGCCCTCAAGGCTGGGGCACAGCTTGCGGTGTGTTGTATCATCATGATGGGCAAGCCACAGCGCCGCCCCGTCAGCGGCGCCGCGAAGGCTGGCCCGTTGCTGGGCAGTGGGGCGTGGCGGCAGCGCGGGAAGTCGCACTTCGGCCTTGCCAACATGCGTGTCGGTTCCGGCATAGCTGACCTGATGGTCAACACCGCCGGCCACCGCGCGCATTGTGGCAGCGGTTGATTTCAGGAATTGCTGATTTGCGTCACCGTTCGCCATGTGGCGGCCTAGCCGGCGGCGACCTGGCGGATCGGTGCCTCCGGCAGGTCGATGCCAAAGCAGCGCTGGTAATATTCGGCCACGGTCGGGCGCTCGACCTCATCGCACTTGTTCAGGAAGCTCATGCGGAAGGCCAGCGTCATATCATTGAAGATCAAACTGTTCTCGGCCCAGGTGATGACCGTGCGCGGCGACATCACGGTCGACAGGTCGCCCGACATGAAGCCGCTGCGCGTCAAATCGGCCATGCGCACCATATTGGCCAGCGTCTCGCGTCCCTCGGCATTGTCGTAGGATGTCAGCTTGGCGGCGACGATATCGACCTCGTCATTATGCGGCAGGTAATTCAGCGTCGTGACAATCGACCAGCGGTCCATCTGACCTTGGTTGATCTGCTGCGTGCCGTGGTAAAGACCGGTTGTGTCACCAAGCCCGACCGTGTTGGCGGTGGCGAACAGGCGGAAGCTGGGGTTCGGATGAATCACCCGGTTGGTGTCGAGAAGTGTCAGCTTGCCGTCAACCTCAAGAACACGCTGGATCACGAACATCACGTCGGCGCGGCCGGCATCATATTCATCAAAGACGATGGCCACCGGATTCTGCAGCGCCCACGGCAGGATGCCTTCACGGAATTCGGTCACCTGCTTGCCATCACGAAGCACGATGGCATCCTTGCCGATCAGGTCGATCCGGCTGATATGGCTGTCGAGATTGACCCGGATGCAGGGCCAGTTCAACCGTGCTGCGACCTGTTCGATATGCGTCGATTTGCCGGTGCCGTGATAGCCTTGGACCATCACCCGCCGGTTGTGCGCGAAGCCGGCAAGAATGGCCAGCGTTGTGTCATGGTCAAACTGATATGCCTCGTCGCGCGTTGGCACATATTCCGAACCTTCGGAAAAGGCCGGCACCTTCATGTCGACATCCAGGCCGAACACGCTGCGGACATCGATTTCGGTGTCCGGTGCGCCAAGCGGGTGGGCGCTCATTTTGGTCATGGTCTGGTCATTGGGCATAACAGTCTTGTCTCCGAAAACACGCCGCCAGCGTGGTGTCTAGGTCAGGAAATGGTTGGTGCCGCGACGTTTTGCAATGATTTGCGAATCAAATCATATGCGAGGTTGATATCTTTTAATCGTTCCTCGGCCCCGGCGTCACCCCCATTTGTGTCGGGGTGATGTTCTTTTGCCAGTTGTTTGTACTGCGCCTTGACCTTGTCGAGATCACCGACAGGTTCCATGCGCAGGGTTTTCCAGGCGCGCCGTTCCTCCGGGCCGATCTGTCGCCCGCCCGGCGCGGCAGCGTTGCGATTCTCGAAGTCGAAAAGTCCCAGCGGATCGTCGAACATGTCTTCGGCCGGCTTGCCGGTGGCAAATTTCCAGCTTGGTCGCTCCCAGGTCGTGGCGCGGCGAATCTCCGCTTCCAGCGCCGCCCCCTGAAGCCCCTCATAGTAATTCCATGATTTGTTATAGGCCCGGACATGTTCCAGACAGAACCAGATATAGTCGCGCAGCGCATCACGCGACTTTGGCGCCGGGTAATGCGCCTCGGCCATGCATCCCTCGGCCTCGCACAGCCGCGTTGATGCATCGGACCGGGCGTCGCTCTGCTGGTCGGCCTGCTGGCTGGCCTGCCGGTCAGCCCCGGCCCGGCCGGGGATCTTGACCTCTGGTCTTGAGGGGCGTCTCATAATGCCTTCCATCATAAAGCCATACCGCTGGCTGGCAACCTCAACCCCCGCGGCAGGAGATAGCACATGACCATGGCAGACACCATAGCCGGCAAACTGGAACAGGCGCTTTCACCACGCGAGATCGAGGTTCTTGATGTCAGCCACACACATGCCGGCCATGCCGGCTGGCGCGAGGGTGGGGAGACGCATTTCGAGGTGAGGATCCGCGCCGACATCTTTGCCGGCAAGAGCCGTGTCGAATGCCACCGTATGGTGAATGCTATTCTGGCTGATGAACTGGCCAGCAGCGTTCATGCGTTGCAACTCGACCTGGCCAGCTGATTTCCCGTCTTCCGGATTTCACTCGTCGATGGCGTAGGCGATGCAGGAATTGGCCAGTGTCGTGCCCCGCGCATCACCGCGTGCCATAGCTGATTCCAGTCCGCTGCTGCCAACCGGGGCGCGGGCCCGGCGGGCATCCTCGCCATAGCGGGTCTGATAGGCAATGGTGCCGACGGTGCCCATCAATTCGCTGATATGCGTGCAGCCATGCCGCCCGCCAATGGCCGCGGTAACGCGCCGCCGCCAGCCTGGCCCGATGGTCAGCCCGACCAGGTTTTCAAAGACATCATTCGCCGTCGGGCAGATGGCATAGGGCCCGGAAATGGTGATCGCCTCGGCGGCTGTCACCGTCATCGACCTGTCGATTGTCACCCGCACCCTCATATGGTGGATGAACTGGTCCGGCGTCACGTCACCGCGAAAATCCGACGGAAAATCATAGGTCTTGTTGTCGGTGATTTCGGCCTCGATGTCATATTGGCCATCCTCGCGCACAAAGCCGTTGCAGCTGATCCGGCGATTATGCACCTCCTCGCGCGGGGCGGGCGGGCTGAGCGTGACGTTATGTTCATCGCCGTAAGGCGTTACCGGTCTTTCCATTTCCCGTACTCCAGAGTCGCAGGCTTGTTACCTTGTTGCCGTCACGTTTCAGGATTCTGAAACGGATGTTATGAAAGCGGAATTCCTGGCCAGGTCGCGGGATTGTCCGGCTCTCAAAGAGAACCAGGCCGGCAATCGTCGCCGCATCCTCATCGGGAAGCTGCCAACCAAGCGCGCGGTTCAGATCACGGATCGTGACCGCGCCATCGACGATCCAAGACCCGTCCGGCTGTGCCGTCAGGCCGGCAAGATCGACATCATGCTCGTCATCGATATCGCCGACAATCTCCTCGAGAATGTCCTCCAGCGTCACGATCCCCTGCAGGTCACCATATTCATCGACAACAACGGCGAAATGCTCGCGCCGTGTGCGGAATGCCTGCAGCTGGTCGAACAGCAAGGTTGTCTCGGGCACGAAATAGGGCTCGCTGACAATGTTCTGCAACAGCCCGAGGCCATCGGCCTGCGGTGTGTCGGTGGATTGTCTGTCGATCGCGCGAAGCAGGTCCTTGACATGCAGCACGCCGATAATGTTGTCCGAATTGCCAGAATAGACCGGATGGCGGGTATGCGGCGAGGCCAGCACCTCGCGAAGCAGCGAATCAAGGTCGCTGTCGGCATCGATCATCTTTACCCCGGCGCGGTGGGTCATGATCTGCTCGACACTGATTTCATTCAGGTCGAGGACCGATGACAGCATGGCCTGTGTCTCGCGGCTGTCACCATCCCCCTCGGCACCGTGGAGTTCGATCATCCCGCGAAGCTCTTCCTCGCGGTCGGATTCGTCGGTCTGGCGCTTTCTGATCAGGCTGTTGGCCAGCATCCGCAGGGCGATTGACAGCGGGCTTAGCACAACAACGACGAGCCGCACCGCAGGGGCGATCAACAGCGCATATTTGTCGGAATTGTTCAGTGCATAGGTCTTCGGCATGACCTCGGCGAAGACCACCAGAACCACCGTCATGGTGAGTGTGGCCCAGAGAACCCCCCCATCATCGAGGATCGAGATGAACACCGAAGTCGCCAGTGCCGAGGCGATGACGTTGACCGCATTGTTGCCGATCAGGATCGAACCGATCAGCCCCTCACGGTCATTGCGAAGCCTCTCGACAAGCATGGCGCGGCGGTTTCCCTTGCTGGCCAACTGACGCATGCGTGCATCCGAAGCTGCGGTCAGCGCTGTTTCGGCGCTGGAGAAGCACGCCGCAGCAAAGATCAGCAGCAGGAGGACGCCGCTGAGGCCCCGACGAGCACCTGTCATCGGCTTGCATCCAGAATTTGTGAGAGCATGTCTTCCGGCACCTCGTCACAGACGAAGCTGTCGCCGATGGCATGCGGCAGGACAAAGCGCATGCGGCCATTCCGCACCTTCTTGTCGCGCCGCATGATGTCAATAAGGGCGGGTGTGGTTGCGCTGGCGGCCGGAATGTCGGCAAGCCGTGTCGACAGGCCGCTGGCGGCGATATGCGCGGTGGCGCGGCCGCCATCCTGACCCGGGCAAAGTCCCATCTCGCTGGCCAGCCGAAAGGCCAGCGCCATGCCGACACCGACCGCCTCGCCATGCAGCAGCCGCCCGTCATAGCCGCAGACCGACTCAAAGGCATGGGCGAATGTATGGCCGAGATTCAACAGGGCGCGCCGCCCCGCCTCGCGTTCATCCGCCTCAACGATCCGTGCCTTGGCACTGCATGAGGTGATGATGGCATGGTGCAGCGCCGCCGCATCGCGCCGCAGAATGTCATTGCCATGCGTCTCCAGCCATTCAAAGAATCCAGCATCACCAAGCAGACCGTATTTGATCACTTCGGCATAGCCGGCCCGCAATTCCCGTTCGGGCAGCGTCGCCAGCGTGTCGATGTCGATCAGAACGGCACGCGGCTGGTGAAAGGCACCGATCAGATTCTTCCCGGCGGCGGCATTGACACCTGTCTTGCCGCCGACCGAACTGTCCACCTGCGCCAGCAATGTTGTTGGCACCTGGATGAAATCGACACCGCGAAGAAGGCTTGCCGCGGCAAAGCCGACAAGATCGCCGATAACGCCGCCGCCAAGCGCGACAAGAACAACATCGCGGTCGACGCCCAGCGCCAGGATGTCTTCAAGAAGGCTGGACAGGACAGCCATGCTCTTGCTGGCTTCACCCGGCGCAACCGTCAGGCTGTCAACATGGCGACAGACGCGGGCGCAGGCTGTTTCAAGCGGTGCCAGATGATGCGGCGCGACAGCTGCATCGGCGATGATCACCAAGTGGCGGCCGGCAAGCTGCGCACCGGCGACCTGGTCGACATGCCCGATCAGGCCGCGGCCAACGGTGATGTCATAGGCGCGGTCGTCAAGCCCGACGGTCAGGGTGGAACTGTCTATCATAATGACAACGACCTATTTAACCGCAAGATGACTGTCAAGGGCGCGCAGCACCGCCGTCACGGCGGCGGCGGCTGACAGCTGGTCGGTGGTGACGGTGATATGCGCCTTCCCATAATCCGGCGCGCGCCGCTCGGCAAGGTCGCAAAGCGTTGCCAGCGGGTCATCTGTATGAAGCAGCGGCCGGCTGCTGACCGACCCGATCCGCGACAGCAATGTTTCCGGTCTGGCCTGCAGCCAGACGACGATTGTCCGATCACACATCAGCTGTGCCGTTTCCGGCGTGCAGATCGACCCACCGCCAGTCGACAACACCGATGGGCCGGCATCGGCGGCAGCACGGATGGCGTTGCGCTCAAGCGTGCGGAACCGATCCTCGCCAGCAAGTTCAAAGATTTCGGTAATGGTGATGCCGGCTGCTGTTTCGACTTCGGTGTCGCTGTCGATGAAGGGAAGGTCCAGCCGTTGCGCGAGGCGGCGTCCGACAAGCGATTTGCCGCTGCCCATCATGCCGACAAGCGCGATTGGCCTGTCGATGGCTTGTGCAAGGGTGGTGATGTCCGGCATGGATGACTGTCTGGTTGGCATGGCAATGTGCATTGTGCCTCACATGGGCTGTGCCCGCAATTCTGCAAGCGACAGGATGCAGCAAGTGTCACGATTTCGCACCTGTCAAGGTGCCATCCGGGTCGCAAACCGGGTCAAACTGCCATCCGGGGTGCCGTATTGAAGACATATTCTTGCCATAGACACGGATTTATCTGATCGGTGACCGGATTGTCGGTCTGGAGATGCGCCGCGCCTGACGGACAGGATGACGGACAGGATGGCGGCGGGATGGCGGAGCGGACATGAATCGTATTGGTATTGTTTTGATCGTTATTGCCGGCCTTGTCGGTGCCGGGATTTTCGCGTTGTCGGCGTGGAAAATCCCAGCCCCTTCGGTCGCCGTGAACAAGGTCGTCCCGAATGAACAGCTTGCCAACTAAATTGCCTGCGATGGTGCGCGGGCGCGTATCGTGCGGCAGGGTCCTTCTGGTTGGCCTCGGTCTTGCCATTGGCGCGCTTGCCGGCGGCACTGTTGCGGCGCAGCAATATTCGGCCACCCAGCCGACCGGCCAGACAACTGGTCAGACAACTGGTCAGACAACTGGTCAGACGCCGGGCCAGGCATCAGGTCAGGTCGATCTTCTGGCGACGGTTCAGAATGATGACAGCGCCAGCTTGCCCCCGACCAACTCTTCCCCGACCATCACCTCGATCGACGAGGCGGTCCAGGCGATCTCGGTCACTGCTGATAATGCCAGCAATGCCAGCTTGACTGACAATGCGACTGAAGCCGCGCCCGTAACCATCGCGGTGTCGCCGGTGGCCGACAACGCCTCCGATGCCGCGGAATTGGTACCTGCCCCAGCACCGACAAGCACATTAGTCACAACATCTCCGTCTGGTGGTGCCAGCCTGCAAAAAGCCGACGCACCAAGCTTTGGCATCGTCGATATTGGGGTTGATCCAGCCCCCGGAGATGCCAGCACTCTGACCGCAACAATCTGGCGCGGCACCCCGGTCGAACGCGCCGCCATGCTGCTCGACAGCAAGGCTGTCATCGGCTCGTCGCCGGCCCTGTCATGGCTTGCCAGCGATGTGGTGGCCCGCCGCACGGTCCGCCCGGAAGGGGCAAGCGAGGCCGACCAGGACCTGCTGTCCAGTCGTCTTGACTGGCTTGCCGCTGCCGGCCGTTCAGAAGATCTGGCGGTGATGGTTGACCAGCTTCCCAATGAGGCGCCGTGGCTTGCATGGAAACAGTGGCTTGTCGAAACGCAGCTGATGACGCGCCGTGATGCCGATGCCTGCCGCAATGTTATGTATCAGGCTGGCCGGACGTTCGAGCCATTCTGGCACAAGGCGAAGGTGATCTGCACCGCCGTCCACAAGGGTGATATCGCTGGCGCACAATTCGCCGCCGACATTCTTTTCGCGATGGGGGTTGACGACCCGGCATTCGCCGGCCTTGTCGGCAAGCTGCTGAACGACACCGATCCCGGCCCCATCGACCCGGCGCTGATTGACCAGCTTCATATCGTGCTGATGGAGGCGGCGCATCATGATATCGATGTTGTCGGTCTTGAGGCGCTTCCCGAAAGTTCGACCCAGACGGCGGTCGGGCTCCGTTATCTCGACCCTGACGCCCGTCTTGTGGCGACCTGGCGGGCGCTTCGTCACGGACTGATCGACCATGAGCGTGCGGCAAAGCTGTGGCGTAGCGCCGCGGTTGAGACCGACCCCCCGATGCTGGCACTCGCCCGCCATCAGAGCCAGCCATCGGCGCTGACCCGGGCCCTTGTCTGGCGTGCGCTTGATGCCGAGAAGTCGGCCGAACGCCTGGCCTTCATCGCCGCCGCGATGGATGTTGATATTGCCGACGGGTCCGGCTGGATGATGGCGCCGCTCTATGCCGAGCTTGCCCGTGAGGCGCTGGGCTTCAATGGCGCCGAGGCGCTGCTTTCCGACAAGGACGGAGCCCTTCGAAACAAGCTGGCCATCCTGATCGGCGTTGGTGACAGGGCTGACATGCCGGACATCCTTGCTGGCGGTCAGGCCAGCGCGGCGCGCGATCTGCTGGCGATGGCGCAGACTGGCCGGGTCGATATGACCGCGTTGGCCATCCTCGGAAAATACAGCCTGCTGCCGCTTGCCGTATCCGGTGATGGTATGGCGGCCATGCAACCTGGAGAGGCGGTGTCCTGGCTTGTCGCGGCATCGCCCGGTGCGATCAGAACCGAAACATTCCTGTCGACCTCGCCAATCATGCTGCAGGCCGTTGACGAGGCGGCTGCCGCGGGCCGTGTCGCGGAAACCATCCTGCTGGCGCATCGCGCCGTCGGCACACACAGTCTTGCCGAGATGAACCCGGCGGATGTGGCGCGGATTGCCGCGGCGCTGGATGCGGTGGATCAGCCAGAAGCGGCGCGCCGGTTCCGACGAGACGTGGTGGCGGCACATCTTTTGGCTGCCATGCATGCGCAGCCGCTTGACCTGCCGCCCGTAACCGCCGCCATGCCGGCACAGTTTCCCGAAAACACCAGTGGAACAATTGCGGGTTCGCCAGGGTCCGTGACAAGCCAGATTACCGAGGACCAGAATGATGGGGACCAGAATGATGGGGACCAGAATGATGGGGAGCAAGACAACGATGTGGACGGAACGCTGACGCCGGCATCCGGCAGCGCTGGCGTTCCAACCACGCCGCAGCAGAGCGATGACAGCAACCTCTGACAAATTGGCGTCTGACCGCGTCATCACCGAATTCCTGCAGGCGATGGCGGCGGATCGCGCTCTTGCCCGCAACAGCCTTGCCGCCTATCGGCGTGACCTTGTCGCAAGCCTTGATTTTCTGGCTGCGCGTGGCTCGGGTTTTGCGACCTGTACGGCTGACGATTTGCGGGATCTTCTGGGTGTCTGGCATGCTGACGGCCTTGCCGCGCGCTCGGTGGCGCGCCGGCTTAGCGCACTGCGCCAGCTCATGGGCTGGCTTGTCGAGGAGGGAGTCCGAGCTGACAATCCCTGCCGCTGGATCGACAGCCCGAAACAACCCTCTTCCCTGCCGAAAAGCCTGTCAGAGGCGGAAATGGCAGCATTGATCGCCGCCGCGCGTGACCTGCCACGACCCGTACAGGCGCGGCGCATGACCGCCATGCTCGAACTTCTCTACGCCACCGGCCTGCGGGTTTCCGAGCTGGTGTCGCTTGCGGCCGACCAGTTCCGGCGTGACCTGGCGACAATCATCGTCACCGGCAAGGGCGGACGTGAACGTCTGGTGGCGCTTGGCGCGCCGGCGCGCGCCGCCATCGCTGGCTGGCTGGAAGTACGTGATGCCATGCCGGCCCATGTCACCTCGCCCTATCTGTTTCCGCATGACGACACGCATCTGTCGCGCCAGCAATTCGCCGCCGCTCTAAAGGGGCTTGCCGGCCGGGCCGGGCTTGACCCGGCTCGGGTCAGCCCGCATGTCGTGCGGCACAGCTTTGCCACGCATATGCTGAACCGCGGTGCCGATCTTCGCGGTTTGCAGACGTTGCTTGGCCATGCCGATATTTCGACAACGCAAATCTACACGGCAACGCGCCCTGACAGGCTGGCCGGGCTGGTTGCCGCGGCGCATCCGCTTGCGAACATGAATCAACAGGATTAAGAATCAACAGGATTGAACTGCCATCCGCGTTATATATCCCGCAACCTGAGGACAGAACGCGACAACATATCACAGGACATCATGCGCCATTTTCTGGATTTCGAAAAACCGATAGCCGCCCTTGAGGGCAAGGTCGAGGAACTCCGCCATATGAGTTCGGACGGCAGCATCAACATCGCCGACGAAATCGGCAAGCTGCAGACCCGCATCGAGCGCGAACTGAAACAGACCTATGAAAAGCTGGGGCCTTGGGAAAAGGTGCAGGTGGCGCGGCATCCCGAGCGTCCGCGGGTCAGCGCCATCATCAATCAGCTGTTCGAGGACTTCACGCCGCTGGCCGGGGACCGCAACTATGCCGAGGATTATGCAGTGATCGGTGGTATGGCGCGCTTCCGTGGCCAGGCCGTGATGGTCATGGGCACGGAAAAGGGAAGCAGTACCGAGGAACGAATCAAACGCAATTTTGGCATGGCGCGGCCCGAGGGATACCGCAAGGCGGCGCGCCTGATGGAGCTTGCCGGGCGGTTCGGGCTGCCGGTGCTGAGCTTTGTCGATACGGCCGGCGCCTATCCGGGGCGCGGCGCCGAGGAACGTGGCCAGGCCGAGGCCATCGCCACTGCCATCCGTGCCTGCCTGCGCCTGCCGACCCCGATGGTGGCCAGCATCATCGGCGAGGGTGGGTCGGGCGGTGCCATCGCCCTGGCGACCGGCAACCGTGTCGTCATGTTCGAACATGCCATCTACTCGGTGATTTCGCCTGAGGGATGCGCCTCAATCCTGTGGCGCAGCAGCGACCACGCCAAGGAGGCTGCCGAGGCGTTGCGGATTACCTCTGCCCATATGAAGGATCTCGGGGTGATCGACGCTATCGTTGCAGAACCGCTTGGCGGTGCGCATCGCGACCAGACCACCGCGATTGCCAGCCTTGGTGATACCTGTTTCACGCAGCTTCGCGAGCTTCAGGAGATGGATCGTGACGCGCTGATCGCTGACCGGGCGGACAAATATCTGGCGATGGGTGACGGTGCCGGCTGATCAGCCGCCTTTGCCGCCGCCGGCCCCACCCAAATCACCTGAAATCGGCGCCCGTCTTGAAATCGGTATCCGTGTGCAAGGACGGGATGGCGCGCCTTGCCTGGACCACACTGGCGATATCCAGCTCCGCATGGATCACGGCGTCATTGTCACCGGCCGCGGCTTTGTCATCATTGGTTGGGGCTTCGGCAAGGATTTCACCCCATGGCGAGATGATCATCGCATGACCATAAGTGCGCCGCCCATCGGCATGGGTGCCGCATTGCGCTGGCGCGATGATGAAGCTGCCTGTTTCAATGGCGCGGGCCCGCAACAGCACATGCCAATGCGCCTGACCGCTGGGAAAGGTAAAGGCTGCCGGTACCGTAATCACATTGGCACCGGCCCGCGCAAGCGCGCGGTAGAGATGCGGAAAGCGAACGTCATAGCAAATTGTCAGGCCAAGGCTGACACCGCCGCTTTCGGTGAGGACCAGCCTGTTGCCGGCGGCAAAATGATCCGACTCGCGATAGCGTCGTCCATCACCAACATCGGCATCAAACATGTGAATCTTGTCATAGGTGGCACGGATGCTGCCGTCGCTGGTGATCAGCACCGCGCGGTTCACAATCCGCGAATCCAGCCTGCGGCGAACGAAAATGGATCCAACCAGAAGATCGATTGCATGCGTGGTGGCACTGTCCGCCAGTGCCGCCAGCGCGTGGCTGTCATCCTCCCACTCGGCCTCGCTCTGCAGTGTGTCGCGCGAAGCGGCAAGAAAGGTGGCAGCCTCGGGAAGGCAGACCAGTTCGGCCCCGTCCGCGGCCGCGCTGCCAATCATCGGGATCAGCTGCGCCAGCGTTTCCCTGGCCGTGCCGGCAGCACAATATTGCAGCGCCGCGACACGAATCCGATCCATTGCACCGCCGCTCATATGACCGGTCATGCCGCCAGCAGTGCGTCGAGCTTGCCAGCTCCTTCGAGGTCGTAAAGCTCCTGGCATCCGCCGACATGCATACCGTCGATAAAGATTTGCGGTACCGAGGTGCGACCGCCGGCACGCTCACGCATTTCGGCGCGAAGATTCGCGTTCATCGAAACGTCGATCTGCCTGTAGACAACATCCTTGCTGTCCAGCAGGCGCAGCGCCCGAGTGCAGTAGCCGCACATCATTCCGGTGTAGATTTCGACCTTTTTCATTACGGCGTCCATGATCATTATGCGAAATTGTGTTGGCTTCTATATCTGCCGGTCAACTCGCAAAATCAAGCGTGGGGGAGGCGTGTGACCCGCGCCAGCACCAGCGCCGAGACAGGCCCGCTGCCGGCCTGTGTCAGGCGTCGTGCCGCCTCATGCAGGGTGGCGCCGGTGGTCAGCACATCATCGATCAGCAGAACCGGCCTGTCTTTCAGGCGTGGGAGCGCAACCGGCGGTACGGTAAAGGCGCCGGCAATATTGCGCTGACGCTGATGCCGGCTCAGCCCGCCCTGGCTTCGCGTCGGTCGGCGGCGGGTCAGCATCTCCGGGGCAAAGACACCCTGCCCGGTGTGATGGCACAGGTATCGAGCCCATTCGGCCGCCTGGTTGTACCGCCGCCGGAAATAGCGCCGCCGGTGAAGCGGCACCGGGATGACCAACGCTCCTTCGCTGCCAAGCTCGACGAACAACCGCGCGCCAAGACGCGCCAGAAGCGGCGACAGCTGCAGTCCATCGCCATGCTTGTAATGCAGGATCAGCTCGCGCGCGCTGTCTGCATAATGGAAACAGGCCCGAATGGCGGCCAGCGGCGGTGGGTTTGTCCAGCAACCGGCGCAGAGCGGGTCGGCAAGCGTATGGCCAAGCGGCAGGCCGCAGCGTGCGCAGAGCGGCGCGGCAATGGGTGTCAGCCCGTCCCAGCATGTGGCGCACAGACCGGTGGTGTCGGCAAATTGCCGACACAACACGCATTGATGTGGCAGCAACAGCGTCGCCAGCTGCCGTGCCGCGGCCGACAGGGCCGCCGACATGATCCGGGTCCGGTCCATCCTCTCCTCAATCTAGACATGGCCCAATCTGGACATGGCCCAATCTGGACATGGCCCAATCTGGACATGGCCCAATCTGGACATGGCCCAATCTAGACATGACAAGGTAAATATATCCTTAAGGGTCTGTTCCTTTTTTGGGCGCAGGGGTCGTTGTGAGTTGTGTTTTCACTTGCTCTTCGGCCCCCCCATCGGTGATGGTGCGCGCATCATGAATGAGGCCCCGACCATTCCGCGCTTTTTCGACAGCGCCGCCCAGCGCCGGAACCGCGCCCGCGCCGCGCCCGGCTTTGCCGGGTTTGCGTTTCTGAAGCGCGAAGCGGTGCTGCGGATGGCCGACAGATTGGCGCTGATGCGGCGTGATTTTCCGCTGTGCCTCGATTTTGGATGCCATGATGGCATGCTGACCCGCGAGATTGCGGCAAGCGGCAAGGTTGGCCAGGTGATCCAGGCCGATCCGGCCCCGGCATTTGCCGCCATGGCCGGTGCCGCCGGTCCGGCGGTGGCCGTCGAATATGACAGCCTGCCCTTTGCCGCCGGATGTTTCGATGCCGTCTTTTCCTGCCTGCTGCTGCACTGGATTGATGATCTGCCAGGCGTCATGGCGCAGATCCGGCGGCTGCTGAAACCCGATGGTCTGTGCCTTGTCAGCCTTCTTGGCGGCACGACGCTGACCGAATTGCGGGGCGCGCTTCTCGAGGCCGAGCAGGAATTGTGCGGCGGGGCAAGTCCGCGCACCGCGCCAATGGCCGACATTCGCGATGTTGGCGGGCTGCTTGGCCGGGCCGGGCTGGCGCTGCCGGTGGCCGATTCCGACAGGCTGACCATCACCTATCCCGACATGTTCCGGCTGATGGCCGATCTGCGTGGGATGGGCGAGCAGAACGCGCTTCTGGCGCGCAGCCGCACCCCGGGCCAGCGTCAGCTGTTCCTGCGCGCGGCGGAAATCTATCAGCAGCGTTTTGCCGCGTCGGATGGCCGCATTCCGGCCAGTTTCGAGATCATCACGCTGACCGGATGGGCCCCGCATGAAAGCCAGCAGACGCCGCTTCGCCCCGGTAGTGCGGCGCGCCGGCTTGCCGATGAGCTTGGCACGGCCGAGCAGGACCCCGAGGCGTGACCTGGCGACGGGTCCAGGGGGCTACATCAGCAAATCCTGAAGCACCGGGATCAGCGGCAGGTCGGCGGGCGGCATGTCATAGTCGCGAAGCCGCGCCGGCCGCACCCAGGTAAGCTCATTGCCTTCCAGCTGGCGCGGCGTGCCGTTCCATTTGCGGCATACATAGACCAGCATCAACAGGTGAAAGTCATCATAGGCATGGCTGGCGAAACTCAGCGGCGCGAGGCAGGATTCGGCAGTGTCGATGCCAAGCTCTTCGTCAAGTTCGCGGATCAGCGCCGCCTCGGGCGTCTCGCCAGGCTCGATTTTGCCGCCGGGAAATTCCCACAGCCCGGCCATTGATTTGCCGGCAGGTCGCCGTGCCATCAGCACCCGCCCGTCAGCATCGACCAGCGCCACCGCGCTGACCAGGACGACAGGGCGCGGTGCGTCGGCGCTGTCGGCCCTGTCAGGGTTGCCGGGGCTGTCGGCCTTGCTCATCGTCTCAACTTCGGTAGTCGGCATTGATCGAGATGTAGCCGTGGGTAAGGTCGCAGGTCCAGAGCCGCGCCGTGCCGTTGCCGGTGCCAACGCCAACCTCGATGTCGATCCTCTCGCCTTTCATATGCGCGGCGACGGGTGCCTCCTCATAATCCTCGATGCGCGCCCCGTCGGCGGCGATCCTGATGCCGCCAATGGCCACGTCGATTCTCGACTGGTCGACACCAGCCCCGGCCTTGCCAATCGCCATCACGATCCGTCCCCAATTGGCATCCTCGCCGGCAATTGCCGTCTTCACCAAAGGCGAGTTGGCGATGGCCATGCCGATCCGGTGCGCGGCCGCGTCATCGGCTGCGCCGCTGACATTGATGGTGATGAATTTCGTAGCCCCTTCGCCATCACGGACAATCTGCTGCGCCAGATCCTGCGTCACCGCATCCAGGGCGGCGCGGAATTCGGCAAGCTGCGGGTCGTCGGCGCGGCTAACAGGCTGATGGTCGGCCGCGCCGGTGGCAATCAGGATCACGCTGTCATTGGTCGAGGTGTCGCTGTCGACGGTGATGGCGTTGAAACTGCGCTGTGTGGCATTGGCCAGAAGGTCGGCCAGCACCGCCTGCGGCAGCGCCGCGTCGGTTGCGATAAATCCAAGCATTGTCGCCATGTTTGGCGCGATCATGCCCGACCCCTTGGCGATGCCGGCGATGCTGATCTGCACACCGTCGATCGTGGCGGTGGCGGTCGCCCCCTTGGCAAAGGTGTCGGTTGTCATGATGGCGCGGGCCGCGTCCAGCCAGTCCGCCGCGCCGCTGGCCGACTTTCTGACCAGGGCATCGAACTGCGCCGCCAGCACTGGCACATTCAGCGGCTCGCCAATGACGCCGGTTGAGGCCATCAGCACCTGCCGCGCATCACAGCCAAGCCGTGATGCCAAGCCGCGACAGCTGTCCGCGACAGCCTTCATGCCGCCCGATCCGGTAAAGGCATTGGCGTTGCCGGCATTGACCAGGATGGCGCACGGGCTATCCGGCCCGGCGGCAAGTGCCTCGCGACACCAGATCACCGGCGCTGCCGCGGTGTCCGAGCGGGTGAAGACCCCGGCCATCGCCGCGCCGTCACCAACCCGCATCAACAGCATGTCGTCGCGCCCGGTATATTTCATCCCCGAGGCCGCTGTCGACAAGCTCACCCCGTTGATCGCGGGAAGCTCGGGAAAGCGTTCAGGCGCAAGCGGCGAGACGGTCATTGCTGGGCGTCAGCCGCTGATTGCGCCTCGCTCAGCACCTCATCATAGGGGCGGACCTCAACCTTGGCACCGGCACGAAGCGTCTCGACAACCCGGGCGAAACCCTGCCGCGACAGATTGCTGGCCAGCTGGTCACGCATTTCGTCCAGTGTCGGGGCTGGTGCGACGCTCTTGTCGCTGACCTTTATGATGTGCCAGCCAAACTGGGTCTGTACGGGCGCGGCCGAATAGCCGCCGACCGGCATTGCAAAGGCGGCATTCTCGAAGGCCGGAACCATCTGCCCACGGCCGAAACTGCCAAGCTCGCCGCCATTCGGCCCACTTGGCCCGGTTGACTTCTCACGCGCCAATTCGGCGAAATCGGCGCCGTCATTCAGCTGCGTGATGATGGCCTTTGCCTCATCCTCGGTCTCGACCAGGATGTGCGCCGCCGTCACCGTCTCGCGCGAGGCTGTGTCGGCGACAAAATTGTCATAGGCGGTCTGCACCGACTCATCGGTGATCATCTGCGACACCTGCTCGGTAAAATAGGCTTCGGCCAGAACACGGCTGGCGGCAAGTTCCATTGCATTTGCCACCACGTCCTTCTGGTCGAGCCCGCTGTCACGCCCGGCCGCCGCGGCCAGCCGCGAATTTGCAATTTCATCGACCAGCTGTGCATACAGACCGGCAAGTCCGTTCTCGCGGTATTCCGGTGGCAGGGTCTGCGCCACGGCCATGATCTCGTCAAGCCAGATCGGCTCCCCGTTCAGCGTGCCGACGGCGATACGCTGCTGCGCCTGCGCCATGGCCGGTGCCAGAAACATCGTGGCACAAACAATGCCGGAGGCCGCGAGAGAGGTAAGGAATTTCATCATCTGTCCTTTCGGATGAACGGGAGTCGGCCGGGCGGGTCGCGATGCGAGCCTGACGGTGAGGGCTGATCTAAATGTTGCGCGATTGTTGCCGATGCGCCAGGCAAATTCAAGCCTCGCAATGTGTGACAAGGCACCTCCGTCAACGGGTTTGCAGGGGGTTGTCAATCTGTCCGGGACAGGCCCGGTTTGATTGACAATGACAGGCGTGCGCACTATGTCCACAATAGCCGGAAACGCTTGCGGTTCCGCGATAATGCGGGACTGTGGGCACGCCGGTTCGGGTCGGGTGTTGCGCGCCCGGCAGTCCATATGATGCGGGGATATGTATGTTTGGGTCTTTGGCGAAAAATCTCTTCGGGTCGGGTGGTGACCGCGCGACCAAGAAATTCACCTCACAGGTGGCGGCAATCAACGCCCTTGAAGACGAAATTGCCGCGCTGAGTGATGATGACCTTGCCGGTTCGGTGACTGCGTTGCGGGCCCGTCTCGAGGCTGGCAGCAGCCTTGATGACCTTCTTCCCGAAGCCTTTGCGCGGGTCCGTGAGGCGGCGAAACGCGCCCTTGGCCAACGCCATTACGATGTCCAGCTGATGGGCGGTATCGCCCTCCACAAGGGCCAGATTTCGGAAATGAAGACCGGTGAGGGCAAGACCCTTGTCGCGACACTGGCGGTGTTCCTCAACGCGCTTCCCGACAAGGGTGTGCATGTTGTCACGGTAAACGACTATCTGGCTTCGCGCGACGCTGCCTGGATGGGCCGCGTCTATGAGCGCCTTGGCATGAGCGTCGGCTGCATCACCGGCAATATGCTGGATGGGGACCGCCGCGCCGCCTATCGCTGTGATGTCACATACGGCACCAACAATGAATTCGGCTTCGATTATCTTCGCGACAATCTGAAATTCCGGATCGAGGATATGGTGCAGCGTGATCACCATTTCGCCATCGTTGACGAGGTTGATTCGATCCTGATCGACGAGGCGCGCACGCCGCTGATCATTTCCGGCCCGGCCGAGACCACCTCGGAACATTACGGCGTTGCCGACCAGATCATCCCGCAACTTGTTCCCGAGGATTATGACCTTGACGAGAAGGGGCGTACCGTCTCGCTGAGCGAAGCCGGTATCGAGCATGCCGAGGAGCTGCTTCGCAGCGCCGGGGCCATGGGCGAGGGCACGCTCTATGACATCGAGAATGTCGGGCTGCTGCATCATGTGAATCAGGCGCTGCGGGCGCACAAGCTGTTCCAGCGTGACAGCCATTACATGATCAAGAACGGCCAGATCGTCATCATCGATGAATTTACCGGCCGGGCGATGGAAGGCCGACGCTTTTCCGAGGGGCTTCACCAGGCCATCGAGGCGCGGGAGGGCGTCGAGATCCAGGCCGAGAACCAGACAGTTGCCTCGGTCACTTTCCAGAATTATTTCCGGCTTTATGAAAAGCTGTCTGGCATGACCGGCACGGCAATGACAGAGGCTGGCGAGTTCTCGGAAATCTACCGGCTCGATGTCACCGCCATTCCGACCAATGTCGAGGTGCAGCGGATTGACCATGATGACGAGGTCTACCGGACCAGCGAGGAGCGCGACAACGCCGTCATCGATCTGATCGCCGATTGCCGTGAGCGCGGCCAGCCGGTGCTTGTCGGCACGGTCAGCATCGAGAAATCCGAGGCGCTGTCGGCGGTGCTGAAAGGCCGCAAGATCGAACATCAGGTTTTGAATGCGCGCTTCCACGCCGAGGAGGCGAAGATCATCGCCCAGGCCGGCGTCCCCGGCGCGGTCACCATCGCCACCAACATGGCCGGGCGGGGTACCGACATCCAGCTTGGTGGCAATCTCGACATGCGGTTTGAGGTAGAGGCCGATGGCGGTGACTTGCCGGCCGCCAAGCGTGACGCCATCACCGCCGAGGTGACAGCGTTGAAAGAACAGGCGCTTGCCGCCGGCGGGCTCTATGTCATCGGTACCGAGCGTCATGAATCACGCCGTATCGACAACCAGCTTCGTGGCCGGACAGGCCGTCAGGGCGATCCGGGCGCATCGAAATTCTTCTTGTCGCTGCAGGATGATCTGATGCGGATTTTCGGTTCTGAAAAGCTCGATGGCATGCTGCAGAAGCTTGGCCTTGAGGAGGGCGAGGCCATCGTTCATCCCTGGATCAACAAGGCTGTCGAAAAGGCGCAGTCCAAGGTTGAGGCGCGCAATTTCGAGATTCGCAAGCAGTTGCTGAAATTCGATGATGTGATGAACGACCAGCGATCGGTCATCTTCGAACAGCGTAAGGAGATCATGCGGGCGAGCGATGTTCAGGACACGGTCACCGAGATGCGCCGCGAGGCGGTGGCGCAGATTGTCGAGCGGGCGGTGCCAACAGGAACCTTCAGCGACCAGTGGGATGCCGAACAGTTGAAAACCGACGCTACCAAGGTGCTGGCGCTGGAGGTGCCGGCCGAGGAATGGTTCGCCGAGGATGGCGTCGCCGAGACCGAGATCGAGGAACGGCTGTCCGACATGTCTGATCGTTACATGGCCGAAAAGGCGGTGCGAATCGGGCCCGAAACGATGCGGATGGCCGAGAAATCGTTGCTTTTGCAGGTGCTTGACCAGCAATGGAAGGAACATCTGCTGAGCCTTGACCAGATCCGTCAGGGTATCTCGCTTCGCGCCTATGCGCAAAAGGACCCGCTGAATGAATATAAGCGCGAAGCCTTCACGATGTTCGAATCGCTTCTTGCCGGGCTTCGTGAGACGGTGACGATGGTTCTGAGCCATGTGGAAATCCGCCAGCCGGAAGCGGAGGAGGCCGCGCCGGCTGAGGCGCCGGCGCAGCGCGCCATGCCCCAGCGCAAGGTGACGCGGAACGAGCCCTGCCCGTGCGGGTCGGGCAAGAAATACAAACATTGCCATGGCCGGCTGGTTTGACCCCTAAAGCGATGGGAGAGCGACAATAGAGCGATGATCAAATATCAGCTCATATGTGACGAAGATCATGAATTCGAAGGCTGGTTTGGTGATTCGGCCGCCTTTGAATCACAGCAGGACTGCGGACTTTTGACCTGTCCGTCCTGCGGCTCGGCTGCGGTGCGCCGTGCCTTGATGGCGCCCAATCTTGCCAGCCCGAAGACCCGTAAATCCGTGCCGCCACAGCAGCCCGCGACCGCCAAGTCCCCATTCGGGCCAACCTCATCCGGGCCAGCCTCATCCGGGCCAGCCTCATCCGGGCCAGCCTCGTACGGGTCAGCTCCGGCTGCGCCGGGCACTGCCGCGCTGCCGGAACAGGCGGCGCGCCGCATGCACGCGCTGGTGTCGGAAATGCGGGCGCTGCAGACAAAGATCAGGGATGAATGCCGTGATGTCGGGGATACATTCGCCGAGGAAGCCCGTAAGATGCATTATGGTGAGGTCGAGCCTGAGGGAATCTATGGCCGGGCTACGGAGGAGGAGCGTGAAGCGCTGGATGAGGAGGGAATCGCCGTGATGGATATTCCCTGGCTGCCGAAGGATAATTAGATGGTTATCTGCCGGATGGTTGTTTGCCGGATGGTTGTTTGCCTTCCTTTTATTCGGCCCTTGTACTGCACTGACGCGCGTCACGCCTGTGTGCCGCTGGCCCCGTAATTCACCGCCAGACTGCCCACCCTGATAAAGCCGTTGCCACCAATGCGGCGGGCTGGCAGCGGCGCAAAGCCTGTCATGTCATCAAGCATGATGCCGGCCTCGGCGAATTCATCGCGGAGTTCGGCCGGCCGCACGAATCGCGCCGGGTCGTGCGTTCCCGCCGGCACCGTCCGCAATACATATTCCAGCGCCACTTTGGCCAGTGCGAAGGCGGCCAGCGTGCGGTTGATGGTGGTGATGACAATGGTGCCGCCTGGTGCCAGCAATGCGGCTGTCGCGGCGGCAAAGAGCCGCCTGTCGGTGACATGTTCGATCACCTCAGAGGCATAGACAAGATCATATTGCGCGCCGGTTTCGGCCAGTGCCTCGGCAGTGGTGCAGCGATAATCGATGGTGAGGCCGACGGCTGTTGCGTGCGCTGTGGCCGCCTCGATGGCCTGTGGTGTGGCGTCGATGCCGGTCACCTGCCCGCCAAGCCGCGCCATCGGCTCGGCAAGGATCCCGCCACCGCAGCCGATATCGAGAATCCGCAACCCGTCAAGCCGGTCATCGCGGGATGTGCCGATTCGTCGGACACTGTCCAGAATATAGTCGATTCGTACCGGCGCAAAGGCATGCAGCGGGGCCATTGGCCCCCGCTCATCCCACCAATGCGCGGACATCGCCGCGAAATTGTCGATTTCTTTTTGGTCCGCTGTGGTGTTCACGGGCTTGCCCCATCCGGCCGTAATCGCTATGAAAGCTGCGGTTTTCCACAAGCTGCAGCAACCATAAGATAAAAATGGCGCTTATTGTTCAAAAATTTGGTGGCACCTCGGTAGGGGATCTTGACCGCATCCGGAATGTCGCCTTGCGCGTCAAGGCCGAGGTCGAGGCCGGCAACCAGGTTGCTGTAGTTGTTTCGGCGATGGCCGGTACGACAAATCAGCTTGTTTCATGGGCGCGCGATATCGGGCCGATGCATGATGCGCGTGAATATGACACCATCGTCGCGACGGGTGAACAGGTGACGGTCGGGTTGTTGGCCATCGCCCTGCAGAATCTGGGTGTTGATGCCCGCTCCTGGCTTGGCTGGCAGATCCCGATTCATACTGACGAGGTGCATGGCGCCGCGCGGATCGAGAGCATAGATACCGGTGTGATGCGCGCGCGGCTCGCCGCCGGTCAGGTGGCTGTTGTTGCCGGGTTTCAGGGGCTGGCGCCGGATGGTCGTATCGCGACTCTGGGGCGCGGTGGGTCCGACACCTCGGCGGTGGCACTGGCGGCGGCGCTGGATGCTGATCGCTGTGATATCTACACCGATGTCGATGGCGTCTATACGACCGATCCGCGGATCGCGCCGCGTGCGCAGAAGCTGGATCAGATCACTTTCGAGGAGATGCTGGAGATGGCATCACTCGGCGCGAAGGTGTTGCAGACGCGGTCTGTCGCCATGGCCATGCGCCATAATGTCAATCTGCAGGTGCGTTCCAGCTTTACAGACGCGCCGGGAACGCTTGTCGTCAACGAGGATGCAATCGTGGAACAGGAAAAAATCAGCGGTATCGCCTACAGCCCGGATGAGGCCAAGGTCACCATTCAAGGGCTTCCCGACAGGCCCGGAATCGCGGCGGCGATCTTTGGCACCCTGGCCGATAATCACATCAATGTGGACATGATCGTGCAAACAGCGGCCAGCGAGGGGCAGAAAACCGATATCACTTTCTCCCTCGGGCGGGGTGATCTTGGCAAGACGCTGGAAATCATCAGGTCGAGCCGTGAGACATTGGGTTTCGACGGGGTCGATGCACAGGATGATGTCACCAAGATTTCGGTGGTCGGCATGGCTATGCGCTCGCAGCCCGGTGTCGCGCGGACAATGTTCGAGACACTTGCCGAGCGCGGTATCAATATCGAGGTTATCTCGACCTCCGAGATCAAGATTTCGGTGCTGATCGCGGCGGAATATACCGAACTGGCGGTACGCAGTCTTCACACGGCCTTCGGACTCGACGCCGAGGATTGACCGCCGGCTGGGTTGCCTGCCGTCTGCACGGCTGTGACGCGGTTGCAATTAAACTTGAATTGAGCCGTTGAAATGGTTGCAATTCTGGTGATTTACGCTAAGTTATCCACAGGTTTAAAGTGATTCCGCGTGGGCTGCTATGGACTATGAGGCGCGCGACGAGAGCGTTGTGGAGGACAGCTTCCGTCAGATCGGAGCTGAGGTTAATTCCGCGCGCCTTGCGAAGGGCATCCAGATCAGTGAGTTGTCGCAACTCCTACGGATCTCAAAACATCAGTTGAAAAGCATCGAAGCTGGCGATTTCGACTCGTTGCCGGGCCCGACCTATGTGGCCGGCTATCTGCGCAGTTTTGCGCAGCAAGTCGGTCTGGATGGCGCGGAGCTGGCACAGCGTTATCGCGCGCTCCTTGGTGAGGGGGAAAAAGGCCCGACCTACAGTTTCCCGGTCGACACCCAGCGCCCGCAGCGCTCTGGCGCGATGCTGGCCTCTATCATCGTCATCTTTGCGGTTGCCGGATATGGCGGTTGGTATGCGGTTGGTAGGCCGGACGTGCTGACGGCGCTGACGGGCGAAGCGCAGCCGGAAACCATTGCGCCGCCGCAGATTGAATTGACGGCGACCGAACCTGACGATATGGCCAAGCCCGATATCGAACCGGTTGATCTTGCTGCGGCGGCCCTGCCTGCCAACGATCCGGCATTGTCGGGCGAGGCATCGGATTCGGCCGGGACGGACATTGCCGGGGTGCCGGGCGAAACCGCTGTGTCAGCAGGCACCGTATCGGCACCGGAGACGGGCCTTGCCGCAGAACAGGCTTTTGATTCTGTTGCGGTGACCGCCGCAAAGCAAGAGGCACCAGGCCAGGTTCTGCCCGAAATCGTGACATCTGATATTGCGACATCTGATATTGCGACACCTGATATTGCGACACCTGACATCGCAACGCTTGCTGACAACCGTGCTGAAAATATGCCAGCGGCGGTCACCTCCGGAGGCGAGGCTGACCTCGCCACCGTCGATGGTGCCACCGAGGGGGTCCTGACACCATTGCCAGGCGATAAGGCGGCGGATCGGCAGTTGGATGCCACCGCACCGGTCAGCATGGACAGTGTGACAGGGTCGATATCCGGCCAGATAGGGACTGGCGTCGCTTTTGCCCGGCAACGTGTGCCGGATATGGAACTGACACTTCGCGCCACCAGCGCCAGCTGGGTCGAGATCATCCGCAATGATGGTGAGGAAGTGATGACAAAGCTGATGCGGGCTGGTGACACCTATGTGATTGACAGCCGTGACCGCCTCTATCTCAGCACCGGCAATGCCGGCGGTCTTGAGCTGCTGTTCAATGACGGCACGGTGCGCTCGGTAGGCGAATCGGGCGAAATCCTGCGCGACCTGCTTCTTGACGCCAGCAAGCTTCGCAACCAACTCTAGGGCAACGCGGCGCGGGAGGCCGGCTGGTTTTCGCGTGCAGTAAGCCTAATGTCCCGTTCAGCCTGACCAAGAGGAGTGCGCCGGCCGTGGCCAACGCCTACCGAGCCTACAGAACCATTGAACGTCGCCAGTGCCGCCAGATCATGGTCGGCACCGTGCCGGTTGGTGGGGATGCGCCGATTTCGGTGCAGACCATGACCAACACGCCGACGAATGATGTCAGCGCCACGCTGGCGCAGATCAACGCCGCTGCCGAGGCTGGTGCCGATATTGTCCGTGTGTCGTGCCCTGATCAGGACAGCACCGCGGCGTTGCGGGACATCTGCGCGGCAAGCCCGGTGCCGATTGTCGCCGACATTCACTTTCATTATCGCCGTGCCATCGAGGCTGCCGCGGCGGGCGCTGCCTGTCTGCGCATCAATCCCGGCAATATCGGCCGCGCCGACCGTGTCCGCGAGGTGATCAGCGCGGCGCGTGATCATGGATGTTCGATGCGGATTGGTGTCAATGCCGGCTCGCTGGAAAGGCATCTTCTGGAAAAATATGCCGAACCCTGTCCCGAGGCGCTTGTCGAATCGGCGCTGGAGCATGCGCGTATCCTGCAGGATAACGACTTCCATGAATTCAAAATTTCGGTGAAGGCGTCGGATGTGTTTCTGGCGGTCGCCGCCTATCAACAGCTTGCTGATGCCATCGACTGTCCGCTTCATATCGGCATCACCGAGGCTGGCGGCCTGCGCGCCGGCACCGTCAAATCGGCGATCGGGCTTGGCGGGTTGCTATGGGCCGGCATCGGCGACACAGTTCGGGTGTCGTTGTCGGCTGACCCCGCCGAAGAGGTACGGGTTGCCTATGAGATGCTGAAGTCGCTGGGGTTGCGGCGGCGCGGCGTGACGGTGATTTCTTGCCCGTCATGCGCGCGCCAGCAATTCGATGTGATCAGCACCGTGCAAACAATCGAGGAACGGCTCGAACATATCGAGATACCGATGACGGTGTCGATCATCGGCTGCGTCGTCAACGGCCCGGGCGAGGCCCGCGAGACCGATATTGGTCTGACGGGTGGCGGTCGCGGCACGCATCAGATCTATGTGTCCGGCATGGCCGATCACAGGTTGACGAATGGTGATATCGTCGAGCATGTTGTCGAGCTTGTCGAGGCCCGCGCCGCCGCCATCAGATCGGGCGAAATCGAAACCTAGCCTCCGGCAGGGCCCACTCATTCCGTTGCAGGATCATGCCAAGGACACGCTGAAAATGTCTCGTTTGCAACCAGCCAGGGGCACCTCGGACCTGCTTCCCGAGGCGATGGCCGCGCACCGCCGGGTCATCGACACCGCCCGCGACGCGTCATCCCTGTACGGCTTTCAGGAAATGGCAACGCCGATCTTCGAGTTTGCCGAAGTGTTCTCGCGGCCGCTTGGCGACAGCAGCGATGTCGTGACCAAGGAGACTTATAATTTTACGGATCGTGGCGGTGAGACATTGACCCTGCGCCCGGAGAATACCGCCGGCGTGGTGCGGGCAATGATCTCGAACGGGTTGGCGCAGAGCCTGCCGCTGAAATTCTTCTATGCCGGCCCGATGTTTCGCTATGAACGGCCGCAGAAGGGGCGGATGCGCCAGTTCCACCAGATCGGGATCGAATATCTGGGGCCGCGTGACGGACTTGCCGATGCCGAGATCATCGGTTGTGGTGCGCGGGTTCTTGAAGGGCTTGGCGTGCGCGAGCGCTGTACATTGCATCTCAATTCGCTTGGCGACACCGAAAGCCGACACGCCTATCGCACGGCGTTGCTGGCGTTTCTTCAGGCGCATGCCGGTGACCTGTCCGCCGACAGCCAGGCCCGCCTGAAGACAAACCCGCTTCGAATCCTCGATTCAAAGGATAAGGGTGACCGCGCCATTCTGGCTGGGGCACCGCGTCTTGATGGATATCTCAACGACGTATCGAAGGCGCATTTCGCGGCGGTGACATCCTCGTTGGACAAGGCCGGCATTGCCTGGCGATTTGATCCGCTGCTGGTGCGCGGGCTTGATTACTATTGCCATACGGCGTTCGAGTTCATCACCGATGACCTTGGTGCGCAGGGGACGGTTCTTGGCGGGGGCCGTTATGACGGGCTGTCGGAAATGCTTGGCGGACCGCCGGTTGCCGGGGTCGGATGGGCCGCCGGTGTTGAACGGCTCGCCATGCTTGCCGGGGCCGACGCGCCGGCCGCACCGCGCGTAGCGGTAATGCCGATGGATGACGATGCCGGCGTGGCGGCCTATGCCGTTGCCGAGACGCTTCGCAATGCCGGCATCGCGGTTGATGTCCCGACTGGCGGCGCTATCGGCAAGCGCCTGAAGAAGGCCGACAGGGCCGGCATCAGACTGGCGGTGATCCTTGGCAGTGACGAGATTGCCGGCGGCACTGTGCAGCTTCGCGATCTGACCGCCGGAACGCAGAATGAGGTGGCTCAGTCCGACCTGCCATCGCATCTCGCCAGCATTCTGGCAACCTGTACCGGGGGAGCTGGCGGATGAGTCTTGATCAGAGCATGGACCGGGTGATGGCGCGCCGGGCCGATGTCGAGGCGCGGCTGTCGGAATCGGCGAGCCTGGCGCCGGATCAACTTGCCAGCCTGTCGCGCGAACTTGCCGAGCTACGGCCTGTCTGTGAACAGATCGACCTTGTACGCCGTCTGGAGACAGACCGTGTGGCGGCGGCGCAGATGATCGACGAGGCTGACGGCGATGCCGAGATCATGGAGATGGCCCGCGCCGAGATCGAGGAGGTCGAAACCCGCCTTCCCGTCGAGATGAAGGCCCTGCAGCTGTTGCTGTTGCCGCGCGACCGGGATGATTCGCGCAACGCCATCCTCGAAGTGCGGGCCGGCACCGGTGGTGACGAGGCGGCGCTGTTCGCCTCCGACCTGTTTGGCATGTATCAGCGTTTCGCGGCGAAACATGGCTGGCGCTTCGAGGTCATGGAAGTGTCCGAGACCGGCATTGGCGGCTACAAGGAGGCCACGGCCAATATCGCCGGGAGCGATGTGTTCGCGCGGCTGAAGTTCGAATCAGGCGTGCATCGTGTGCAGCGTGTGCCGGAAACCGAGGCCGGGGGTCGTATCCATACCTCGGCAGCCACGGTGGCGGTGCTTCCCGAGGCCGAGGATGTTGATATCGACGTTCAGGAAAGCGACCTGCGGATTGACGTGTTCCGTGCTTCCGGCCCGGGCGGGCAGTCGGTCAACACCACCGATTCGGCGGTGCGGATCACCCACATACCGACAGGCATTGTCGTCAGTCAGCAGGATGAAAAATCGCAACACAAGAACCGCGCCAAGGCGATGAAGATCCTGCGTGCCAGACTTTATGATGCTGAGCGGGCGCGCCTGCAGGCCGAACGCGCTGCCTCGCGCAAGGGGCAGGTTGGCTCCGGCGACCGGTCGGAACGCATTCGCACCTATAATTTTCCGCAAGGCCGGGTGACCGACCACCGGATCAATCTGACGCTCTACAAGCTCGACAAGGTGATTGCCGGCGAGGCGCTCGACGAGGTGGTCGAGGCGCTTGTCGCAGAGGACCAGGCGCAGCGTCTTGCCGAGGGCGGGGAATGAGCCTGCCATCGGCAGACCCCCACCCCGAGGCGCGCACAATCCTCATGCCGGCACAGGCCCGGCTTCGCAACGCTGGCATCGACAGCGCTGCACTGGATGCAAGGCTGCTTCTTGGCATCGCTCTTGGCCGTGACGATGCGGTGCTGCCGCATGAAGCACTGGTTGACTGGACGGCTGAACACAGCCTTGCCTTTGCCACCATCCTCGACCGGCGGCTTGCCGGTGAGCCGATCAGCCGGATCCGTGGATGGCGCGAATTCTGGTCGCTCAGGCTGGAACTGTCGCCCGACACGCTGGACCCGCGCCCCGATTCCGAAACCATTGTCGCCGCGGCATTGTCATGGGCAGGTGCGCGCCAAGCTGAGACGTTGCGGCTTCTTGATTTGGGCACCGGCTCCGGCGCGCTGCTGCTGGCCTGCCTGTCGGAACTTCCCCGGGCCAGCGGCGTCGGGATCGATATCAGTGCCGGTGCTGTCACCACTGCCAGCGCCAATGCGGTGCAGCTTGGCCTTGATGACCGTGCCAGCTTTGTTGAAGGGGACTTTGCCGATCCGGATGTCGGCAATTCTGAGGCGGACCGGAACGGGTTCGACCTGATCCTGTGCAACCCGCCCTATATCCCGTTGGCCGAGATCGAGGGGCTGGCGCGTGAGGTGGTGGGTTTCGACCCGCATCTGGCGCTTGATGGCGGTGGTGATGGGTTGGCCAGCTGGCGGCGTTTGTTACCGCGGCTGGCGCATGGGCTGGCCCCAGCGGGGCGTGCCTTTGTCGAGATCGGTGCCGGCCAGCAGTCGCAGGTTACCGAACTGGCCCTTGCGGCCGGCCTGCAACCCACCGGTGACACCGCCGATATGGCGGGTATCGTCAGGTGCCTCTCCTTCAGGGCAGCCGATTGAGGGCTTTGGCACTGGCGGATATTTCACGATGGCGCATATTTTAGCTTGATATGGACGCCATCTGGTGGCTATTGTGCGGGCGTTGACGGCGGCGCCAGTTGCGCCGCGAACGAACCTCCGAAATGGCGGTAACGTCTGGTAAGCCGATCAGAGCCTCGGGCGAGGCACGAGCCGCTTGCCGCAACAGTTGCAATAACCGGTAAACAGGTCGATGAGACAACCTCAGAATGCAAAGCGCGGTCGCGGACGTGGCCGCCGGGGCAACGGTAGCGCCCAGCCAAACGTGCCGAACAGGAATACATCATATGAGTCCAACGGGCCGGAAGTGAAGCTGCGTGGCAATGCCCAGCAGCTGAACGAGAAATATCTGGCGCTGGCACATGATGCCGCCGCCGCCGGCGAGCGGATCACCGCCGAGGCATATACGCAGTTTGCGGATCATTATTATCGTTTGCATCAGGCGGCGATTGATGCGGCAGAGGAACGCAAGACACAGCATGCCGAGCGGCAGCCGCGTTCAGGGGGGCCGCAGCCGGTGGTTGATGAGCAGCCATCCGTCGAGGCAGAGCCAGCGGGTGATGTCGCCGAAGATACTGCTGAAAATGCTGCCGAAGATGCTGCTGAAAACGCCACCGAAAATGCCGCCGAAAATGGTGGTACCAAGACAGCTGTCGGCACGGCGGCAAGCGGCAGTGCCGAGGTGGTCGATCTGACACCGGCACAGCTTGCCGAAAAGGTTCAGGAAGACCAGGATCCGGCCTCTGCGTAAGGCCGGTGCCCCAGCCACGGTGCCAGCCACGCTAACAGATATTGCGACAGCCGGGCCTAATCCAGGCGACGCAGCCTGTCACCCGGCGCGATGGTGCCACCTTCAATGATGTCCGCGAATATACCAAGATCGGTATGGCCGAAGGCGTTCTTCATACGTGGCAACAGGTGCGGACCGCGCACGCCGTCCTTTGGATCGACATCGATGGCGGCACAGCGGCCAACCGGCGCCACCACCTGAAGCACCGCGTCGCCAAGGGCGATCTTATGGCCGATCAAATCGGCTTCTTCAAAGGGTGTCTCCGTCTCCAGCATGATGTTCAGCCGATAGCGGCGGCTGTCAGGGCGGTGGCCCATCGTTTCCGCGACATGCGTGACCGAGGCAGTGCCGCCAAGGCTGATCCAGGGGGCCTTTGTATCAGTGTAGGCGCCCTGATTGATTCGCATCAGCCGCGGTGACCCGGCAAGCGATCCACCATGAAGATCCAAAAAATATCCAGCAATGGCGGCGGCGCCTTCGCCGCTGTCCAGATCAGCGGTGAGCAGGTCCGCCCCGTTACGGGAGATCGTTATCACCGAGCCGGCAAAGTGATAGTCGAGTGCGGCGAGCTGTTCATGCGACATCAGCTGCAGGAAAGCCGCTTTTTTCTGCCAGCCACCGTCCGGCATGTCGGCGAAACGCGGATGGCCGGTTGTCAGGGCGAATTGCCGGTCGCCCGGCAGATGTTGGCCGGCGGCAAGCCTGGTGCTGTCCAGCCGCATACCACCAAGCCCCTTCACCGGGAACTGCCAGATTTCATCGATGATCATCCTGAACGCTTTCCTTCGGCCCTGCTGCGGTGCCGTCAGGCGCACCTCCTGCCGGGCAGGTCAGGGCGCAAGCGGCGGGGCGATTTCCGACGGCTGTAGCTCCATTGCGGCAAAGCGCATATTGCCGGTGGCCAGCATTTCGGCTTCAACAAGTTCGACCTTGGCATGGAAAGTGTCCAGATGCTCAGTCGGGATCTGTTCGCCGGTCGGCAGGCTGACCGTGAGCGGATTCACCTTGCGGTTGTTGACCAGGATTTCATAGTGCAGATGCGGGCCAGTCGACCGTCCGGTTGATCCGACATAGCCGATGACCTGTCCCTGTTCGACCCGAACACCGGGCCTGATGCCGTGGGCGATGCGTGACATGTGGGCATAGGCTGTATCATAGGTGCTGTTATGGCGGATCCTGATATAGCGGCCATAAGAGCTGTACCAGCCGGCCTCGCTGATCACACCGCTGCCGGCGGCAATGATTGGCGTACCGGTCGGTGCGGCGAAATCAACCCCGCGATGCATTGAGTTATAGCCGCTGACCGGATGCCGCCGCATGCCATATGAGGATGACAGGCGGCCACCCGATATCGGTGTGCGAATCAATGTGCGCGCTGCCGAGTTGCCCTTGCGATCATACCAGCCGACACGCGACCCGTCATGGTCATAGCGGTAGAAGCCAAGCTGCTTGCCCGACAGCATGAGCCCGGCATAATGCAATTCGGTGCCGATAACCTCGCCGGTGATCTGGTCGATCTGCTGCTCATAGAGAAGTTCAAACGCATCGCCGCTGCGAATCTCGCGCTGGAAATCGACCGAGAACCCCATCACCCGGATATATTCGGCAAGTGCCGGGTCGGGGATGTTGTTGGCGCTGGCGGCACGGTAGATCGAATCATCAATGACGCCTTGCGCATAGGCAAGATAACGCTCCAGCGGCCGGATCGCGGTAAAGGCAAGCCAGCCTTCCTCCGGATCGCGAATCGCGAAGACATCGCGCCCGTTCCGCGTTGTGAAGGCGAATCCGTCCCGCGCTATCCGAAATTCCAGCCCGACCGGCAGCGATCGCAGACTGGCGCGCCCGACCACCGCATCAATTGCGGCCGCCGCGTCGGCACGGTCATATCCGGCCCGTCGCAGCAATGTCGCAAGACCCTCGCCCGATTTCAGGCGAAAGGTTGCCTCATCGCCTGTCGATTTGCCGGTCTGCTGCAGGAACATTTCGGTCACGGTACGGGTGGCGCGCGGCAGAATCGTTGCCAGGTCAGGCCGTGGCAGGGGAATTGCGATATCGACAGGTTCTGCCGGATACATCAAAGCCGGATCGGGCTTTGGCAGCGGCAGAGGCATGCCGTCACTGCGCAGGGGCTCCATTGCGCGGGGCTCCATTGCGCCGGGCTCCATTGCGCGGGCTTCCAATACCGCGCCACCGGCAGCGGCCGGCAGCAGCATCGACCCAAGAATCACCCAACGCGCCAAACTGCGAATCATAATTAACGGTCCTGTTGCCGAGTCCTTTTGCCCACAGCGCTGGCCCGGCCTTCATTCCGGATGCCAGCCCCGAGATGCGGCACATAATTCAGGAAGTAACTGCTTTGGTCAATAGAGATGGTAAGAAATCCGAAATGATTCAGAAATTTGCACCGGGACATTAGAGTGCTGTCTCGACAAATCGCAGATCCGTTCGGCTGTTTCAAAGGGGGTGTGATGCGGCAGGTCTGGTTCAGCTGGGTGAAATGATTCACGGCACCTGTCATATATATGCTATGTTGGCATTGCTTTTTAGGCAGGTCCGCGCTGCGCCGCAAATACGACGCAGCCAACACGGAATATGGCGGGCTGTCGACCATTCTCGCGTCCTGGACACCAATTCTCGCGTCCTGGACAAGGCTTGGGATCGGGTCATTGGCGGTCTGGTCCGGGGCACGGTTTGCGGTATGTTTCGGGTTTGTGAAAAAAAAGTGAAGAATGCGCATTTTAGGGCTGGACAGTGTTCATGGTCCGGCATATAAACCGCGCTCGTTGCCCGACCGGGCAGCACCTACCAACAATCAGCGCATGTCGCAGACTGCTGGTCGCTATTTGAAATTGTGAGATCATTTGGAAGAGATTCGCGGGTGGCGGTTCGTGTGAACGTATCGTCCTTTGTAAACAACAAAGTCAGCCCGATGAATCTTTGAACGCTTACTTCAATGTGAAGTAGATGAACATGGATTAAATTGGGCGGGCTATGTTCACGGAGAAATCCGTTGAACCAGTCTAACCTAAGAGTTTGATCCTGGCTCAG
>CBFHNZ010000018.1:20515-40640 GCA_965657415.1 Puniceispirillaceae bacterium (SeqCode) | reverse complement strand
AAGCCCGTTAACCTGATCCGAACAGGTGGCCGATTTGCCCCTGGTGATTTGCCCCTGGTGATTTGCCTCAGCGAATTGGCCTTGGCGATTTGACTTCGCCGGTTAATGGCCATCACCCTGACGCCGCCCCCAAACAGGTGTGATCCCCGACAGGTGTGATCCCGAACAGGTGTGTCTCGCATGATCAAGGCCATGATCCGATCACGCGGCGGAAATGTTGTTTTCGGTTATCTGGTTGCCGTCTTCATCGGACTCCTCATGACAAGCGTTCGCTGGCGCCGGACCGACCGGCGGGCGCTCGACGCCTTCATGGCGGCGAACCCCGGCATCATCGTCGTGTTCTGGCATGAGCGGCTGTTCGCCATGCCCTATCTCTGGCCGTCGCGCCGGCCGCTCTGCGCGCTGCAATCAACGCATCCCGACGGGCGGATGATGGCGGCCTGCATCCGGCGGTTCGGCGTTGGCACGATCTGGGGGTCGTCCAGCCGTTCGGCGCTATCGGGCTTGCGCGGGATGATGCGCGCGCTGGCGGATGGCCGGTCGGTGGCGATCACCCCGGACGGGCCGCGCGGCCCGGCCCGCATCGCGGCCCGCGGCGCGGTGGCGCTGGCCCAGATCAGCGGCCGACCGATCCTGCCTCTCAGCTGGTCAGCTGATTCATGCTGGCGCGCCGGCGGGTGGGACCGGATGATGATCCCGAAACCCTTTTCGCGGGGACGGCTGGTGATGGGAACGCCGATCCATGTGCCAGCGAAAGCAACCCAAATGCAGTCGAAGGAAGAGAATTGCGGGGGCCAGGATTTGGGGGACCAGAAACCGGGCGAGCGCGATACCCTGGAGCGGTACCGGCGGGTGATGGAGGCGTCGCTGACCGAGCTTGGCGCCCGCGCCGACGCGCTGCTTCACAAGACCGACAGCCCGCAGGCCAAGGCCGGGCCGGATGCTGCGCCGGATGCCAGACCAGAGGTCAGGCCGCACCCGGCATCCAACGCCACAGCCGAATCCGTAGGACGACGCCTGCCCCGCTGATCCGGGCTCGCCACCACACCAGTCCCGCATCTTGACCGGCGTCTTGACCGGCGTCTTGACCCCTTGATGCTGGCGCGCCTACACTCCGCCCGCTGTCAGATGGCCGGATGGCCGCTGCCCGCGCCCTTTACGGCCGGGGAGAGGAAAGTCCGGGCTCCACGGGACCAGGATGCCGGGTAACGCCCGGCGGGGGCGACCCCAGGGAAAGTGCCACAGAAAACAAACCGCCGGTGTTCCACCGGTAAGGGTGAAAAGGTGCGGTAAGAGCGCACCGCCGGGCCGGCAACGGGCCGGGCATGGTAAACCCCATCCGGAGCAAGACCATGTAGGGACACGCGCCGCGCCATGGCGTTATGTCAGGGCGCGGCAGGCGCGGTTCCGCGTCGATGTCCGGGTAGGTTGCTTGACGGGGCCGGCAACGGCACCGCTAGATGAATGGCCATCACCGGGAAACCGGTACAGAACCCGGCTTACAGGCCATCTGGCAGTTTTGATCTCCGGCAATCCGGTATGGGCGCATCAGGGCATGCCAAATCATGCCCCCAACACCCGATTCGACGGTGGATTCTGGCCGCCCACGCCCTAAAATCAGAACAAAAACAGAACAATATCGGGAATCTGCCAGTTTTTCAGCCTGTTACGTGGCGTCCTTCAAATTCATACTTAACCGGTTGAGAACATTGGCTTTTTCCCATGAAAAAACAATCAAAACCCATTGACGGCCAATATTTCCCATGATATCCCAAATAATCCCATATTGAGGTAATTGAGGCAATGTGGGGTGGCTGCGTCCCATGCGGGGATGCCAGCCGGCACATTCCGTCCCCTCCGGAGCCCGTTCTTCGGGCCGGCACAAATGAAGGGGGGCCGCCGGACCAGCGACCTTGCAGGGGCGCGCATCACCGGCAGCGGAAGCCCCGCCAGAGCCTCGCCAGAATTTCGGGGATGTCGCGTGGATCTGTTCCTGTCCACATTCGAGAACCGCATCGACCGCAAGGGCCGGTTGTCCGTGCCGGCGCCCTTTCGCGCGGTATTGGAACGCCGCCGCGACCCCCTCTATCTGTTCAAATCGCTGACCGAACCCTGCCTCGAGGGGTGTGGGCCGGAACGGATCGGCCAGATCGTCGACGCCATCGACAATATGGACAGCCTGTCTGAAGAGGTGGCGACGCTGCAGACAATGCTGTCCAGCGCACAGGAAATGAAACTCGATGGCGAGGGCCGGATCATGCTGTCGGCGGATTTCATCGATTTTGCCGAGCTTGACGACATGGCGCTCTATGCCGGCATCGGCCGGTCCTTCCAGATCTGGCTTCCGGCGCGCTATCGGGCGCGCGAGACCGAGGCCCGCACCCGCGCCAAGACGGCGGGGCTGCCCAGCCTGCGACTTGGCGGCAACCAACGGCCGCCGGACGAGACGCCAAGCGGTCCCCAGGGGAGGCGCTGATGGCTGCGGCGCACCCCCGGCATCAGGCACTCCACACGCCGGTGCTGCTGCGCGATGTCGTCTCAGCCCTGGCCCCGCTTGATGGCGGCCTCTATCTTGATGCCACCTTTGGCAATGGCGGCTATAGCGAGGCCATCCTTGAAGCTGCCGCCTGCACCGTCATCGCCATCGACCGCGACCCTGACGCCATTCTCCGCGGCACCGGCCTTGCCGACAAATATGGTGACAGACTGCATCTCCGTGAGGGGTGCTTTTCCGAGATGCGCGACCTTGCCGGGCCAGATGCGCGGCTTGACGGCATCGCCTTTGACCTCGGCGTCTGTTCAACCCAGCTTGACCAGGCAGAGCGCGGCTTTTCCTTCCGCCTCGACGGGCCGCTGGATATGCGGATGTCGAAATCCGGCGACAGCGCGGCCGATATCGTGATGCGGCTTGATGAACGCGCGCTGGCCCAGATCCTGTGGGATTATGGTGAGGAGCGCGCCTCGCGGCGGATCGCCCGCGCCATTGTCCGCGCCCGCACCGAGGCACCGATCACCACAACCGGCCAACTGGCGGCAATCATCCATGCGGTGATGCCGGCACAGCGCCCGGGGCAGCTTGACCCGGCAACGCGCAGCTTTCAGGCGCTACGGATCTATATCAACCGCGAACTTGGCGAGATCGAGGATGGGCTGAGCGCCGCCGAGGCGATGCTGAAGCCAGGCGGCATCCTCGCCGTGGTATCCTTTCATTCGCTGGAGGACCGGATCGTGAAGCGCTTTCTTGGTGCGCGAAGCAGCGCCCGCGCCAATCCATCGCGCCACCTTCCCGCCATTGACGGCCCGGCCCCGACTTTCGAGCTGGTAACCCGCAAGCCGATCCTTCCCGGCGATGACGAGACGGCGCAGAATGCCCGCGCCCGTTCGGCAAAGCTTCGTGTGGCCAGACGCACCACCTCATCCCTTTTTGAAAGTGGAGATGGCGCATGCGCATGATCCTTCTTGTCAGCGTGCTGACCGCCATTCTGGGCACCACGCTCTATCAGGTGAAGATCGGCATCGACCGGCGCGAGGGCGAATTGTTGGCGCTGGAACGCGATATCAGGTCGGCGGAGCGTGAGATTGCCGTTCTTGAGGCGGAATGGGCGCATCTGTCGCGTCCCGAGCGGGTTCTGGAACTGTCCAACAGACTGCTGGAGATGCAGCCCATTCCGGAAGACCGGGTGCTGCCGATCGACGCCATCCCCATGCGCATCCTGCCAGCTTTCAAAGACCCGGTGGCCGATGTCGGGGTGATCACGCTGCTGCCGCCGGAACCCGAAACAGCACCGCGTGACCTGACGAAAATCGCCGCCGGACCGGGCGACCGCGTGATCGTGGAAAAGGGAGGCATCGCACCGCAATGACCCACACCGTCAACATCGCCTCGCGGCTTCGCAATCTTGTCTTGCCAGCACGCCCGGACCCGGCCCGATCACGCCGCATCGCAGAGGTGCGGCTGGTGATTTCTGCGGTGGCGGTGCTGGTCGTGTTCGCGGCCATCGCCGCGCGCGTGATGTTTCTTGCCACCGACGAGGCGAATGCCCGTACCGCCGGAATCGTGCCACCGCCGAAGGCCGAGCGCGGCCAGATCCTGGATCGCAAGGGTCGGCTGCTGGCAACCAACCTTCCGATTACCGTTCTTCATGCCGACCCCAGCGAAATCATGGACCCGGCGGCAGCGGCCCGTGCGCTGGCCCCGCTGGTGCCGCGGCATGACGCGGCGGCGCTGACACAGCTGCTGACCAAGGATACCCGCTATGTCGAGCTTGACCGCAAGCTGACCCCGGCGCGGCATGAAGAAATTCTCAAACTCGGCATTCCGGGAATCCATTTTCGCAAAAGCACGCTTCGCGCCTATCCAAGCGGCCGGTTGGCGGCGCATATCCTTGGCCAGGTCGACCCGGACAATAACGGTCTTGCCGGGGTGGAAAAGTCGCTGGATGCCCGTCTTGCTGCTGGCGACGATATCACCCTGTCGATCGACGCCGGCATCCAGGCTATCGTCGCCCGAGAGATAAATAAGCAAATTCAGACATTTGAGGCAATTGGCGGCGCTGGAGTCATGCTTGATATCGCCAGCGGTGAAGTGCTGGCGCTGGTTTCGCTTCCTGACTTCAACCCAAACCATTTCGGCAGCGCCGACGCCGACACAAGGTTCAACAGGGCGACGCTCGGTCTGTATGAGATGGGCTCGACCTTCAAGGTTTTGAATACGGCGATGGCGTTGGAGTCAAAGGCCACGACCCTCGACCGGCGTTATGAGGTGGCCAAGCCGCTTCGTGTCGGTGGCCACCGCATCCGCGATTATCATGTCTATGACTGGCCGTTGACGGTACCGGAAATTCTCGTGCTGTCATCGAATATCGGGTCGGCCAGGATGGCCGCCGAAATCGGTGCCGAGACCCAGAAATACTATCTTCGCCAGCTTGGCATGTTTGACCGGCTGCCGATCGAAATCCCCGAGACCGCAAAACCACTGCTGCCACGCTCCTGGCGGCAGTCCGAGATCGCCACCATTTCCTATGGCCACGGCATCTCGGTGACGCCGCTGCACCTTGCTGCCGCCGTCGCCACCGCCAGTGGCAGCGGGCTGTGGACCGCGCCGACGCTGCTGCGCCGCCAGTCAGGTGATCAGTCTGGCGATCAGTCTGGCGATCAGTCCCGGAACCATCTGGGCAATCAAACGGTTCGCGAGCTGGTATTTTCCGACGAGACCACGCGCGCCGTGCGCTCGATGATGCGACTTGTTGTCAAGCATCCGGACGGCACCGGCAACTATGCCGAGGCTCCCGGCTATATGGTCGGTGGTAAAACCGGCACCACCGAGAAAATCCGTCCCGAGGGTGGCTATTACAAGGACCGTAATATCGCCAGCTTTGCCGCGACCTTCCCGGTTCATGACCCGCGCTATGTGCTGGTGGTGATGGTTGATGAGCCCAAGGGCCAGAAACATTCCTACGGCTATGCCACGGGCGGCTGGGTGGCAGCCCCGGCGGCGCGCCATATCATCGAGAATGCGGCACCGTTGCTTGGAATTCATCCTGTTGACGAAAAAGCGCCCGAAATTCGCCAGAAACTGCGGCTCGACTTCAAGATCGGAAAGGAGGAAAAAACTCTTGCATCTTTCTGATCTGATCCCCGGCCCAACGATGGCGCATCCGCGCGCGGCAGAGATTGCCGCGCTGGAAATTACCGGCCTTGGCAGCGATTCACGCGAGGCCGGCAAGGGGTTCCTGTTTGCCGCCTTTGCTGGAAACCATGCTGACGGGCGCGACTATGCCGCTGCGGCCGTCCGGTCCGGTGCCACCGCTATCCTGACCGACGACCGCCCTCCGGACGACGCGCTGAAAGCCATCGCCGCGAATGGCGTGCCGGTCCTTACTTGTCCGTCACCGCGGCGCGAACTGGCCCTTGCCGCGGCGCGCTTCTGGCCCCGCCAGCCGGGCATGATCGCCGCGGTCACCGGCACCAACGGCAAGACATCAACAGTTGAATTCATCCGCCAGATCTGGCGGCGCGCGACCTGGAATGCCGCCTCGATCGGGACACTGGGGCTACAGGGGCCGGACCCGCGCACCATGCAGGGGCAGATGCTTGGTCTGCCGTCACTGACAACACCTGACGCAGTCAGCCTGCATGCCGCGCTACAGCCGATCTGCGGCGCCGGCATCACGCATCTGGCGCTTGAGGCCAGCAGCCACGGCCTGGCACAGCATCGCCTTGACGGTCTGAAAATCCATGTTGCCGGCTTTACCAATCTAACCCGTGATCACCTTGATCACCACGCCGATATGGAAGACTATTTCGCCGCCAAGGCGCGCCTGTTCACCGAACTTCTGATGCCAGGTGGCTGCGCGGTGATCAATATCGACGATCCTTATGGTGCGCGGCTCAACGAGATAATGCGCAACCTTGACCCGCAGGACCGCGTCATCCTGACGGTAGGCAGTCACAAATCCGCCAATTTCCGGATCAGCAGTGTCGAGGCGATGGATTTCGGGCTTGATGTAACGGTCGAGCATGAGGGCAATAGCCTGTGTATCCCGATGGCGCTGGCCGGCACATTTCAGGCCGTGAATGCCGTGACCGCAGCGGTGATGGCACATGCCAGCGGCCTGGCATTGCACGACTCACTCTGGGCACTGCCCTATGTCACCGGCGCTGAAGGTCGCATGCAGCTTGTCTCCGGTCATCCGGCCGGCGCCAGAGTGGTTGTCGATTATGCGCACACGCCTGACGCGCTGGAATCGGCACTGCGGGCGCTGCGCCCCGAAACACGTGGCCGCCTCGCCGTGGTGTTTGGTGCCGGCGGTGACCGCGACGTCGGCAAGCGCCCAATGATGGGCAGCGCCGCCAATAAACATGCTGACCTTATCTATGTCACCGATGACAATCCGCGCTCCGAGGAAGCATCGACAATCCGGGCCGCGATCATCGAGAATTGCCCGAAGGCCATCGAAATTGCCGACCGCGGCGATGCCATCGCAGCCGCGATGCGAGAGTTAACAGCGGATGACGTGCTGCTGATCGCCGGCAAGGGACATGAGAGTGTCCAGCTTGTCGGCAACGAGACCCTTCCTTTCAGCGATTCAAGCGTCGCCCGTAACGCCATACGCAGGCTGACAGCCGATGGAGGCGACGCATGAATGTCGTGACGCCGGCGATGAAGATTGAGGCCGCTGAGCTGGCCCGCCGCGCCGAGGGAACCTGGCTGACACCGCCGGGCGAGCTGACCGTCACTGCAATCGAGATCGACAGCCGGCTCTGTGCGCCAGGCACCCTGTTCGCGGCCCTTTCCGGCCAGCACGCCGACGGGCATGACTACATCGCCGCCGCAGCTGCCAACGGCGCCGCCGCCGCGCTGGTTTCGCGCGATCCCGCCACCATGCCCCGCCAACTGCCGTGCCCCCTCTTGATGGTCGATGATGTCGAGGCCGCGCTTGCCCGGCTTGGCGCCTTTGGCCGGGCGGCGCACCGCATGGCCGGCGGTCATCTTGTCGCCATCACCGGGTCGGTTGGCAAGACCGGCAGCAAGGAAATGCTGGCACACATGCTGCGCCAGCTTGGCGGCTGCCATGCCAACCGCGCCAGCTTCAACAATCATCTCGGCGTGCCGTTGACGCTGGCGGCGCTTCCCGACGCGCCGCTTGCCGCGGTGCAGGAAATCGGCATGAACGCGCCAGGGGAAATCCGGACTCTCAGTAGCCTCGCCCAGCCCGATATCGCGGTGATCATACGCATTGCCGACAGCCATGCCGGATTCTTCAACACGCTTGACGACATTGCCGCCGCCAAGGCCGAAATCTTCGACGGGCTGGCCGCCGGTGGCACCGCCATTCTGAATTCCGATGACGCGTATTTCGCGTTTCTCAGCGCCCGCGCCACTGCGGCCGGAGCCAACCGAATCATCGGGTTCGGCACCGCCATCGATGCCGATGCACGCCTCATCGACGTAACCACGGATGATGCCGGCACGACTGTCAGGGCGGACATTCTGGGAACCGGGCTTGTCTTCCGCATGGGAACGCGGGGCCGGCATTGGGCGCACAACGCCACGGCAATGCTGGCGACAGTTGCCGCGCTTGGTCTCGATGTGACGCAGGCTGCAAAATTACTTCATGATTTCAGTGAATTACCTGGTCGTGGCGCGGTATATCAGGCGACCCTTGATGGCAAGACCATGACGCTGGTCGATGACAGCTACAATGCCGGGCCAGCCTCAATGAAGGCGGCTTTCACGACACTTGCTGCAACGCCGCCCCAGATCATGCTGCTCTCGGATATGCTGGAACTTGGCGACGGCAGTGCGACGGCGCATGCCGCTCTCGCGGACGGCATCGCAGCACTGCAACCGCGGACGCTGATCACCATAGGACCGATGATGGCGGCCATGACCCCCTCGCTCCCCGGCAGCATCGACCATTACACCGCCGACACGCCTGACATGGCATTGGCCGCGCTGCGGACCGCCCTTCGTGACGGCGATCGTGTGTTTATCAAGGGATCGAACGGGTCCGGGGCCTGCCGCGTTGCGGCGATGATCATTGACGGGGTTGTCGCCCCCTCCGGCGTCAATGGAGGTGCATCGCATGCTGCCTGACCTCCTGGTGCCATTATCGGATCAGTATCAATTCTTCAACCTGTTCCGCTACATCACCTTCCGCACCGGTGGCGCGACAGTCACAGCGCTGATCATAAGCCTGATGTTCGGTCCGGCGCTGATCCGCTGGTTGAAAACACATCAGGCCGAAGGGCAACCTATCCGCGCTGATGGCCCGGAATCGCATCTTGTGACGAAGATCGGCACGCCAACCATGGGCGGGTTGTTGATCCTCGGTGCCTTTGCCTTGTCGACACTGTTGTGGATGCCGTTGTCAAACCCCTATCTGTGGCCGGTACTGCTTGTCGCAATCACCTTCGGCGCGGTCGGATCGGTCGATGACTGGATGAAGCTGCGCCGCCGTTCGCATCACGGCATGTCCGGACGGATGAAGCTGGTGCTGCAGCTTGGTGTTGCCTTCATCGCTACGCTGGCGCTGATCGAATTGTCACCGGCCCAGCTTCGCTATGGCGTGGCTGTTCCCTTTTTAAAGGACACGCTGATTTCGCTGGGATTGTTCTATGTTCCCTTCGCCATGGTGGTGATTGTCGGCGCGTCGAACGCGGTCAATCTGACCGATGGTCTTGACGGGCTGGCCATCGTACCGGTGATGATTGTCGCCGCCTGTTTCGGCCTGATCGCCTATCTCGCCGGCAACGTCAATTTCGCCAGCTATCTGCAGATCAACTATGTTCCCGGCACCGGTGATCTGGCGGTGATGTGCGGCGCGCTGCTCGGCGCCGGGCTTGGCTTTTTGTGGTTCAACGCGCCACCGGCGCGGGTCTTCATGGGCGATACGGGATCGCTGGCGCTTGGCGGCGCGCTTGGCGCGATGTCGGTGGCAACCCGGCACGAGCTGGTGCTTGCCATCACCGGTGGCCTGTTCGTTGTCGAGACTCTATCGGTCATCCTGCAGGTTGCCTCATTCAAGCTCACCGGCAAACGGATCTTCCTGATGGCACCGCTGCACCATCATTTCGAGCGCAAGGGCTGGGCTGAATCAACCATCGTCATCCGTTTCTGGATCATCGCCGTCGTGCTGGCTCTGGCCGGCCTGTCATCGCTGAAGCTTCGCTAGAGGTCATCTTCATGCTCGTTCCGCATTCCATGTCAGGCAGAAAGGTCGGGGTCCTTGGTCTCGGCCTGTCCGGCATGGCGGCCGCGCGCGCGCTCTGCGCAGCTGGCGCCCAATGCTGGCTGCATGATGACAGGCGGGCGGCACCGGACAATCTGCCGGCGGGTGCCCTGCCAGCGCATTGGCAGGACTGGCCGTGGGACGGGCTTGACGCCATGGTGATCAGCCCCGGCATCCCGCATGACCACCCTGCCCCGCATCCGGCGGCGGCCCGCGCCGTCGAGGCCGGAATCGAGATCATCAGCGAGATTGAACTGGCGATTCGCGCCGCACCACAGGCGCGGCTTGTCGCCATCACCGGCACGAACGGCAAATCGACGACGACGGCGCTGATCGGCCATTGCCTGCGCAAAGCCGGCATCGCGGTCAGTGTCGGCGGCAATATCGGCGATGCCGCCTGCAACCTTGATGATCCGGGGCCGGATGGGGTGATCGTGCTGGAGTTGTCCTCCTATCAGCTTGAAACAACGCCTTCACTCCACGCCGATGTGGCGGTCTTGCTCAACATCACGCCGGACCATCTTGACCGGCATGGCGGCTTGGATGGTTATGTCGCCGCGAAGGCGCGCATTCTGACTGCCCTTCCGCCGCATGGCCTGGCGGTGTTTGGCGAGGATGACGGGCCGGTTGCCCGACTTGCCACGGACTTTATGGCAGGCGGCGGCACCGCCGTGACGGTCAGCACCCATGACCTTTCCACCGATATGAAGCTGTCACCGGCGCTCGCCGGGCCGCATAATTCGATCAACGCCGCTGCCGCTGCGGCCTGCCTTCGGCATCTGGGGATGACGGGAGCCGACATCGCCGTGGGCATGGGCGATTTCGCCGGTCTGCCACACCGGATGCAGCACGTAGCGCAGCGTGATGGCGTGGCCTTCATCAATGATTCCAAGGCCACCAACGGCGTGGCGGCGGCCTGCGCGCTTGCTGCCTATGACAGCATCTACTGGATTGCCGGCGGCGAGGCGAAGCAAGGCGGGCTTGGCCCCGCCGCCGCCGCCACCGCGAATGTCCGGCGCGCCTATCTCATTGGCAGCTCTGCCGCCGATTTCGCCAGTACGCTGGACGGCAAGGTGCCGATCAGACTTTCAGGCGACCTTGAGAGCGCGACAACGGCCGCCTTTGCCGATGCCAACGCCGACACCGGCGCGGCCGGCATGGCGACAATCCTGCTGTCGCCCGCCGCCGCCTCATTCGACCAGTTTGACAGTTTCGGTGCCCGCGGCGATGCCTTCTGCGCCATCGCAAGACGGCTTGTCGCAGCCGAACCCACCGCAGGAGGCGCGCATGCTTGACCGCACTGATCGTTCCCTTGTCGGGGTCTGGTGGTGGACCGTCGATCGCTGGCTTCTTGCCAGCGCGCTGCTGCTGATGGTGGTCGGCACGCTTCTCGTCATGGCCGCGGGACCGGCGGTGGCAACGCTGATCAATCTGCCGTCGCAGCATTTCGGCATGCGCCAGGGCATCTTCCTGATTCCCGCCGTCGGCATCATGATCACTGTCTCGCTTCTGGAGCCGCGGCCGATCCGGGCGCTGGCGCTGCTTGGTCTTGCCGGGATTGTCTGCCTGATGGTTCTTGCCGTGGTCGCTGGAAGCGAAATCAAGGGGGCCACACGCTGGATCAACATTGCCGGCTTCAACCTTCAACCTTCGGAGTTCGCCAAGCCACTCTTCGCCGTGGTGTCAGCCTGGCTTCTGACCTTGTGGCGCGAAGGCCAGGATTTCCCGGGCTGGATCTATTCCTCGCTGCTGATGGCGGTGATTGTCGGTATCCTTGTGCTGCAGCCCGACATCGGCATGACGCTGATGATCGTGCTGACCTGGGGCTTCCAGATGTTCCTTGCCGGCATGCCGATGCTGCTGGTGATATGCATTGTCGCGCTGGCACCGCTTGGCCTGTTCATTGCCTATCTGACGCTTGATCACGTGGAACTGCGGATCAAGAAATTCATCGAAGGCGGCGCGTGGCAGGTTGAACAGGCAAAGCATTCCTTTGCCAATGGCGGGTTGTTTGGCGTTGGACCCGGCGACGGTACGGTAAAGCTTCATCTTCCCGATGCGCATTCCGACTTCATCTTTGCCGTCGCGGCCGAGGAATTCGGCGCCCTTGCCTGTCTGACGCTGGTCGCACTCTATGCCTTTATCGTACTTCGCGGCTTTGCGAGGGCCATGTCGGATGAGGGTCTGTTCTGCCTGATCGCCAGCGCCAGCCTGGTTCTGCAATTCGGCTTCCAGGCGGCGATCCACATGGCCTCATCCGCCGACCTCATCCCGACCAAGGGGATGACGCTGCCGCTGATCAGCTATGGCGGCTCATCGCTTGTTGCCAGCGGTCTGACCATGGGACTGATCCTTGCCCTGACACGCCGGCGCGCACCCTATGCCCTTCCCGGGCGGCGGCATCAGCAGGAAACCTCGTCATGACCGTGCCGCGCAAACCGCTGATCGCGCTTGCCGCGGGCGGCACCGGCGGGCATGTGTTCCCGGCGCTGGCCGTGGCCGAAGCGCTTCGCGGCGCCGGGGTTGAAACACTGATGATGACCGATCGCCGCGGGGCCCGCCTCGTTCCTGCCGATGGCCGCATCGTCCTGCCAGCCGGTTCTCCCTTCCAGCGCGGTGTCTTTGGCCGCTTGTCGGCGCTGGCAAAACTTGGCACCGGCGCGGCACTGGCCCTGCTATTGATGCTGAAACGCCGGCCGGTAGCGATGGTCGGGTTTGGCGGTTATCCGTCCTTTGCCCCGTTGTTTGCGGCCCGCCTTCTGGGCGTGCCATCGCTGCTGCATGAACAGAACGCCTTCCTCGGGCGGGCCAATCATCTGTTGGCCCGATGGACAGGTCATCTGGCGCTGAGCTGGGCGGGCACGAGCAACCTGCCAGCCCGGGTCAAGAGCTTTATCTCCGGCATGCCTGTACGCTCTGCTTTCTTTGCGATCACACCACGGCCGACACAGGCGAAGGGGCCGCTTTCATTGACCGTCATTGGCGGCTCGCTTGGCGCGGCTGTCTTTGCCGAGCTGGTCCCGGCGGCGCTTGCCACCCTGCCGCAGACGCTTCGCGCCCGCCTTCGCGTCGTTCAGCAATGCCGCACTGAACAAGTCGAAACATTACGCCAGACCTACACCGCGCTTGGCATCGATGCTGAAATTGCCGCCTTCTTCACCGACATGCCGGAACGCCTTGCCGCCGCTGATCTGGTGATTGCCCGCGCCGGCGCCTCGACCGTGGCGGAACTTGCCGCGGCGGGACGACCCGCCCTTTTGGTGCCTTTCGCCGGGGCCATGGATGACCATCAGACAGCGAATGCACGCCAGCTCGAGGCGGCTGGCGGCGGGCTTTGCCTTGCCGAGGCCGATCTCGACGCCGCACGCCTTGCCACCACCATTGCCGATATTCTGAACGATCCGGACAGGCGCGCGCGGATGGGCCGGGCGGCACACCGGATTGCCGCGGCCGACGCTGCCAGCATCATCGCCGAACATACGCTGATGCGGGCCGGTCTTACCACCATTGCCGGGAGCGGATCATGAGCGAGCTTCCGCTGTCCATCGGCACCCTGCATTTCACCGGCATCGGCGGCATCGGAATGAGCGGCATTGCCGAGATCCTGTTTGAGATGGGCTATTGCGTGCAAGGCAGTGACAACGCCGAGAATGCCAATGTACGCCGCCTTCGCGACAAGGGCATCAAGGTGATCTGCGGGCAGAAGGCTGAAAATGTCCATGACGCGTCCATCGTCGTCATCTCGACCGCGATCCGGCCCGACAATCCGGAATTGATCGCCGCCCGCGAACGCTTTCTTCCGGTCGTCCACCGCGCCGAAATGCTTGGCGAACTGATGCGGCTTCGCTGGTCGGTGGCCGTGGCCGGCACGCATGGCAAGACGACGACAACCTCGCTTGTGGCAACGCTGCTCGACAGCGCCGGGGTAGACCCGACGGTGATCAATGGCGGCATCATCACCGGCTGGGGCAGCAACGCAAAGCTGGGTCGTGGACAGTGGATGGTTGTCGAGGCCGATGAAAGTGACGGTTCCTTCTCGAAACTGAACCCGACCGTCGCCGTTGTGACCAATATTGACCCCGAACATCTGGACCATCACGGCACCTATGAAGCACTGGAACAGGCATTCCTGAATTTCGTCGCCTCGATCCCCTTTTACGGCTTTGCCACCCTGTGCATCGACCATCCGGCGGTGCAGCGGATGATGGCCGGCATCAAGGACCGCCGGGTCATCACCTATGGCATGGCGGCGAATGCCGATGTGCGGGCGGTCAATCTGCGCCATGACGGGCCGATGATGGTGTTCGATGTCATGCTGTCAGAGCGCACCGCCGGCGGCCATGAAATGATGCCGGAAGTCTGCTTTCCGATGCTTGGCGAGCATAACGTGCAGAACTGCCTTGCCGCGCTGGCGGTGGCGCTGGAGATGGGTGTCACGCCGGACCAGATCACTGCGGCTCTGGAGAAGTTCGGCGGCGTCGGGCGGCGTTTCGAGACCAAGGGCGTCAGCGGCGGCGTGACCGTGATCGATGATTACGGCCACCATCCGGTGGAAATCCGGGCCGCGCTCCGCGCCGGGCGGATGCTGTGCGGCACCAACAAGCTTGTCGCCGTTGTCCAGCCGCACCGCTATAGCCGCCTTGCCGATCTGTTCGAGGATTTCTGCGGCTGTTTCAACGATGCCGACGAGGTGCTGGTGGCGGATGTCTATGCCGCCGGCGAGACACCGATTAACGGGATGGGCCGCGATGCCCTTGTCACCGGCCTTCGGGATCATGGCCATCGGGGGCCGGCAGCGCTGGCCGGACCGGAAGCACTGGCCGGGGAGATCCTCGCCCGCACGAACAGCGGCGATCTGGTCATGTGTCTTGGCGCCGGCGATATCACCGGCTGGGCCGCACAGCTGCCAAGCGAGATGGACAGGCTACGGGAGACTGGCGCATGACGACAAGTCTCATTGACCGCCTGCCGCCTGTACGCGGCGAATATGCCAGCGCTGTGCCGATGGCCAGACACACCTGGTTCGGTGTCGGCGGGCCGGCCGAAATCATCTTCAGCCCGGCTGACAATGACGATCTTGGCAGTTTCCTCGCCGCCTGCCCGGCCGACATTCCGATCTTGACCGTCGGTGCCGGGTCGAACCTTCTTGTCCGTGACGGCGGTATTGCCGGTGTGGTGATCCGCACGCCAGCACATATGAACGGCGTCACGCATGACGGGGATGTCGTGACTGCCGGGGCCGGGGCGCTGGATTCCCATGTCGCCCGCCACGCGGCACGCGCCGGACTTGCCGGGCTGGAATTTCTGATCGGTATTCCCGGCACTGTTGGCGGCGGGCTGCGGATGAATGCCGGCGCCTATGGTGGCGAGTTCCGCGATGTTGTGATCCGCGCCTATGGTTATGACCGGTCGGGCCGCGCCTTCAGCGCCACACCGGATGAGATGGGCATGGCCTATCGCCACAGCGATGCGCCGGACGACTGGATCTTCACCCATGCCGAGTTCCGCGCGACACAGGGTGAAACCGCCGCCATCAAGGCGCGGATGAAGGACATCGTTGCCAGCCGCGGCGATGCGCAGCCGCGCGGCGTGCGCACCGGTGGCAGTACCTTTGCCAACCCGCCCGGCGGCAAGGCATGGCAGGAGATCGACGCCGCCGGCTGTCGCGGACTGGAAATCGGCGATGCGCTGGTGTCGGAAAAACACTGCAACTTCCTGATCAACCGCGGCGGCGCTTCGGCGCATGACCTTGAAAGCCTTGGCGAGACGATGCGCCTGCGTGTCGCCGACCGCGGCGGACCTGCCCTGCGCTGGGAAATCCGGCGGGTCGGCCAGCTTGCCGAAGGCCAGATCGTCCCGGATGAGAGTGACGGGAGGACCAAAGCGTGACCGGCGAGCGCGTCGCAGTTCTGATGGGGGGATGGACCTCCGAGGCACGGGTCAGCCGGGTGTCGGCAAGCTTCTGTGGCCAGGCCGCGCGCAATGCCGGCTGGGACGCTGTCGAGGTCGAGGTTGACCGCAACATCGCCCGCACACTTGCCGAAATGCAGCCGGCGCGCGTCTTCAACGCCCTGCACGGGCAGGTTGGCGAGGATGGCAACATCCAGGGGCTGCTCAACATCATGAACATCCCTTACACACATAGCGGGCTGCTGGCGTCGGCCATCGCGATGGACAAGGTCCGCGCCAAGCGGATGCTGGTCGAAGTCGGAATCGCCGTGCCGGCCGATCTGGCGCTGGTCGAGGACAGCCATGTCTATCCAGCCGACTATACCGGCGCGCATGTCATCAAGCCGCGCAATGACGGGTCAAGCCTCGGCGTCGTCATTGTCGAGGATGGCAGCAACAGCCCACCGGCCCGCAGCCACTGGGATGTCGATGCCACGCTGATTGCCGAGCCGTTTATTCCGGGGCGGGAGCTGACCGTATCCGTACTGGACGGCACCGCCCTGTGCGTGACCGAGATCAAGCCCAATCTCGGCTTCTATGATTTTGATGCGAAATACGCTGCCGGCGGGTCGGACCATGTGCTGCCGGCCGATATTCCCAAACCGGTAACATTGCTGGCCTGCGAATGGGCCGAACGCGCCTATCGTCATCTTGGCTGCCGCGGCGTGATCCGGGCGGATTACCGCTGGGACGAGAGCCGTAACCAGCTCTTCATGCTGGAAATCAATACCGTGCCCGGCATGACAGCAACATCGCTGGTGCCCGAACAGGCCCGGTTTGTCGGCATGTCGGGTGAGGAACTGGTCAACCATCTTCTGGAGACGGCGCAATGCGACGATTGATACCGTTTCTGACATCACCTGAGCAGGCAGCTCGCGAGACGCCCGAGGGCGGTGTTGTGCGCCGTCAGAACCGGCCCAGCCTGCGCACGATCCTGCGCGGCAGTCTGGCAGTCGGCATCTGCGCCATGATCGCCGTCGGCTATGTCGAGCGCGGGCGCCTTGTAGACGGTATCATCACGGCAAGCGTGGAGGCCGGCCTGCGGCTGGAAACCGTCGAGGTCAAGGGCCGTGCGCACACGCCGAAATCGGTCATTCTGGCGGCAAGTGAGCTGACGCTTGGCGCGCCGATGCTGACCATCTCGCTGGCAGACCTGCATGAACGTCTCTCTACCATCGGCTGGATCGACGAGGTCGCCATCGAGCGCCGCATGCCGTCGACTATCCGGATTGTGCTGACAGAACGCGTTCCGATGGCCTTGCTGCAAACCGAGGCAGGACATCGGGTGATCGACCGTACCGGTACCGTCATTTCGGGTGCCGACCCGTCGGCCTTTGGCCATCTTACCGTTGTCGCCGGCACCAGCGCTGCGCTGAATGCCGGGCCGATCCTGAATATCCTGCAGACCGAACCCGAGCTTTTCGCCGATGTCTGGGCCGTTACCTTCCAGTCGGAGCGCCGCTGGGATGTGCATCTTCGCAATGGCATCAGGGTCAGGCTTCCCGAGACCGACCCGCGCACCGCCTGGTCGAGGCTCGCCATCATCGACCACAGCAAGAAGATTACCAACCGCGATCTGGCAGTCATCGACATGCGGGTTCCCGACCAGATGGTTGTCGAGCCGAACATTCCGGTCCGTGGCAAGGGGAGAAACACATGAGCAGGAGGCAGCGATGAAACTGCGGCGTCGGCGCAGCATAGGACGGCCCTTTGCCATTCTCGATATCGGCAGCACAAAGATCTGCTGCATGATTGGCGAGATTGACCGCCACGGAGAGCTTCGCCTTCTTGGCCAGGGAACGCACGCCTCCGCCGGCATGCGGGCTGGCGAGGTCACAGCCCTGACGGCGCTCGCCGACGCCATTGGTCAGGCGGTGCAGAGCGCAGAGCGCGCAGCCGACCTTTCCATCGCCTCAGTAACGGTGGTTTTGCCGGGTGGCAGCCCCAAATCGCAGGTTCGCACCCAGGACATGACGTTGTCTGATAGCACAGTCAGCCGCCGTGATGTGCGCCGGCTGCTTGACCGCTGTGGGGCGCAGCTGCTCGACCCGGCGCAGCAGCTGATGCAGCTTCACCCGCTTCATTACAGCCTTGATGATGTGCGCGGCATTGCCGATCCGACCGGCATGCGCGGACGCAGCCTTGCCGTCGATTTCCTGAATGTGACGGCGCTTCGCACCAGCCTGACGAATATCATTGAGGCGCTGGCGCTGAACCATCTGAGCGTGGAACGTTTCATCCATGCCGGCTATGCGGCCGGGCTTGCCTGCCTGTCCGGCGAGGATCGCGACCTTGGCAGCACGGTAATCGATATCGGCGGCGGCACCTCATCCATCGCCATCTTCATGGACAGCAAGCTGATCTATGCCGACACCGTACCGGTTGGCGGCCAGCATATATCGACCGACATTGCCCGCATCCTGTCAACACCGCTTGCCGAGGCCGAGCGCCTGAAGGCCGTACATGGATCGATCACGCCGCTCGACACCATGGCCGCTGCCCCGTCACCAGTCCGCGAGGCGCTGCAGCTTGGCATGTCCGACAACATCACCCTTCCCGGCCTTGGCGATGTGATCGAGGCTGGCGGCAAGACGATCGAGCGCCGGCTTCTCAGCGCTGTGATCAAGCCGCGGGTCGAGGAAATCATCGAGCTTCTGATGGATCGCATGCGCGGCGCGCGTATGGATTATGCCGCCGGCAACCGTTTCGTGCTTACCGGTGGCACCAGCCAGCTGACCGGCGTCGCAGACTTCTGCGCGCAGCTTGTCGGCAGGAATGTGATCCTGGGGCAGCCAGCCGGGATCAGCAACCTTGCCGTTGAAGAGACCAGCCGGTCGAACGCCGCCGCCGTCGGCGCCCTCCTGCATGTCAGCAGATTGACCGAGGACGACCCGGCGGAGCGACAAACCAGAACCCTGCCCCATGGGCCGATCGAAAGACTCGGCGCCTGGTTCCGGGACAATCTATGAGAAAGGAGCAAAAACAATGCGACCTTGTTTGATGGGTTTATCAGGAAATTCTAGCGGCGGGGCCCGACATGCCCCGCATTCAACCGCTGCCGCGCCAAGTGTATTTCGTTTGCAGGCAGCCACATGGTCACCAACCGCACAAGGGAGAGTCTCATGACTATCAATCTGTCCGTTCCTCAAACCATGCAGGAACTGCGCCCCCGTATCACCGTTGTCGGTGTTGGCGGTGCCGGCGGCAATGCCGTCAACAACATGATCAACTCAGACCTTGATGGGGTCGATTTCCTGGTTGCCAACACCGACGGCCAGGCGCTTGCCCATTCTCTGGCCAGCCGGAAGATCCAGCTTGGCAGCGCGATTACGCAGGGACTTGGTGCCGGATCCAAACCGGATGTCGGACGTGCCGCCGCCGAGGAAAGCATCGAGGCGGTGATGAGCGAGCTTGCCGACTGCAACATGGTCTTCATCACTGCCGGCATGGGTGGTGGTACCGGCACCGGCGCCGCACCGGTCATCGCCAGGGCGGCGCGCGAGCGTGGCATCCTGACCGTCGGCGTGATCACCAAGCCGTTTGACTTCGAAGGTCAGCGCCGTATGGCCCAGGCCGAGGCCGGGATCATCGAAATGCAGAGCTTTGTTGATACGCTGATCGTGATCCCGAACCAGAATCTGTTCCGGCTTGCCAATGAGCGCACCACTTTTGCCGACGCCTTCCATATGGCCGATACGGTGCTGCACCAGGGTGTTGCCGGGGTAACCGACCTGATGATCAAACCAGGCCAGATCAATCTCGACTTTGCCGATATCCGGGCCGTGATGAGCGAGATGGGCAAGGCGATGATGGGTACCGGCGAAGCTTCCGGCGATGGTCGGGCAACGCAAGCCGCCGAGGCAGCTATCAACAACCCGCTTCTCGACGACATGTCGATGCAAGGGGCCAGTGCCGTACTGATCAATGTTACCGGCGGCATGGACATGACGCTGTTCGAGGTCGATGAGGCTGCGAACAGGATTCGCCGCGAGGTCGATGCCGATGCCGTGATCATCTTCGGATCCACCTTCGATGACAAGCTCGAGGGTGTGATGCGGGTGTCGATTGTCGCCACCGGGATCGAGGCCAACCTGCAAACGCGGGAACGCCCAACCTTCATCCAGGCCCCGATCACCCGCAAATCAACCATCATTTCAGCACCGACTGCCATGCCTGCCGCACCGGTCGCACCGGCCGCAATACCGGCCGCAATACCCGCCGCTCTGGCCGGTGAGGCCAAGAGCGAAACTGGGGGCATAGCTGAGGTCGAACCAGCAGCAGTTGAAGACGCGGCCGCCGACGCCGCGCCCGCGGCGAGCGAGGCACCGACACTGGTGGAGATGCCAGAGGCAGGTGCCAACACCACTTCGGTGCAGGCTCCGGCGATCCCGGCAAAAGAGACCACAAAGACCGAAACAGCCGAGACTGCAGCAGCCACCGGT